>NZ_VATK01000005.1 GCF_006546985.1 Bacillus sp. 03113
ATTTTGAATTAGCAAAAGAATCAATTCGCGTTTACCATAAAGAAAAGCAAGTTGTTTTTAAATAGTCGGACCATACTGCGAAACATCATATTTTTTGAAAGAGCTCATATCGGGCTCTTTATATTTTTGGTTTGAAAATGGAATTATATGGCGACATATCTAAAACAAAGGAAATACCTCCTTTTCTGTCGAATAAAGGAAGAAAAAAGGAGGTATTTGTTTTATGAGAGGTATAGTGATTTCACCAATTAAAATTACTGGAAAAAATAGCATGACGATAAATGGTATTGATCCAATAAAACTAAGACAATATCTATTGTATTGGGATAAAATCGATTTTCCTCAAAATAACATAATTGGATTTGGGGATTCTCCTGATATAGAATATCTAAAAAATGTAGGTGTTTTAAAGCAAACGAGAGTGCAAATTCAATTGAGTGGAGAAATGACCGAACTTTACTTGAAAGGGCAATTGATGGCCTTGAGAATGAATAACGAAGTTGAAAAAGGGTGTTGGTCTCTAGGACAAGAAAATATAGACTTAGTTTTACCGAGAAGTGAAACAGTTTTAGATAGGGGAATTGAATTTAATCTTTATAATGGGTTGCCAGTTCCTTCATCAGATGTTTCTTTTGAAGATATTATGCATTTTAAAGAAAAAAGGAACGATGAATTATTAGAGTTCAGATTTCTAATGGATAATTTTTATCAGGAGTTACTTAAGTCTGGTGATTCTGAAAGAGCAATGTTAACATATATTGAAAATATTTACCGAAAAATTATTTCTATTGATAAAGTGATGAACGAATCGAAGATAAAAAGGTTTAGAGGAAGTGTAAAAATTAGATTTGACTTAGGAGAGGCAATAAGAAACACCTTTTTTGGTGCAATTGGTGCAGCGGGAGCAGGTACAATTCTAAATGTTCCAATTACGGCTGGTTTAGGTGCTACTATGGGATTTGCTTCATCTTTTATTAAAATTAATTCAGAAATGTCATTAAAACCTAAAGGTATTCCAACTGAATTAAAGGACTATGCATACTTATATTATGCTGACAAAGAATTAAAATAATATTTAGACAATAAGGAGGTTGCTATGATTTTATCGTTTGATCTTTATAGTCATCTTCCCAAAAAATATTTAGGGTTTAGAATAGCTAAACCAATGTATCGTTATTCTGATAGAGGACGTCATTTTTGCAATTTGGGTTTTTGGTACTTTGAAATCCAATGTTTTATAGAAAGAAAACAATAATTGACCAAACTACGCAGCTTCATAATTTTTAACGAGGACTCACACGAGCCCTCTTTTTTTATGCAGAAAAGAGGTGACATATGCCTACTATAGAAGAAATACTTTATACAGAATTGGTTGATCCGATTGAATTAACAGACGTAAACGATACTGATTTATGTATGTTTTCCTTTAATGATAAATGTTACTTCATAGATGGTTCAAAGTACCTTGTTTATGACGGTAACACTATAGCAGAGGTTACTCCATACGTTCCTACTCTATTTATCTCAAAACCTCCTGCTGGAGGTGGTACGGCTTATGAGGACTTTAATTTGTTGGGATCAAAGTTTAAAGATAGTTTTAGTTCTGACGGTTCTGCAACAGTATATCAGATGTCTTTAACTGGGTTGGATACCAGTCCGATCACAGCAATGGTAAACGGCGTGCAGAAGAATGAGTTTACCGACTTTACAGTAGATCGAGCAAATGGAAAGATCACATTCAATTCAGTTCCAGCAACAGGAACAAACAACGTAATTATCACAGCTTCCAAAACAATCGCTGGATTAGCTGATCGAATAAAGAAATGCCGTTTTCATACAATCTTTGGAGGATCGAACGACACAAGGGTATTCTTAAGTGGCAACCCTGATATGCCTGATTATGTATGGAGATTAGGATTACAAGATCCTACCTATGCGCCTGAAAATGGATTTTATAAATTTAATGATCGAGTAAAGGGATTCTCGAAACAATATGATTATTTAGTTGTCCATCGAGAAAATGGCTATCATCAAGTAACCTTTGATTTAAATGATCAAGGAGTAGCTAGTTTCCCTTCTAAGCCTTTGAATGATCAGGTCGGTACCATTTCTACTAAAAGTATTCAGATCATCGAGAACAACCCTGTGGCTCTTTCTAAGAATGGTGTTTACATGCTGACAGGTTCAAATGTAAGAGACGAACGAAATGTACAACATATCTCGGCTCCTGTGGATGCTAAGTTGTTACGAGAAACAAACTTAAAAGATGCCGTTGCTTATGACTTTGATCGTAAATATTGGCTCATCGTTAATGGAAATGCTTATATCTACGATTATTCAACAAAAGAATGGTACTTATATGACAATATTAACGCCTCTCATTTTATTGAGCTTAACCAAGATTTACTATTTGGTAGCGCGAATGAGGGGCTTTTATATAGGTTTAAACGTGAAGATGATGGATTTGCTTACAATGACGATGGACAAGCAATCAACGCATACTGGAAATCGAAATATATCACTTTTGGTGCTGATGAATATAGGAAATTGGTTGAAAAGGTGTTTTATAGCTTAAAACCTTCTTCCAAAACGAGTGTAGATGTTTACTATGTAACAGATAAAAAGACTAGCGAAATAATCAAAACTACGAGAATGGATCTATTTGATTTCACTCAAATTGATTTTTCGGATTTTACATTTTTAACGAATACATTTCCACAAGAGAACATGGTGAAAGTCAAAGCCAAAAAGATAAGCGTTTTCCAAGCTATTCTTAAGAACGATAAATTAGATGAAAGTTTAGGGATATTGTCATTAGGTGTTAAATACCGTTATCAATCCCTAATCAAGTGAGGTGAAGATATATGCCTTTTGATAGATTAGAACAATTTACTAGAAAAATAACCGATTTGGCAGACAAGCCTTCGATTACTGCATCACAATTAAAAGATTACTTTGACGCTGCTCCCAATGAGGTTAGAGAGTTTTTAAATAAGCTTATGGATGATTTAGAAGCTCAATCAGCTGCACAAAATATTGGGTCTACTCCTATAACAGGTTTAACAGGAACAAACATACAAGCGATATTACAGAGCTTATATGACGTAAAGACTAACAAAACAGGCGATCACCTAGGCACGTGGCAAGGCTTAACACCTTCGCAATCAAATGAAGGGAACGCAGCTAGGATTGATAGGTTAGAGAAACAAGCTGTATCCATCGATGAAGAAATTAGGTTACCTTTGGAAGTGGATGATACAGGACGATTGCAAAGAATTATTGCTAAATCTATTAGCAAAGGATCAATTCCGATTATTTTAACTGATGATATCGAAATCATAGATACTGGAGCTACACAAGAATCATTTAAACAACCTCTGATCATAGGTAGAGGGTATAAACAAACAGTTATTCGTTATCCTAACATGCCAGCTGGTAAAGCAGCAATTAAGTTTAAAGGTGGATCGGGGCAAATGGCTGGCGGCGGAGTCATGCTTGTTGGATTCGAAGGTAACGCAGATAGTATAGCAATTGAATTTGCTGATACTGTTGGCGTGGACGCTTATAAATGTCAATTCGGTACAAATAAAGTAGGTATTTTATTTCATAACGAAGATGGATTCACAGAAAAATGTGTTGGTGACAGTTGCGATTTCCTTGAAACTTGTAAAATAGCTGTTGAATATCGAAAGACGAACGGAACAGAAAGCTTTCATGGATCTGGGTTGAATGATTGTACAATTAACCAATCTGAAACGGCTGTTGATCCTAAAATTTTAATAGGACCAGGTTGCGAAGTGTATAACGCTCCTAAGAATAGCACTATTTGGATTCGATGTGGTACGCCAATTATTAAGAATTTATCCTCTTTACCTGTAACATTCCATGGTCACATTAATACAGAATGCTTTGGTACGGGCTATGTATGTCAACTTGCCGACCCTGCAACAAATCCAGTATATCTAGTTGGTGGCACTACCCATTTAGATAACAAAGCATCACTTGGTAGGTTAATTTTATGTGATCGAGCACAAATCAATAGTGATGGTTCTGTTAGCTTACAGAGAAAACCATATCAAGCTATTTTCAATTTGAATCAAGGAGATACGAATACAGTTCGTGTTCAGAATAACGAAAGTGTTATTGTAAACGTTTTGATTGTAGGACCTAATTATCGGTTCGCCCGTGCTTTACTTGTTTATGGAAATGTATTTGACCAAAATACTGGAACTGTTGTTCCGTTAACGACAAACCCATACGATAGTGATAATACCGCAGGATATGGTGACCCTACTTTTAGTTATTCAACGGGTCATCTGAGAATAACAAATGCGAATTATCCTGTTGGACAAGTTAAGGCGTATATTTCGGTTACTCCATTATCTGGACGCTATCAATATTTCTTAGATTCTGTATCGTATTAAGGAGGTGGGACTATGGCTGATGTTAGATTAGGAGATAACCTGTACGGAGAAATGGGTACAGGTAAATATTTTACTCGGCAGAATGGATGGTATAACGAAAACGGTCAAAGGAAAAACGGTACTTATCGAGCGTATACCACAAGCCCTTACGAACAATCGCAATCACAAATTAATTCTCTCTATGACGCACAGACAAAAAATAGATTAGATCAGTTAAGAGCACAACAACAAAAAGCGACAACTGATTTAAATAGGCAAAAAACAGAATTAAGACCGCAGTTCCAGCAACAAAGGAACCAAGCTGATGTTGTCAGTCAACAAAGTGTCCAGAGGTTGCGTGAGTTAATGGCTGCAAATGGTATTTCATCGAGTGGAGAAAACGTCACAGCTTCAGCTAATTTAAATGCTGCTCGTCAAAACTCATTGAATGATATCAATAATAATGAGCAAAGAGCTTACTCTGATATAGACCGTCAGATAGCAAATGCAAACGATCCATCTCAAGAACAGGCGATTCGTAACTCAATAGAGGAACAACGAGCGAACGCTATGCTACAAGCTCAAAACCAAGCAAATCAGCAGATGTACCAGCAATCTAGGGATTATATAAGTGATCAACGTTATAACGAAGAACAAGCCTTTCAGAGACAACAGGCTGCTTCTGAGCAAGCTTGGAGGCAATATACCTTTAATAATATGAGTGCTCAAGAAAGAGCTCAACTAGAATGGGATAGGCAGCGTTATGGAGAAGATAGAGCTTGGCAAAATTATGCGTTTAACACAGACTTAGCCTCTAAAAATGCACAATCTCAAGCCGAATTGGACTTTTACCGAAATTTTCAGGGTAGTCAGAAAGGGGGCGGTTACTCAAATAATTACAAAACTCAACAACAATCTAGTAAGAGTGGTTCCTTCAAGACTTACCAATCAGATTTGTCACAAGCGATTAAGAGGGGTGTTCCAGCTTCTTGGGCGCCAGCTCTTACGGAGCTTGTTGGTAGGGAATCAGGCTGGAATTCGAAAGCTAAAAATCCGACTTCATCTGCTCATGGTTATGGGCAGTTTTTAACTTCTACACGTTCCAATTATGAAAAGAAAATGAAAATGAGTTATAGCGATCCTGTTAACCAATTAGTCATGATGGCTCAATACGTAAAGGACCGTTATGGCACGCCAGAAGAAGCATTACGTAAGTGGGATTCGCGAAATCCACATTGGTACTAAGTAGGTGAATAAATGGCATACAATTTCGATGAAAATAAATATAAAAGAATATTCGATTCCATGTACGGAAATGGCTCGTATAACGCGGGCCTTTCTCGTGCAAGCGAATCAGGACGTTTAAAATTCCAAACTGAATTAGCAAGACAAGATTTTCTCAAAAGGTTAAGAGAAAGACAAAAACAAGCTGAGGAAGAAGCAACCTACGGAATGAGCAAGGAATCATGGGAAAGAGAAAACAAAGCACAAGGTAAGATTGCAGATAAACAGCAAAAAGCCGAAGCACAAGGGCGTGGCGGTCATCTTCCTACTCCTAAGAATCAAAAAAAAGAGGATAAAGCGATTGCTGCAGGAAGAAAAAAAGGCATAGATTACACCCAAATGACTCCTTATAATCGTGCTCAGATGGAAGAAGAGTCAGCAAATCAGAATAAAAAGAAATCGGGTAACGCATTAGGAAAGCTTTCTGATTTCCTCAAAAGCAAGGACACAAATGGTGATGGTAAACGTGACGGGCTGTTGAAGGCTCTTGAGATAATAGATAGACCAGGTGATGCCGTTCGTACAGGTATAAAAGAAAAAGCTCAAGGAAATAGCTTCTTAAAAGGTGCGAAAGATGGATTCTTAGGTAAGAAAAATACATCTGGTACGGAGCTTAATAAAGCTTTAGGATTTAATCCTGATAAGGATAAGAAAGACCAGATTGCGGCAAGGGTACTTGGTAAAAAAGTGATCGACAAACTACCACTAGGTGAATTTATTTCTCCATTCGTAAGTAATAAAACAAAATCAAAAATAGGTAAAACAACGGCTGGAGCTAGTTCTGAAGTGGCTTTGGATCCATTGAATCTTATTGGTGCTGGTGCTGTAGGAAAAGGTGCAGAAGCATTAGGAAAGCTTTCTAAGTTAAAGGGATTGAAAAACATTCCTAAAGCATCGGAACCAGTCAGAGAGCAATTAAGATTGCCAGCGCCACAGTTAAGACTTAACGAACCTGTATCTAACCGTATTCGAAACGCTGGTCTTAATTTTGGATATAACACTAAGAATACACCTAAAGCACGACCGAATTTATCACCAGTTGAACGTTCTATCGATCCGTTAAATAGAGGGCAGCAATATTGGCAAAATCGTTACGAGGATTTCACTAAACATGTGAATTCAAACTATGATAAAAATCGTTTAACACAGGAATCTCTTGATGATCTATGGAGTCAATTTGCAAAGTATGATGAGCCTGTAAAACTTGATCAGGTTGTTGATCTTGCTTATCCGAAAGGTTTTAATTCGCAACCTAAACAAATAGATGTAACTTTACCAAAAAAGGCAGCGCCAGAGTTAAAGCCATTACAGTTTAAAAGATCAATAACTCCGAATGGTTTTGAAACAATCAGAGCTGGTAATAAAGGGAATGGAAGCAGAGGTTTTGAATCTATTACACCCATGAATGACAATGGCGGTCCGTTAAAAAGAGTGAGTGAAAATATTGAACAAAGTCAAACTCCAACAAAGAATGATGGAAATATTAAATCTTTGCAAAATGTAAAAGATTTAAACTCTTTCCAAGTTGGTACCACTGACCTTTACAGATTAGCGGACAGACTACCGCAAGAACAAAGAAATAGGATTGTCACATCTTTAGATAAAGCGAAACAATCAAATATTAACCACCAAAAACAGTTAACAGATGATTTGTACAATAACGTCGTTAAAAATCTTGGAATCAAAAAAGGTTCAAAAGAATCAGCCCTAGTCCAAGACTTTGGAGAAAAAACATTAGTAAAGAGATATCTAAGAAAACGAGGGATTGATCCTAATAAGCTTTCTCCTGATGAAATTAATCGTATTAATCTCCAACAACTGAAGAAAGTTCATCCTGATAAATGGCAGAGAATTGTATCGGCAGACAAGTATTTTAGAGAACAGTATGATAAATTAATCGATCAAGTTAATAGTGTTCGATCTTCTCTATATCCTAACAATCCAGAAAAGATTGTTCCTAAACGATCTGATTATTATCATCATTTCAATGAGTTAACAGGATTTGAAGGAATTAAAAACTTGTTTGATACACCAGCGAATATAGATCCTCACCTTGAAGGAATATCTCCTTTTACAAGACCTAAAGCGAAGTTTCAGGGTTTTATGCAAAAGAGGGGAAATGGAAAATATGTTAGTGATGCTGTAGGTGGTTATTTAAAATACTTACAAGCTGCTACTCACTCCATTAATGTCGATCCGGTTATTCCTGTGTTACGAAATACAGCAAAGGAATTGGCTGATGCAACCGAAGAAACTAGGAACGCTAATAAAATCATCGAGGCATTACAAGACCATGCTAATGACTTAGCAGGAAAAACAAATCCTTATGACCGATTAATACAAAAAGTTATTGGGCGAAAAGGTGTTAGAGTTACATCTGGTATTAATAGTTGGGTGAAAAGTAATATGATTGTGGGAAACTTATCATCAGCACTAGGACAAGTTGGTAGTGTACCTTTAGGGATAGGGAAAGCGAAACAACATGCAATCACAGGTCTAGCAGATACACTCATTCAAGCTTCGGGACAAGCACTAGGAAAAGGAAATAAATCAGTTCCAATTAATCAATCTAATTTCTTGAAGGAGCGTTTTTCAAATCAACTATATAGACGTTTCGATCAGAAATTAATTGAGCAACCTAAGAAATTAGCTGTATGGTTATTAGAGACTGCTGATAAATCAGGTACTTCGTTTATCTGGAATTCGATGTATCGCAAAGGATTAGCGAAAGGTGCGTTAAATCCTATCAAGTATGCTGATGATGAGACACGAAAAATCGTTGCAGGGCGAGGTATTGGTGAGGTTCCGTTAGCGCAAAAATCAAAAACAGTTCAGTTGGTAGCACCTTTCACATTAGAAGTTGGAAATCAATGGAAAGTTTTAAAAGAAATGGTTGGTGAAAAAGATGCAACTGGTCTTATGACATTTCTAGTTGCTTCATATGGATTAAATAAGGTTATGGAACATATAAGAGGAAGTGGAGTTTCTTTTGATCCAGTAGGAGCATCGCAAGAAGGGTATCAAAAGACAGATGGAAGCATAGGTCAAAAATCGTTAGGAGCTTTAGCATCTTTAAATGGCGAAATAGTCGGTAATATACCAGGAGGAAATTTGCTGACTAATATGGTTAATACTGATAAAAAAGTTCCAATGACTGATTTAAAATACAAAGATCTATTCGGATCACGTAATCCTAACCGTTTTGGTACTGGATTAACTTTAACAAAACCACTACAAGATCCTTTATACGCTGTTATGCCTTTTGGTGCTGCTCAAGTAAGGAAAACATTGAAAGGATTTGAAACACTCAAAAATAAAGGTGTTTATAAAGGTGACGGTGAAACCATACCATTTTCGGGACCAGGTAAAGAATTAATGTATCCTGTAAATACTGGTGGAATTAATTCTTTAAAGTTACCATTATTAGGACCTTCTTCAACCGGTGAGGCAAGAGACTATTATAAAAACGAAAGAAGACCATTAAGCGAAAAACAAACGACTGAATATAAAAATGCAGAATTAACAGGTAACGGAAAATTATATTACGATCAGTTGATGTCGGAAAGAAAAAGAAAGACATTTGAAAGAAAAATGAAAGAATTAAGCAAAGATAGAAGTTTATCAGACCGAGAAAGAAATATAAAAATGCTCCATTTAATTTCGGAAATGCAAAAAGCTCAAAATTAATATGATTTTACAATGTAAAAGAGTATAATTTTAGTCATAAACCCATTATTTGAAAGGGGGCATAGGATGGAAATATTTATTTGGTTATTTATATCTGTTTTATGTCTAGTTGTATTAAGAAGTGTATTTTATGGAGTTATCAGTTTTATTTCAATTTGGGAAGAGAAAGGTTTTAAAATTGCTTTGTTTGTGGGGATATTTGTTCTTTTACTTCTTTCGCCCGGGATAGTTAAAGATTATGCTCCACAATATTATGGGTATTCAATATGGGCTGTTATTTTATATGCGCTTGGATTTCTTTTTTATAGGCATTTTATTAAAGGAACAAGCAACGAAAATGAAGGGGACTCTTAGAGTCCTTTTTTTATTGGAGGTAGATCATGACATTATGGGATATGTTTCAAAAGGTGGCAAGCCAATATGGTTTGCCTTTTGCTTTATTCATAGCATTACTTGTTTGGGTGCTTTATACAAACAATCAGCGTGAGAATAGGTATATTGCTCGTGAGGATAAGTATGTCTCTGTCATCCAGACGTTATCAGAAGATGTAAAAGAACGATTAACAAAAATAGAAACAAGAATATTTGATGGAGGGGATAAATAATGTTTGAAATAACTATTATCATTGCGGTGGTACTCGCATTAACTGAGTTTGTTAAGAAAATGGAGTTTATTCCTACAAAATATCTACCTGCTGTATCCCTAGTATTAGGGTTGTTGGCAGGTGTTTTTTATGTCGGTGGATCCATACAGGAAAAGGTTATGTATGGTCTTATGATCGGACTATCAGCCAGCGGACTTTTTGACCAATCAAAAATCATTAAAAAATAAGCTGCCCTCACGGGTGGCTTTTTATTTTATATAAGGAGACGATAAAATGGCTATATGGAAAGAGGAATTTGTCATCAAAAATAGTTACTCAAGACCTGGACTAAAATTATTAGGAGTAAAAGGAATCGTTATCCATTGGACTGCTACACCTGGAGCGAGCGATGAAAGAGAACAAGACTTTTTTGACGGAGCTGACGGTGGTGGAGGTAGGTATGCTTCAGCTCATATATTCATCGATAGTGACAGTGCTACACTAATGATTCCGTTGACCGAAGTTGCTTATCATGCTAATGAAAAACCTTGTAGAATTCCTAAACTCGCTGCAACTGCATCTTATTATAAAAAAGGTGGGGCAAACTTAACTTCAATCGGTGTAGAAATGTGCGTTGAAAAGGATGGCACCATTCATCCAAATACCATTTCTAGATCGATCCAAGTAGTTGCTGAACTATGCAGAATGTTTAATCTTACTTCAAGTGACATCTATCGTCATCATGACATCACAGGTAAAAACTGCCCAGCACCATTTGTAAGAAATCCTGCATTGTTTGATGATTTCAAGAATAGAGTCGGTTCATTATTAACTTCAGGAGTCCCTTACAAAGTCATTGTGCCAAATACAGCTTTTTGGCAAGCTGTTGCTCTCGTCCGAGAATATGAAGGTAGAGGATTTAAATGTGAAGGAGTTAATCTGAAACAATATAAACCTAACGAACAACCTCAGAAAGATGATCCGTATATGTTTGTGGTCGATACAACACTCGATCATGCTAAACAACTCGTAATCGAGCTTCAAACAAAAGGTTACGGACGTGCGTATGGAGAAGCAAAATAAAGCATATACTAAAATCACTGCCGTGTTAGTCAACCAAGACAGAAGCCCTTCTCGATTGAGAGGGGCTTATTTTTTTGTGTTAATATGGACAATCCCTATTTTCATACATTGTAATGAGGTGATACATTATGAAAGTTAAAATTATTAAAGGTCCTCATACTGACGAAAATATTCAAAGATGCTATCATTATATTCTGAAGATGTATAGAAAGGAGATGCAGATGAAACGTGATAGCAATATATTGCCGCGTGAGCACGGAGGAACAAACAAAAGGTTACAGCGTAGAAGGACAGATTGAAGATTGCATTAAGTTAGCTGGAACAAAAGAAGTATTGCAGTATGTTGATGATGGTTATACCGGAGAGATAATTAATCGCCCTGCATTAATGAAACTTCAAGAAGATATCGAAAACGGGTTAATTACAAGGGTAATATGTTATGATCCTGACCGCCTTTCAAGAAAACTACTTGTCCAGTTACTAATTAAAGAAAATTTTGAAAAGCATAAAGTTGAGCTTCAGTTTGTCCGTACAGAATACAGAGATGATGCAGAAGGACAAATGCAGTTTCAAATAAGAGGGGCTTTTTCGGAATATGATAAGGCTAAGATTAAGCACAATACGATGACTGGAAAATACAGAAAAGCTAAAAAAGGTCTAGTTGTAAAGGATTCAAATCTATATGGCTATGATTTTGATAAAGAAAAAAACACTTATTCTATCAATGAAAAAGAAGCGAAGTTTGTTCGTATGATTTTTGATTATTATACAGATGCAGATAGCCCATATGAAGGTATAAATGGCATCGCTCTACATTTAACCGAAATAGGAGCACCAACAAAAATGGGCGGTAAAGTGTGGCATCGTCAAGTTGTTAGGCAGATCCTAATAAACGAGTCTTATACAGGAACTTACATTCAAAACCGTTATGACACAGTAGGAGATTATGTAAAAAAGCAAGCAGGGGAAAAAGTAGAAGTGAAAATGCGTCCAGAAGAAGAGTGGATTGTCACAAAAATACCTTCTATTATATCTCAAGAACAATTTGAGTATGCTCAATCTTTAATAGAACAAGGAAGAAGAAGGTATACTAATTACGGTCAGCACGATTACCTTCTTTCTGGTTTAGTCCGATGTGGGCGTTGTGGCGAAACAATGACAGGAAGAAAAAGAAAATCACACGGAAAAGATTTTTATGTTTACGAGTGCCGTAAAAATTATGCTGGTGCTAAAAATAAAGGTTGCGGAAAACTAATGAGTGAGAATAAACTTAATAATATTGTATGGAGTCAAATTCTTGAACTATTTAACAATCCGGAAAAAATTAATGAATATAGTGAAATGAATGATAAAAACTATACAATAGAAGAAATAAGTCACATTGAACAAGAAATAGAGAAAACAAAAAAAGGCCGCAAGCGATTATTCAAACTTGTCAGCCTAGCAGAAGATGATGAGATTGATCTTGAAGAAATCAAGGAACAAATACGCAACTTGCAATCAAAAGAAAAAGAACTTCAATCTAAGTATAAACAATTAACCGATGAAATAAAAGCAGAACTAGAAAAAGAACCAAGCAAAATAGCCTTACAAAAAAGCATTGAATATTACAGTAAATATCGTGATGGAGAAATTACATTTGAAATAAAACAAAATTCTATTCGTACAGCCGTTAAAGAGATCGTTATTATTGATAGCGAAACCATAGATATCCATTTATTTTAGTTTAGCAGATACCTATTGTAATAGGTATCTCATTTTCAATACAACGAGCAGCATACGTAGCTAGTTTTGTTCCTTTCCCTTCAGAATAGCTCTCTATCGCTTTAATAAGTCCGATCGTTCCAATTGATATAAGGTCCTCTGAATCTTCTCCAGTGTTTTCAAATTTTTTTACAATATGTGCTACAAGTCGTAAATTATGTTCAATTAGCATATTCCTTGCATGGGCATCCCCTTCTGTCATCAACCGCAAATATTTTTTTTCTTCAGCAGCAGATAGCGGTTGAGGAAAGGCATTGTTTTTAACGTATGATACGAGAAAAATTAGCTCTTTAAAAAAGTATCCTAATGCTGTAAAAAAAGCAGACATCTCCTCACCTCCATTAGGTGTGTTAACCAGCAAGAGACTAACATTACACTATATGTGCAAAGAAGAGTCTTTGTGCCTGTACTAATCAAATTCTTAAAAAGATAAGCTATTTTTTATATTTAAGATATTGGTAATTTAATGTTGGAATTTTTTTTATGATCTTGTTTTCAGAATTTCGATATATTTCGTACTCTCTATAGGTTTCAACTATATACCCATCCTCCTTGTGGGATCTTACAAGAAGCATTTCAAGAGCTGGTTGTGGTTTTGATTGTTGATCTGATTTTAATAAATGAACAGGTTTTACAGATGTATTTCCATTCGTATAGTAGACGTAATCTTGATTGAGGATGGAAAAAGGTGAATCGAAATAAAAGCTAGCAGTTAAAAGAAGAAGCAGACCAATCGATAGGAAAAAGTATTTTTGCTTTTTCATTATTTTCTCTCCCTTCCTAATAACCATTGTATGTCCCTAAAATGTTTTCATGAGAATGGGAGAAGGAATGATTAGATTTTCTTTAAAATGGGAGGGTTACCTATACGAATCTATCAGTTAGGCATATTCTAATAACAATAAAAGAAGAAAGGAGTTAATGGTATGGTTTATGGACATGCTTGCACCCCACCTTATCCTCCATATTCAGCCCCTTACTATGGAGGCGGCGCATGGTTCGCTCTATTTATCATCCTATTGGTCATCTTATTAATTTTTGGAGGCTGGTGGTATTTTGAGAAGGGCTGTTAAAACGAAGAAGAAACTTTATTTCATACCAAGAGATAAGAAAAAGCACAAGCTCCGGTTCAAATCGGAGCTTGTGCTTTTCTTGTCTGTCTAGTTTCAGCGCCTAGCCCTTGTGAAAAATAACCCTTTGCCTTAAAAAGCAAAGAACACACTTTTGAAGTCAAATGAACATTTTTCTTCTGGGCTGATCAAGGCGCTTGCGCTTTTCTTACTATACTTTTTTAAGTTTGAATGGACTGATCATCAAGAGTGAAAGAATAATTATAATGAAGAAAAAGGCTTGATAAGGTAAATATGGGATCGCGAGAAAGCTTAACGTTAATAAGCAGCCAGCTGCTGTGATTGGTAAACCTGTAAAAAAACAGTTATTTTCTGAAATGTTAAATCTAGCGAGTCTAAAGGCTCCGCACCCTATATAAAAAACAGTGAAAAAAGAACCTGGAGCACCAAATTCAAATAAAATTCCTTGATATAATAATAGTGCGGGCGCGACACCAAATGATATAATATCACTCATGGAATCTAATTGCTTCCCTAGCTCTGATTCAATATGAAATTTTCTAGCTACCAACCCATCAAACCGATCTGCAAGAGCAGCGATAAAAATAAGCAATAAACTTAAATTCAACTCGCCTTTAAGCGTGAAAATGATCGCAAATCCTCCCAAGGATAAATTCATTAATGTTAACATATTCGCAGTTTGTGATTTTAGTTTCTTAAGCTTCTGATCTACAACATGTAGGAAAAACAAGCTCCTCACTCCTTTTGGAAAGGGAAAACCATTTATTTAATAATATTTTATTGTAAAGTTTTTATGCTATTTCGTAAAGGGTATACATGAAAATTTTGGAGGTAATTTTATTTGATTCAAATTTTATATCGGTTCATGATCGAATTAACAAATGGAAAATGGACATCTTTATTGTTAAAAAAATTTACTTGTTCACCGATAAGTAAGTTATTAATTCCTTCTTTTTCAAGAGTTTATCAAATAAATAAGGAGGAGATGGAAAAGCCGTTAGAGGAATACAAATGCTTGCACGATTTTTTTATTCGCAAGCTTAAACCAGGGGTTCGGCCAAGACATTTTAAAGCTCATTCTATCGTTAGCCCAGTGGATGCTGTTATACACGATAAAGGAAAAATTCGTTCGGATCATACCATATTCGTAAAAGATAAAGTATATTCAATTCTTGAAATGATAGGAAAAGAGGAGATATTGAATAAATATATTGACGGAACCTTTATGGTTTTTTATTTAAGTCCGAGTCACTATCACCGCATTCACAGTCCTATTTCTGGAAAGATAAAAGATCAATGGACTCTAGGAGCGAATTCATATCCAGTGAACCAAATTGGACTAAAGTACGGGAAAGCACCTCTTTCAAAAAATTTCCGCATTGTAACAGAGATCGAACAGGATGGAGCATCACTTTCGATTGTAAAAATAGGTGCCATGTTTATCAATTCCATTGAATTAACCTATAGCGAAAATATGCTTCGAATTGGAGAAGAGATGGCGTATTTTTCATTTGGATCAACTGTTGTGCTGTTGTTTGAAAAGGATAAATTTCAACTGGAACCATTTAAGCTTCCCTACCATGTAAAGGTCGGAGAAGTAATTGGCTGGTCAAATTAAATCAACTAACTTTTATAGGAAAAAATATGAGGGCGCCTTGTTCAGCCTAAAATTATATAAGACTCAGAGTTCTTTATACATACCTTTCCCTGAGTCTTATCTCAGTCCGCTGATCTAGGCGCTTTCTTATGAAGATACTCTTATTTTGTGGGATAATGAGCGTCGGTGAATTTCAATTTCAATCAGGCGAATAAATTCGGGGTTTAAATTAAGCTTCATTGCTTTAAAGTACGATTCAATTAATAATTCATCTGACAGCTTATGCATGCCAGGGGCCACCTCCATTTCAAAAAAACAGGAATTATTTTTCATTATCACGCATATTTTATTAGGTTGTTTATCTGTATTCCTACTCTACCAAAAATATCCGATTAGAACAATCGTTCTGTTATCCACAGGATATAGTGGATAACTTGTGGTTAACATGTTTGTAAATATGTAGTGAATGAATAAATCAGTGTGTACAATGTGTATAAAGTTATCCACAGACTTTTAATTAGGAACAATTTGTCGAAATATTTTCTATGATGGGTATAAAGACTTATTATTTTTGTTGGATTGTATGTTCTTATACGTATGATCAGTCATTTTTAATATGTAAACAGGAAAAATAAGAAAAATTCACTGAATTGCTTTGAAAGAGCGTTTAAAATTGGTTATGATGAATACGGAAAATATGGATTATAGATGAGGTGTAAAAACAATTGTTAAAGCATTTTTTACCAGATCAGCATGTAAAAAGCATTCTTGAAATTACGCCTGATTTTTTGAAGGCAAAAGGAGTAAAGGGAATCATTACGGATTTGGATAACACATTAGTCGAATGGGATCGTCCTTATGCTACTCCTACGATCATAAAGTGGTTTGAAGAAATGAAAAAAAATAATATTAAGGTTACAATTGTGTCGAATAATAATGAGAGCAGAGTGAAAGCCTTCTCAGAGCCTTTAAATATACCATTTTTATTTCAAGCAAGAAAACCGATGAGACGTGCGTTTAAAAGAGCACTATTGGTCATGAATATTAAAAAGGAAGAAGCCGTTGTAATTGGTGATCAATTACTGACGGATGTGCTTGGTGGTAACAGAAGTGGATTCCAAACGATATTGGTTGTTCCAGTGGCGCAAACAGATGGTTTCATTACTAAATTCAACAGAAAAGTAGAAAGACAAATATTAAATTGGTTTCGTAAAAAAGGATTGATACAGTGGGAGGATTAACATTTGAGTAATGATTGGGTATGTATTGGTTGTGGTGTAAAAATTCAAACAGAGGAGCCTTCGGAATTAGGATTTGCCCCTCCATCCGCCTTAAAGAAAGAACCTATTATTTGTCAGCGATGCTTTCGCTTAAAACACTATAATGAGGTTCAGGATGTTCAATTAACAGATGATGATTTTTTAAAAATACTAAATGAAGTCGGGAAAAGTGATGCCCTAATCGTTTATATTGTCGATATTTTCGACTTTAATGGGAGCTGGCTGCCAGGTCTTCACCGTTTTGTTGGGAACAATAAAATATTACTCATTGGTAATAAAGTAGATTTGCTTCCGAAGTCAGTTAAGCATAATAAATTAATGAATTGGATGAAACAAGAAGCGAAACAGCTTGGTTTAAGGCCATTAGATGTTTTTCTTGTAAGTGCATCCAAAGGGTTATTAATTAAAGAAGTAACAGAAGCGATTGATTCTTATCGTGATGGGAAAGATGTATATATTGTCGGTTGTACAAACGTAGGAAAATCGACCTTTATCAACCGAATATTAAAGGAAGTATCAGGTGAGGAAGATGTTATTACAACCTCCCATTTTCCAGGTACAACACTCGATATTATTGAAATTCCATTATCAGATGGGCAAGCCCTGATTGACACCCCTGGAATTATTAATCATCATCAGATGGCTCATTACGTTGATAAACGTGATTTAAAACTTATTACACCTAAAAAAGAAATCAAACCAAAGGTGTATCAATTAAATGAAGGGCAAACGTTATTCTTTGGAGGAATGGCTCGCTTTGATTTTGTGCAAGGTGAAAGAAAATCCTTTGTATGTTATTTTTCGAATGAAATCTTGATACATCGTACAAAGATGGAAAATGCCGCGGATTTATATGAAAAGCATGCTGGTGAAATGCTGACGCCGCCTCGAACAGAACAAATGGATACATTTCCTGAGCTAGTTAGACATGATTTTACAATAAAAGATGGAAAAACAGATATTGTATTTTCCGGTTTAGGTTGGATTACCGTAAATGAGCCCGGGATAAAGGTATCTGTTTATGTACCTAAAGGCGTACATGCTTTAGTTAGAAAGTCTTTGATTTAAATAAGAGGAGATATGAATGTGAAACAACTATATGGAGTGATAGGGGATCCGATTGCTCACTCAATGTCACCTGCAATGCATAACGATCTATTTGAACATTATCAAATAGATGCTGTTTATAAACCCTTTCATATAAAAAAAGGAGAACTTCAAGAAGGGTTAAAACAGTTGAGAGAGATGGATATTTCTGGTTTTAATGTAACCGTACCGCATAAGACAGAGATCATGCCATATTTAGATCATTTAGATCCGCTTAGCGAAGCGATCGGAGCAGTAAATACAGTGGTTAATGATGGTGGCAAATGGATTGGGTATAATACAGATGGAAGTGGCTATATTAAAGGGATTTTACAGCAAATTGATTCGTTATTAGACAAAGAGGTACTCATTATTGGTGCAGGTGGAGCGGCGAGAGCCATTTATTATACAATGGCTAGCATGGGGGTCAAAAGACTTGATCTTTGTAATAGAACGTTTGAAAAAGCAAATGTACTTGTACAGGTTTGTCCTTATTCTGTCCCAACCAATGTATTGACAAATGAACAAGCTGAAACGAATTTATTTCAATACGATCTAATTGTTCAAACAACACCAATCGGAATGTCACCGAATATAAATAACCAGCCTCTATCTATTGCAAGTATGAAAAAGAATTGTTTTGTAAGTGATATCATTTATAATCCGCTTGAAACTCAATTTTTAAAGAATGCAAAAGAAGCCGGTGCCATCACGCAAAATGGAATTAGTATGTTCGTTTTTCAAGGAGCACTTGCTTTTGAAAAATGGACTGGAATCTTTCCGAACACACTTCGAATGGAAGAAAATGTATTGAAACAGCTAGGAGGTAAATAATGTTAACTGGAAAGCAAAAAAGATTTTTACGATCTAAAGCCCACCATTTAAATCCAATTTTTCAAGTTGGAAAAGGGGGCGTAAATGAAAATATGGTTAAACAAATTGCTGAAGCATTAGAAGTAAGGGAATTAATTAAAATTAGCATATTACAAAATTGTGATGAAGATAAAAATACTGTATCAGTGCAAATGGCTGAAGGTGCTAAGGCAGAGCTTGTTCAAGTAATTGGAAATATAATCGTCCTTTATAAGGAATCGAAGGAAAATAAGAAAATTGTATTACCATCATAATAGGGTTAAAGAAGGTGGAGAAAACTTGAAGAAAGTTGGTATTCTTGGAGGAACGTTTGACCCTCCACATGTAGGCCACCTTATCATTGCAAATGAAGTTCTTCATTCATTATCGTTAGATGAGATTTGGTTTATGCCTAATCAAGAACCTCCTCATAAGCAAAAAACGACCTGTATTACCAATCAAAATAGGCTAGATATGCTTGACATCGCAATATCCAATCATCCATATTTTAAAATACAGACGATTGAAATGGAAAGAGAAGGGCGCTCTTACACATATGATACAATGAAAATCTTAACGGAAAGATTCCCAAAGATTGAATTTTATTTTATTATTGGGGCCGATATGATTGAATACTTACCAAAGTGGTATAAAATACAGGAGCTTATGGAATTAGTCCATTTTGTCGGAGTAAATAGGCCTTTATACAATCACGAAACGAAAAACTATTCTATCACCTATGTAGAAGTGCCGGAAATTAACATTTCATCGAATAATATTCGTGATAGGTTAAAGGAAGGGCAAAGCATTCGATACTTGGTTCCTGATTCTGTAAAATCCTATATAGAGGAGAATCAATTATATGGAACGTAATCAAGCTCTAGCAATCGTGAAAGAACAAATCACCGAGCGTCGATATGTGCATACAGTAGGGGTCATGAATACAGCCATTATGCTGGCGAAGAAATATCAAGTAGACGAAAAAAAAGCAGAACTTGCAGCTATTTTTCATGATTATGCGAAGTTTCGCCCAAAGGATGAAATGAAAGCAATCATAGAAAGAGAGAAATTTGATCCGGATTTATTACTATTTAATAGTGAGCTATGGCATGCACCAGTAGGAGCCTATCTCGTAGAAAAAGAAGTAGGAATTTCAGATCCAGATATCTTGCAGGCGATTCGATTCCATACATCTGGAAGACCGGGGATGAGCTTATTAGAAAAAATTATTTATTTAGCTGATTACATTGAGCCGGGAAGAAAATTTCCTGGTGTAGACGAAGTAAGAAAATTAGCGGAATCAAATGTAAACAGCGCTTTGATTCAAGCGATAATAAATACAATTTCATTTTTAATGAAAAAAAATCAAACGGTTTTTCCATTAACCTTTCACACCTATAATGATTTGGTAAATTTGAAGGAGGATTGATTGAATGGGTGAAAACAATCTATTAATGACAGCTGTAAAGGCAGCAGATGATAAAAGAGCGGAAGATATTGTTGTATTAGATATGAAGGGTGTCTCGCTTATTTCTGATTATTTTATCATTTGCCATGGTAATTCTGATAAACAGGTTCAAGCTATTGCAAAAGAAATGAAGGAAAAGGTCGAGGAGCTTGGTGCAACTGTTAAGAGAATGGAAGGCTTCGATGAAGCTAAATGGATTCTTGTTGATACTGGGGATGTAGTCGCTCATATTTTTCATCGTGATGAACGGAGCTATTATAATCTTGAACGCTTATGGGGAGACGCACCTACACTGAATCTTCAAAGTGAATTGAATCAATGAGTTATGAAAAATTTGCATATCTTTACGATTCACTCATGAAGGATGTCCCTTATGAAAAATGGGTCAGTTTAATTGAAAGAAAGAAGGAGAAATATAAAGTTAAGGGAAATCGTTTTTTAGATCTTGCATGCGGTACAGGAGAGCTATCGATTCGTCTTGCTAATGCTGGTTATGAAGTGACGGGTGTTGATCTTTCTTCTGATATGTTAGCTGTTGCACAATCCAAATCAGGTCAAAATGAAAAGCGAATTTTTTTCATTGAACAGAATATGTGTGAGCTGCAATTAACGGAAACCTATGATTTCGTTGGAATATTTTGTGACTCGTTGAATTATTTAGAAACAAATACAGATGTGATCCAAACCTTTAAAATTGTTTCGAACCATATAAAAAATGGAGGTCTGTTTTTATTTGATGTCCATTCCCTTTTTAAAATCAATGATATTTTTGTGGATCAAAGCTTTACTTTTAAAGAGGAAGAAGTCTGCTATATATGGGATTGCTATTTGGGGGAATATGAAAACAGTGTAGAGCATGAATTAACCTTTTTTCAGCTAGATCAAGCATCAGGTCATTATCATCGTTATGATGAACTTCATAAACAAAGAACCTTTCCGATTGAAAAGTATGTGGAATGGCTTGATTTTGCAGGGTTTGAAGTGCTTGAGGTAATCGCTGACTTCTTTGATATGGATCCTGTAGAACAATCTGAACGAATCTTTTTTATTGCAAGAAAGAAATAAATCTTTTATTAATTAAGATTGATAACTAGTCCTGACATCTTGATCATATGCCACAATACTCTTGAAATTTGGATTTCCTTCGTATTGCGTATTATGTCAGTCGTGGTTGAACAAGGTGTCAACGCTTTTCGAGGTGACCAAAGAAAAATATTGGTCACCTTTTAAAAAAATATTTTGATAAAAAAAGGAATTAGAGCGTGAATATAGAATTATTTAAGGGTGAATAATTTATTTGTTTGAATTAAGTCGTTCTGATATTTTTCATTTGTAGCATGAAATACCTTTTCAAAAACATCATCTATACCGCTTTCAAGAACCTTTATTCCTTCCCCTGTGATGCCGCCTTTCACACAAACTTTATCTTGTAGGCTCGGCAAAGTATAAAACCCTTTCTTTAACAATTCCCCAAATCCAATAAGCATTTCACTTGCCAAAATGGTTGCTGTTTCCTTATTTATTTGAGTTTCTTTTACTGCGCCCTCAATAAATTTCTGCGTGATATAGCTGAAAAACGCAGGTCCACAACTAACAATGTCTGAAGCGATTCTTGTAATTTCTTCCTTAATTTCAACTGGTGTTGAGATAGCTTCTAAAATGTTCTGTATAGTTTTTTTCCATTTTTCTTCGCAATTCTTTCCGTAAGTTAATAATGTTATTCCAGCAAGTGCTCTATTTGTAATGCTTGGTATAGCCCTTGCTACTGAACAAGAAACGATGGACTCTAATTGCTCCACACTAATAGGGCTAGTAATGGAAACAATGCATTGATCCTTTGTTAAATAAGGAGAAATCTCTTTTAGTACTGTATAAACATCGTGTGGTTTCACACAAATGAATAGCAAATCCGTTTTTTTAACTACCTCGATAGGGTGATTGGCGATATTTATTTCTTTATAAATCTTTTTTATTTCTAACGCTTTCCATTTAGTTCGATTCATAATGGTAAGAGAGGCTGGGGTGACGGCTTTTCCGTCAAGAAATGATTCAATTAATATTTTCCCCATATTCCCTGTGCCAATTATTCCGACTCTCATGGTTCCATCACTCCTCTACGATCAATCTTTCTCATATAACGATATGACATAACCAATTAGAATATTCTAAGTTGAAAGGAATGAGCAACTTTGAGCTGGGTGAAAGAAAACAAAACAAAAATTATTATTGGGTTCATTGGTACCATAATCCTTTTATATGTATATTTTTCCTATGTAAAAAAAGAACAGCCAATTGTAAATGAAGAAATGGCACAGGACTTAGGTGAAAAGAAGAGGATGACGAATGAAAATAAAGAGCCATTAAATACAACGATGATGGTTGATGTAAAGGGGGCTGTTCAGCATCCAGGGATTTTTGAAGCTAAGCCAGGTGATAGAGTAATGGACATCATTACGAAAGCGGGTGGCTTAAGAGAGAATGCAAATAAGGATAGCGTTAATTTTGCTTTAAAGGTAGTAGACGAAATGGTCATTTACATTCCTGAAATCGGGGAGGTGCAAGAACAACAAATCACTTCAATAGAAAATCCAGGAAATGTTCAAGACGGTAGCGGAAAAGTGAATCTCAACAAAGCAAATGAGGAGGAGCTGCAAACCATACCAGGGATAGGGCCATCTAAGGCTGCGGCAATTATTGAATATCGTGAATCGAATGGGCCATTTAAAAAAATAGAGGACCTTCAATCTATTAGTGGAATTGGAGAAAAGACGTTTGAAAAATTAAAAGACCATATCACTGTTCAGTAAAGAAGGGGATAGGTGGAAGCGGCTGTAAAAAATGATTTGTCATGATCTTTGATAGATGATTCCTTAACTAAGGCTGTTTTCTCAATGTTTGTTGCTTTTGACATAAAAAACATTGGGAGAAACGTTACGGAGCAGCCTGTATACACGTAGACTCCTGTAGGAATGCGAGAAAGGCGAGACCCCGCAGGAGCGTATGCGACGAGGAGGCTTGACGCTCGCCCACGGAAAGCGAAGTGTATGCAGGCTGCGCGTTTAAAAGCAACAATCTATACGAAAACAGCTTTAACTAAAAACAATTTGACCTTATTTTGGGTTTCACATTAAACTAGGGAATAGTGTTACAAAAAAACTAGGAGAGAAAAAAATGGAAAGAATTTCATGGGATCAATATTTTATGGCTCAAAGTCATTTATTGGCTTTAAGAAGCACCTGTACAAGACTAACAGTTGGAGCAACGATTGTTCGTGATAAAAGAATTATTGCAGGAGGCTATAATGGGTCAATCACTGGCGGCGAGCACTGTATCGATGAAGGATGTTTAGTCATTGATAATCACTGTGTAAGAACGATCCATGCGGAAATGAATGCGATACTGCAATGTGCTAAATTTGGAGTTCCAACAGACCATGCGGATATTTATGTCACACATTTTCCTTGTTTACAATGCTGTAAAGCTATCATACAGGCAGGCATTAAAACGGTATATTACGCTCAAGATTATAAAAATCATCCATATGCCATCGAATTGTTTGAAAAAGCTGGTGTGAAGATTGAACAGGTTGAGGTAAAAGAAGTTATGATTGAAGAGAAACGGGAGGAAAAAACACAATTTATCCACGACCTGTTACTTCAATTAAAAAAACTAAGTTTTGATGAAGAAAATCTGATGAAATGGGAACAAGAAGCAAAGAAATTATTCTTTGAAAAATGAGATTGTCTGAATAGGGAAAGGTTTAGATGCAGTTATCAAGATCCTTTCCCTGTATTATGAAAATAGAATGGAGTATATGTATTGAAAGGAATGACCGTTTATTTTGCTGCGGCTGCTTTATTAGGCCTCTTAGTTGAGTTTGTCGACAAAATCTTTTTTATTATGATTTTTTTTATCCTTCTCTATTATGTAAAAATAAACAAATCTTTTTCTTACAAAAAACTTTTAATTTTAATGGTAGTCTTTATTGTTTATTTTTTACTTGGTCATGCAGAATTGAAACAAAATCATACAGTAATACCAGAGCAAGCAAAATATTTTTCCGTACTATTTACGGATACTGTTAAGATAGATGGAGACCGGTTATATACGTATGGAAATGAATTAAAGTACGATGAATCTATTGTCTTGACCTATCAAATAAAGTCAGAAGAAGAGAAGAAGAAGCTGCAGGATGTAAAGCTTGCTGGCTCTGTCTGTCCATTGATAGGAGTATTAGAAGAACCTGAACCCTCTAGAAACCAAAATGCCTTTCACTATAAGAACTATCTAAACCGAAAGCATATTCATTGGATCCTAAAGCTTAATCAGTTTGATCCCGCCTTATGTAAACCTCAAAAAAACTCGCTTATTTCATTCCTGCAATCTCTTCGTCAAAAAGGGATTTCGCTTATTCAAAAAAATTTTCCGAAAGAAACGATCCCAATATCCATTGCCCTTGTATTTGGTGAACGCGAGTTTATGGATTCAGATCTAAGTCAAGCGTATCGAGAATTGGGAATCGTTCATTTATTGGCCATCTCGGGTTCAAATGTTGGAGTTGTTGTATGGATCGTATTTATAATATCCATTCGTCTTGGTATAACAAGGGAAAAAATTCAATTGTACTTAATTTTTTTCCTGCCTTTTTTTGCGGTATTGGCAGGAAATGATCCTCCGGTTAATCGTGCTGTACTTATGGCGATGTTTGTTTTATTTGGGAAAAAATGGGGTAAATCTTGGGAGTTGCTTTCGATCGACTACTTAAGTATTGCATTTCTTTTTTATTTATTTTTTTCTCCATTTGATATTTTTAACATAGGATTTCAACTTTCTTTTATTATTTGTTTTTCATTGTTTCTATCTTCCTCCATCCTTCAAAAATGTACTCAGCCGTTTTGGAAAATGATCTTCCTTTCCTTCATTGCTCAGCTTACAACAGCTCCGATCCTTTTATTCCATTTTTATGAGCTGCCTGTGACGGCAATTTTTACTAATATGATCTTTGTTCCTATTTATTCTTTTGTATTATTTCCTTATGTGCTTTGCCTTTTGCCTCTTCAGATGCTTTTTGGAGAGTACGTATCCTTTTTATTTTTTCCCTTCACATTTTTTGTCCAAATGACCAATGATTTAGCCATTCTGCTATCACGTTTTCCTTTGAACACAGTTGTATTGGGAAAGCCCAATCTTTTTGTTTTATATGCCTATATTTTAACCATTCCCTCCTCCTTTCGTTATTTTGAAAAGAAAAAACATCCTTACTATTTTTTCATTCCCGTTGTAATCATGTTTATTCAGTACATGCTTCCATTTCTTTCTCCTGTTGGTGAAATTACGATGATTGATGTAGGTCAAGGTGATAGCATTTTCATTCAGGAGCCTTTTGGTAAAGGAAATTACTTAATTGATACTGGCGGGACGATTTCCTTTCAAACGGAGCATTGGAGAAAAAAAGACTCTTCCTTTGAGGTAGGAAAAGACACAGTTGTTCCATTTCTAAAAAGTAAAAGGGTAACAATAATTGATAAGCTAATATTAACACACGGGGACATGGACCATATTGGGGGAGCTCTTTCTATTATTAATGATATAAAAATAAAAGAAATCATTCTTCCTATCGCAAAAGATCGTTCTGACCTTGAAAGAGAGATTATGGAGAAAGCAGTGGAAAAGAAAATAAAGGTGACGTTTGTTCATTCTAATCAAGGGTGGACAAGCGGAGATTCTACCTTTAAAGTGTTATCTCCAATGAAAGAGGAGAGTGGTTCTAAAAATGATGGGTCTGTTGTTTTGTATACGATATTGGGTGGAAAGAAATGGTTGTTCACAGGTGATTTAGAAGAAAATGGAGAGAAACAATTAATGGATAAGTATCCTGAATTAGATATTGACATATTAAAGGTTGCTCATCATGGCAGTGATTCTTCAACGTCACAATTATTTCTTGAACATGTAAGTCCGAAATTTGCTCTGATTTCCTCTGGAATTCATAATCGATACGGACATCCCCATAAAGAGATTATCGGGCGTTTAAAGGAGAAGAACATCACCATTTTACGAACCGATCATCATGGAGCGATAACTTACACTTTTATTGGAAACAGTGGAACTTTTTCGACTGTCAATCCGTAATATATACAGAAAAGCGGAAGCGTCTTGAACAGCCCTGAAGAAAAATGTTCGTTTGACTCAAAAAGTACTTTTTACTTTTAGTGGCAAAGGGTTATTTTTCACAAGGGCTAGGCGCAGCCGATTAAGTACGCCACGTCCTGTGGCAACATCGGCACTAGTACATCCTGTACGTCGGAGCTAGACACCAGTTTAATTTCAAAAAATTATTTCTTAGAAAAAAAGGCTGATTCATTCTTGTTAGGAACAAGAATACAATCAACCTCTCCTCATTTACGAACCGATATAGTGAAT
Source organism: Bacillus sp. 03113 (assembly GCF_006546985.1). GTDB lineage: Bacteria > Bacillota > Bacilli > Bacillales > Cytobacillaceae > VATK01. The sequence goes on from NZ_VATK01000005.1 coordinate 26,603, forward strand.
GAGAGTAGCCAAAATAAAAAGAGTTGCAAAGAAACCAAATGAGACAATAAATCCTACACCAGAATCAACGACATCATTTCTTTTGCATTGAACGTTCTTCTCAAATTCGTTCAACTCTCTCCCTCCTTAAAAGAAAAGCGTAAGCGGCTTGATCAGCCCTGAAGAAAAATGTTCGTTTGACTCAAAAAGCGCTTTTAACTTTTAGAGGCAAAGGGTTATTTTTCACAAGGGCTAGACGCTGGAGCTAGACATCAACAAAAGCGGCCGATTAAAAACGCCACGGCCTTATGTCTTCATCGGCACTCGTACATCCTGTACATCGTAAGCGGTTTGATCAGCTGTTACTAGCTACTTTCTTAACCAAATTATAATGGAATCGATAAAGAAAATAAAGAATCTGACAGCGCCTTTTCCTCAAATGACAGGAGTTGTCACAAATAGTTTTCAGTTGAAAGGTCAAAATACGTATATAAGATGGTACCGTTGTCAATTAAGTATCCTAGGCCTCAATTGACAGCGTTCAATATATAGGGAATTGGTACCTTCAATGAAGGTGTCAATTCCCAGTGAAATATCTTGTCAAATAGCGGGCGCTTCATTAGGATTAATACATATAGAAATGGTATGAAACGGAGCGGAAGACTTTGATAGTGAACTTATGGAAAGATATAAAAAGAAAAAGATTTTCTCCTACTTATTTATTATATGGAACAGAAGCGTTTCTTATTAATGAAACAACACAATTATTAGTTAATCATGTTTTTGATGAAGGGGAAGTAGATTTTAATTTATCCTCCTATGATTTGGAAGATACACCGATAGAAACGGTCATTGAAGAGGCTGAAACACTCCCCTTTATTGGAGAGAGAAAACTCATTCTTGCTCATAATCCTGACTTTTTAACAGCGGAAAAAACAAAAGGTAAAATTGAACATAATCTTGCGAAATTAGAAGCGTACTTGAAGCAGCCGGCTCCCTATTCCATTTTAGTATTTTTGGCTCCTTATGAAAAATTAGACGAACGTAAAAAGCTGACAAAAGAATTAAAACGGCAAGCAGCTATTTTAGAAGCGAAAAAATTAAACGAAGCAGAATTAAAGAATTGGATAAAAGAAAGAGCAGCACTAAATGAAGTAGAAATAGATGACCAGGCTGTTGAATTAATCCTTAATCTTGCAGGAACTGATCTATTTATGCTTACAAATGAGGTAGACAAGCTCGCTCTTTATTGTCAGCAGGAAAAAAAGATTGACATGATTGTCGTTGAACAATTAGTAGCACGATCACTTGAACAAAATATTTTTTCATTAGTAGATAAAATAGTAAATCGAAAAATAGAACAGGCTTTTAGAATTTATTATGATCTCTTGAAGCAAAATGAAGAGCCGATAAAAATATTAGCAATGATTACAAGTCAATTCCGCCTGCTTTATCAAGTGAAAGAAATGTCAAGGAGAGGATATGGACAGCAGCATATGGCAGGTTTTCTAAAGGTACATCCTTATCGAATTAAGCTAGCTGCTGGTCAAGTTCGTGATTTTAGTGATGAAGAATTAAAAAAAATCATGAATGAGCTTGCAGAAGCAGACTATAAAATGAAAACGGGAGCAATGAATAAAGAGCTGTTGATCGAATTATTTCTATTTCATTTACAAGATGAACCTCAAAAGGGTTCGCGCGTTTCATCTTTATGAAAAAGGCTGTTTTCGTATAGATTGTTGCTTTTAAACCCGCAGCCTGCATACACTTAGCTTTCCGTGGGCGAGCGTCTAGCCTCCTCGTCGCACGGGGTCTCGCCTTTCTCGCATTCCCACAGGAGTCTACGTGTATGCAGGCTGCTCCGAAACGTTTCTCCCAATGTTTTTTTTATGTCAAAAGCAACAAACTTTGAGAAAACAGCCATGAAAAAACAACAAGAGGGTTTCTTTAAAGTGTATATACTTTAAGGAAACCCTCTTGTTTCTTAAAAATAAGAATAATATTTTAAAGTTAGACGAGTGTCTAGCTCCAGCGCCTAGCCGCTCGGATCATAAGCCACAATACTCCAGAAATCAGGATTTCCTGCGTATTGCGTCTTATGTCTGTCGCGGCTGATCAAGTCGCTTACGCTTTTCTATTTAAGCGTTTAAAGAGTTTATTTTTTTCGCTAAACGAGATTTTTTACGAGCAGCAGCGTTTTTATGGATAAGTCCCTTCGCAGCAGCTTTATCTAACTTACTAGCAGCGCTTGAGAAAGATTCAACTGCAACAGCAGCATCAGTTTTAACAATAGCAGCTTCAGTTTTCTTAACAGCAGTACGCAAAGAAGATTTGAAGTTAGTGTTTTGAGCATTACGAGCTTCGCTAGTTTTCACACGCTTAATTGCGGATTTAATGTTTGGCATTAAAATTCACCTCCTAAAAAGAGATCGAGATTCTATTCACTCGATTTACATTCATTACAATAAGAACAAGTGATATTCTATCAAACGACCGTACATATTGCAATACTCTCCATTTATTTTACCTTAAAAGATGTGTATAAAAATGAAAAATGAATATTTAAGTATGAAAGGGCAATGATAGAAAATATTCAAGCATGATTATCAACTGAATGTGGGGGATTTCTTTGACAAACGAAATGGATTTAAGCCAATATGCAATTCGAACGGATTTAGCGATTGAAGCAAGAGAAATGGTATTAAATGAACAAAAAGCGGATGTTCAGAAGCAAAAAAATCTATCCCAAATTGAGGGAGTCATTGTAAAAGAAAAAGTTGAGGACGGGACAAAAATTTCTTTGGTTGAAGTAACGGAGGTAGGGGAAAAAAACATCGGGAAAAAAAGAGGGAATTACTTAACGATTGAAGTAGAGGGAATTCGTCAACAGGATAGTGAGCTCCAGAAAAAAGTTGAAAAAATCTTGGCAATGGAGCTTTCTCAATTTTTAAAAAGAATGGGTTTACAAGAAAATGCCTCCTGTTTAGTCGTTGGATTAGGAAATTGGAATGTAACTCCAGATGCATTAGGCCCGCAAGTATGTGAAAATCTTCTTGTTACAAGGCATCTCTATGCTCTGCAGCCTGAGAGTATTGAAGAAGGCTATCGATCCGTCAGTGCACTGGCTCCAGGTGTCATGGGTCTGACTGGAATAGAGACAAGCGATATTATTATGGGAGTCGTTGAGAAAACGAAGCCCGACTTTATCATTGTCATCGATGCTCTAGCTTCACGGTCGATAGAACGTGTAAATTCCACGATCCAAATTTCTGATACTGGCATTCATCCAGGCTCAGGGGTCGGCAATAAGCGGAAGGAGCTTAGCGTTGAAACATTAGGTATTCCCGTTGTGGCAATTGGTGTCCCAACTGTAGTTGACGCAGTATCCATTACAAGCGATACGATTGATTTTATGCTAAAGCATTTTGGAAAAGAGCTAAAGGAAGGGAATAAGCCTTCAAGAGCATTAGCACCGGCTTGGATAAATTTTGGTGAAAAAAAAGTATTAACCAACGAAGACCTTCCAGAGGAACATCATAGAAAAACATTTCTTGGTATGATCGGAACGTTATCTGAGGAAGAAAAACGAAGCCTAATATATGAAGTCTTATCTCCTTTAGGACACAATTTAATGGTGACTCCAAAGGAAGTCGATATCTTTATTGAAGAAATGGCAAATTTATTAGCAAATGGTTTAAATGCAGCTCTACATAGTGCGGTAAATCAAGGGAATGCAGGTTTTATGACGCATTAAAGAGTTTGATTTTAAGGTTCTATCTCTCCTAGCAATGACATAAGTTTTAGTAGAAATGCTAGAAGAGGTGTGATATGAAATCAAAAGCAACAAATATTTCCGTAACCATTCGTGGGACAAGTCTTATTAAACTAGTAGCAGTATTCTCTTTATTCTTAATGATGATTTTTTCTATTAGCGGTTTATTAACATCGTTGAAGCCGTCTTGGAGAATTTCTTCATCTTCTTTAAATCATGCGACAACAAAAATAACAGGGGACATGCTCTATCAAATTGTAGGTATGGAAAATCATCTCTTCTTAGAATCTTTACCAGATAAACATTCGTCTCCGCAAATATCTAATTATCTTTTTAAGCTCACTACTAATATAAGTCTTAATGATCCTAGAAGTCTTTTGGGAAGGGAGCTTCCAGCATTCTCTCTTTATGATGGTAAGATTCTTGTCGCAGGAGAGGGAACAAATTATACCAATATGCCGATTGAATCTTCTCCGCCAATGGACATTTTAAAAAAGGAAAAAGAAGCAACATTACAAAATACAGAGGGCGTCCAAGACACAGAGAAAGCAAACCCGCCATCTTCTCCTTTACATTCAACGGGAGACAAAAAAGTCGTTTACGTTTATTTTTCGCATACACGCGAATCATTTCTTCCTTACTTAAAAGGAGTGACGAACCCGGATCTTGCTAGACATTCACAAATGAATGTTTCAAAAATAGGGGATAAATTACAAGAAGAACTGCAAAGTAGAGGAATAGGCACGACAGTTGATAAAACAGATATCGAAACCCTCTTAAACAAAAAAGGGTGGACGTATAATCAGTCTTACCAAGAATCGCGTGAAGTCGTTCAAAATGCTATGACTCGTGATCGTAACTTAACTTATTTAATCGATATTCATCGAGATTCTCGAAGAAGGGAACACACTACTAAGATCATAAATGGAGTTCCATATGCGAAGCTAGCCTTTATTATCGGTGCTGAAAATCAAAATTACGAAAAAAATGTAGCTTTTGCGAAAGAGCTTCACGAAAGATTAGACAAGGAATATAAAGGCTTAAGCAGGGGGATTATTGAAAAAAAAGGTGCCGAGACAAATGGAAAATTTAATCAGGATTTATCAAGCAACGCCATTCTGATTGAGTTTGGCGGCGTTGATAACACCTTTGAGGAGTTAAATCGGTCTGCTGCAATTCTTGCACAAGTATTTAGTGAATATTATTGGCAGGCAGAAAGTGTTAATAGCCAAGTGAAACCATAATTAATTAAATAAAGGTGGTCAAATGAAACGATTTATGCTCAAGGTAATCTTAATTGCCATCGTCATGTTTATCTCTGTTTTATTTGGAATGCAGCAAGCAAATGAAGGGATTCACAAGATGAAAGGGTATGAAGATGCCAATCTAAAAAGTGCTTTTACGATGAAGGAAAATACGGATGGAGAAATTCAGGCATCCGTTCTTGGCAGAAATATTTCTTCTCATGATCTTCAAAGTAAAAAAGAGCAATTAGAAGAAATGAAAGCCTATAACTTCTTCTCTTCAATGGGGAAAAACTTAGCAAATGGTATAACAAGCTTAACAGAAAAAACCTTTAACAGCCTAACAAAGAATAATGGAAAAGATGAGAATGATCAAAACTAATATTCCTTGGAATATATTATGCTTAATGCGGCTGATCAAGGTGCTTTCGACGTATAGGATGTACTAGTGCCGATGTTGCCACAGGACGTGGCGCCTTTAATCGGCCGCATTTCTATTGAATCTTGTGAACCCTACTGATATAATCAAAAATAGTGTATATTGCGCGATTGAAGTAGGAGTGAACGATATGAACAGAGAAGAAAGACTAAAAAAGCAATCAAAGATACGGAATTTTTCCATCATCGCTCATATTGATCATGGGAAGTCTACGTTAGCTGACCGCATTCTTGAAAAAACCAATGCCTTAACGGCTCGTGAGATGAAAGATCAGCTGCTAGACTCGATGGATCTAGAAAGAGAACGAGGAATTACCATTAAATTAAATTCCGTACAATTAAAATATAAAGCAAAAGATGGCGAGGTATATACCTTTCATCTTATTGATACCCCAGGACATGTCGATTTTACGTATGAAGTGTCCAGAAGTTTAGCTGCCTGTGAAGGGGCAGTTCTTGTCGTGGATGCAGCGCAAGGAATTGAAGCTCAAACACTTGCTAATGTATATTTAGCTATAGATAACGATTTAGAAATCGTTCCAGTTATTAATAAGATTGATTTACCAAGTGCAGAACCAGAACGAGTGAGAAATGAAATTGAGGATGTTATTGGATTAGATGCATCTGAAGCTGTTTTAGCCTCTGCAAAAGCAGGAATTGGGATTGAAGAAATATTAGAACAAATCGTTGAAAAGGTTCCTGCTCCAACAGGTGATCCAGAAGCTCCACTACAAGCCTTAATTTTTGATTCCTTATATGATGCTTATCGTGGCGTAATCGCGTACATCAGAGTTGTGGAAGGTACTGTAAAAGTTGGCGATAAAATCAAAATGATGGCTACTGGGAAAGAATTTGAAGTAACAGAGGTCGGCGTATACTCTCCTAAGGAAGTCCCTTTAAAGGAACTATCTGTTGGAGATGTAGGATTTCTTACGGCATCGATTAAGAATGTTGGCGATACTCGTGTTGGTGATACGATCACGAGTGCAAAAAACGGGGCAACTGAACCGCTTCCAGGTTACAGACGCTTAAATCCGATGGTTTATTGTGGTCTTTATCCGATTGACAGCGCGAAATTTAACGATTTGCGTGAAGCACTTGAAAAGCTTGAATTAAATGATTCAGCACTTCAATATGAGCCTGAAACCTCTCAAGCATTAGGTTTTGGCTTCCGTTGCGGCTTCTTAGGACTGCTTCATATGGAAATCATTCAAGAGAGAATTGAACGTGAATTTAATATTGATTTAATTACAACGGCTCCAAGCGTTATCTATCACGTCATTATGACGGATGGCACTGAAGTAAGAATTGATAATCCTTCCGATATGCCTGACCCGCAAAAGATTGAACGGGTGGAGGAGCCTTATGTAAAAGCTACTATGATGGCTCCAAATGAATATGTGGGCGCGATAATGGAGCTGTGCCAAGGAAAACGTGGAATTTTCATTGATATGCAGTATTTGGATGAAACGCGTGTCAGCATTGTATATCATATTCCTTTAGCAGAAATTGTTTATGACTTTTTTGATCAACTAAAATCAAGTACAAAAGGATATGCATCCTTTGATTACGAGTTAATTGGCTATCAGCCATCAAAGCTTGTTAAAATGGATATCTTATTAAATAACGAAAAAGTAGATGCCTTAAGTTTTATCGTGCATAAAGACTTTGCTTATGAAAGAGGAAAAATCATCGTTGAAAAACTGAAGGAATTAATTCCGCGTCAACAGTTTGAGGTTCCTGTTCAGGCAGCGATTGGACAGAAAATTGTCGCTCGATCAACTATTAAAGCCATGCGTAAAAATGTTCTAGCAAAATGCTATGGAGGAGATATTTCCCGTAAGAGAAAGCTTTTAGAAAAGCAAAAAGAAGGGAAAAAGCGGATGAAGTCCGTTGGCTCCGTCGAGGTTCCTCAAGAGGCATTTATGGCTGTATTGAAAATGGATGATACAAATCCAAAGAAATAGAAAGATAAGAGGTTAGATGTGCTTCTTTCAAGGGCTCTAACCTCTTTTTATTTAGAGGTGAAAATAGTGGTAAGAGCAGCGTATATTCATATTCCTTTCTGTGAACACATATGTCATTATTGCGATTTTAATAAGGTTTTTCTCAAAGGTCAGCCAGTCGATCAATATTTGGATGCGTTGGAAAGAGAGATTGAACTGACAATTGCTCAAATTCCTACCGATTACCTTAGCTCAATTTTTGTAGGCGGCGGGACTCCTACATCCCTTAATGAGAAACAGCTACAACGCTTATGTGAGATCATTAAATCCCATTTACCTTATAATGAACAAACAGAGTTTACCTTTGAAGCAAATCCTGGTGATTTATCAAAAGAAAAACTTCAAACTCTATATACTTACGGAGTGAATCGTCTGAGCTTTGGGGTACAAGCTTTTAATGATGAGCTACTAAAAAAAATCGGAAGATCTCATCGTGTAAAAGATGTCTTTCACACGATTGAAGCTGCGAAATCTACTGGGTTTCATAACATTAGCATTGACCTTATCTATAGCTTACCTGGACAAACTTTAGCTGATTTTAAAGAAACCCTATCTGCAGCATTCTCGTTGGATTTGCAGCATTTCTCTGGCTATTCCTTAATTATTGAGCCTAAAACTGTTTTTTATAATTTAATGCGAAAAGGGAAGCTTCCTTTGCCTGGTGAAGATGTTGAGGCCAGCATGTATGAGGAACTGATGGCACAAATGGAGCTGCATGGCTATCAACAATATGAAATAAGCAATTTTTCGAAAAAAGGCTTTGAGAGTCTGCATAACTTAACTTACTGGAATAATGAATATTATTATGGCTTTGGAGCGGGAGCTCATAGCTATGTTAATGGTTCAAGACGTGCTAATTATGGTCCACTTAAAAAATATATGACTCCAATTGAACAAGGCCAACTTCCGCTTTTAGACGAACATTCAGTTACAAAAAAAGAGCAGATGGAAGAAGAAATGTTTCTAGGTTTAAGAAAAACGGATGGAGTATCTTTTACTCATTTTTATCAAAAATATAATGAGGATTTACAAGAACGATTCCGCAGCGAAATAGAAGCTCTTGAAAAAAGGCAATTAATTCAATTGAAGAATGGAAAAGTATTCTTAACCAAACAAGGTCGTCTACTCGGGAATGAGGTTTTTCAATCTTTTTTATAAACTAGCTTTACATTCATCGATTATGCGGAAGTTTTCTTTTAAAAAAAGATCAAATCATTGACACACTCCCCTTTTATTTGATAATTTATTAATATAATTAGCACTCGTTAATATGGAGTGCTAACAGGGGTGATTTACTTTGTTAACAGATCGTCAATTATTAATTTTCCAAGTGATTGTTGATGATTTCATTCGATCTGCTCAACCAGTCGGTTCGAGAACCTTGTCAAAAAAGGAAGAAATATCTTTTAGTTCTGCCACGATTCGAAATGAAATGGCAGACCTGGAAGAATTAGGTTTTATTGAAAAAACTCATACTTCTTCTGGGCGAGTTCCTTCTGAAAAAGGGTATCGATACTATGTTGATCATCTGCTTTCACCTCAAAAATTAAATCAAGAAGATGTAATAAAAATTAACTCTGTATTTACAGAAAGAATATACGAGCTTGAAAAAATTGTACAAAAATCAGCAAGAATTTTATCTGAATTAACGAATTATACTTCAATCGTTTTAGGACCTGCCGTGAGAGAGCATAAACTTAAGCGAATTCAAATTGTGCCACTTAACAATCAAACAGCCATTGCAATCATTGTGACGGATACCGGGCATGTAGAAAATAAAATGTTTCAGCTTCCAGATATGAATGCGGATGAAGTTGAAAAGCTGGTTAATATCCTGAATGATCGCCTCGTTGGTGTACCATTGGACAAATTGAATGATAAAATTTATAGAGAAGTGGCTCTGTTAATAAAAAAACATATTCGTAATTATGACTACATTCTTCGCTCCTTATCAGATACAATTACCTTGAATAAACACCATGAAAAGCTTTTCTTTGGCGGGAAAACGAATATGCTTAGCCAGCCTGAATTTCATGATATTGAAAAAATTCGTGGTTTAATGAATATGATTGAGCAAGAAGAAAGGATTCATGAGTTAATACGGAGTCAACATTCAGGGATTAATATTAAAATCGGGCGAGAAAATAAAAATACGGCCATGGAAAATTGCAGCTTAATTACGGCATCTTATTCAGTTGGAAGCGAACAACTGGGCACTATCGCCATTTTAGGTCCTACTAGAATGGAATATTCACGTGTAATCAGTTTGTTGCAATTTCTTACAAGCGATTTAACGGCTGTACTGACAAAACTGTATCAAAATGATTAAGGGTGGAAATATTGTTGAAGATGGAATGAATGTTCCATCTCTTTCCGATGTCTAGCCCCTAATGAAAATCAAAGTGATTATTATGGTTATTATATAAATTTATCCTTTGAGGGAGGTGAATACGTTGCAAGAAGAAAAATCAACGATGAATGAAGAACAAATCTCAAATGACATAGAAAAAAATGATGATGTTATTGAAGAGGTTTTTGCAGAAAATGAAGTGGCTGAAGAAGAAGCTGTTGATGCAGAATTAACTGCAGCTCAAACGAAGGTAGCAGAGTTAGAAGCAAAATTAGTAGAAGCAGATAATCGATATCTTCGACTTCAAGCTGATTTTGATAATTCTCGTCGCCGTGCAAAGCTTGACCTTGAAGCGACTCAAAAATATAGATCACAAAGCTTAATTCTTGATTTGCTGCCTGCAATCGATAATTTTGAAAGAGCAATAAAAATGGAAGTTGAAAATGAACAGTCAAAATCCTTGTTGCAAGGAATGGAGATGGTTTATCGCAGCTTACTAGAGGCATTGAAAAAAGAGGGTGCAGAACCGATTGAATCGGTTGGAAAAGAATTTGATCCTCACGTTCATCAAGCTGTGATGCAAGTAGAAGATGACAATTTTGAACCTAATGTCGTGGTTGAAGAGTTTCAAAAAGGGTATAAGCTAAAAGATCGTGTTATTCGTCCAGCGATGGTAAAGGTTAATCAATAGCATATGCTACATATTAATTTATATGGAGGTTTAAAACATGAGCAAAATTATTGGTATTGACTTAGGAACAACAAACTCATGTGTTTCTGTATTAGAAGGTGGAGAACCAAAGGTAATTCCTAACCCAGAGGGTAACCGTACAACTCCTTCTGTTGTTTCTTTCAAAAATGGCGAACGTCAAGTTGGTGAAGTGGCAAAACGTCAATCAATCACAAACCCAAATACAATCATTTCCATTAAACGTCATATGGGAACAGATTATAAAGTTGAAGCTGAAGGGAAAGATTATACACCACAAGAGGTTTCAGCTATTATTCTTCAATATTTAAAATCCTATGCAGAAGAATATCTTGGAGAGCCAGTTACAAAAGCAGTTATAACGGTTCCTGCATATTTTAATGACGCAGAGCGTCAAGCAACAAAGGATGCAGGGAAAATTGCTGGTCTTGAAGTAGAACGTATTATTAATGAACCAACTGCAGCAGCTCTTGCCTATGGTTTAGACAAAATGGAAGAAGATCATACAATTCTTGTCTATGACCTTGGTGGAGGTACTTTCGACGTTTCCATCCTTGAACTTGGTGATGGTGTGTTTGAAGTAAAAGCAACAGCTGGTGATAATCGTCTTGGTGGTGACGATTTCGACCAAGTGGTCATTGATCATTTAGTAAATGAATTCAAAAAAGAAAATGGAATTGATCTTTCTAAAGATAAAATGGCGTTACAACGCTTAAAAGATGCTGCTGAAAAAGCGAAAAAAGATCTTTCTGGTGTAGCTTCTACACAAATTTCTCTTCCTTTTATTACAGCTGGTGAAGCAGGACCGCTTCATTTAGAATTAACATTAACAAGAGCGAAATTTGAAGAGCTTTCTTCAAGCCTTGTAGAACGCACAATGGGTCCAACTCGTCAAGCGTTAAGAGATGCAGGTTTATCTGCTTCAGAAATCGATAAAGTCATTCTTGTTGGTGGATCAACGCGTATTCCTGCTGTACAAGAAGCAATCAAAAAAGAAATTGGCAAAGAGCCTCATAAAGGTGTAAACCCAGATGAAGTAGTAGCGATGGGTGCTGCTATTCAAGGTGGAGTAATCACAGGGGATGTAAAAGATGTCGTTCTTTTAGATGTTACACCACTTTCATTAGGGATTGAGACAATGGGTGGCGTATTTACAAAGTTAATCGACCGAAATACAACAATCCCTACATCGAAATCTCAAGTATTCTCAACTGCTGCAGATAGCCAAACAGCCGTAGATATTCATGTTCTACAAGGGGAACGTCCAATGGCTGCGGATAATAAAACATTAGGCCGCTTCCAGCTTACAGATATTCCACCGGCACCACGTGGTATTCCGCAAATTGAAGTATCTTTTGATATTGATAAAAACGGAATCGTAAATGTCCGTGCGAAGGACCTAGGAACAAACAAAGAACAAGCCATTACAATCAAATCTTCTACTGGTTTATCAGATGAAGAAATTGAAAAAATGGTTAGAGAAGCAGAAGAAAATGCGGATGCTGATAAAAAACGTAAAGAAGAGGTTGAACTTCGAAACGAAGCGGATCAGCTTGTATTCACAACTGAAAAAACCTTGAAAGACCTTGAAGGAAAAGTTGATGAAGCCGAAGTAACAAAAGCAAACGAAGCGAAGGATGCTTTAAAAGCAGCCATCGAGAAAAATGATTTAGAAGAAATTCGTACAACGAAAGATGCTTTACAAGAAATTGTTCAAGCACTTTCCGTTAAACTATACGAAGAAGCTGCTAAACAAGCACAGGCTGCCCAAGGTGCAGAAGGCAATAGCGGAAAAAATGACGATGTAGTTGACGCTGAGTTTGAAGAGGTTAAAGACGATAAATAATCGATAATCATGACCGAAAAAGTCAAAGTCAGGTCTATCTTGACTTTGACTTTTTCTTATGTAATAAGTTTTTTGAGAGTTAGAAGGGTGCCTAGCGACGTACAGGATGTACGAGTGCCGATGAAGACATACGGCCGTGGCGTTTTAAATCGGCCGCTTTTCTATCTGTCTAGCTGCAACGCCTAGCTGCCCGGATCATAAGCCACAATACTCCAAAAATCAGGATTTTCTGCGTATTGTGTTTTATGTCTGTCGCAGCTGATCAAGGCGTTTCCGCTTTTCTAATTGACTTATAAACATGAAATGATACAATTACATTTATGTGAAATGAATCGGGGAGTGGTAATCATGTCTAAAAGGGATTACTATGAAGTTCTTGGCGTGTCAAAATCGGCATCAAAGGACGAAATAAAGAAAGCTTATCGCAAGCTTTCTAAAAAGTATCATCCTGATATTAACAAAGAGCCAGATGCAGAATCAAAATTCAAAGAAGTCAAGGAAGCCTATGAAGTGTTAAGTGATGATCAAAAAAAGGCTCACTATGATCAATTCGGACATACAGATCCGAACCAAGGCTTTGGAGGTTCAGGTGATTTTGGAGGCTTTGGAGGCGGTGGCTTCGGTGGCTTCGAGGATATTTTTAATACCTTCTTCGGAGGCGGAGGAAATGGCAGACGCCGTGATCCAAATGCTCCAAGACAAGGTGCGGATCTACAATATACGATGGCATTGTCCTTTGAAGATGCTGTATTTGGTAAAGAAACAGATGTCGAAATTCCGCGTGAAGAAACATGTGAAACGTGTGAAGGCTCTGGTGCAAAACCAGGAACAAAGCCTGTAACGTGTCAGCATTGTCAAGGAACTGGACAACTAAATGTAGAACAAAATACCCCATTTGGTAAAATTGTTAACCGTCGGGTATGTAATCACTGTAATGGAACTGGTAAAGAAATTAAGTTTAAATGTTCTACCTGTCATGGTACTGGAAAAGTGAAAAAACGTAGAAAAATACATGTGAAAATTCCAGCAGGAATTGATGATGGACAGCAATTACGTGTTACTGGTCAAGGGGAGCCTGGAGTAAACGGCGGTCCTGCAGGTGATTTGTACATCGTTTTTCATGTGAGAGAGCATGAATTTTTCGAACGAGATGGTGATGATGTCTACTGTGAAATGCCTGTAACCTTTGTCCAAGCAACCCTTGGTGATGATATTGAGATACCAACCCTGCATGGAAAAGTAAAGCTTAAGGTGCCTGCAGGAACTCAAACAGGGACTAAATTCCGATTGAAAGGAAAAGGAATTCCAAATGTAAGAGGATACGGTACAGGTGACCAGCATATTATTGTACGAATTGTTACCCCAACAAAGCTATCGGAAAAGCAAAAGCAGTTGCTGCAGGAATTTGCAGAAATCAGCGGTCAGGTTCCGCAAGGTGAACAAGAAGAAAGTTTCTTCTCTAAGGTAAAAAGAGCCTTCAAGGGTGAATAAAGGGAAATGGAGTTGGTAGAATGAAATGGTCTGAAATCAGTATTCATACGACAAATGAAGCTATTGAACCGATTTCAAATATTTTGTATGAAGCTGGAGCAAGCGGGATTGTCATTGAAGACCCGTTTGATCTTGTGAAAGAAAGAGAGGATCAATTCGGTGAAATCTACCAACTCAACCCAGATGATTATCCTGAGGAGGGTGTAATCATTAAAGCTTATTTACCTGTGAATAGCTTTTTAGGAGAAACGGTTGAAGAAATCAAAGAAGCTATAAATAATTTGATCATTTACAATATTGATATTGGATTGAACAAAGTATCAATTAGCGAAGTGAATGAAGAAGAATGGGCAACAGCTTGGAAAAAATATTATAACCCGGTAAAGATCTCTGAAAAGTTTACCATTGTCCCTACATGGGAGGATTATACCCCAGTTAATAGCGATGAACTTATTATTGAGCTAGATCCCGGCATGGCGTTTGGTACAGGTACACATCCAACGACAGTGATGTGTATACAAGCAATAGAGAGAACTGTCCAAAAGGGTGATGTTGTCATTGATGTTGGCACTGGCTCTGGTGTTTTAAGCATTGCTGCAGCTATGGTGGGAGCATCAAAGGTTTATGCTCTAGACTTAGATGAGGTGGCTGTAACAGCTGCACGCTTAAATGTAAAATTAAACAAGGTGCATGATCGGGTTCTTGTTTCACAGAATAATCTTCTTGATGGAATCGAAGAACAGCCTAATATCATTGTGGCGAATATTTTAGCAGAGGTTATTATCCGTTTTACCGAGGATGTCTATCGAGTGCTAAATTCTGGAGGGACCTTCATAGCTTCCGGAATTATCCTACAGAAAAAACAACAAGTAAAAGATGCACTTATTCAAGCTGGGTTTGAAATTGAAGAAACGATGCAAATGGAAGATTGGATTGCCATTATAGCGAAGAAAAAATAGACGATTAAAGGGAGAGGAAGCCATCTCCCTTTTTCATAGTTATTTTTAGGCTGTTTTCTCAAAGTTTGTTGCTTTTGACATGAAAAAACATTGGGAGAAACGTTACGGAGCAGCCTGCATACACGTAGACTCCTGTGGGAATGCGAGAAAGACGAGACCCCGCAGGAGCGTATGCGACGAGGAGGCTTGACGCTCGCCCACGGAAAGCGAAGTGTATACAGGCTGCGCGTTTAAAAGCAACAATCCATACGAAAGCAGCCCATTTTTAAGTAGTAAGTCTCCCTTGTCAAGTTTATATTTTTATAGATATGGCTTGACATGAATTCACTAAAAGGATGGTGCATACATGCAACGATATTTTGCTAATCAAGATCATAATAGATTTCATATTGAAGGCGATGATTTTCACCATATTGTTCGTGTTATGCGCATGAATATGGGAGAACAGATTATTTGTGTAAATAAAGATCAGCAAGCAGCTATTTGTACAATTGAAGAAATTACCGATGAACAAGTTGCTGCAAAGGTTGTACAATGGATCGAAGAAGCTTCAGAGCTGCCTATTCATGTTACAATTGTTAGCGGGTTGCCTAAAGGGGATAAGCTTGAATGGATTATTCAAAAAGGAACAGAGCTCGGCGCTAAGCTGTTTATCCCTTTTACTTCAGCTCGTTCTGTGATAAAATGGGACGGAAAAAAAGCAGAAAAAAAGCTTATTCGCTGGAATAAAATTGCAAAAGAAGCAGCTGAACAGTCCCATCGACAAACGATCCCAAAGGTAATGGATCCGATTAACATAAAACAGCTGATTCAATTAGGACAAAGCTATGATGCCAAGCTTATTGCATTTGAAGAAGAAGCTAAGATTGGAGAGGCCTCCATATTTGCAAAAACGTTAGACACTATGGAAACAGGACAGTCCCTTCTTATTGTATTTGGCCCTGAAGGTGGATTAAGTACAGAAGAAGTGAATCAATTAAAGGAACAGGGCTTTCACTGCTGCGGTTTAGGTCCTAGAATTTTAAGAACAGAAACAGCACCGTTGTACGCACTTTCTGCTGTTTCCTATCATTATGAATTATTGAGGTGAATAAATCATGCCTACAGTTGCCTTTCACACGCTAGGCTGTAAAGTAAATCATTATGAAACAGAAGCGATATGGCACCTTTTTAAAGAATCCGGCTATGAACGTGTTGAATTTGAATCTACATCAGATGTTTATATTATAAATACATGTACTGTAACGAATACAGGAGATAAAAAAAGCCGTCAAGTCATTCGGCGTGCAGTTAGGAAAAATCCTGATGCAGTCATTTGTGTAACAGGATGTTACGCACAAACGTCTCCAGCAGAGATTATGGCTATCCCAGGGGTTGATATCGTTGTTGGTACACAAGATCGAGTGAAAATGCTGGACTATATCGAACAATATAAACAAGAACGCCAGCCAATTAATGCAGTTGGAAATATTATGAAGAATCGAGTGTATGAAGAGTTAGATGTTCCTGAGTTTTCAGATCGGACTCGTGCTTCATTAAAAATTCAAGAAGGCTGCAATAATTTTTGTACGTTTTGCATCATTCCTTGGGCTAGAGGTCTTATGAGATCTCGAGACCCAAAAGAAGTTATTCATCAAGCACAGCAGCTTGTGGATGCAGGCTATCAAGAAATCGTTTTAACGGGTATTCATACAGGTGGATACGGCGAGGATATGAAAGATTATAATTTAGCAAAGCTTCTTCAAGATCTCGAAGCAGAGGTAAAAGGATTAAAAAGACTGCGTATATCTTCTATTGAAGCAAGTCAAATTACAGATGAAGTCATTGAAGTAATCAACCAATCGAATATCGTTGTTAGACATTTGCATATTCCATTGCAGTCAGGCTCTAATACTGTACTTAAAAGAATGAGAAGAAAATATACGATGGAGTTTTTCGGAGAGCGTATAAGTCTCCTAAAGAAAGCTCTTCCTGGCTTAGCTGTTACTTCGGATGTAATTGTTGGTTTTCCTGGTGAAACAGAGGAAGAGTTTATGGAAACGTATAACTTTATTAAAGAACACAAATTTTCAGAGCTTCATGTATTTCCTTATTCAAAGCGTACAGGAACTCCTGCTGCTAGAATGGAAGATCAAATTGATGAAGACATTAAGAACGAACGTGTCCATCGATTAATCGCTCTCTCTAATCAATTAGCGAAGGAATATGCATCTTCCTTTGAAGGTGAAGTATTAGAAGTTATTCCAGAGGAAGCATTCAAAGGAGAATCATCAGTCGAACAATATGTAGGTTATACAGATAATTATTTAAAGGTTGTCTTCCCTGCTAATGAAGCAATGGTTGGTAAAATTATAAAGGTGAAGATAACAAAAGCTGGCTATCCGTATAATCAAGGTGAATTTGTACGCGTACTAGAAAACAACGTTATTAAAGAAGCTGTAAATATATAATTTGAGAACTGCTCATTACTGCAGTTCTTTTTCTCGTTGTTTAGGAAATTATAAAATAGTTGTCTGTGGATAACTTTTATCGTAATGTATCGACGTCCAGCTCCAGCGCCCAGCGACTAGTGTCCACCCCACTCCTCCCTACGATAAGTCAACATCGAATCGCTTTCGCTCTTCGTGTTTCCTTTATCTCAGTCGAAGCGGGGCCCAGTCCATACGTCGCTAAACGGGCGCTTCCGCTTTTGTTCTGATAAAATAAAATATAAACATTCTCTTATAATGGAAGGAAGTCATTGATGGAAACAAATATAGCTGGTTTTATCGATCATACACTGTTAAAAGCAAATGCAAGAAAAGCTGATATTGAAAAGCTCTGTCAGGAAGCAAAGGATTTTCAATTTGCTTCAGTCTGTATAAATCCTACATGGGTAGAGCTTGCAAGTAGTTTATTAAAAGGAACAAATGTAAAAGTTTGTACCGTAATAGGTTTCCCATTGGGTGCGACAACTTCAGAAACGAAAGCTTCTGAAACGCAACATGCAATTGATAACGGTGCAGAAGAAGTGGATATGGTCATCAATATTGGAGCACTTAAGGACGGAGAATATGAGCAGGTAGAAAATGATATTCAAGCTGTTGTTCAAGTGGCAAAAGGAAAAGCTATTGCGAAGGTCATTATTGAAACATGCCTGTTAACGGAAGAAGAAAAGGTTGTTGCTTGTCAGTTAGCAGTGAAGGCTGGAGCAGATTTTGTGAAAACATCCACTGGTTTTTCAACGGGAGGAGCCACGGTGGAGGATATTAAGCTGATGAGAAAAACGGTTGGACCAGAAATAGGTGTCAAAGCGTCAGGCGGCATTAGAGATTTAGAGGATGCAAATAAAATGATCGAAGCCGGTGCAACTAGAATTGGTGCTAGCTCAGGGGTTGCCATTGTCAGCGGTCAAAGAAGTAATTCAACATATTAGTGAACAGAGTTCAGTAAGCTAAAAACTTCCGGAATTTAGGTTGGGATACTTCTCCAACAGATTGATATATCCCATTAAAGCTTGCATTAGAGGAAGACTATTGATTCTTAAAACCTGAATTACAAATCAGTAAAAAAGAAGGTTTACTTAAATCAAGACGCTATGGCAAGCTAAATTGTGTTGACCTTGTTTCGCTGTTATATTATAATTGCAAAGTACATGGAAATCCATGATTGATGTAAGTGTGTTGTGCTCGGAGGGAGGGAAAGAGAATGTCTAAAACTGTCGTTCGTAAAAACGAATCGCTTGAAGATGCTCTTCGTCGCTTCAAACGTTCAGTATCAAAAACTGGTACTTTGCAAGAAGCAAGAAAGCGCGAATTCTACGAAAAACCTAGCGTAAAACGTAAGAAAAAGTCTGAAGCTGCTAGAAAACGTAAGTGGTAAGAGAGGGTGTACTTTGAATGAGTCTTCTCGAGCGTTTAAATCAAGATATGAAACAAGCAATGAAAAATAAAGAAAAAGATAAACTCTCGGTCATTAGGATGATTAAAGCTGCTGTGCAAAATGAATCCATTAAGCATGGCAAAGAGCTTACAAATGATGAAGAGTTAACTGTCCTTTCTCGCGAAGTGAAACAACGCAAGGACTCCCTCCATGAATTTGAAAAAGCAGGTCGGAATGATCTTGTTGAAAAAGTACTTGCGGAATTAACGCATGTAGAAATATATTTACCTAAACAACTTTCTGAAGAGGAACTGAACGAAATCGTAAGTACAACGATTTCAGAAGTAGGTGCTTCTACAAAAGCTGAAATGGGCAAAGTGATGGCTGCATTAATGCCAAAAGTAAAAGGCAAGGCAGATGGATCACTTGTAAATAAACTTGTACAACAACACCTTTCATAAAATAAGTTCGAACTGTTATAAGGGCTGTAGTCATTGACTACAGCCCTTTCACTATTGAATTAATAATAAAGGCTGTTTTCTCAAAGTTTGTTGCTTTTGGCATAAAAAACATTGGGAGAAACGTTTCGGAGCAGCCTGTATACACGTAGACTCCTGTGGGAATGCGAGAAAGGCGTGACCCCGCAGGAGCGTATGCGACGAGGAGGCTTGACGCTCGCCCACGGAAAGCGAAGTGTATACAGGCTGCGCGTTTAAAAGCAACAATCTATACGAAAACAGCCATAATAAAAAAGTAATTATCCTTTCTATTTAGAAGTTAATCCCCTAATTATGGTAAAATAAAAATAACTACTCTTTAAAATGAAACCTTTTTATGAATTAAACGTAAGAAAATTATGACTAAAAAGGAAAGGAGGGTGTAAGGGTGCGAATACGAAAAATATTAACAATTTTAACTTTCCTATTTGTATTTATCATCCTACTGATTCCTGTAGAAGGCATAGTGCATGAGCAGGTTGCTCATGCGGGGTCACTTGAAAATACGGTGGATAAGGGATTGCCAGCAGATGGCACCTTTTCTGAAAAGCTTGCACAATTTTTAACCTATCCAGTTGTAATCCCTATTTTGTTAACGGTCGGGAGTCTTGGATTTGTGTTAATGCTTTACTCATTTGGCTTTGGGATCCCTGGACTAATAGGTTTAACATCCATGCTTCTTTTTTTCTACGGACATATGGTAGCAGGATTGGCAGGATTTGAATCGCTTCTTTTATTTTTATTAGGAGTAGGTCTTCTTATCTTGGAACTGTTTGTACCTGGCGGAATTGTAGGAGTGTTTGGATTTGTAGCGATCATATCAAGCTTTTTATTAGCTGCCGAAAACATCGTTTATATGGGAATCTCATTGTTCATCGCGCTTTTTATTTCGATTTTAGCTTCCATCCTAATGGTAAAGGTGTTTGGTAGAAGAATGACATTATTTAAAAAAATGATTCTAACAGATTCAACTAGTTCAGAACAAGGGTATGTGTCAAATGAAAATAGGTCTGAATTGCTTGGCCTGATAGGTTTCACCATTACCCCTTTACGTCCTGCAGGAACAATTATGATCGATCATGAAAGAATTGATGTTGTAAGTGAAGGGAACTATGTTCCACAAAATGTTCAAGTTACAGTCGTAAAAGTAGAAGGTTCAAAAATTGTTGTCAGAGAGATTGTAAATATTGAGAAAAAATAATCGTCTTTTAGGAGGACAATAGAAATGATAGCACCAGGAATGGCTTTTTTATTAATCGCAATTGTTTTGGGTATTATTTTATTAGCTATTTTATTTACTTTTGTCCCTGTTATGCTATGGATTTCTGCATTAGCTGCAGGTGTCAGAGTGAGTATCTTTACATTAATTGGAATGAGGCTGCGCCGCGTTATTCCTAGTCGAGTCGTTAACCCACTTATTAAAGCTCATAAAGCTGGATTAAATGTGACGACAAATCAATTAGAGAGTCATTATTTGGCTGGAGGGAATGTCGATCGAGTCGTGAATGCATTAATTGCTGCTCATCGTGCAAATATTGAATTAAGCTTTGAAAGATGCGCTGCGATTGATTTAGCAGGCCGTAATGTTTTAGAAGCGGTTCAAATGAGTGTAAATCCAAAAGTGATTGAAACACCATTTATCGCTGGTGTTGCTATGAATGGAATCGAGGTAAAGGCAAAAGCAAGAATTACGGTTCGTGCTAACATTGATCGTCTCGTTGGGGGAGCTGGTGAAGAAACCGTAGTTGCTCGTGTTGGCGAAGGGATTGTAAGTACGATCGGATCATCAGATAATCATAAAAAAGTATTAGAAAATCCTGATATGATTTCGCAAACTGTGTTATCCAAAGGGCTGGATGCTGGTACTGCATTTGAAATCTTATCCATTGATATTGCCGATGTTGATGTAGGTAAAAACATTGGAGCTGAACTGCAAACAGAACAAGCGGAAGCAGATAAGAAAATTGCCCAAGCAAAAGCTGAAGAGCGTCGTGCCATGGCGGTAGCTCAAGAACAAGAAATGAAGGCCCGTGTTGAAGAGATGAGGGCCAAGGTAGTAGAATCAGAGGCAACCGTTCCTCTTGCAATGGCAGAGGCTTTAAAGACGGGGAACTTGGGTGTAATGGATTATATGAATATGCAAAACATATCAGCTGATACGGATATGAGAGGGTCCATCGGAAAATTATCAGGTGGAAATCCAGATGGTAAGGCTTAAGCTTGAATGTCCTTCACATCGCTATGAAGGGAGGATCCCTTTTTGGATATCATTTTAAGTAACCTCCCTGGCATTATTATTGCCATTGGGATCATATCTACCATTGTCAAAAAGGTTAAAGATGCCCAGGACAAAGAATCAACCTTGAAGCCGTTAAATCCTAATGCTAGAAAGGCCGCAACTAGTCCTAAAATGGAAATAAAACAAATAATAGAGGATTCTCTAAAGGAGCTAAAACCCGCTGCTGCAAAGAAGACGGAAAGCCGTATTGAAGAGAAAATCAATGAGAAGAAGCTAAAAGCAAAAGAAGTTATGCAAGGCTTAAACGAGCAACAGGCTCAAATTAAAAAGAATACAAACCAAATAAAAGCAAAAAATCAAGCTGCCTCAATGCATGCCACTAAACCACAGCCTTCTTTTGCAGAGGGAAAAAACATAGTGGATGCAATTATTTGGTCGGAGATTATTGGACCGCCTAAATCTAAAAAAATGCATGATAGAAGACATGGAAATCGCTTCATTCGATAACCTTTTTTGTTTTAAAAGTGCTAGAGCCTTCTTTCATTTCATACATATGAGATGTTTTATTGGGGGTTCTAAATATACAAAGGTTAATCACATAGAACATGCTGCTCTTAGATACAATTCTAAGCATAATGAACACTGTTATAGAGACCTCCTTAAAACCACGAGCCATTCTAAGTGTTTGTAGGCGGTGATCTTTATAGGCTTCAATTAACTAATAAAGTGGACTGTCTATGCTTCCGCTTAACGGGTTCAGTTTAAGATGCAAAACAGAAAAAACGCAAGGAAATCACTTGCAATTGACACTATAAAGAACTTGGAGAGTTCCAAGTTCTTTATCATTTGTTGTGAAACTAAAGTAACTGATTAAGTAAAAACAAACAATTATCTGTATTAATGAACTTCTTTTTCTCTTTCTCTTCTTCTAAGACCAAGCAGACCTAATAACCCTAATAAACCGAGCCATTCCCAATTAGTATCATTATCATTGATGTCTGCTGCTGTAGATACATTCCGAGTCGTAACCTCATTATTGTTATTGTCTTCAGCATGGACAGTTGCGCCAAGAGCCATTATAGTTAAAGTCAAAGTACATAAAATTGAAGATAATATCTTTTTCATTGTTTCCCTCCTTTCATAATAAGTAATGTCCCCAATTTTATAGCCACCATTCGTTAAGTAAATAAAACCATTTAGGTTAAAATTAGAATTTATCCCTTTAACAACCATCATTAAAAATGACGAATACCTTCATTTTTATTAGGGATTATAAAAACGTGACCAATCGTTAAGAAAGGAAGGTCGCTCAATGAATATTTTACAACTTGGGAGGACAATTATGGGAATTTTAAGTGATAATCCACAAAATGAACCAATGCACTATGGTGAAGTGTTTGGAGTTTGGAGTTATCTTGCTGCTTTAAAAGGTTCTATAGCAGGATACCAAACATTTATCAACCATACTGGAGATACTGACCTCAAAAAATTACTTGAAGATACTATTCAAGCCATGAAGCAAGAAATAGAACAAGTTGAAAATCTGTTGAAAGTGAATGGTATTGGTTTACCACCTTCACCACCTGAAAGACCATCAGCAACATTAGAAAGTATTCCTGTTGGTGCTAGATTTAGTGACCCTGAAATTGCTGCGTCTGTAACTAAAGATATAGCGGCTGGACTAGTTGCATGTAGTCAAGTTATGGGTCAGTCGATTAGAGAAGACATTGGCATGATGTTTGGACAATTCCATGTTACAAAAGCACAGTTTGGTGTAAGATTATTAAGAATAAACAAAGAAAAAGGGTGGTTAATTCCTCCACCACTTCACATACAAATACCAGAACCTGCACACGTATAGAAAGTTTTGATTTAGCTCCTTACTCAAGGAGCTTTTTCTCATTATTTGGAAGGTAGATACTTATCCGACATCATTATTAATAATCTGCTTAAGTATTAACATAATTTCCATGAGTATACGAGAATGTACGTTCCTGTTTTTGTTGAAAAAAAATAAACGCCAAACGGCTGCTTTATTTCATAGGCTGTTTTCTAAAAAATTGTTGTTTTTAGCACTTCTGCAATATCTTGACTGTATTTTAGATTTCTAGCAATCCTAGACAATTTAACAACGACTAGTCCATCAAATAGCCCTTGGTCAATATCCTTTAGCAATTGCAATAGGAGTGTACGCTCTTCAAATCCCGCCCGACTCAATCTCTTCATATAACTTGTACTGATATCCTTTTGATTCGCATAATCTTGTAGTAATAGTCTTGTAATTGAGGAGGACATCATCTGATTCACCATTATCCCTTGAAATACGGTTGTATATAGCGACTGTTTTAATTAGCATGATATGAACTACTGTGAAATAGTATGTTATTGAGATTCTTATATATCATACATAACAGTCTGTAATAAATCTCATACATATGAGATGAAGGGAGGTTCTTTTTTATGGCTAAAAAGTGGGGACAAATTGTCCGCAGCTGGATGACTAAAAGTATGGAGCTTCCTCAAGATGTAATAATGGACTTGCCGAGAATTACGATGATTGGACAAATTCATATATATATTGAAAATCACCGTGGACTACTGACTTTTTCTGATAAAGAGCTAAGACTCCTCCTCAAGCAGGGACAGCTTTTAATAAAAGGGAGCAGCTTTGTGATTAAAACCATATTGCCTGAAGAAATATTACTCGAAGGAAAAATAGATCAAGTTCTCTATATAGATGAATAATTCAGGAGGGTGCGATGAAAAATCAATGGATCGAATTTTACAATGGAATCGTAACGGTAAAAGTGACTGGAAAAGCAATTGAACGTTTTCTTAATAAGCTGATCCGAAATGGAATCAATATTTGGAATGTGAAACGACTTGACTCAAGTGCTATATCCTTTGATATGAGACTAAAGGATATAAAAAAAATTCGCCTTACAGTAAGAGGATCAGACTGTAAATTAGAGTTTATTGGAAGAAAAGGAATTCCATTTTTATTAAAAAGAGTGATTAGAAATTCTGGTTTCTTATTCGGTTTTATCCTTTTTTTAGGGATTATCCTCTTATTATCTAATATAGTGTGGGGAATTGAAATAAAGGGGGCTAATCCTGCTACTGAGCACCAGATTCGAAAAGAATTAAATAAAATGGATATAAAAGTTGGGAAACTGCAATTTTTTACAGATAATGTTGAAGGCATTCAAAAGGAATTAACGAATAGGATAGAAGCCATTACATGGGTAGGAGTTGAATTAATTGGTACAACCTATCATTTTCAGGTGGTCGAAAAGAATGAACCTCCGAAGCCTGAATATGTAGGTCCAAGACATTTAATCGCGACAAAAAAAGCACATATCGAACAAATACAAGTGGAGACAGGTCAACCAGTTGTTCAGATCAATGATTATGTAAGACCTGGTCAGCTGCTCGTATCCGGTTTTATTGGCAGTGAAGGGAAAATAAAAAAAATTGCTGCGAAAGGAAAAATTTACGGACAGACATGGTATGAAACAAAAGTAGACTTGCCTCTAAAATCAACCTTTAAGGTATTGAATGGGAATGAAGAACAAAAGGTTTTTATCAAAATTAGAAAGATTAAATTGCATATATGGGGATTTAAAAAAATAATATATAAGCAATATGAGGTTGAAGAAAATTGGACACCGATTAAATTTTTGAAATGGGAACTCCCTGTTTCAGTTGGGAATAAGGTATACAGAGAAAGCGAACAGGTTACACGAGAATACGGTGATCAAGAAGCGATAAAATTTGCCAAGCAATATGCTAGGAGTGATCTGCTTAGTCAATTACCTGATGATGCTAAGATAAAAGACGAAAAAATTTTGCAACGATCGATAGACAATGGTAAAGTATCTATATCAATACTTTTCCAAATTATTGAGGATATTGCTGAGGGACAACCAATAATTCAAGGAGATACAGAATGACAGTAGACTTAAAAACAATGGACGTTCAATTAGAAAATCCCAATGAAGCTATTGCTTTAATTGGAAACTCTGATGCAAATTTAAAAATACTTGAGCAGGAGCTCGATGTTTCCATCGTAACACGTGGAGAATCTGTATTTGTATCTGGTGAATCTGAACAAGTAATCCTTGTTGGAAACATCATTGAAAAATTATTATATGTAATACGAAAAGGCATTCAAATTAATCAAAGAGATGTAATGTATGCCGTTCAAATGGCTAAAAAAGGGACTCTTGATTATTTTAGAGATTTATATGAGGAAGAAATTGCTAAAAGTGCAAAAGGGAAATCTATAAGAGTAAAAACGATTGGTCAAAGGCAATATATCAATGCCATTAAAAAAAGTGATCTTGTTTTTGGCATTGGTCCTGCCGGGACTGGGAAAACATATTTAGCTGTCGTAATGGCTGTTAACGCACTAAAGAATGGACAAGTAAAACGGATCATTTTAACACGTCCAGCTGTTGAAGCAGGTGAAAGCTTGGGGTTTTTGCCCGGAGACTTAAAGGAAAAAGTGGATCCTTATTTAAGACCATTGTACGATGCTTTGCATGATATTTTAGGGACTGAGCATACGCAAAGAATGATAGAAAGAGGAACCATTGAAATAGCTCCACTTGCATATATGAGGGGACGTACATTAGAGGATGCTTTTGTTATACTGGATGAAGCTCAAAATACGACCCACGCGCAAATGAAAATGTTTTTAACAAGGCTAGGATTTGGGTCAAAAATGGTTATTACAGGCGATTCAACGCAAGTTGATTTACCGAAAGGTGTAAAATCAGGTCTGCTAGTTGCAAAAGAAGTATTAAAAGATGTAAAAGGTATATCGTTTATAATTCTTGAGCAATCGGACGTTGTGAGGCATCCATTAGTAGCGAAGATTGTTGATGCGTACAATCACAAGGACTAAAAACCGTTCGGCAATCCGAACGGTTTTTATATCGGACTTTGCATACTAGCTTATAAAAAAGGCTGTTTTCTCAAAGTTTGTTCCTTTTGACATAAAAAACATTGGGAGAAACGTTTCGGAGCAGCCTGCATACACGTAGACTCCTGTGGGAATGCGGGAAAGGCGAGACCTCGCAGGAGCGTATGCGACGAGAAGGCTTGACGCTCGCCCACGGAAAGCGAAGTGTATGCAGGCTGCGCGTTTAAAAGCAACAATCTATACGAAACAGCCATAAAAAAAGATAAGGATCATTTTGATGCAAATAATGAATTTTTGTTATTAAACTGATATGATTTACATAATTAATGACAAAAAATGGTCGTTTAGCGAAACAATGTCAACTAGTTTATTAAGGCAAGGAGGGATATATAATGAAAACAATTCGACAACAATTGCTAACCATTAAAGGCTTATTAGATATTCCTTTTTTTAATATCCTATTTTTTCTATTTTTAGGAGTGCTTTTATTTGCTTCGATGGTTAGCGATGTAAAGCCTGAAAAATTGAACCTATCCCTTTTCTCGATTGCAGAACAAACAATTCGTTCACCGATTACGGTTGAAGATACATCCAGTACGAGTAAAAAAAAGAAGGAAGCAGAGGATCAGGTTAAAGACGTTTATGTTTTAAATAAAGAGATTGCCCAAAACAGAGTTGATTTAATTACTTCTATCTTTGAATCGGCTGTTGAAGTAAATGATGAAATAAGTAAAGATCTAGATCAAAAGCGTAAAGCAGCAGCTGAAAATAAGGATAGTCAAACGAATGTCGCTGAGATCACAGAACCATCACTAGACGAGAAGTTAAAAAAAATGAAGGAAAAATTAACAGATAATGTAACGAAAGAGATTTCAGATCAATCTCTTAGGTCTTTGTTATTATCTTCACAGTCGGATGTAAATATCGCCAAGGATACAACTGTTACCGCTATTAATAACGTGATGTCAGTTCGAATTCCTGGAGATGAGGTGGAGAATGCAAAAAAACGGCTAGAAGAAGTACTAAGATATACAAGCTTAAGCTCAGGGCTAAAAAGTGCTTCCATTGAATTAGGAAGATATGCGATCATTCAAAACGAATTTTACGATCCAAATCAAACAGAGGATCTTCGAAGAGAAGCAATACAAGGGGTAGAGCCTGTTAAAATTCTTCAAGGACAGATTATCGTTGAGCAAGGGCAATTAATAAGCAGAGAGATTTATCGTCAGCTTGGACTTGCTGGCTTGTTAAATAACGAAAACTCAATACAGCCTTTTTTAGGGTTATCGCTGATCATTTTAATATTCCTAGCGACTCTTTATTACTATTTTCAAGATCTTAATCTGAAGCCTCAGGCGAAACAAAATCAATTACTATTATTTAGTTTACTCTTTTTGCTGGCTTTATGCATCATGAAAGCAACGAGCTTTATTCAATTTAACTATACAGAAATTGGCTATATATTTCCGGCTGCGATGGCGGCAATGTTAATCAAAATATTAATGGATGAACGACTGGCCATTTTTGTTACGATTATTTTAGCTGTTTGTGGAAGTATTATTTATAATGAGGGAACAACCGGTTCTTTGCATATTAGTATGGGAATTTATATTCTGTGCAGCGGTTTAGCGGGTATTCTCTTTTTAAATAAGCAGAATCGCCGTTCGAAAATATTACAAGCTGGTCTCTTTGTTACCTTTATTAATATAGTTGTGATTTTTTCTTTCATATTTTTAAGAAATGGAAAGTTTGACATTTTAGAATATGGATTTCACTTTGGAATTGCGCTTATATCAGGCGTTGCATCTGCTGTATTGACAATCGGCCTTTTGCCATTTTTTGAAGCAGGCTTTGGGATCTTATCGACTATGAAATTAATAGAGTTATCAAATCCGAATCATCCCTTATTAAGAAAGATATTAACTGAAGCTCCAGGCACTTATCATCATAGTGTAATGGTTGCGAACTTAGCTGAATCAGCTTGTGAAGGAATTGGGGCTAATGGATTGCTTGCAAGAGTAGCTTGCTACTATCACGATATTGGCAAAACAAAACGACCTCAATTTTTTATTGAAAATCAATTGAATATTGATAATCCGCATGACCGCCTATCTCCTCAAGTCAGTAAAAACATTATTATCGCTCATGCAACGGATGGAGCAGAAATGCTTAAGAAACATCATATGCCAAAAGAAATTATTGACGTAGCAGAACAGCATCATGGTACTTCTCTTATTAAGTTCTTTTATCACAAGGCAAAGCAAAATGGCGGAGAAGTAAGTGAAGAAGATTATCGTTACCCAGGTCCAAAGGCCCAAACGAAGGAAGCTGCGATTATCGGAATAGCTGATAGTGTAGAAGCTGCAGTACGGTCAATGTCTCATCCTACAGCTGAACAAATTGAAAAACTTGTGAAAAATATTATTACGGATAGACTCCAGGATGGTCAGTTGAATGAGTGTGATTTAACATTAAAGGATCTTGAAAAGGTAACTCATTCATTTTGTGAAACATTAAAAGGGATTTTTCATTCACGGATCGAGTATCCAGAAATGAACAAACAGAAGGTGAAGCAAGCATGAAATTAAATATTGATTTTTTTGATGAAACGAATACATTGATGGAAGAAAACCTAATTAAGATGGAAGAATTATTAAACTTTGCTGCTGAGAAAGAGTGTGTTGAAGCAAATAGTGAGCTTTCTGTAACATTCGTTAATAATGATAAAATTCAGCAAATAAATAAAGAGTATCGATCAAAAGACCAGCCAACAGATGTAATCTCTTTCGCAATGGAAGAACTTGGTGAAGGCGAAATACAACTTCATGGATTTGAAATGCCTAGAGTATTAGGAGATATTATTATTTCAGTTGAAAAAGCAAAGGAACAAGCAGATGATTATGGTCACTCCTATGTGAGAGAGCTTGGATTCCTAGTAGTCCATGGTTTTCTACATTTGTTAGGATATGATCATGAAACGGATGAGGACGAAAAAAAAATGTTTTCCTTGCAAAAAGATATATTAAATGAGTTTGGGCTGCAAAGATAACATATGAGATATATAGGGAGAGTTATACGGTCCTTTTTCTTTGCTATTACTGGAATTAAGGATAGCTTTATACAAGAGCGGAATGTAAAAATTCATGTTGTGATCGCCTTGATTGTGATTGGCATGGGTTTCAAATATTCTCTTTCTAAAATGGAATGGGTATTTATTTTAATTATTATTACGGGAATGATTTCCCTGGAAATGGTTAATTCAGCGATTGAACGAGTTGTGGATCTTGTTACAAAGGATTTTCATCCATTGGCAAAGGAAGCGAAGGATATAGCTGCAGGTGCTGTACTCATTTATGCTATTTTAGCTATTATTGTTGGACTCGTTATATTTTATCCAAAAATATTTTAACCCATTGAAACACCATGCATGACCCATAGGTGATTAACACTTATGGGTCTCGGTTATTAGTTAGAAAATTGAAAAATTTTTACGGCATTTTCAATCAAACGATGCAAATCGATGAAATTTAAGGTAAAATATAAAGAGGCGGCAGCCTTCATGATGGAAAGGAAGAAAGGCCAGTGGAAACAGAAAAGTTAATAATAGAAGCCAAGAAAGCAAGGGAAAGAGCGTATGTACCTTATTCGAAATTTAAAGTTGGAGCAGCATTGCTAACAGAAGACGGAAAGGTATATCATGGATGCAATATTGAAAATTCTGCTTACAGCATGACAAATTGTGCCGAAAGGACTGCTCTTTTTAAAGCGCTTTCTGAGGGAGATAAAAATTTTAAAACATTAGTGGTTATTGCAGATACCAATCGTCCAGTACCCCCATGTGGTGCATGTCGGCAAGTCATCTCTGAATTATGCTCTAATGACATGACGATTGTTTTAACAAATTTAAAAGGACATATACAAGAAATTACAGTAGAAGAATTACTGCCAGGGGCATTTTCACCGGAGGATCTTAATGAACGAAATGAATAATCAAGCATATAAATCAGGTTTTATATCAATTATTGGTAGACCAAATGTAGGGAAATCGACTTTCTTAAATCGTGTAATTGGCCAAAAAATAGCCATTATGAGCGATAAGCCGCAAACAACTAGAAATAAGGTTCAAGGCGTTTTAACAACAAATGAGGCTCAAGCGATCTTTATTGATACGCCAGGAATTCATAAACCTAAGCATAAGCTTGGCGACTTTATGATGAAAGTAGCACAAAACACTTTAAAAGAGGTTGACTTAATTTTATTTATGGTCAATGCAGAAGAAGGTTTTGGCAAAGGAGAGGAGTTTATTATTGAAAAATTCCAATCTGTTCAAACTCCCGTATTCCTTGTCATTAACAAAATCGACTTAGTTCATCCTGATAAGCTCTTTACAATCATTGATGCTTATAAGGAAAAATATCCTTTTAAAGAAATTGTGCCGATCTCAAGCTTAGAAGGTAACAATGTCGAAACATTATTAGAGCAAGTACAAAAATACTTGCCTGAAGGACCGCAATATTATCCAGCTGATCAAGTAACGGATCATCCAGAGAGATTTATTACTTCGGAGTTGATTAGAGAAAAGGTGCTTCATCTTACTAGAGAAGAAATCCCACATTCGATCGCTGTGGTTATTGAAAAAATGGAACGAAGTGATGCGAATGATATCGTACATGTAATGGCAACGATCATTGTAGAAAGAGCTTCACAAAAGGGAATTATTATTGGGAAACAAGGAAGTTTATTAAAGGAAATTGGGAAAAGAGCGCGGCTTGATATTGAAAATCTGCTAGGTACAAAAGTCTTTTTAGAGCTTTGGGTAAAGGTTCAAAAGGATTGGCGTAATAAGATGACACAGCTACGAGATTTTGGATTTCGCGAGGACGAATATTAAGATATTGGAAAATCCAGTTGAGCATTTTCTTTCTGTTAAGATTAGCAATATTTTCGTCTCATGATTTTCGAATGAAAGGCTATGATAATGTTAAGGTTCGAAACCTGAAAATGGCTAGTTAATAATTGAAGGGTGTGGTTCTCAATGATGGATTTTACCTGGAAACTATTTTCTAAAACAGGTAATATTGACACTTATCTGCTTTTTAAAGAATTAGAAAAAGATAATCAAGAACCAAGTTATCAGGAAGAAGAGCTCGCAGATATTGATTTTCCCATCTCATAGATTTGCCTATATAAAGGGATGGTGACGACAAGATGCTTCAAAAATGTGAGGGCATCGTGATCAGAACAATTGATTATGGTGAAACGAATAAAATTGTCACTTTATATACAAGAGAATGGGGAAAGGTTGGTGTAATGGCACGAGGAGCAAAAAAAACAAACAGCCGCCTTGCTGCTATTACACAGCCTTTTACATATGGGCATTTTCTAGTTCTAAAAGGAAGAGGACTAGGCAATCTTCAACAGGGAGAATTGATCTCTTCGATGCGTTTAATAAAGCAGGACATCTTTTTAACAGCTTATGGAAGCTACATTATTGATTTAGCGGATAAATGTACAGATGACCAAAAACCAAATCCGTTTATGTTTGAATTGCTGCTTCAAACATTGTCTTATCTTGAAGAAGGATTTGATCGTGAAATTATTACAAACATCTTCGAAATAAAAATGCTGAGCGCACTTGGTCTTAATCCTATGTTTGATCATTGTGCGGTTTGTGGCAGTAGAGAAGGGCGTTTTTCATTCTCTATCCGAGAGGGTGGAATTATTTGTCATCGTTGTCTTGAAAAGGATCCGTATCACCTTTCTATTTCCTCGGCCACAGTTAAGCTGTTGCGAATTTTTTATTTCT
Source organism: Bacillus sp. 03113 (assembly GCF_006546985.1). GTDB lineage: Bacteria > Bacillota > Bacilli > Bacillales > Cytobacillaceae > VATK01. The sequence continues at coordinate 58,727 of NZ_VATK01000005.1, forward strand.
TCGATCTATCGCGGCTTGGTGAAATTTCTGTCAAAGAGGAAACGAAAGCCGAATTAAAAAAAGTGATTGATGCGTATTATGAAGAATATTCAGGCTTACATTTAAAAACAAAAAAATTTATTGCACAGCTGGATTCACTTGAAAAGAAAATCAGTGAATCTTGACAACTGTTTTTGTTTTCGATATGATTCATAAGAAAATATATTCGTTGTGTTGATGGAAAGTAGTACTTAACCCTACTCTATTGAAGCGAACCTAGGATAGTGCAAGCTAGGGAATAGAGCGTTAAGGAAGGCATTCTCGGAGCAACTCGGTGTCCTTTAGACACATGTAAAGTGGCTGACATTTTCAGCAATTAGGGTGGAACCGCGGGTAACTCTCGTCCCTATGCATATTTGTGCATAGAGACGGGAGTTTTTTTATGCAATAAGATCGAAAAACCAAAAAGAATGCCCAAAGGGTATACATTTTTTCGGAGGTGCCATATGAATATTCAAAATATGATCTTAACATTACAAAAGCATTGGTCTGATCAAGGCTGCATTTTAATGCAAGCATATGATGTAGAAAAAGGTGCTGGGACAATGAGCCCTTATACATTTCTGAGAGCGATAGGACCAGAGCCATGGAATGTCGCTTATGTGGAACCATCTCGCAGACCGGCAGATGGTCGTTATGGAGAGAATCCTAATCGACTTTATCAGCATCATCAATTTCAGGTGATTATGAAGCCTTCTCCTGATAATATTCAAGAGATTTATTTAGACTCATTAAAAGCTCTTGGAATCGACCCACTCGAGCACGATATCCGTTTCGTTGAAGATAATTGGGAGAATCCTTCTTTAGGTTGTGCTGGCTTGGGCTGGGAGGTTTGGCTTGATGGTATGGAAATTACTCAATTTACATACTTTCAACAGGTTGGAGGTTTAGAATGTAAGCCAGTTTCTGTTGAAATTACCTATGGTATCGAACGCCTTGCGTCATACATTCAGGATAAAGAAAATGTATTTGACCTCGAGTGGACAGAAGGATTCACGGTTAAAGATATTTTTTACCAACCTGAGTATGAGCATTCCAAATATACCTTTGAAACATCGGATACTGACATGCTATTTAATTTATTTACCATTTATGAAAAAGAAGCACATCGACAAATGGAAGAAGGGCTTGTTCATCCAGCCTATGATTATGTGTTGAAGTGTTCCCACACCTTTAATCTTCTGGATGCCCGTGGAGCTATTTCTGTAACGGAAAGAACAGGTTATATTGGTCGATGCCGTAATCTTGCTCGAAAAGTGGCTAAAACATTTTATGAGGAACGAGAAAAGCTTGGTTTCCCTATCTTAAAGGTCAAGGAGGAGAGCGGCCGTGAGTAAAAAAGACATTTTATTAGAAATCGGTTTAGAAGAAATGCCAGCACGGTTTGTAACAAGCTCGATGCAGCAATTTGCTGATAAAGTTAGCAGCTGGCTAAACGAGCATAAAATTGATTTTGAAAATCTGCAAGCTTTTTCAACACCACGCAGACTTGCAGCTTATGTGAAAAATGTTAGTGAATCACAGCAAGATATACATGAAGAAGCCAAAGGCCCTGCTAAAAAAATTGCTTTGAATGAAGCTGGAGAATGGACAAAAGCAGCAGCTGGTTTTTGCCGTGGACAAGGTATGACTGTTAACGATATTTACTTTAAAGAGATCAATGGAATTGAATATGTCCATGTCAAGAAATATATAAAAGGGAAAAGAACAAGTGAACTATTACCATCATTAAAAGAAGTGGTAACAAGTTTATCTTTTCCTAAAAATATGCGATGGGCTAATGAAGAATTACGTTATATAAGACCAATAAAGTGGATTGTTGCCTTATTTGGAGAAGAGGTTATTCCTTTTACCATTACCAATGTTACGACTGGCAATGAAAGCTTAGGACATCGTTTTCTTGGTAAAAATATTACTATTCAAAATCCTGAAAATTATGAACAGCTGCTTTTAAGTCAATATGTGATTGCAAATCCGATAACAAGGAAAGAAGCGATTGTTTCGCAATTGGAAAAAATTGAAGAAGAAAATCAATGGGTGATTCCAATTGATCCTGAACTTTTAGAAGAAGTTACAAATTTAGTTGAATATCCTACTGCCTTATTCGGTCAGTTTGAAAAAGAATTTCTTCAAATTCCTGAGGAAGTATTAATAACCTCAATGAAGGAGCATCAGCGATATTTCCCTGTGAAGTCTTCAGATGGCGAGCTCCTCCCTAATTTTGTAACAGTCCGAAATGGGGGTCATGAACATCTTGAAAAGGTAGCTAAAGGAAATGAAAAAGTGTTAAGAGCAAGACTTCAAGATGCAGCTTTCTTCTATAAAGAGGATCAAAAAATTGAGATTCACACTTTCTTAGAAAAACTAAAAGCGATTGTCTATCACGAAGAGATTGGTACTTTAGCAGAAAAAGTAAGTCGAGTTCGTCAAGCTACAAACCAGCTCTCTGATAAGCTGCAGTTTTCTTTAGAAGCAAAAAAAGATGCGGATCGTGCAGCTGAAATTGCAAAGTTTGATCTCGTAACTCATATGGTTTACGAATTTCCTGAGCTTCAAGGGTTTATGGGTGAAAAATATGCCCTGCAAAAAGGCGAAAACCCAGTTGTAGCAAAAGCGATCAATGAACATTATATGCCTCGTAATGCTGAGGATGAAACACCTTCAAGTGATGTCGGGGCTGTCTTATCGATTGCTGAAAAAATGGATACCATTGTTTCGTGCTTTGCGATCGGTATCATCCCAAGTGGTTCCCAGGATCCTTATGCGTTAAGAAGACAGGCAACTGGAATCGTTCAAACACTGATTCAAAAAGATTGGAATATTGCGCTTGAAGTGATCATCGATCTTGTATTAGAAGCAATTATTCAAGCTGGTATTGCTAAAAAAGAGAAAAATGAATTGTTAGAAGAAATTCTATCGTTCTTTAAGCTTCGCATTAAGCATTTATTACAAGAACGAGGTATACGACATGATTTAATTGATGCCGTCTTAGGATATAAAATAGGTGCGATCCCAACCATTATTAGAAAGGGAGAAGTGCTGGAAAAAGAAAAAGATAGCAGTGGGTTTAAAGAAAGCATTGAAGCATTAAGCAGGGTAGTCAATATTTCTTCAAAAGCAGAAAAAATTGGAGAAGTCAATCCATCCTTGTTTACAAATGAATCTGAAACGACTCTTTTTAATAAATATCAAGAAGTAACTACTGAGCTTCATCTAAATGTCTCAGTAGAGAAGGCTTTTGAAATCCTCGTTACATTAAAGCCTGAGATCGATCAATATTTTGAGCAAACCATGGTCATGGACGATAATCCTGCTGTAAGGGAAAATCGATTAAATTTAATGGCCAAGATTGCGAAAATAGTAGCTGACTTTGCAAATGTAAGTACAATTATTGTGAAATAATATAGAAAAGAAGAAGCGCCTGTTTAGCCCCGACAAGCATAAGGTGCTACGTACGGAAATCCTGATTTTTGAAGTGATTTGACTAGACTTGCGGGCTGGGTGCTGGCCGATTAAGTACGCCACATCCTGTGGCAACATCGGCACTAGTACGTCCTGTACGTCGGAGCTAGATACCTGTCTACCTTCATAAAGCTTATTCTTTCTAAGAAAGGCCTGTTTAAAAAGGAACAGGCCTTTCCCTTATTAAGGACCTTTTTAGTTGGTTGTAGATAACTTCGGTAGAAATGCGTCAACGTCCAGCTCGATGAACAGGTTGACTAGTACCAAGACAAAAGGCAGTAAATCCTTTAATCCGCTGTATTACCCCTTATGCTTTTGTTTATTTATGCATACTTCTTAAAAATAGTATATAATATTTCAATAATTGTATAACTTTTTTCACAAAGGCTGTTTTATCAAAGTTTGTTGCTTTTGACATAAAAAAACATTGGAAGAAACGTTTCGGAGCAGCCTACATACGCGTAGACTCCTGTGGGAATGCGAGAAAGGCGAGACCCCGCAGAAGCGTATGCGACGAGGAGGCTTGACGCTCGCCCACGGAAAGCGAAGTGTATGTAGGCTGCGTGTTTAAAAGCAACAATCTATACGAAAACAGCCTTCACAAAAGACAAATGTCTAACCTCGAAATACTTGATGTATAAGAGGTTGAGTGATGAAATGAGAAACGCCTAATCTCGTAGATCTTTTGTCAGATCGATATTTTGGTTATTTGGCGTTTACGCATTACATAGTAGGTGGTGAGCACAATCGAGTTAAATAAACGGCAAGAACAAATTATTGAAATAGTTAAAGCAAATGGACCAATTACAGGAGAGCAAATTGCGGATCAACTGCATTTAACCAGAGCGACACTCCGACCTGATTTAGCCATACTAACGATGGCAGGCTATTTAGATGCAAGACCTCGTGTAGGTTATTTTTATACAGGAAAAACGCCTACACAGCTATTAACCGAAAACTTACAGAAAATTCTAGTAAAGGATTTTCAATCGATCCCCGTTGTGGTAAAAGAAAATGTTTCTGTTTACGATGCCATCGTAACGATGTTCTTAGAAGATGTAGGCACGTTATTTGTTGTCGATGAACATACCATTCTTGTAGGAGTATTGTCCAGAAAGGATCTGTTAAGAGCCAGCTTAGGAAAGCAAGAGCTTTCAACTCTACCTGTCAATATTATTATGACAAGAATGCCCAATATCACGATATGCCAAAAAGAGGATTTATTAATGGATATAGCAAATAAACTAATTGAAAAGCAAATTGATGCATTACCAGTTGTTAAAGAAACAGAAAAAGGGTACGAGGTAATTGGGAGAATAACTAAAACAAATGTAACGAAAGCATTTGTTGCCTTAGCAGAAAATTACTAGAAAAGATACAAAAGGAGCTGAACGGAATGGGGAATTTACCGATTATTTATGTCGTTTCAGATTCAGTTGGGGAAACGGCTGAACTTGTTACTAAAGCAGCCATTAGTCAATTTAATGGTAGTGATATTACAATAAAGAGATTTCCATTTGTTGAGGACCAGTCAAATATTCATGAGGTTGTTACTTTAGCAAAAATGGACCAAGGTATGATTGCATACACTTTAGTAAAGCCGGAAATGAGAAAATACATGAATGAGGTTGCACTCGAAGAAGGGGTGTATGCTTGTGATATTATTGGCCCCTTAATGGATCAGTTTCAGCTTCTTTGTGGGAAAACTCCATTATATGAACCTGGACTAGTTCGAAGGTTAGATGAAGATTATTTTAAAAAAGTTGAAGCAATTGAATTTGCAGTGAAATATGACGATGGAAGAGATGCAAGAGGAATATTAAAAGCAGATATTATCCTGCTGGGAGTTTCAAGAACATCTAAAACGCCTTTATCTCAGTTTTTAGCACATAAAAGATTAAAGGTGGCCAATGTTCCAATTGTTCCTGAAGTCGATCCTCCTGAAGAGCTTTTTTATGTAAATCCAAATAAGTGTGTGGGACTGCAAATCAGTCCAGAAAAACTAAATAATATTCGCCGCGAACGCTTGTTAGCACTTGGATTAAATGATAATGCCAGCTATGCAAAAATCGATCGTATTAAAGAAGAGATGCAATATTTTAATAAAATTGTTACTAAAATAGGTTGTCCAGTTATTGATGTCACCAATAAAGCTGTAGAAGAAACAGCTAATGTAATTGTTGGACTATACCAAAAATATAAATCAAAGGTCTAAATATAGGATTATTTTGTATTGGGGTAAGACAGTAGCTTACCCCTAAATTAAACATTGAATTTTTTTATATTATTTAATAAGTAAAGATGGAAATTATCAATTTTTTATTCTATAATAAAAAATTGTGATAAAAATAATGATTAAATAGGTTTAGACTTCACTTCGAACGAATAAACTATTTATTGTGAGAAATTAAGACCATGATAAAGTGGATGCAAAAAGTTATTACAAAAAAAGCAGGAAAATGTGGAGTGATGTAGAATTATTAGTACAATAGGAAGGCCGATCATATATGTTGACGCTGACTCCTGTCCTGTAAAAGAAGAAATTGTCGAGATTTCAAATTATAATCGAATAAGAGTTGTGTTTGTAGCATCTTATGCTCATATGACAGAAAATACACTTGGAGCTTGTTGGAAATTCGTTGATACAGCGAAAGAAGCGGCAGATTTGTTTATTATGAATCATATAAAAGCAGGTGATGTTGCCATAACTCAAGATATTGGGCTTGCCTCCACCTTATTGCCAAAAGGGGTTTGCGTCCTTTCACCGAGGGGAACTTTGATTAAGGATAAGGATATTCATACTGCGTTAGATTTGAGGTATCTTTCAGCAAAAGCTAGGCGGCAGGGGATATATGGAAAAGGTCCTAAGTCTTTAACAAAAGAGGATCGGAAAAGATTCGTTAATAAGTTTACAAAAATATTGTCGAATTTTGAAGGGTAATTATAACTTCTGTCGAATACTTCAGAAGGAATCATGGAGGTGTTCTAATGTCGGGGCGCATTCCAGAAGATAAAGTAAATGAAATACGGCAGGCAGTCGATATTGTTGATGTTATTAGCGACTATGTTCAACTGAAAAAACAAGGTCGCAACTATTTTGGTTTATGTCCTTTTCATGGCGAAAACACTCCTTCGTTTTCTGTATCATCTGATAAACAAATCTATCACTGTTTTGGATGTGGTGCGGGAGGAAATGCTTTTTCATTTTTGATGGAGATTGAAGGCTATACATTTAAAGAAGCGGCACTTAAGCTAGCTGAAAAAGCCAACATGGATATAGGCTTGGAGATCACATCAGATGAAATGCCGAATGCAATTCCTCAAGATGTCGGGCAAATGATATCTGCACATGATATTTTAAGGAAATTTTACCATCACATACTTGTAAATACTAAAGATGGTCAGCATGCTCTAGAGTATTTGTTGAATAGAGGACTTACCTTAGAATCAATTCAAAAGTTTCAAATAGGTTATGCTTTAAATTCCTGGGATTTCGTTGTTAAATTTTTAACCCAAAGAAAGTATGATCCTATATTTATGGAAAAAGCCGGCATCATTGTTCAGAGTGAAAAAAACGGGAAGTATTATGATCGATTTCGTGATCGAATTATGTTCCCAATTTTTGATCGAAAAGGAAACACGATTGCTTTTTCAGGGAGAACGTTAGGGGCGGGTGAGCCTAAGTATTTAAATAGTCCCGAAACAGCAATCTTTAATAAAAGTAAAACTTTATATAATTATCATTTAGCGAGATCAAGCATTCGGAAACGACAACAAGCCGTTCTTTTTGAAGGGTTTGCCGATGTGATCGCCGCAGACCGATCGGGTGTTGATAACGGTATAGCTACTATGGGAACCTCCATAACAGAGGAACACGTAGCAATCATTAGGCAAAATGTCGATTCGGTTACAATCTGCTATGATTCTGATCATGCAGGAATAGAAGCTGCTTACCGAGCGGCAAATATGCTCACTAACTCAGGTTGTAAGGTGAGAATTGCTAGTTTACCCGATGGTATGGATCCTGACGACTATGTTGGGACGTTCGGGGAAGAAAAATTTCGTCATGAAGTAATTGATGCAAGTCATACCTTTATGAATTTCAAGCTGCGATATTTTAGAAGAGGGAAAAATCTTCAAGATGAAGGAGATAGGCTCCTTTATATAGAAGAAGTATTAAAAGAAATATCAAGGCTTGATAAGGCAGTTGAAAAAGACCACTATTTACGGCAAATTGCAGCAGAATTTTCCATCTCATTAGAGGCTTTAAACGAACAGCAAAAGCAGATGTTTTTTCATGAGAAAAGAAATCAGCAAGAAAAAGGAAAGCAAAATAGACCAACACCGCCGCTGCAATGGAAGAAAAAAACGGATCAGTTAATGCCTGCGTATTATACAGCGGAAAGAAGGCTAATTGCGCATATGCTTCGAAGCGATGAGCTAACTTATAAAATTGGAGAAATGCTGCAAGGGAAAACCTTTATTACAGATGAACATCAAGCGATCATTACTTATCTTTTTGGCTTTTATGAAGAAGGACAGATGCCTGCAACAAGCTCGTTTATCAATTTTGTCCAGGATGACAAATTAAGAAGAATCATTGCAGAAATTGACATGATGCCCATAAACGAAGACATAAACGAGCAAGAATTAGCGGATTATTTGAAACAGGTGTTAAATTATGAAAAAGTGCAAAAGATAAAAGAAAAACAAGCAGAAGAAAAAGAAGCAGAAAAGCAAAAGGACTATGTAAAAGCAGCTAAGATTGCGATGGAAATCATACAAATTCGCAAGTCTTTGTAGTTGCAAAAGAATGATAAATATGAAAGAATTGTCTTTGATTTTTGGAAGGAGGGGGACAAATGGCTGAAAAGTCGGCCCATTCAAAAGAGGTAGATACAGAGTTGACGCTTGACCATGTTAAGGCTCAATTAACTGTATTAGGTAAAAAAACAGGTGTTCTTGCATACGATGATATCGCAGAAAAGCTGTCTCACTTTGAATTGGATTCCCATCAAATGGATGAGTTTTATGAATTTTTAGGTGACCAAGGTATTGAATTAATTGGTGACAGTGAAGATAAAGATCCTAATATAAATGAATTAACAAAAGGTGAAGAGGAATTTGATCTAAATGATTTAAGCGTTCCTCCAGGTGTAAAAATAAATGACCCTGTTCGCATGTATTTAAAAGAAATAGGCAGAGTCGACCTTCTATCAGCAGAAGAAGAAATTTCATTAGCCACTCGAATTGAAGATGGTGATGAAGAAGCTAAAAGACGTCTTGCGGAAGCGAACCTTCGACTTGTTGTAAGTATTGCCAAAAGATATGTAGGCCGTGGAATGTTGTTCTTAGATTTGATCCAAGAAGGAAACATGGGTCTAATTAAAGCGGTAGAAAAATTTGATTATCGAAAAGGCTTTAAATTCAGTACTTACGCTACATGGTGGATCCGTCAAGCAATCACTAGAGCCATTGCAGATCAAGCGAGAACAATTCGTATTCCCGTTCATATGGTTGAAACCATAAACAAACTAATTCGAGTACAAAGACAGTTGCTTCAGGATCTTGGGCGGGAGCCTTCACCAGAAGAAATTGGTGAAGATATGGATTTGTCTCCTGATAAAGTAAGAGAAATCTTAAAAATTGCTCAAGAACCTGTTTCATTAGAAACTCCTATCGGTGAAGAAGATGACTCCCATTTAGGGGATTTCATCGAAGATCAAGATGCCACTTCTCCTTCCGAGCATGCCGCTTATGAGCTGCTTAAGGAACAATTAGAGGACGTTCTTGATACATTAACAGATCGTGAAGAGAATGTTCTTCGTCTACGTTTTGGCTTAGATGATGGTCGCACTCGAACTTTAGAAGAAGTTGGGAAAGTTTTTGGCGTTACACGTGAACGCATTCGTCAAATTGAAGCAAAAGCGTTACGAAAGCTAAGACATCCAAGCAGAAGTAAACGACTGAAAGATTTCTTAGAATAAACTAAATAACTTCTGAGTGTTAAACGAGCATGGAGAAATAGCGATCTTTTAATAAAAGTAGCTATTTCTTTTTTTCTTAGTATAAGAAAGTATAACTTTTTGGGAAATAGACTGTTGTCTAGCTAGCCCCTAGCTCTTTGAAAAATAACCCTTTGTTGCTAAAAGTAAAAAGCGCTCTTCGATTGAACATTTTTTCAAGGTTAAGGTGATTTTGCTATCTTAAGTTCCCATTAAATGTTTTTTTATCTATTTTACTGAATTGTCTTTCATTTTGCAAATGCTCTTAGAAAATTATTTGTTCTTTTTTTACCAAATAGCTGATCCTTAATGAAGTCAAGAATGAAAAGAGCTTTAAATCAACAAAAAAGAGAACGTATATAAATAGATAGAACATCCTATCGCCAATAAATGAAATCGCTTTCTTTTTTATTATACATGATCTTAAGACTTTTCGGAATTCTAAATTTCAAGTAAAATGAAGGAGATTTATATGTAAATACCTATTCTCTATGTTTTACATAAGGGGGGTGTGATCCATAAAACGCAAATCAATTATTCCATTTATTATGATCATGGTGATTGGCGTTGGGGCAATGTTTTTACTTTCAATAATCGGTTTAAACGAAATGGATGAAATGAGTAAGGAAGGCGGCAAAAACAAAACAGAAGAGATTACTGCGGCTAAACCAGAGGACATTTATAAGAAAAGTTGTATTGGCTGCCATGGAGATCAATATCAAGGCGCTGCGGGACCATCACTTCTAGGAGTAGGAGACCGTTATTCTCATGAAGAAATCAAAGAAATTATTACTAAAGGTAAAAATGGTAGAATGCCAGCTGGACTCGTACCAGAAGAAAAAGCAGATGAAATGGCGGACTGGCTTACAAGTTTAAAAAAATGAAAGCGCATAACCTGATTTGCTATAATTCTTGTCGCCGATAAACAGGCACCTTGCGCTTTTCTTAGTCCTTTGCATCTGCAAAGGACTTTTTCTATACTAATACAATGTGCTATCGTATACTATAGGGTAGTACATTTAAGAATTGATTTCATTTAGTGCATACATAAATAGAAAGCGGTGACCATCTTCGGATGAATATAGAGAATTTATCTATTCGGCTGGAAACAGTTGCGAAATATATACCAAATGGATGTAGCATAGCTGATATTGGTTCAGATCATGCTTATTTGCCATGCCATGTTGTGATAAAAGGAATTGTTCCATTCGCTATTGCTGGAGAAGTGGTGGAAGGACCTTATCAGTCTGCAAAGAACCAGGTTGAAAAAGAAGGGCTAGTTGACAAAATATCTGTCCGAAAAGGAGACGGTCTTGACGTTTTGAAAGCAGGAGAGGTTGAGTGTATCACCATAGCAGGAATGGGAGGAGCACTCATAGCAAGTATTTTAGAAAAAGGAAGCGAAAAGCTGTCTTCTATAAAAAGATTAATTCTGCAGCCAAATATTGGGGCAATAGCTATTCGAGTTTGGCTTTTGGAAAATGGATGGGAATTAATTGATGAAGAGATTCTTGAAGAAGACGGAAAAATTTATGAAATACTTATTGCTGAAAAAGGAGATCCAAAAAAACCGTATCATGAAGATATGGATCGAAATTTACTACTAGGTCCTTTTTTATCAAAGAATCCTACGGAAATTTTTAAGAAAAAATGGTTTGCTGAAAAATCAAATTGGGAACGGATCATTTTTCAGCTAAATCAGGCTTCTTCTACCCTAGAAAATCAAATGAAAAAGCAGGAATTAGAAAATAAGATACAAATGGTAGAAAGGATTCTAAATGATGAAAAGTGTTAATGGTCATGAAATCATTCAGCTTTTTGAACAGTTTTCTCCAAAGTCTTATGCAATGGATGGGGATAAAATTGGTTTGCAAATTGGAAGGCTTAATAAACCTGTGGAAAATGTATTAGTTGCCTTAGATGTTTTGGAATCTGTGGTAGACGAAGCAATTGAAAAAAATGTCCAGTTGATTATTGCTCATCATCCGCCTATCTTTAGGCCACTACAGCATCTTAGAACGGATAATGCAGCAGGGCAAATGCTTGAAAAACTAATAAAGCATGATATTGCTGTTTATGCTGCACACACGAATCTTGATGTTGCAGCGGGTGGTGTTAATGATTTACTTGCTGAGGCGTTAGGGTTAAAGAATTCAGAGATACTTGTTCCTACTTTTAAAGTCAAATTAAAAAAACTCGTAGTATACGTGCCTGAGGATCATGCATTAAACATAAAACAAGCGCTTGGAGATGCAGGGGCAGGGGCAATCGGTAATTATTCTCATTGCTCATTTTCAAGTACAGGGATAGGTCAATTTTTGCCTGGAAAAAATACGGATCCATTTATCGGAAAACAAGGGATGCTTGAATCTGTAAACGAAATTAGAATTGAAACCATTTACCCTGCTCATTTAGAGAAAAAGGTTTTGTCTGCTATGTTTAAGGCTCATCCGTATGAGGAAGTAGCATATGATCTTTATTTATTGGAAAATGAAGGTGATGTGCTAGGATTAGGTCGTATTGGTGAAATAGAAGAAATGTCCTTGGAAGAATTTTCTGAGCACGTGAAAAAATCTTTACATATCGATCGTGTTCGAATTGTTGGTGATTTAGATGCCCGAATACAAAAAGTAGCGGTACTTGGTGGAGATGGAAATAAGTATATAAATGCTGCGAAAATAAAAGGTGCAGATGTTTTTGTTTCAGGGGACATCTATTACCACGTTGCCCACGATGCAATGATGATGGGATTAAATATTATTGACCCTGGTCATAATGTGGAGAAGGTAATGAAAAACGGAGTCGCCGCCTACTTAACAAAAAAAAGTCAAGAAAAAGGATATAAAGTATCTATTTTTCCATCTGAATTAAATACGGATCCTTTTCAATTTAGATAAATTCCATTATTATTAAGATAAAACCAAGGTGCTAAGCACCTTGGTTTTATCTTTTTACTTTTGGAAGTATTTTATTTAATGGAACTTTTTTCTCTCGCTTCCAAGTTGTTTCATCGTTTGGATCGTATTGTTCTAAAAAAGCAATGACTTCTTTTGTAATTGGTGTAGGAGTGGAGGCTCCAGCTGTAACCGCCACAGTTTTGGCATCTTTAATCCACTGTAGCTGCAATTCTGAAACGTCTGCTATACGATAGGCTTGTGTATGAGCAATTTCTTCAGAGACCTGTGCCAATCGATTTGAATTGTTGCTCATTGGATCTCCTACAACGATAAGCACGTCAGCTTCACCAGCTTGCTTCGATACGGCTTCCTGTCGGACCTGGGTAGCTAAGCATATTTCCTTATGAAATTCTGCATGAGGATATTTTTGTTTTATTTTTTCCATAATTAGAGCAACATCCCATTGACTCATTGTTGTTTGATTAGTGACAATTATTTTTTCACCTTTAACGGTTAAGTTGTCAACATCATTTGGGGTTTCTACGAGAGAGACAATGTTTGGAGCAACTCCAATAGCACCTTCAGGCTCTGGATGTCCTTTTTTACCTATATAGATTACTTGATAGCCCTCTTTTTCTTTTTCACGAATCAAATCATGTGTCTTCGTTACGTCAGGACAAGTGGCGTCAATGGTTGTCAGTCCTTTTTGCTTTGCTAGATCACGTACTTCAGGTGAAACCCCATGAGCAGTAAAAATAACGGTCCCTGAGTTGATCTTTTCAAGAATTTCTTTTCTGTTTTTACCATCTAACGTAATAATTCCTTCTTCTTCGAAGGCGTCTGTAACATGTTTATTATGAACGATCATTCCTAAAATATAGATAGGTCTTGGTAATGATTTATCTAAAGCCGCATTTCTGGCAATAACCATGGCGTCAACTACTCCATAACAATAGCCGCGAGGGCTGATCTTTATTACTTTCATTTATCTTTAGTCCTCTCTATGTAATAGCTGCTTGTAGTACTCGTCCTTATTATATAAAACTTATAGGAATATGACAAAAGGTACCTACATTTGAAGGGTACCTGTCACACTAAATTATACATATAATTTTGGTTTAGAAATGCCAGTTTTCTTAGCAGTTTTTTTAGCTTCTTTTTGCGGCTCTTGTTCAGGTGTATCGGCATTGCTTTGATCGGCTGTTATTTCTGTTTTCAAATCTTTTTTTTCATCAACATCCGCGACTTCTTCTGACTCATTTAACGTACTTTTTAATCCTTTATAAAGTCTCCACATGGCAGGGATATTTTTGAACATGGGTCCGTATTGCTGAACAATCGGCCCTACTTGCTGAGCGGTATTTAAAACTTTTTGGGTATTCTCAAGAAAACCCGTCAATGTAGAGGGATTGCTTAAAGTTTTTAAAATGGAGCCACCTCCTGCTTGACCGGTTCTGCTTGGGGCATTGAATCCTTGCATGGCATTCGATTGATTCCTTTTACTTAATAATTTGCCTAAAAGTCCACCTCTATTGGAACGTGGGCGAGGAGCTCCTCCAAATGGTGATCGACTGAAATGAGGCGGGGGGCCTTGCATTGGATTCATTCGATAGGGCATATTTCTTTGAAAAGGTCCTCTTTGTCTTTGTAGCATAAGATGATGACCTCCTTTCCTTTTAATCTCTAATGTTAGAGTATGCTAAGACATCAAATTAGTTTTAGAAATCTGAAAGGTAAATGAAAGAAGGATAGGATCTAGGTGATATTTGTATGTTATGAAAAGAACGTTTCTCTTAAATACACGACAATTATGGTGTTTTCAACAAAATTTGTTATAATTACATGATGTGATTTGCATTTTCAAAACTGATCGTCTTATGAAACAATTTTTTAATATAAAGAAAAATAACTGTAAGTAGTAAATAAAAGGAGTTTTACAATGAATGAAACAAAATTTGAACAATTTTCATTTAAGCCATTTATTATCGATGCTGTTAAGCAATTAGGCTTTTATGAACCAACTGAAATTCAAAGAAGACTTTTTCCTGTTGTTTTGAAAGGTGAAAGTGTCATAGGTCAATCTCAAACGGGTACGGGAAAAACGCATTCGTATATTTTGCCAATTCTTGAAAAAATAAATCCAAACAAGAAATCAGTTCAAGCTGTGATAACCGCACCAACGAGGGAATTAGCCAACCAGATTTATCAGGAGATATTAAAGATAACAAAGCATTCAACTGAAGAAATTTCAGCTCGTGTCCTCATTGGAGGAACAGATAAGCAAAGAACGATCGAAAAATTAAAAACGCAGCCACATGTCGTAGTGGGAACTCCAGGACGAATTAATGACCTCGTTAAGGACCAAGCACTGTTCATTCATACAGCAGAGATGCTTGTTGTGGATGAAGCTGATTTAATGCTTGATATGGGCTTTATTGAAGATGTGGATCAAATAGCAGCAAGAATGCCGCAAAATCTTCAAATGCTCGTTTTTTCAGCAACCATTCCAGAAAAACTGAAACCATTTTTAAAAAAATATATGGAGAATCCAACTTATATCCAAGTGGACCCAAACCAAAAAACAGCAGTTAATATAGCGCACTATTTACTGCCTTCTCGACATCGAGAAAAAACTCAATTAGTCTACGATGCATTAGTTCAGTATAATCCTTATCTAGCAATTGTTTTTACAAATACAAAGAAAATGGCAGATGAAGTGGCAGATGGATTAATGAACAAAGGGTTAAAAGTCGGAAGAATTCATGGTGATTTAAGCCCTCGAGAGCGTAAAAAAATGATGAAGCAAATTCAAGATCTAGAGTTTCGATATATTGTAGCTACGGACTTAGCTGCAAGGGGAATTGATATTCAAGGGATTAGTCACGTCATTAATTATGAATTGCCAAGTGATTTAGATTTTTATGTGCATCGTGTTGGGAGAACCGCTCGGGCAGGCTACGACGGAGTTGCATTAACGATCTATGATCCATCTGATGAAGATGCATTAGTTCAACTTGAAAAAATGGGCATCATCTTTAAACACGTTGACTTGAGTAAAGGCGATCTTGTTGAAATTGAGGATCGAAATAAAAGAAAAAATCGCCAAAGGCAAATGGATGAAGTAGATGTACAAGCTAAAAATGTTGTACGAAAACCAAAAAAGGTTAAGCCTGGATATAAGAAAAAAATGCAAAGAGAAGTGGAAAGCTTTAAAAAAAGACAGAGAAGAATAAAGAAAAAATAAAGAAAAATAAAGAAATATAATAAGGGAGAAAGACGGATGTTAAAAATTGGTTCGCATGTGTCTATGAGTGGAAAGAAAATGCTTTTAGCAGCAAGTGAAGAAGCCGTTTCATATGGATCAAATACTTTTATGATTTATACGGGAGCTCCTCAGAATACGCGCAGAAAAAAAATTGAAGAGCTGAATATTGAAGAAGGGCTTAAACATATGGAAGCCAATGAAATTGATACGATTATTGTTCATGCTCCTTATATTATTAATATTGGAAATACAACAAATCCCGATACATTTGAGCTGGGTATTCGTTTCTTGCGTTCCGAAATTGAACGAACAGAGGCCATTGGTGCAAAGCAAATCGTTCTGCACCCTGGAGCTCATGTAGGTGCAGGTACAGAAGCAGGAATTAAAAAGATTGTAGAAGGGTTAAATGAAGTAATAACCGGCAAAGAGAAGGTGCAAATTGCCTTAGAAACAATGGCGGGTAAGGGATCAGAATGTGGCAAATCATTTGAAGAGCTAGCAATGATCATCGATGGAGTCCATTATAACGATCGACTTTCCGTCTGCTTTGATACTTGCCATACGCATGATGCAGGCTATAATATTGCCTGTGACTTTGATGGGGTATTAAACGAATTTGATCGTATTATTGGTATTGATCGCATCAAGGTACTTCATATTAATGATAGTAAGAATGAAAGAGGTATGCGAAAAGACCGCCATGAGAATATCGGCTTTGGTCATATTGGCTTCCAGGCTTTAAATCAAATCGTACATCATCCACAGCTAATGGAAATACCGAAAATACTTGAAACGCCTTATGTGGGAGAGGACAAAAAAAATAAAAAGCCTCCTTATAAGCACGAAATAAAGATGTTTAGAGATCAATCTTTTAATGAAAATGTGCTGGATGAAATTTTGGGGAGTTAAAATGAATACCTGTCACAACCAACCGTGACAGGTATGTATTTTTTAGATCCTACATTGTTTATCCAGTCTCAATTTTGGAGCCAATGGAACATTTTTCTTCAGGGCTGATCAAACCGCCGTTGCTTTTCTATATGTCTAGCTACAGCGCCTAGCCGCCCGGATCATAAGCCGCAATACTCCAAAAATCAGGATTTTATGCGTATTGCGTCTTATGTCTGTCGCGGCTGATCAAGGCGCTTCCGACGTACAGGATGTACGAGTGCCGATATTGCCACAGGACGTGGCGCTCTTAATCGGCCGCTTTTCTATTTGTCTAGCTACAGTGACTAGCCCTTGTGAAAAATAACCTTTTGTCTCTAAAAGTAAAAAACACTTTTTGAGCCAAACGAACATTTTTCTTCAGGGCTGTTCAAGTCGCTTTCGCTTTTCTATTCTATTTCATAAATTGCAAAAATAAGCGATTTACTTCTCTAGCGGTTTCAGGACTTGTAATCTTAGCAATTTCCTTAAGAAGTTTAGATCTTTCTGAAGAATTAAAAATGTTAATTTGCTTGCCATTTAAGTAGCCTGCAATTTGCTCGGCTTCTTTTTTCGTAATGGAAATTTGAAATTGATCCGCATACTTAAGGATTTCAGAAGCAGTCGCAGTACTAATTTTATGATTGATGATGCTTTCAAATATTTTCATGGTCATCACTCCTTCTTTTAAATCTATGTAGAAGTGGTTGGCTATGTGTTTTTTTTTTTACAGTGTAGACATAAGTTCGTTCCTTTACAATTATAGTGCCTTCTTGTATAATATTTCTGTTAAATCGTAATGATTCTTAAATAAAAAGGTGATGGCATGAAGCAAAATGAGCTGATCATTAAAATAAATAAACTTTCTTATCGATACGAGAAAGAAAATGTGTTAGACAATATTGATCTGACTATTCCAAAGGGAGCTTTTGTCGCCATTGTTGGTCCAAATGGGTCAGGAAAATCTACCCTAATAAAATTGATTTTAGGTCTATTAAAGCTTCAAAAAGGAGCTATTTCCTTATTTGGAGAAAATATTGCAAATTTTAAAGAATGGCAGCGAATAGGATTTGTTTCTCAAAAAGCAAATTCTTTTAATACTGGTTTTCCTGCTTCAGTCTATGAAGTAGTTGCGAGTGGACTTACAAAAAAACTTGGCTTATTTCGTTTCAGAAAAAAAGAGGATCATTTCCTTATTCTTAAAGCAATTGAATCTGTTGGATTAACCCCCTTTTTACAAAGGAACATAGGAGAGCTCTCGGGTGGGCAACAGCAGCGTGTATTTATTGCTAGAGCACTGGTGAGTGATCCTGAACTGCTTATATTAGATGAACCTACAGTAGGGGTAGATGCTGAAAATGTTCAGTCCTTCTACCAGATGCTTGAGGAATTAAATAAGCACCTTGGCATCACCTTGTTGCTTGTTACACATGATATTGGGACCATTTCAGATAAAGTGACGCACGTTGCCTGCTTAAATAAGCATTTGCATTTTCATGGAGAAGCGGAAGAATTTGAAAAAATGAATAGCTTGTCTGATTTTTATGGTCATGATGTTCAGCTTCTTACACATGATCATCATTATGTTGGAGGCAATGGACAATGATTCAAGGATTATTACAATACGAATTTTTACAAAATGCTTTTTTAACAGGAATATTCATAGGGATTATCGCTCCTTTATTGGGCGTGTTTATTGTTGTAAGACGATTATCTCTCATTGCAGATGCGTTAAGTCATGTGACACTAGCGGGAATTGCGGCAAGCCTGCTTCTTGAAAAAAAATTCACAATGTTTACCGGATTAAATCCAATTTACATAGGGATGGGATTTTCTGTTTTAGGGTCTTTTTTCGTTGAAAAGCTTCGAACAGTGTATAAGCACTATCAAGAATTGGCTATTCCGATTATTTTATCAGGTGGCATAGGCTTATCTGTTATTTTTATTTCAATTGCTGATGGATTTAATACTGATTTATTTAGCTATTTATTTGGAAGCGTTAGTGCAGTAAGTCGTTCTGATTTATGGATCATTTTGATTATAAGTTTGCTTGTTGCTGCAATTGTTATTCTTTTATACAAAGAACTTTTCTTACTTTCCTTTGATGAAGAGCATGCAAAAGCTTCCGGATTACCAGCCAAACGCATTCATTTTATTTTTATCTTTATGGTCGCTTTAGTCATAGCAGCTTCAATGAGGATTATTGGCATTTTACTTGTTTCAGCTTTAATGACACTTCCGGTTGCCGCAAGCATTCGAATCGCGAAAGGATTTAAACAGACGATCCTATATGCTATTATCTTTGGTGAAGTTTCTGTCGTAGGCGGACTAATATTCTCGTATTACCTTGATATTGCTCCAGGTGGAACGATCGTCATCCTTGCAATATTAATATTAGTTTTAACCATATTAGTTAAAAAATGGACTGCAGGAAGACCAGTATAAAGAGGTGAAAAACTTGAATGTAGAGGAAGCATTAGACCTATTAAAAGAAAAAGGGTATAAGCATACAGGCAAACGAGAGGATATGCTTGAACTTTTTGCTAAAAGTAATAAATATTTGACAGCGAGAGATGTCATTGATCAATTAAAAGATCAGTATCCAGGCTTAAGCTTTGATACGATTTACCGTAATTTATCATTATTTGCTGAATTAGGTATTTTTGAAATGACTGAATTATCAGGTGAGAAGCATTTTCGATTTACTTGTTCTCATTCACATCATCACCATCACTTTATTTGCTTAAGCTGTGGAAAAACGAAGGAAATTGATGCTTGTCCAATGAATGGACTGGAAACAAATTTAACTGGATATGATGTATCCGATCATAAATTTGAGATATATGGACGTTGCCCAGAATGTCAAAAATAAAAACCGACTTGAAGTCGGTTTTTATTTTGTCAACCATGTATTTACCCATTCTTCTGCTACATTCCAATTATCCACTCTTATTACACCTTTCGGAATTGGGTCTTGATTGTAAGGAGTATTAAATAAGATGACTGGAATATTGCATTCTTCACTAATCATGACGGCGTTGTCGTGTTTGTCTTCGAAAAATAGATCAATTTCATGTTTTTTTGCAGCTGCAATTTTGTCATGGAAACCAATTAATTCAATATGATGAAAATCAATCTCATTTTGAACAAACCATTTTTTCGTTAAGGGTAGTAAATGTGATCCTCTGGCACTAATAAAATAGAGCTCATGCTCTTTTTCCCATTTGTTTAATATTTGTTTTGCACCTATAGCTAGAGGTGATTTTGAATAGATTAGTGGCTCATTTTCATGAAACCATTTGGAAAATTCTTCTCTTGTCACATTAACTAAAGGCATAAAATCGTATTCTTTAATATCTTCAAGCGTTATATTTAAATCAAATGATTGATTTAAATAAGGAACAAAAGTAGATGGACAAGTAACTGTTCCATCAATATCAATTCCAAATCTTTTCATCTTATTTTGGTTTCCTTTCAAAAAAATATCCATTCCTATCTTAACAGAACGATTTATGAAGCTAAAGTATTTTCTTTTGGGTAAGAAAGTATAAGTTTTTGGAAGTCCCCTGGTGTCTAGCTATAGCGCCTAGCCCTTATGAAAAATAACCTAATGTCTCTAAAAGTAAAAAAGACTTTTTGAGCCAATGGAACAATTTCCTTTACAGCTGATCAAGGCGATTGCGCTTTTCTTAATGTCTAGCTATAGCGCCTAGCCCTTGTGAAAAATAACCTAATGTCTCTAAAAGTAAAAAGCACTTTTTGAGCCATTAGAACATTTTTCTTCAGGGCTGATCAAGGCGATTGCGCTTTTCTTAATTACATATCATGAAATAATTAACACGATAAAAAACGGATTTTTGCAAACAATAATAAGGCTCCTAATAAGAAAGCGAGGGATCAAGATGGCAGATCAAGAGCGAAGCGGAGAAGTAAATCTTCGTAAAAGCGAACCAATTGGAGAAAGAAGCCAGTTTGAAACTGCAGATTATTTAGAAGAAACCTCAGCTGAATTTACAGCACCGAATACCTATAACCGAAATTCGGATCGAGAAGTAAGGGATAACGAAAGAGAATCAGGCGGCAGAGGGATAGCTTATACTGCGTTAGCTTTATCCATTATCTCTTTATTCGTTTGGCCAATCTTTTTTGGTGCCATTGGTATCGTATTAGGTTTTATTGCAAGGCGTAGAGGTTCAGGAACATTAGGCGCCTGGGCAATTGGGATTGGAGCAGTCGCGATAATTATTGGTGTCTTTATCCTGCCGTTTTTCTAACAAACCAGACTAAACATCTGGTTGTTTAAGGATAAAGGACTTTACACGTTTTCCTTCTTTTCAAACGTGGAGCATTTGAAGAGATTGGATATAAAAAAGTAAAAAGAGGTGTCCCAATGATTGTATCTCAAGGAGAAGAATTTGAGGTGTCTGTCATTTAGGGGCACCTTTTATTAATAAATACTAATTATATGTTAGCTGTTTCTTTTTCTTCTTTCTGTTTTTTTACAAAATATTCTTCAGCGATTGCATCAATTTCCTTTTTTAATTCCTCAACCATCGTTTCTTCAGGGACTTTACGAACAATTTTTCCTTTACGGAATAGCAATCCTTCACCTCTAGCACCCGCGATTCCTATATCTGCTTCTCTAGCTTCACCAGGGCCATTTACTGCACATCCAAGAACCGCTACTTTGATTGGTGCTTTTATTTTTTGAATATATTCTTCCACTTCATTTGCAATACTAATTAAGTCAATTTCAATTCTTCCGCAAGTTGGACAAGAAATTAATGTAGCTGCATTTGAAGACAATCCAAAGGATTTTAATAGTTCTCTTGCCACCTTCACTTCCTCAACAGGATCAGCACTTAAAGAAATACGAAGAGTATTCCCAATTCCTTTACTTAAGATCGCACCAAGACCAGCTGCACTTTTCACAGTACCGGCAAATAATGTGCCTGATTCTGTAATGCCTAAGTGAAGGGGATAGTCAAAGGCTCTCGATGCCTTATCGTATGCTTCAATAGCTAGATTCACATCTGAGGCCTTCATGGATACGATGATATCGTAAAAATCTAGATCTTCAAGGATTTTAATATGATGAAGCGCGCTTTCAACCATTCCGTCTGCGGTTGGGTAGCCGTATTTTTCAATAATTCGCTTTTCAAGGGAACCTGCATTCACACCAATTCGAATAGGAATGCCGCGCTCTTTTGCTGCCTTCACAACAGCTTCTACTTTTTCACGTTTCCCTATGTTTCCAGGGTTGATTCTTATTTTATCAGCGCCGCCTTCAATAGCCTTTAATGCTAATTTGTAATCGAAATGTATATCAACAACTAATGGAATGCTTATACGCTTTTTAATATCGGCGATCGCATTTGCGGCTCTTTCGTCTGGGCATGCAACCCGTACGATTTGGCATCCAGCTTCTTCAAGGCGCTTAATTTCAGCTACTGTTGCGTCAACGTCATGCGTTTTTGTAGTTGTCATGCTTTGAATAAATAATTCATTATTTCCTCCAATGGTGAGGTTTCCAACTTTTACTGGCCGGGTTTTAGTACGATGTATGATTTCACTCAACGGTGATTCGCTCCTTTGAAAAATGAAATAGAAAGTCCTTTAAGGAAAAGGAACAATTAAGGTAATCAATAAGAAAGATTTTCTCCATCATTGTAACAATGAACCTATGAACTTGACAAGAACACTGCTGTATCTAATTGCCAAAATGAAAAAACTTCTAAAGTTAATTTTCTTTTTTGAAGGCTGCTTTCGTATAGATTGTACTTTTAAACGCGCAGCCTGCATACACTTCGCTTTCCGTGGGCGAGCGTCAAGCCTCCTCGTTGCATACGCTCCTGCGGGGTCTCGCCTTTCTCGCATTCCCACAGGAGTCTACGTATATGCAGGCTGTTCCGAAACGTTTCTCCCAATGTTTTTTATGTCAAAAGCAACAAACTTTGTGAAAACAGCCTTTTTGAACAATAAATTATTTGTATTTAGGGAATTTATAAATTTCACTTGATTTGATCTCTTCTGGATTTGTTCCTTGATTTAGGGATTTAAAATCGTTAATTACACGAGAAATCGAAACAGGGAGGGGTTTTCTTATATTTTCTTCAACAATTGTTAATACCGTTTCTCCAGGTTCCACTTTTTTTTGAAAAAAAGGAATTTGTTCAACTTCCTGAGTAGATACTTCGATCGCCTTATCATTTGCAGCAGGTAATGTTCCAGATTTCAAGTCAAAATAAATGGCATAAAGGACGACTAGTATGATAAAAGAATAGACCAAACGTTTCATGCTATTAACCTCCTGAAAAATTAAAGGGCTTATAACAAGGATATGCTTGTCCGACGTAATAAAGAACAATGAAATAAATCCTGTCAAGCTATGACGTACAGGACGTACTAGTGCCGATGAAGACATAAGTCCTTGGAGTCTTTAATCGGCCGCTTTACTTACTAGGTCTATTTATATAGGATATAAGACTTAATTTAATATTGCTTTTACATCCCCTTTACAAACAATTTACATCTATCCTTCATAATGATGATGGCAGATGAATAAGGAGGATCTTAATTGAGGAAATTAAAGATAAACAAGTTTATAAATATTAATATTTTAGAAAAATTAACATTGCGGGTAAGGCTGTTAATGCTCATCTTAAGCATGCTTCTTTTAACTGTATCAACTGTGGCTTACATTTCTTATGAGAAATCAAAGGATACAACGATTAAGCTTATGGAACAGCGATTGAATAAGGAAGTTAATACGATATATGATAATGCTCAAAACTTAATGCTTATCTATGTTGGTAATGAAGAAAAATTTATTCAAAAAATGAATCAAGTGATTAAAAAGCAGGATGCAGAGCTTGCTAAAGATGGATTGTACAGCCAATATTTTCTTATTACAAAAAACGGAGCAGAGCCCTTTCAAATTAATAAAAATACGACAATCCGTTTTTCTCAACCTATTCTTCAAGAAATGTTAAAAAAGGAGAATGGAATTATTCATAGAGAAATGAATGGAGAACTCTATACGATATCGTTTCATTCTATACAGGAGTTAAAAGGAATCTATACAATTGTTACACCCCAAAACCTTTATTTAAAAAATGTCTATGAAATGGCAAGATACATAATTGTTGCTACAAGCATAAGCATTATATTTGCTTCCTTAATTACGATTTTGTTAGTACGTAGCTTAACCATGCCGTTAACGAACTTAAGAGAAGTAATGAAATTAGCGAGAAAAGGAAATTTGAAGGTTGAAGCCAAAACAAATTCAACCGTACCAGAGGTTACTTCCCTATTGAAAAGCTTCCATTCCATGATTAGTAAAATGAGAGAAATTCTTTATGAAATTTCCTCAACTACGAAGGAATTGGAGTCAACTGGAAAGAATTTAAGAGAGTCTTCCGGTCAAGTAATGTCTGATAATGAACAGCTAGTGGAAGCCATTCATGTTGTAAAACATGGAGCAGGACAAACAGCAGGAAGCTCAGAGGAAATGGTTCATCGTTTTCAACAAATGAAAGAATCACTTACTCAAATTTTTAATCAAATGGATAATATTCACCAAAAAACAGAGGTCATGAATCATTCTACAAACGAAGGAGAAAAAAGCATAAACGAATTATTTTTCATGATGGATGGATTTGAAAATGAATTTCGTCATATAACTTTGACGGTAGAAAAAGTGAAAAATCATTCAATGTCAATTGGGAAAGTAATATCGTTAATCCAACAGTTAGCTGAACAAACAAAACTATTAGCACTTAATGCAGCCATTGAAGCTGCAAGAGCAGGGGAAAGTGGTAAAGGTTTTTCAGTTGTTGCTAGTGAAGTAAGAAAATTAGCTGATCAATCATCCAATGCAACGGATGAAATCAGAATGACAATTAATGAAATGGAAATGATCTCTACTCAAGCATCCTTAGAATTCCAGCAAATCGTGGCAAATTTTCAAGAAAGATTACAAATTGCTTCTAATAGTAAACAAATGTTTAAGCATATGATGAATGAAATATGCTCTTTAAGTCAAAAAATTGATGAAGCTCAAATAGACGTCCATGAATTAACAAAAATAGTTCCAAAAATGGAATCATCCTCAAATCATTTTGTAGCAGTGGCTCAACAAACTCTTGCTAGTTCAGAAGAGATGGAGAAAATTTCAAATGAACAAATGAAAAAAGTAATAAAAAGTCATGAAATTGGTGAAAAGTTGACGATTTTGGCAGATTCACTTGGGGAATTAACGACCAAATATTTCTATCAAAACGAAAAGAAACGAGCCCTATAAGCCCGTTTCTTTTTGTTTTTTTGATGGAATTTCTTTTAGACTTAGGAAAATAAGAATAAAGGC
This sequence comes from Bacillus sp. 03113, assembly GCF_006546985.1. Classification (GTDB taxonomy): domain Bacteria; phylum Bacillota; class Bacilli; order Bacillales; family Cytobacillaceae; genus VATK01. The sequence goes on from NZ_VATK01000005.1 coordinate 83,687, forward strand.
AATACACCAATTAAGTAAAAATCCATTTGATACACTGGTTTTTAAAGCTTCCATTACGGTAAAGAAAATGGTAGGTAGTGTAACAGCGTAAGCAGAAATTCTCCATGAGTGTCCATATTTCAGAGGACGGTTTAACATATTAGCAAAAAATAGTCCGAAAATAGCAAGTACACAAATTTCAATAAATTTCCCTGCGCTAGCGAAAAGGTAAAGTATGAAAGCTACGATCGGAATGATAATCCCTAACATCGATTGAACGTCTCCTAAGAAATCGACTAAATCATCTTTCGTTAAGGATAAATCCTGCAGCATACTATAGGAATAGGATTGTGATTGTCCGTTAGCAAAAAAGATAAATTCGTCCTTCAGTAAGGCAATCCCATTATTTGTATCACTAACCTGATTTTCATCTACTTTCCCAGACCCATCAAAAATGATGGTGAAATCATTTTTATTTATCGTAACAGGGTCGGATTGATCGGATATTAATTCACCATTCTCGATGGAAAAAGAAGGGATGTCTTTTTTGATGCTTTCGTTAACTTGGTTAAGTCCATCAATTAAACCCGTGCTAAAATGATAGATAGTAGGAATAACTGATATGAGAGTAAGAAAAAAAACAAACAAAATGGTTTTTCCGATTCCTTGAAAACGGTATGAAGCGATATCCTTTGGAGAGTATAGACTTTTAAACAGTTGTTTACCTATATTCATTTTGACACACCCTTATAAAGATTCACCATATCATTTTAGCTTGCATAAGCAGGAAGTACAAGCCAAACATAGTTGGATGATGTGGTGCGCAAAAAAATATTTATTAAATGAAGGTGAATTTATGGAGTATATTTATTGGGGAATAGTCATTTTTTGTATGGCAGTAGCGTTTGTTGGCCTAGTGTATCCAGTAATTCCTAGTGTCATATTTTTAGGAGGAAGCTTTATTTTATATGGTCTGCTTTTTTCCTTTGCTCCTTTTAATGTGTTGTTTTGGAGCGTACAGATCATATTCATATTGCTTATTTTTGGATCTGATTATTTATCTAATCTGATTGGCGTAAAAAAATATGGCGGATCTAAAGCAGGGATTTGGGGAAGTACGATTGGTCTTATTATCGGCCCATTTATTGTTCCTATTTGGGGAATCTTGATTGGTCCTTTTCTAGGGGCGATTTTAGCTGAAATGCTCGTACACAAAACCAATATCAGAAAAGCAATAAAAGTTGGAATTGGCTCTGTAATCGGATTTATTAGCAGTGTCATCGTCAAGGGGGTTATTTATATAATTATGATCGCGTATTTCTTTTACCAAGTTTTATGAAAATTTGGTAAAATACAAATATCCTTGTAGAGGAAAAGGTTTTTCACCAGTCCGAGGGAAGGAGAGGCTTGAAAAAAATTAATTAGTTCAAGCCGCAAATTTCATAGGGACAGTTCTGGCAATCGACTTCTTTTTTTAAATAATCCAAGTTTTTAATTGTGAATTTTTGTTGCTCATAACTAATGATATCTTTTTCTCTAAGTTCTTTTAAAATTCTTTGAATGACTTCTCTTGTTCCGAAGGTAAGGTTTGCTAGCTCTTGATGAGTCAGCGGCAAATCAATGAGTATCCCATCCTTTGTTATCATCCCATAGCTGTGGCAAAGACGGATCAGAACAGAATATAGCCCGCCTTTTTTTCCGTTCATGATTAGATCCTGACACTTCATTTGCGATTTTAAGTATCGTGTACTTAACCAAGCGGTAAGAGACTGTAGAAGAAAGGAATCATTTTTTACAAACTCTTCAAATTCAACTCTATTAACTGTAAGAACCTCACAATAAGATAAGGCTTTAGCAAAAAAGTGGTAATGTGGAGAGGGTTTGAATAATTGATATTCAATGATAAGCTCTTCGCCATTTAATATTTTTAAAATAAACTCTTTTCCGTTTACATGCTGTCGTCCGAGTGCAACGCTTCCTTGTAGCAGGATATAGATATGGTTAACTGGATCCTTCTCTTGAAATAGGAGTGCTCCAGGACGAATCGTTTGGATAGCCTCTTTATCAAAAAAAGATTGAATGAGTAAACTGTACAAAGAAATATTCAATTGTTTCATCATAACCACTTCTCCTTATAATAGGTCCTTCACTTGATTTAAAAAAATAAATATAGACATGTCAATACACTTTTGGATGAAAATGGATAATTTTTCAGTGATAAATGGTAATAAACATTGTTAGAATAAGGTTTGTACTATAATTGACAATTTTCCGAAATATACAAGTTTATAAAGAAAATTACTCTGATTGTATATTCATAAAAAAAATGGGGATTGTAAACACTGAAAAACCAATACGTTTTGTTTGAAATAATGCAGTGACTTTGGTAATCTTTATTTGAATACTTTTGAAACATTCTTGTATAGAAAGAATAGTTTCTTGAATGTAAAAAAATACATTATGGATACATAAGGAGGAAAATAAAATGGCTTTTACATTACCGCAATTACCTTATGCTTACGACGCATTAGAACCTACTATTGACAAAGAAACAATGAATATCCATCACACAAAGCACCATAATACGTATGTGACAAATTTAAATGCTGCTCTTGAAGGAAACGAAGAACTTTTATCAAAATCCGTTGAAGAAGTGATTTCTAACTTAGATGCAGTGCCTGAAGCTGTTCGTACAGCTGTAAGAAATAATGGTGGCGGACATGCGAACCATTCTTTATTTTGGACACTTTTATCTCCTGAAGGAGGCGGTGAGCCAACTGGTGAGTTAGCTGAAGCTATTGCAAGCAAATTTGGAAGCTTTGAAAGCTTTAAGGAAGAATTTGCAAAAGCAGGAGCAACTCGTTTCGGTTCTGGATGGGCTTGGCTTGTAGTAAACAATGGTGAATTAGAAGTAACAAGCACACCTAACCAAGACTCTCCTTTAATGGAAGCGAAAACACCTATTTTAGGTCTTGATGTGTGGGAGCATGCTTATTATTTAAACTATCAAAACCGTCGACCAGACTACATTAATGCGTTCTTTAATGTTGTAAATTGGGATGAGGTTGCAAAGCTATACAGCGCTGCAAAATAATAAAGCTATGAAAAGGGATTGAGCCGAATTGGACTCAATCCCTTTTCATATGGGAAATGCAAGGTATTTTAAAAAAATACAAGAATAAGGTCATTCTTTTTGAAGGAAACTACCCGTAGAAACAAAGGGGAGTTTTTTTATGTTAAGAATGAAAAAAATGATTGGGAATGTCGAATTGACTAGAGACTTAAACTTGCTTTTATTAATTGGTGGACTCTATTCTGTTAGTGTGGCTTTATCGAATACATTTGTTAATATCTATTTATGGAAGCAATCTGGAGAGTTTAAAGATCTAGGGATTTATAATTTAGCAGTCGTGGTGGCCCAGCCTTTAACCTTTATTTTAGCAGGAAGATGGGCAAAGAAAATTGATCGAGTAATTGTACTAAGAGTTGGAGTCATCTTTTTGGCCATCTTTTATTTAACAGTTTTATTGATCGGATCCAATGCCTCCAATTACCTCATTCTGCTAGGGGGATTATTAGGAGTAGGCTATGGTTTCTATTGGCTGGCTTTCAACGTTTTAACATTTGAAGTGACTGAACCAGAGACAAGAGATTTTTTTAATGGTTTTTTAGGGATATTGTCATCAATAGGGGGAATGATTGGTCCTATCCTCGCGGGCTATATTATTTCCAGAATGGAGAATTTTTCTGGCTACTCCATTGTTTTTGGCCTGTCATTAGCCTTATTTCTTTTAGCTGTTATTTCAAGCTTTTTTTTAAAACGGAGACCTGCCCGTGGAAAATATTGGTTTACCCGCATCCTTCATGAAAGAAAAGAGAATGAAAATTGGCGGCTGATTACAAATGCTCATTTTTTTCAAGGATTACGAGAAGGAACTTTTGCTTTTATCATATCGGTGTTTGTTTTTATTTCGACTGGAAGTGAAATGGCATTAGGAACCTTTGGATTAATTAATTCTGCTGTTTCTTTTATTGCGTACTATTTAGTCACTAGAATTATTAAGAATAATCAAAGGAAAAAAGCGATCCTATTAGGTGGGATCATTCTCTACTTAGCAATTTTTCTAATTGTCTTTAAAGTTACATATAATGGACTCTTGGTGTATGCGGCTTCTATTGCCATCGCTTATCCCTTGTTGTTGGTGCCCTATTTGTCAATGACTTATGATGTAATCGGCAGAGGCTGGAAAGCAGCAGAAATGAGAATTGAATATATTGTCGTAAGAGAAATTTATTTAAATTTAGGCCGGTTTGTTTCTATCCTATTTTTCTTAGTTGGGGTTGTGTTTGTTGGTGCTGAAAAAAGTATTCCTGTTATTTTATTGATTTTAGGTATGGGACATACGCTCATCTATTTTTTTATCCGTCGGATACAATTCAAATCCGTTTCAGAAATATAACATCATTTTTTTCTATTTGAGAATGTCGAAATTGGCATTCTCTTTTTTTAGAAGGTATGTAACTTTTTAAAGGTAGACTGGCGTCTAGCTCCAACGTACAGGATGTACTAGTGCTGATGTTGCCATAGAACGTGGCGTACACTTAATCGGCTAGCGCCTAGCCGCTCGGATCATAGGCCGTAATACTCCAAAAATCAGGATTTTCTGAGTATTGCGTCTTATGCTGCCTGAGGCTGTTCAAGGCACTGCCGCTTTTATTAATTTTTTCCAAAATTTAAGTAAAATTAATAGATATCATGGTGGATTTATTTTACAATAGGGGTAATTGGTAAGAGGGGAAAGTGTGGGGGTAAAATGTGAATAAAAAGAAAAAAAAGATAAAAAAGAAAAGTCATGTTCCTTTTCGTCTGAACGTCCTTTTTTTTGTCGTTTTTATGTTGTTTTCAGCACTAATATTAAGATTGGGAATTGTGCAAATTGTAAATGGGGATGAGTATAAACAGCAAGTGGATCAAACGGATGACCATACCGTTTCCTATCCAGTACCAAGGGGGAAAATCCATGATCGCACAGGTAAAATCGTAGTGGACAACACTGGAGAAAAGGCAATTATCTTTACAAATTGGGGTTACAAGCCGACAGAAATACTTGCAACAGCAAAAAAACTTTCGAAAATTATTGACATGGATCCATCAAAAATCCAAGAAAGAGATAAAAAAGATTATTGGATCTTGACTCATATGGAAGAAGCAAAGGACTTAGTTTCTAAGCAAGAAGATAGCGCACTTAAAAAGAAATACGAGGATAAGGATGACTATAATAAAGCGTTTTACAAAGCTCAGCTTAGTAAAGTAACAGAAAATGAGATAAATGGACTTTCTAGCAATGATTTAAAAATATTAGCGATTTTTCGTGAAATGACGAGCGGTTATGCCTATACACCTCAAATTATTAAAAATAAAGGCGTGTCCGATAAAGAATTTGCAATTATTAGTGAAAACTTGCACGATTTACCAGGTGTGGACACAACAACCGATTGGCTAAGAGCATATCCTTATGATATGACATTAAGAACGGTATTAGGAAAAGTGACGACCTCAGAGGAAGGCTTACCAGCAGATCAAATTGATCAATATTTAGCTAAGGATTATAGCCGTAATGACCGCGTAGGAAAAAGTTATCTTGAAATGCAATATGAGGATGTTTTAAGCGGTCAAAAAAAGAAGGTCCTATATAAAAAGGATAAATCAGGAGAAATTGTCAAATCCGAAACATTAACAGATGGTCAAAGAGGTAAGGATGTAGTGTTAACGATTGACATGGATCTTCAAAAGCAGGTAGAACAAATCATTGAAAATGTTCTGTGGGATACAAAGAGAGGCAATGCAAATACGAGATTTTTAGATCGAGCTTTTGTTGTGTTAATGGACCCTCATACAGGTGATGTGCTAACCATGGCTGGAAAAATGATCGGTAAAAATGAACAAACAGGTCAGCCCGAAATGCGTGATTTTGCCCTAGGAACGATTACAACATCCTACAATGTTGGTTCAGCTGTCAAAGGAGCAACTGTTTTAACTGGTTATCAAGCTGGAGCTATTAAGCCTGGATTTCCTCAGGTGGATGCACCGATGAAGATTAAGGGGACACCTGTTAAAAAATCATATAAAAATTTTGGAACCATTAATGATTTAAGGGCACTTCAAGTATCATCTAACGTGTATATGTTTAAAACCGCGATTGCAATTGCAGGGGGACATTATGTACCTAATCAGTCTCTCGGTATTAAGGATCTACCCAAAGCTTTCGCAACAATGAGAGATTCTTATGCTCAGTTTGGGCTAGGAGTTCGAACAGGAATTGATCTTCCAAATGAAATGGCTGGCTTTAAAGGACCAAACACATCATTGCCAGGATATTTAATGGACCTTTCAATCGGTCAGTATGATACGTATACGACAATGCAGCTAGCACAATATGCATCAACTATTGCAAACGGTGGCTATCGAATTCAACCCCATATCGTTAAAGAAATTCGCGATCCAGCTCAGGATAAAGAGCAGCTTGGACCATTGATCAAGGAAATTCAACCGAATGTATTAAGTCGATTAAGTATGGAAGATTCATGGATTAAGAGAGTTCAAACGGGTTTTAGAATGGTTATGCAGCCTGGAGGAACTGGTGGAGCAACTTTTGGTTCTGCGAACTATAGTCCTGCAGGAAAAACAGGAACAGCACAATCGTTTTATGATGGTCCTGAAAGAGCGAAATATCCAAAAAATAGTCCTCCCGAAGTTATGAATGTAAGTTTAGTAAGCTATGCTCCGTCAGATAATCCCGAGGTAGCAATGGCTGTTATCGTTCCTTGGGTATATACAGGTCCAAGTGGCCCTTCTCCAAATATGACGATAGGAAGACAAGTAATGGATGCTTACTTCGCTTTAAAGAATAGCCGAGCTGCTCAGTCTGTCGAAACAGTAGTGAATCCATAAAATAATTGGTTTATAAATAAAAAAGTACCTGTCAAACTCCAATGTAAAAGAGTTGACAAGTGCTTTTTTTATATGAACCTTATTTTTCCTATTGTTATTAATAGAAATTTAAAGTTGTTTTGTTTAAAATAGAAAAGATAGTTTTTTTGAAAAGGGTGTGAAGGTTCAAATAAATGAAGAAGAAAAAAAAGACGCATGTTCCTCTGAGATTAAACCTTATTTTTTTAGCGGTGTTTTTCCTATTCTCCGTATTAATATTAAGGCTTGGTGTTGTTCAAATCGTAAACGGAGAAAACTATAAACGAGAAGTGGAACGGACACAGGATGTTACGATTAATAACCCAGTTCCTAGAGGGATTATGTATGATCGAACAGGGAAAATCATTGTCGATAATACTCCTCAAAATGCCATTACTTATACAAATAATAAAGCCAGTCAAGAAGAGATGCTGGACACAGCAGCAAAGTTGGCAAAATTAATCGAAAAAGATACAAGCAAGCTTCAAGAAAGAGATAAAAAGGATTATTGGATTATTAAAAATAAAGATCGGGCAGAAAAAAAGGTTAGCACGAAAGAAAAAGAGAAATTACAAATAAAATATAAAGATAAAAAGTATGATGAAAAAGTCTATAAGCTTACGTTAGATCGTATTACAGAAAATGAACTAAATGAATTGACCCCTGAAGATTTGGAGGTTGCTGCTATATACCGAGAATTTATTAGCGGCTATGCAATGACCACTCAAATTGTTAAAAATAAAGGGGTTACGAATGAGGAATATGCAGTTGTCAGTGAAAACCTTCAAAATTTACCAGGCGTTGATACGACAACTGATTGGGAAAGGTCGTATACCTTTAATCAAACACTTCAATCCGTATTAGGATCTGTATCGAGTGCTGAAAAAGGCATTCCAGCAGAGGAGCTTGATTATTACCTTTCAAGAGATTATAGCCGCAATGATCGTGTTGGTACAAGCTATATCGAAAAGGAATATGAGGACGTTCTTCAAGGACAAAAAGCAAAGGTCAAGAATAAGACAGATCGATCTGGAAAATTAATTGAGACAGAAGTTATTTCAGAAGGAAAAAGAGGCAAGGACCTAGTTTTATCCACGGATATGGAGCTGCAGGTAGAGGTGGAGAAAATCATTGAAGAAGAATTAAAAAAAGCCAAGACGTCTTCGGGTACGGGCTTACTTGATCGTGCGTACGTTGTCTTAATGGATCCGAAAACGGGGGAAGTCATTTCAATGGCTGGAAAACGAATTGTAAAGGATGAAAAAACTGGGGCTGTTCAGTTTCAGGATGATGCCTTAGGGAATATTACAACAACATATAATGTTGGCTCAGTCGTAAAAGGAGCGACCATTTTAACGGGCTTTAAAACAGGAGCTATTACTCCGGGACAGAGCATAAATGACGCACCTATTAAGATAAAAGGCACTCCTGAAAAATCATCATGGAAATATTTAGGTTCTCCTAATGATATTGATGCTTTAAAGTTTTCCTCCAACGTCTACATGTTTCATACAGCTATTAAAATAGGAGAAGGACGTTATCAGTATAATCAACCACTTCCATTAAAACCTGAAGGCTTTCAAACAATAAGACAGTCCTTCGCACAATTTGGTCTTGGAGTTCGCACAGGGATCGACCTACCTAATGAACAAACAGGATTTAAAGGAACGAAGACACTTCCAGGTTTTATGCTAGATCTTGTTATCGGACAGTATGACACTTATTCCACCATGCAATTAGCGCAATATGTATCTACCATTGCCAACGGAGGCTATCGGATGGAGCCGCATATGGTAAAAGAAATCCGAGAGCCGATCAAAGAAAAGAATCAGGTAGGACCTATTGTTCAAGAAATTAAGCCTAAAGTATTAAACAAGCTTGATGTGCAGGAAAGTTGGCTAAAAAGAGTACAAACAGGATTTACAAAGGTTATGCAGGAGCCAGGTGGAACAGCTTATTCAAACTTTGCGGGAAAATCATATGATCCTGCTGGAAAAACGGGGACAGCTGAGGCTTTTTATGATGGACCGAACCGTAAGCAATTTAAGGAGCCGCCACAGGTGATGAATTTAAGCTTAGTTGGCTATGCTCCAGCAAAAAATCCTGAGGTTGCAATGGCAGTCATGGTTCCATGGGCGTATCAGGGGAGCGTTGATCATGGAGCTAATAAAAAGATAGGTGAAAGAGTAATGGACGCCTATTTTAATTTAAAAAATAATCGACTTCAGGGAAATAATTCAGATCCTCTTAGTGTTAAGCCGGAATCTGAATAAATAAACAGTATTAAATCCATGAAGGGTGTCTCAACTAAAAGCTGCTTTAAAAAGAGTATTCGTAAATAGGAACGATCTTATTTACCTCATGACTCTTTTAAAGGAAGTACATCACTTGAGACACCTTTTTTCTCTTCGAATCATTCTACAATAATGTGGTATCCACAAATTTTAATTGGGAACACTATTTATACCCTTTCTTCACATAAAAAAACCACTTTTATGACAAATTTACATTTTTTAATGGAAATTTACAAAACCTTTACAATGTGTTTAAACATTATTAATAGTCAAGCCTTATGCTAATAAATGTAAGACACACAAAGAATCTCTTAGGGGGAATTTTGAAATGAAAAGCTTTAAGTACGTAGTACTCTCTACAATGGTAGGAGCAGTACTAGCCTTCACAGCAGCTTGTGGTGCTGGTAATAATGCAGCCGATGAGAAGGATCCTGCTGATGGAGAAACAAAGCAATTACAAGGTGAAATTAAAGTAGACGGTTCATCAACAGTTTATCCAATTATGGAAGCTGTTGTAGAAGAATATCAAACACAGCAACCTGATGTAAAAGTTTCCGTTGCCTCCTCTGGTACTGGCGGTGGATTTAAAGCTTTCATTGCTGGACAAACTGATTTAAGTAATGCTTCTCGCCCTGTTAAAGATGAAGAAAAAACACAATTAGATGAAAAAGGAATTGAATTTACAGAATTAAAATTAGCATACGATGGTTTATCTGTAGTTGTTAATAAAGACAATGACTTTGTTGATCATTTAACAGTAGATGAATTGAAAAAATTATGGCTTGAAGATGGAACGACAAAAAAATGGTCTGATATCCGTAAAGGATGGCCTGAAGAAGAAATTAAATTTTATTCACCAGGTACTGATTCTGGAACATTCGATTACTTCGATGAGGTCATTTTAGAAGGACAGCCGATTGTTCAAAAAGCGACTTTATCTGAAGATGATAATGTTCTTGTACAAGGAGTAACGGGTGATGAAAATGCAATTGGATACTTCGGATATGCTTATTACGTTGAAAATAAAGACAAATTAAAAGTTGTTCCGATCGACAATGGCAGTGGTCCTGTTGAGCCTACAAACAAAACGGTTGAAAGTGGTGAATATGCTCCATTATCTCGTCCATTGTTTACTTATGTAAAAAATGAATCTGTGAAAAAAGAAGAAGTTTATGATTTTGTTAAATTTACAATTGAAAATGCTGCTGAGCTTTCAGAAGATGTAGGGTATGTTAAGCTACCAGAAGATGAGTATAAAAAAGATTTAGATGCTTTAGACGCACTTAAGTAATTATTACGAGATGGGAAGCGTGAAATAGAGCTTCTCATCTTGTCATGTGGATGAAAGGGGTTTTCACATTGCAAAATAAGGCAACTAGCTTATCTGTACAACAGATGATTATAGAAAAGAAAAAAAAGGGAAGTATTGGCCAATGGATTGGAAAAGCAATGCCATTTATTCTTTTGCTAACTGCCATCGTTTCTGTTTTAACAACATTAGGGATTGTTTTAACACTTATATTTGAAACATTTACATTTTTTGAACATGTATCCATTGTTGAGTTTTTAACCTCGCAAACATGGTATCCATTTTCAAAGCCGGGGTCTTTTGGTATTTTACCTTTGATAGCAGGAACATTAAAAGTAACAATCATTGCTGCGATTGTTGCCATTCCTATTGGATTAGCTTCTGCCATTTATTTGAGTGAGTATGCTACTGATAAAACGAGAAGAGTAATTAAGCCAATATTAGAAATATTGGCAGGTATTCCGACCATTGTGTATGGTTTCTTCGCTTTAACATTTGTAACACCTATTTTACAAAAATTAATTCCTTCCCTTGAAATTTTTAACGCGCTAAGTCCTGGGATTGTTATAGGTATAATGATCACACCTATGATAGCATCTCTATCTGAAGATGCTATGTCTTCAGTCCCAAATTCAATGAGAGAAGGAGCGCTTGCATTAGGTTCAACAAAGTTTGAAGTATCGTTAAAGGTTGTACTTCCAGCGGCTATATCTGGGATTGCTTCTTCCATTGTTCTTGCAGTTTCACGTGCAATCGGTGAAACAATGATTGTAGCTGTTGCAGGAGGTTCTACACCTAATTTGAATTGGGATTTTATGAGCTCAATCCAAACAATGACAGCCTACATTGTACAGGTCAGCCAAGGAGATGCAGGCTACGGTACAACAATCTATTATAGTATATATGCTGTTGGATTTACTCTATTTGTCTTTACTTTGTTTATGAACTTGCTTGCTCAATTCGTTTCTCGTCGTTTTAGGGAGGAATACTAATGAAATTAATCGATGAATCTAAAGTGATAGAACATATGAAACCAAGGCTTGTTAGGAATATTATTTTCAAAAGCTTGTTTTTTATAGCTACAATGTTTGGATTACTCATGTTAGGAATCTTACTTTATCGGATATTGACTCAAGGAATTGGCTATTTAGATTTGCAATTTTTACAAAGCTTGCCTTCACGAAAAGCAGAACAAGCTGGTGTATACACTGCCCTTATTGGTACGGTTTGGTTAATGGCAGTAGTAGCACCTGTATCTCTAATTTTAGGGGTTGGAACAGCCATTTACTTAGAAGAATATGCTAAAAAGAATCGCTTCACTCGATTTATTCAAATTAATATTTCGAATCTAGCAGGCGTACCGTCTATTGTATTTGGTTTATTAGGATTAACTGTTTTTGTACGTGCGCTTTCTTTAGGAACAAGTGTATTAGCTGCTGGTCTTACAATGAGCTTACTCGTTCTTCCAATTATAATTGTGGCATCACAAGAAGCGATTCGTTCTGTTCCGAAGCAACTAACAGAAGCTTCATTAGGAATGGGAGCGACAAAGTGGCAAACAATATTCAATGTTGTTTTGCCTGCTGCTCTGCCTGGAATATTAACTGGAGGTATTCTAGCTTTATCTCGTGCAATTGGAGAAACGGCTCCTCTTGTTGTTTTAGGATTACCGCTTTTTCTTGCATTTTTACCTCGATCCGTGTTTGATATGTTTACAGTGTTGCCAATGCAAATATATAACTGGACTGGTCGACCGCAGGCTGAATTTCAAGATTTGGCTGCGGCAGGAATTATTGTCTTGCTAATTTTATTAATAGTAATGAACTCGATTGCAGTTTTTATTCGTAATAAATTTCAAAAGAGATATTAAATCTATCTCTTAAAGGATGAAGGGGGCTTTTTACAATGACGGCAATGACTGAAAAAAAAATATTCACTGTACAAAAAGGTAATATGCAAGGATCTCAGCAAAGTAAAGAAAAAAAAGAAGTGGTATATCGAACGAAAGAATTAAATTTATGGTACGGAGAAAATCATGCTCTAAAAAATATCAATTTAGATATAATTGAGAATGAAGTAACAGCCATTATCGGACCTTCTGGTTGTGGGAAATCTACGTATATTAAGACATTAAATAGGATGATTGAGTTAATTCCAGCTGTTAAAACGTCTGGTGAAATTGCTTATCGCGGAAGAAATATATTTGATAAGTCATATGGAGTTGAAGAATTAAGAACAAAAGTGGGTATGGTTTTCCAAAAACCAAATCCATTTCCAAAGTCGATTTATGATAATGTTGCCTATGGACCAAAAATACATGGAATTCGTGATAAAAAGGTTTTAGACCAAATAGTTGAGCAAAGCTTAAAGGGTGCAGCCATTTGGGAGGAAGTAAAGGATCGCTTACATCAAAATGCATATGGACTTTCAGGAGGACAGCAGCAAAGATTATGTATCGCACGTTGCTTAGCGATTGAGCCTGATGTTATCCTAATGGACGAACCAACATCTGCGCTGGATCCGATTTCTACGCTTAAAGTAGAGGAGCTTGTTCAAGAGCTTAAGCAAAACTTTAGTATTATTATTGTTACTCACAATATGCAGCAGGCTGCTCGTATTTCCGATAAAACAGCGTTCTTCTTAAATGGAGAAGTGATTGAATATGATCAAACTAATAAATTATTTTCCAATCCTTCTGATAAACGTACAGAAGATTATATAACTGGTCGATTTGGGTAAGAACAAAAAAGGCATCTAAAGAAACGATATACGGACAAAGGGGTGCACGGCATAATGGCAGTTAGAGAAAAATTCGATTATGATTTAAAAGAATTGCAAAATAAATTGCTCGAAATTGGTCGCTCCGCTGAGGAAGCATTAACAAAAGCGTTAGGGGCACTTGAAACAAAAAATGTAGAGCTAGCTCTGCAAATTATGGAAGAAGATTCAAAAATCAACTTAATGTATGAAGAAATAAACGATTTTGCTATTTTGCTTATTGCCAAGCAGCAGCCAGTTGCCATTGATTTACGGAGAATCATTGTTGGCATTAAAATTGCCACAGAGATCGAAAGAATCGCCGATTTTGCTGTTAATATTGCAAAGGCAACAATTAGAATTGGCAATAAATCCTACACACATCCCATTTTTCAAATAAAAAAAATGCACACATTAACGACTGAAATGCTGCAGCTATCTTTAAAGGCATATACAGAGGAAGATATATTGTTAGCTAAAAAAGTAGCAGGAATGGACAATGAAGTAGATGATATTTACGATTTGACAATGAAGCAGCTATTAGAGGAAAATCAAAAAAATCCAGATTACGTACAGCAAATTACTCATTTTACTTTTATTTGCCGATTTTTAGAAAGAGCAGCAGACCATATAACAAATATTGCTGAAAATGTTTACTATTTAGTTAAAGGTAGACATTATGATTTAAATAAATAATTTAACAACCATTAAGGGTGACTTAATCGATGGAACAGGCACTCCGAAGATGATATTCCGTATCTATTGATAGCAATATCTATAAATACAATCTATCTTCGGAATGCAGATCATTGATTGGACACCCTTTTTTATTTAGGCTGTTTTCTCAAAGTTTGTTGCTTTTGACATAAAAAAACATTGCGAGAAACGTTTCGGAGCAGCCTGCATACACGTAGACTCCTGTGGGAATGCGAGAAAGGCGAGACCCCGCAGGAGCGTATGCGACGAGGAGGCTTGACGCTCGCCCACGGAAAGCGAAGTGTATGCAGGCTGCGCGTTTAAAAGCAACAATCAATACAAAAACAGCCTTTATTTAAATAAAAATCATTGTTTCTACCTTAAGAAATAATAGGTAATAACGATTACAGCAACTGTAAATAATACACCATATGCAAATGATCTAACGGAATTCTTATTCATCTAATTCTCCTTTATTAGCTTGAAGAATGGACTGAACATCCTTCAATGATAAAGATGACTGCTTTGCGATCATATCAATAGGTATACCTTGTCGAGCAAGAGAAATTACTTGGCTCTGAATAATGCTATTAACTTCTTTTTTTTCCAAGCCATCAAGACTAGGCAGCTGAAAATGATCGACACTCATTAGTATTTCTTCTTCTAAGAGACGCAGCCTTTTTTTAATCTGAGATAACTCCTGTAAATGTTGTAGAGACATTTGATCCAGTTCTTCTTGCAGTTGTTTATGTGGATCTTTTAAAAAAAATGAAAGAATAAGTATGATAATAGAAAAACCAAGTAAAGAAATGATGACAAACTCCAATAAATTCACCTCATTGTGTTGAAAAACTAGCTAAAAATATTTTATCATTATAATAGACAAAATTCGATTCCCATTTTCGAAGGGGACGAATACGCACGGAATATGTCGGCATTCTACTTCAAATCTCAAAAAAACGGTGTCGAAAAAAAGGACAACATTCTTTTTTATCTGTATTTTAAAAATATTTTTCCTCCTCAGTTTATACTGCTCAACACCTGCACATAATCCGACAAAATCCATTCATTGTGACAATTACGTATCAGTGCTAACATTAAATAATAGAATCATTCAGTGCTATCATTATCATTTTATTATTTTATAAAAAGAGGTGCGCTATGATAGAAGATATTATTAATTTGAGAAAGAAAGGGCTATCATTTAGAAAAATAGCAGAGGAACTCGATTCTACAGTAGGGAAAGTCCAATATCAATGGACAAAATATGTGAAAAGTAACAAAAAAAATAATGATATTCCAATAAAGACCGAAACGAAGAGTAAACAATCTCCACAATCTAGTATTAAGAAACCTATAGATTTAGTACCTATGAATCTTGAAAAACTTCCTGAGCAAATACCTATTTCTTATGAAGACTGTGTCACCACATGGCTCATATCAAAAAATAAACTATTTGTTTTTTGGAAAATCTCTTCACAAAAAGAAAAGTTAGTATCCCTTTATTTCCAGAAGCCATTTGAAGCATTAGCAAAGGTATTGAGAATTTATGATGTAACGAGCTTAATTTTTAATGGGAGTAATGCGAATGATTATCGTGAGATTTCATTACCTGAAAACAAGAACAGCTGGACATTTGCAGGTATGAAACCAAATCGCAGCTATTGCATTGAATGGGGAGTAAAATGTAATGAAGATCAATTTCTCCCTCTAATGCGTTCAAATGCCATTCAAATACCGCGTACGAATCCTAGTCAAGCGGGTGAGCTTAAAAAAGAGATTGACCGATTCTTACAACATAAAGAAATGGCACCTAATTGGATTGAACATGTAAGCACTTATAGCTATTATAATAAAGAAAATTAGGGGGATCGAAGGATGACATATCCATATTTTCAGTTAATAATCTATTCTGATACTCCATATGAATATGCTTTTCAAAAAGGAAAAGATGGGAAACAAACACTTATTTCTTTTACCATACAGTTTTTGCGACTGCTGCATTTGATCGATCAAAAACCTACCTCATACACTATTCAACTAGCCTTTGCACCTATTTTTTACGAAATATTAGATCAACCAGAGTTTCAACAGCAAGTATCTGAACACTTTGTTCAAAAAAAAATGGAGCAATCTAAAATCTATCAGGTATGGAAACAAGCGGAATACCGAATTAACAGTATTATTCGGAAGCTGATAAATGAAAATAAAATAGAATTGCTTGCTTCTCCAGCAACTTTTTCTACTCTTCCTTATTTAGCCACAAGTACAGGCATAGATTTACAAGTAAAAACAGGACTGTCCATACTTGAGGATTATTTTGAGGTTCGTCCGAAGGGGTTTTGGTTCCCTAGAGGAGCTTATGCATCAGGGCTTGATCTTAATCTGGCTTCTACAGGGATCCAATATAGCTATATAGATCAATCGACCATTATTAATGCAGATCCTACACCTAAATCTGCACAATTTCCAGTTGAATCCCCTCATGGCTTAGTATTTTTCCCTCTGCTTGATTATATAGTAGAGGAGAATGAAAACTGGAAAAAACGATTTCATTTCTTGATAGAAGAGGTTCCAACCATTCAAGAACAATCTGTCTTAAGTGTTGCATTTAATTTTGAGCAAGTAATAGAAAACATTGAAGACATATTGGCAAGTATTTCTTCTTTAATGGATGAGAACTTTATTACCCCTATGAATCCACAGCAATATTTAAACACCATGAATAATCAGATGGAAATGGTTCATCTAAGCTCATCTTTTATGGAAGGATTTGATGATGAGCATTCTTTTTCTGATGATGAAAAGTCACAGCTTTTTATTGAAAGCTATTTCTTGGAAATGGATTTGGAAAAATATGATTATTATACTTTATCTTCTAATGAAAAAAGACTATACAAACAAATGCAAAAGGAATGGATGCTGTTAAGTGGTTTAATAAGTAATCGTCACTTTTTTCCTACAAAAGCAGCGAAAGAGTATATTGATGCATACAAGACCTTGTCTACTTTCTTTTCTAAACCATTGGTTCAAGAATGGCTCGTTACAAGAGAAAATAAATTTCCAGTACTAACTTCAACTTATTTACTAGACTCAACAAAAAAGGCAGTCAAAAGCAATAATAAGAAAAAAATTCTGTTGCTTTCATGGGAATATCCACCACATATTGTTGGGGGGCTTGGAAAACATGTCCATGGTCTTTCGAACAGCTTAGCAGGCTTAGGCTATGATATTCATATTGTGACAGCACGTAGGAACGACTCAGAACTTGAGGAAATAAAAGATTCTATTTATATTCATCGTGTTCATCCATTAAATGAATTGGATCAGGATTTCCTAAAGTGGATTGGCGGATTGAATTTAGCCATATTAGAAAAAGGAATTGAACTCGCAAAAACTAATTCCTTTGAGCTTATTCATGCGCATGAATGGTTAGTAGGTGCAGCTGCTTTATCGTTACAGGAACAATTAAATATTCCTTTAATTACAACAATTCATGCCACTGAATATGGTAGAAACAATGGCATTCATAATGAAATGCAGCGATTTATTCATGAAAAGGAAAAACTGTTAATTAATGGTTCTAATTTTATTATCGTATGCAGCGAATTTATGAAAGAGGAGCTTATACAAGTTTTTCATATCAATGAGAGTAAACTTTTTATGATTCCAAATGGAGTCAGCGAGCAAGAAATTTGGCCAACAAGTGAGGTATCTTTAAGTAACATACCTGTCAATCAAGAGAATAAGCTTGTTTTTTGCGTTGGTAGAATGGTGAAGGAGAAAGGCTTTGATACGTTGATTGAAGCTGCAAGTAAAATAAAGGCTATTCGCCCTGATGTTTATTTCATTATTGCTGGGACTGGACCAATGCTAAATGATTACAGGCAAAAGGTTGTAGAGCTTCATCTTGAAGATTGTGTATATTTCATTGGATACATTAGTGATGAACAAAGAAATGCTCTTTATTCCATTTGTGACATGGCTATAGTTCCGAGTCTTTATGAGCCATTTGGGATTACCGCGCTAGAGTCAATGATTTTTGCTAAACCGACCATTGTATCAAGCACCGGAGGATTAAAAGGGATTGTTGAGAATGCAAAATCAGGTCTATATATGGTACCGGGAAGCTCCGATAGCTTGATCGAACAAGTAATATGGCTATTGGAAAATAATGAAGATGCAATTCAAATAGGACGAAAAGGGAAAGAAGCGGTAGAAAAGCTTTTTAATTGGAGTAGCATAGCTGAGGAAACAAAAAGAGTATTTGAAGAGGCGAGGACTAACTATAAAATATAGGATCGTGTTCAAAAAAAGAGGGTTAAAAGCCGAGAAGCAAGCAGATATAGAGTTTCGACAGCTATTTTTCCAGTGCTTTTTGAACAGCTTTTATAAACTTTCAAAACAAATAATAAAAAAAGGTGTAATGCTGATGAAACCAGAAGCTTATTTTCATTCAAATAACCAGATGTATTTGGACGAAAAAAATAAAAGTAAAGGACGAATAAAGGCGACACCAGGTATTTGGATTGAAGGAAAAACATATTGGCTATGGGATGCCTCCGAGAAACTGATCCCGAATGAAGCGATTTCCATTCAAATAAGACAGGAGCATAAGCATTCCAAAATCATCTACTTTGAAATCTTTGTTAGAAACCATCTAGCCACACCCAGAAATGTAAAGCTGATTATGATGCATCACTATGATGTTACAGGATTAGATCATTTAGCCTTTGTATCCCCGACGGATAATGTGATTTTTCATTTAGCAGATGACATCGTCCATTTAGTAAATGGGCATTGTAGAGGTGATGGAATGGAGCAGAGAACAATTCAGCCATTATGGAATCTCTATTCTGATCGTTTATGGAATAACTCTGAAAAAGGTGTGCTAAAATATCAGCCGATGGGAAAAGGGGCGACAGCTAGTATATTTACGTTAAATATGAATATAGACAGCAAGGAAACGTGTGAATGCAGCTCATGGGTTATTTCTAGCAGAAGTAAATTGGAAGTAATGGGATTAAATCATGTACTTTTGAAAAACACACTAGCATTTCCAAATGAAAAATGATATTATAGAAAAGTCGTATGAACGAACTAGCTATTATTTAGTTTGGAGGGAAATTACATGCGTGTAAATATTACGTTAGCTTGCACAGAATGTGGAGATCGTAACTATATTTCTAAAAAAAATAAACGAAATAATCCAGATCGTCTTGAACTTAAAAAATATTGTTCAAGAGAAAAACGTGTAACTGCACATCGTGAAACAAAATAAACAGTGGGAATCCTCCCGCTGTTTTTTTGTATTTTTAGATCTTTTATTTTAATATTGAAATTAGAGTGAAATATTTGGAGGCTTTCAGATGGATCAAAAACAAGCATTAAGAAAATGGATGAAAACGCAATTAGCAGAAATGACACAGCAAAAAATTGAAGATGATTCGAATTGGATTTTGCAAAAATTATATGAAGATCCCATCTGGAAGAAGGCAAAAACAGTAGGTATTACGGTTTCGAAATCTCCAGAGGTAGACACTCTGCAAATTATTAGAACATTGTGGGAATTAGAAAAACGTGTCGTCGTCCCAAAGTGTTTACCAAAGGAAAGAAAAATGATATTTAGGTCTATCACAAGCTTTGATCAGCTTGAGTCTGTTTATTTTGGACTATCCGAACCGATCGAGAAGATCACTAAGGAGGTTATGCCTGAAGAAATCGATTTATTAATCGTTCCAGGTCTAGCCTATACAAAAATAGGCAATCGTCTCGGATTTGGAGGAGGTTATTTTGATCGATACTTGACACAATATGATGGACCAACCATATCACTCGCTTTTTCTGTACAAATTGTGAATGATCTTCCAATCGGTCCCTATGACCTTCCTGTGGACAAAATCATAACGGATCGCCATGTATATTTGAAGAATTAAGTTATTTAATATGATTTTGATATTCTGTGAAATCTGTCACAATATTGCTACAAAGATAACGTTTTCATATGATGAAATTCCCTTGTGAAATAGTGTACAATTTAGTTAAAGGAAGAGACATTAATAAGTTATTAATAGTATCTTCCGAATTAATCACTTAATATCAACCAATAATAAAATTTGGATTAATAATTAGGAGGAAGTTATCATGAAAGATCATGTAAATCGTGTAGCGTTAGTTGGAACAGGGTTCGTAGGATCAAGTTATGCCTTTGCTTTACTTAATCAAGGAGTAACAGAAGAACTAGTTTTAATTGATATAAATAAAGAGAAATCTGAAGGAGATGCAATGGATTTAAACCATGGTATGGCATTCGCTCCATCTCCAACAAAAATTTGGTACGGTGACTATTCTGACTGTGCTACTGCTGATTTAGTTGTATTAACTGCAGGTTTAGCTCAAAAACCAGGCGAAACTCGTTTAGATCTTGTTGAAAAAAATACAAAAATTTTCAAATCTATTGTTGATCAAATCATGGCAACTGGCTTCAACGGAATCTTTTTAGTTGCAACAAACCCAGTTGATATTTTAACTTACGCTGTTTGGAAATTCTCTGGTCTTCCTAAAGAACGTGTAATTGGATCTGGAACTATACTTGATACTGCTCGTTTCCGTTTCTTATTAGGTGAGAAATTCGATGTTGATACACGTAACGTGCACGCATACATTATCGGTGAACATGGTGATACTGAATTACCTGTATGGAGCTGCTCTGATATTGCATGTAGCCCAATTGGCGAATGGATGAAAAAGAACAATACAACTCAAGAAGATTTAGATGAGTTGTTTGTAAATGTTAGGGATGCTGCTTATCATATCATTGAACGAAAAGGCGCTACCTATTATGGTATTGCGATGGGACTTGTAAGAATTACAAAAGCCATTCTGCAAAATGAAAATGCAGTCTTAACTGTATCTGCATACCTTGACGGCCAATATGGACAAAGTGATGTTTATGTTGGAGTTCCAGCAGTTGTAAATCGCAGTGGACTTCGTGAAGTTGTTGAGCTGGATTTAAGTGCAGAAGAACAACAAAAATTCAATCATTCTGTTGAAGTATTGAAAAAAACAATGGCTCCTGTTTTAGATTTCCAAGTAAAGTAAATAATATGTGAGACTGCCCATGGCAGTCTCTCTTTGCTATAGGATTTCTTATTGTATGGATTCAACTCGCATAATATTGCACCTTTTATTTCACACTAGAAATAGGAGGGATTTATGATGGGTCGAATTATTTCTTTTTTGTTAATTGGTATAGCAGGTTATTATGTGTATAAAAAACGTTTTAGCATTATGAATATTATTTTAAGCAATAATCTAATAAGGCGTGGATTTGTTAGTGCTATATTTAGCATTCCTGGTGTACGTAATAAAATGATGGATACAGTAATTTCAGAAGCTGACTAACGTGATAGCCCCAACAAATGAAGAAAGGTCTGTTTACTACAGCCTTTCTTTTTTAAATGTATTTTTAGGAAATGCTTACGGGCTTGTTATATGTTGGCGCAGGAGGATCATTTCACCATCGCTTGCTTCAAATAGGACAAGGAGGTGAGTTCGATCCTTTGACAATAGGATTAGGGGCATTTTACTTCCAACTGGGTCAATAAAGGAACCATTCTTTTTTTGAATGCCAAGAAAATAATTTTTGTATAAGCCTTCCCATAATTGACCGATGATTTGATCTGTTTTTTCTTTTGAAAAAGATGGAAGAGGGAAATTTTGATAGTTTATGAGCTTCGATAGTGGGATAAAAAAGTAATTTTCTTTATTGATATGATAAGTTTCTATTCCTTTTTGCCAACTATAAGCCAAGTCCTGATTAGTAATTTGATCAAGTATGTGCTTCCATTCTTTTTCTTCCTTTTTCTTTGGTTGGTGAAAAGCGGAAAAAGGACTAAAGGAAGAGTCTATCACATATAACAGATCTTCAGATATTTGCTGAGCACTAAAAATCTGTTCGTTTTCAGGATGCAGCTCAGCATGATGAAAAGAAATGGCCATGTATTGACCACTTTCTTGGCTTTGAACACTTTTATCTTGAACGATGGTGTCGGTATTTTGTTCCCATTTTCCCATCTTGCTTATTAAACGTCCATTTTTATATAATAGGCTAATATCCTGTCTTAAATACGCTTTTTGTTCTAAAATGGATGTAACCTTCCAAAGAAATGAATAGTCATTAGTATTTGTTCGTTCAGGCAAAGAAAGATCTGTTTTTGTCAGTTTAAATGAAATCGATGAATCAATTGGGAAAAAAATAATGCTTTCCTCTACCTGATCGTTTTTTTGAAACATAAACATAACTGTGCTCATAATTCCTAAAGCAATGAGAAAGATAATGAGCTTTTTTTTCATGATTTGAGCCTCACTTTAAGTCATAAATCGATTTTGCTTTATGTTTGTCCTTTTAAATAATATATGTTTGTCTTTTGTTCACATGATTATTTTTATTGAATTTAACTTCTTGTAGTAGAAAAAAAAATCGATTATACTTTTTATGTAAGCGATTAACTAAACATGTAAAAAATATGAGGGAAACGATGAAAACAATTTTTGATATTCAGCAATATTTAAAACAATTCGGTACGATTATTTATATTGGAGATCGGGAAGCAGATCTCGATTTAATGGGTACTGAATTACATGAACTTTACCAAGCTCAATTAATGGAAGAAAAGGAATATCAGATAGCTATGTTAATCCTCAAGCAAGAAATGAATAAAATTAGAAATAAAGAATTGTAATGGTATTGGAAGAGGGAGTGTGTCAGTTGGCTGAAAAATACATTATTGGTGTAGATTTAGGTGGTACAACCATCAAGTTAGCTTTTTTAAATGAAGATGGGGATATCCTTACAAAGTGGGAAATACCTACAGATAATTCCTTCGAGGGTGTTAATATTACGTTAGATGTTGCAAAAGCAATTAATGATAAGCTGCTTGAGTTAAAAATATCCAAGGATGACGTCATTGGACTTGGTATGGGTGCTCCGGGCCCAGTTGATTTAGAAACTGGAATTATATTCAATACAGTTAATCTAGGTTGGAAAGATCATTACCCGCTTAAGGAAAAGCTTCAAGAAGCAACTGGATTTTCTGTTGTCGTTGAAAATGATGCGAACTGTGCTGCACTTGGTGAAATGTGGAAAGGTGCTGGGACAGGCTCTAAAAATATCGTTTGTGTGACACTCGGTACGGGAGTCGGTGGAGGAGTCATAGCAAATGGAGATATAGTTGGAGGAGTACGAGGAGCGGCAGGAGAAATTGGCCACATGACTGCGGTGACAGAAGGTGGAGCTCAATGTAATTGTGGGAAGACGGGATGTCTTGAAACCGTTGCTTCTGCAACTGGGATTGTCCGTCTTGCATTAGAGCAACTTGGAAAATCAACTGTTCAAAATGGAACATTAGCAGAAGAAGCCTATCAAGCGGATGGAGTCATTACGGCAAAAATGGTTTTCGATGCTGCTAGACGCGGTGATATCGATGCAAATATTGTCGTTCAAAAGGTAGGATTTTATCTTGGTCTAGCCCTAAGTCATATTGCCAATACATTAAATCCCGACAAGATTGTCATTGGCGGGGGAGTATCGAAGGCTGGGGATATTTTACTTTCATTAGTTAAAGAAAACTTCCATAAATACTCTTTTAAAAGTGTAGCAGAATCTACTCAAATTTCGATTGCTACATTAGGAAATGATGCTGGCGTCATTGGTGCAGCTTGGCTTGCGAAGAATAAATAATGGATATTGCTTAAAATCCTTAGAAAGTTGATCTTTCTAAGGATTTTTTTGTACAAATAATACTTAATACAACCATAATATGGATAAAAAGGATGTTTCCATTGTCATAGACTGCTAGAGAATATATGTAAATAGTTCTATTTCATACTTATCGTGTAAGAAAATGAAACTTTTATTTTTTTTGAACGTCTATAATGTATGCCTAAACTACATCATAATATTCTAATAGTTTATTGTTTTGTTCAGTTTGATTTATTGTAAAAAAAATATTAAGATATAAGTCGCTTATTATTGAAGAATGGAAAGTAACCTATATATTCCGTAGTCATTTAGGGATAGGAGGAAAAGAAAAATATATGGCTAAAGAAGTAACGAAAAAAATTTCATACACAGCAATTGCCACCATCTTGCTTTGGCTAAAGACGTATATTGTTTATAAAACCAGTTTTGATATTAAAATTGAAAGTTGGAAACAAGAGTTTATTTTATTGATCAATCCGCTGTGCTTTCTCATGTTTGTTTTTGGACTTGGCATGTTTATGAAAGAAAAAAATCAAAAAAGATATTTAATGATAACGAGCTTTATCATTTCTGCAATCTTATTTGCGAATGTGGTTTTCTATCGATTTTTTAATGATTTCCTCACGATTCCTGTGCTTATGCAAACTAGTAATATGAGTGATTTAGGAAGCAGTGTCCATGAGTTATTACAGATATCTGATCTATTGTATTTTATCGATTTTATTATTCTCGTAAGTATGATGAAATGGAAATTGAAATTTGCACATTTTAAAGCTTATTCGAAAATTGAAAGAAGAGCTTATTTTCTGTTTACAATTGCCATTGGCTTCTTAAATCTTGGTTTAGCAGAAACAGAACGACCACAGCTCTTAACACGGACGTTTGATAGAGAAATGCTTGTGAAAAATATTGGTACGTATCAATATCATATTTACGATGCATTTTTACAATCAAAATCCTCTGCCCAGAGAGCATTGGCAGATGGCAGTGAACTATCTAAAATTGTCAATTATCATCAAGCGAATTATAAAAAGCCAAGTGAAGACATGTTCGGAATCGCAAAGGGGAAAAACGTGATTCTCATTTCATTAGAATCAACGCAAAATTTCGTGATTAATCAAACGGTAAACGGTCAGGAAATTACTCCTTTTTTAAATCAATTTATTAAAGAAAGCTATTATTTTGATCAGTTTTATCATCAAACTGGGCAAGGAAAAACATCAGACTCTGAATTTATCGTTGAAAATTCATTATACCCACTGAATCGAGGGGCCGTCTTTTTTACCCATTCTGGAAACCAGTATTTAGCAACACCAAAATTTTTAAGTGAAAACGGTTATTATACAGCCTCCTTGCATGCTAACAATAAAAGCTTCTGGAATCGAGATATCATGTATAGAAGCTTAGGATATGATCGTTTCTATTCCTTGCCTGATTATCAAGTGAACGAGGAAAACACGGTTGGCTGGGGATTAAAGGATATGCCTTTCTTTGAACAATCGATCGAGCATTTAAAAGGGATGCGAAAGCCTTTTTACGCAAAATTCATCACCTTAACAAATCATTTTCCTTTTGAGTTAGATGAAGAGGATCGTTATATTGAACCCTATACTTCTGGCAGTAAAACTTTAAATAATTATTTTCCAACGGTTCGATATCAGGATGAAGCATTAAAGAATTTTATTCAAAGGTTAAAAGAGGAAGGCCTATATGAGAATTCAATCATTGTTCTTTACGGTGATCATTATGGAATTTCGGAAAATCATAACAAAGCAATGGGAGAATTTTTAGGAAAAGAAGTAACTCCTTTTGAAAGTACACAGTTACAGCGTGTACCTTTCGTCATTCATATTCCTGGTCAAACGGGTAAAACGATTTCAACCGTTTCAGGTCAAATAGATGTAAAGCCTACGCTATTGCATTTATTAGGCTTTGATACGAAGGACTATCTCGAATTTGGGTCGGATTTATTTGCTAAGGATCGATTGGAATTTACCGTGTTAAGAGATGGAAGCTTTATCACAAAGGACCATGTCTTCACTCGAGATATTTGTTATGATAAGGGAACAGGTGAACCAACGGATGAAATAAAATGTGACCCTTTTAAAGAAAAAGCAAAAAATGAACTTGAATTTTCAGACCAAACCATAAATGGAGATTTACTAAGATTTTATCAATTTTCAGAAGGGCGTAGAAACACAGGTGTAACGGAACCTTTACAATAGCTTTAGCTTTAATTTATTAGTAAGCATCCTCAATGGATGCTTCTTTTTTAGGTATTTTCATGCTGCAATGATCATATGTATGTTTTGATGCAAAGGGGGCGAAAGAATGAAAGTGCATTTTCGAAAAGGGGATTCTCTTTCATATTATAGTCGGCTTTTTTTGATTCCTTTAAATCTCATTCTAGATTCGAATCCAAATATTAACGTATCAAACTTACAAACTGGTCAGGAAATTAATATTCCAGGATTTTTTATTCAACCATACACGCTACAGGAGGAGGATATTCTTTGGAAGATCGCAGCAAAAAGAAATCTATCCATAGATGCCTTGCTTCTGTTAAATCAACATATTCATCCAAATCAGTTACAGGTTGGTCAATCACTTCAACTTCCAGTTAGAGTGATAGATCGGGTGGTTGATGAAAAATCAAATTATCATTTTCAAACTTTAGTGAGAGATATTCATAAGCTTAAGGAAATGTATCCATTTATTAAGGTTGAAACCATTGGCGAGAGCGTGCTTGGGAAGCCGATATATGAAATAAGGTTTGGAAATGGAAGCAAGAAGGTTCATTTTAACGCTTCTTTTCATGCTAATGAATGGATTACATCAGCTGTGTTGATGTGCTTGGTTGAAACCTTTTTATTGTCTTTAACGAACTCCGGTATTTTGAGAGGGCTTGCTACACTTCCTTTATATAACGAGGTGGATTTATCGATTGTTCCAATGGTGAATCCAGATGGTGTAGATTTAGTCGTAACAGGTCCACCAGTCTCTCTAAAAAATGAAGTAGTTCAACTAAATGGTGGAAGTACGGATTTTTCAAACTGGAAAGCAAATATAAGAGGGGTTGACTTAAATAAACAGTTCCCAGCAAAGTGGGAGCTTGAAAAAGGAAGACTTAGCTCGAAGGCACCAGCACCAAGAGATTACCCAGGTGTTACACCTCTAAGTGAACCAGAAGCAATTGCAATGGTTGATTTAGCAAAGAATCGATTATTTAATCGTCTCCTAGCCTTTCATACACAAGGGGAAGAGTTCTATTGGGGCTATGAAGGCCTTGAGCCTGATGAGTCTAAAAACATGAGTATAGAGTTTGAACGAATGAGCGGATATAAGTCTGTCCAGTATATTGATAGCTTTGCAGGCTATAAGGATTGGTTTATTCAAGAATTTCATAAACCAGGATTTACGATTGAGCTGGGGAAAGGGAAAAATCCGTTGCCATTGTCTCAATTTAATAACATTTATGAAGAGACGCTTGGAATATTTTTAGCTTCCTTGTATGTATGATCCAATTTCCCCTTGTCATTCTCACCTCAAGTAATTACAATAGGGTATAACATTAACAAAAAATGTTAAGAGCTGAAGCAGTGGTATCTTTGTCCGAAAATACTGAAACGACTGCTTACACATAAAAAGGATTATTCTAGACTTGTAAAATAATAAGTTAAAATACATGATCTAGATTCATCCATATAAACTTTCCTCATTTTTATACAAAAGCCGAACTATTCGGCTTTTTATTTGGGAAAATAACAGTAAAATATCTATATATAAACAAAGGTGGTAGAAAATGACACAGTTTCAAATGAGACAGTGCTATTACTTTTTTCCCCTTTTTCTTGGTTTGTTTATGTTTTTACTTTCAGGTTGTTCAAAATCAGTTGAGATGCAGCCGCATTTTAGTAAAGACGATACCCTAGTGAAAGAGAAAAAATCTGAAACGATTAAATCTAATAAAACCATTACTCCGTTACATGTGGAAAAAGGTGAATTTTCCATGATAGCGGGTTGGATAAACAATAATAAATTAATATATGTTACAAATATTGGAACGGGATCGAATGTTTACATGTATGATTTATTTTCAAATAAGAGCGATTTACTATATACAAGCGCAGTACCGATTACGTCCATTTTTATTAGTCCATCTAAGGACAAGCTGTTAATTCAATCCACTATCGCAGCCAATAAAGAAGAAATAACGATCATTAATCAAAAAGGTAAAACGCTATTTAATCAAAAAGTGGATGCGTTTGATATCTCATATTCTTGGAATCCATACGATGAAAATATCATTCTAATGTCAACCTTTACCGAAGATTGGAATGATCAACAATATAAGATAAATCTGAATTTAGCATCCTCTGAACAAATTCATTTGCCAAACCCTTTTTCTTTTTGGATCAATAACAAAGAGGTTGTGTATTTACAATGGGATCAAGAGCACCTGAATCCGACAGCTCCACTTGAAAAAAGAATAATTGAAGATAGTCTCGGGAAAGAAATTATGTCAAATATATATCAGGTTGATACATTTCGAGATACTTTATTGACAATCTCGTTCAATGAGACCAAAAAAGAAGAAACTCAATATTCTTTTTATTCGAATACATTAAAGCCGATCGGATCTTTTTCGATTCCTTATCTGACGAATTTTTCTAATGTACTAATTCCTTTTTATAGCTATGTTCAAGATCAGAAAAAATTGTATACGTTTAAACCTTTCTACAGTGCAGAAACAGATTCCTATCATAATAGCTTTGAGCTTATATCATATGATTTAAACAACAATAGATCTTCAACTGTTATAAGTGGGCTAGAGAATGAACCAATAAGCTGTTCTCCGAATGGAAAATGGTGTTTATATGGCTTTTATTTTGAAAAGCTGATAAACATTATGACAAAAGATGTAATTCACCTATATCCTGGAATATCGGACAGTAAGCCATCTGCTAAGATGTAGAGAAATATCGATAAAAGTAAATAAAGACGCGGCATTTTGCCATTATCATTCCAGTTCATAGGAGCACCCTTTCTCAAGGAGTATTCATAAGCATTTAGTTGAGAAAAGCGGTTAAATATGCCATGATTAATGATGAGGTGAAAAATGATGGCAATTGTAGACGTAACAGTTATTCCAGTTGGAACTGGAACTCCAAGTGTTAGCTCTTATGTAGCAGATATTCATAAGGTCTTAATGAAGTACGAGGAAGAAGGGAAAATTCGCTTTCAATTAACACCGATGAATACGATTATTGAAGGGGAGCTTTCACTGTTATTTGAAGTCATTCAAGCTATGCATGAAGTACCATTTGAAAAAGGATTAGTACGGGTATGCACGAATATCCGCATCGATGATCGACGTGATATTACCAGGAAAATGGAAGATAAAGTAGAAAGCGTAAAAAGTCAGTTATAAAGAGAAGGTGCCATACACTGTTTGGATGAAAAGTGCATGGCACTTCATGTAATTCTAAAGGGATGCTGGGTAGCCTTGAGCAATGAGCGTCATCACGGAAAAAAAACCAAAGACAACAAAAGCTCCAAAACCAAAAATGATTCCAAGAATGTTTCTATCTTTTAATGCACGAATCGTGGCAAATGCTGCAAGTATAGTCACAAAAGCAAAAATGATCACGGTACCCATATTTTACATATGCCTCCTTCAGTCGATTTATTCCAGTTCATAAACGTTCACTGAGGTTGGTTTAGAGATAACGCTTTCAAAAAAATATTCTTTATATAGAGATTATTCAGTTCCATTACATTTTAACGATTTTTTTTCAATTTGTCGACTTATCGATGCTGTTAAAATGAACTTATTTGTATCAACACTGTACGTGAAAGTTTAGCTGAAAAATGAATTAAGGTTAAATATGAATCAAGGGGTGTAAAATCAACATGAAATGGAGTCAAATTCCTTTAGGACCCTTACAAACGAATTGTTATATTTTGAAAAATGAGCAAAAAAGCTGTTTGATTATTGATCCAGGTGAGGAAGGAGAAAGACTCAAGAAATATATTTATAAGCATGAACTAAAGCCTGTGGCTATTATTCTAACTCATGCTCATTTTGATCATATTGGTGCTGTAGATGTGTTAAGAAATGAATTTCAAATTGCAGTATTTGTTCATCAACTCGAAGAGGATTGGCTTAAGGAGCCGTCATTAAACGGATCAAAATATTTTAATAGTACCGTTTCCATTAAGCCAGCAGACTATACATTAGGTGGTGAACAAGTTATGAAGATTGGTGATTTTTCATTCGAAATTTTTGAAACACCAGGCCATTCCCCTGGTAGTGTCACCTTTTATTTTAAAGAAGAAAAGGCTGCATTTGTAGGTGACGCGCTCTTTAAAGGAAGCATTGGAAGAACCGACCTAAGGGGGGGAAATCATAAACAACTTCTAAAGAGTATCCATGATAAACTCCTTACACTGCCAGAAGAAACATTGGTTTTGCCAGGGCATGGCCCCGCCACTACGATCGGTGATGAAATGGATACAAACCCTTTCCTTAACGGGTTTTAAGACAGAAAAAATCAGCAAAGCGATTTGCTTTGCTGATAATCCTTAATGACCAACTCCCGAAGTCATCAGGAAGGTTGTATAGTAAGTAAATCCGATGAAAGAAACGGTCAAATAGGCACCGAAAATATACATATACATACGTTCTGTTAGCTTTAAATAGCCTAAAAAGAAGAAAAAGCCTGTTTGTCCTAAGAAGATTAAAGAAGCAGTGTACATGTCACCAACAAAGAACATGACTGCGAAAATGGCTGTCCAGAATCCTAAAACTCTGTACATTCGATCCAATTAAACTCCTCCTTTATTCTGGAATAACGGACTGTAAGACTTCAAGCTTTGTTATGCTAAAGGATGAATGGTTTGAATAATCAGAAATTTTCCGAAGGGGACCATTCTTACAAACTCATTATTTCCATTATAAAGGATATGCAAAAGAAAAGTAAATTATTAAGGGAATTGGATGTAGATGTGCTTATATACATAGGAAACTGCACAATTGGTTGTTTTTATGTTCAATAATTTTTGTTATTTTGCGACAAGTGCTTGATACGTACAAGAATGGCAGCCATTAAGCATATTATCCTTTTCGATTAATTCTACACCATCAAACAATGAATCAATCATTCCTTTTAAATATTCAAAGTGCATATTGCACGCATCATCTTTGTGGTTTATTGCCACCTCTTTAAATGGGCAATTGAAAAATTCTATGAAGATTTTTGATTGATTTTCATCTACCTCTATCTCAGGATGGAGACCTCCAGAAGTTGCTGCAGCTTTAAAAATACTGAGTCTATGATAAAAAGGAAGCTCTTCAAGAGTTTGAGCATATCGTACTTTTTCCTTCTCAATCATTTCCTTTCCAAACTGTCTGCCCACTTCATTTAATGCTTTTTTGCCTGGTTCACCAAGCTGCGTTAAAGTGCTGAAAGTAATTTTTGAAAGAAGCTCATAATCACGGTAAGGAAAATTGAGTTGGATCACATCGTCAGATAAACGATACAATCTGCTTGGACGACCGCCTTTTCCAGTTTTTTTCGTTTCCGATATTAGCATATTCACATCTTCAAGCTTCGTTAAATGAAGTCTTGCTACGTTAGGATGGATTTCAAATTGATCAGCTATTTCTTGAACGGTTACATCTTGATGGCGATTTGTAATATACTGATAAATATAATAGCGCGTTGGATCAGATAAAACACTGGTTACTTTTAAAGTTTGTTCCATCTAAACTCACCTCATGCCTTGTAATTTTATTACATTATAATATAGATGCGTAAGGTAAACACTGTTGATATGCTAAGTTTAGAAATTGTTCACATATTTTGTCATAATTTAGACAAAAAATCTGTATATAGGCTAACTTATGCTTGTCGGAGTTGAATGTGCTGATTCTGCATTTCGATTGTCCATCTATATAGGGTAGCCCCTCGAGGTCATACGCTAACTTGTTAATGAGACTTGAAAAGCAGCCTCCTTCAACAGGCTATCTTATGCTTGTCGGGACTGATCAAGCCGATTCCGCATTTCGATTGTCCAGCTGCATCGGCTAGCCCCTCGAGGTCATAAGCTAACCAGGTGAAGAGACTTGAAAACACAGCCTCATCACCTGTTCATCTTATGCTTGTCGGGGCTAAACAAGCCGATTCCGCATTTCTGACTGGGCTAGCTGGATTCGAACCAGCGCATGACGGAGTCAAAGTCCGTTGCCTTACCGCTTGGCTATAGCCCAAAGGTGAATTCTATTTGCTTTTTATTTTTTAACAATTGCCACAAAATATACATAATTTTTCTTTGAAAATTAGAAGGATAAACAGGAAAAAAGTCGAAATGGTAGGTTATACAAATAGAAAGGTGGTTATATTAGTGTGAGTTCGATTGAATTATTAGCGGATCGAATTATCAAAGAAGCTGTCCGTAATCAAGCCTCAGATATTCACATCATTCCTCGCAAGCAGGATGCGATCATTCAAGTTAGAATTTCCAACCGATTAATGCCAAAGTATTATCTTCCAAATGAAGAATGTGACAGGCTAATCTCCCATTTTAAATTTTCAGCCTCAATGGATATAGGGGAGAGGAGGCGACCACAAAGCGGATCGTATTCAAGCATTGTTGACAATCAAGTTATTGGCCTTAGGCTCTCAACTCTTCCCTCAAGTCATAATGAAAGTCTCGTCATTAGAATCCTCCCTCAGCAGAGCCAAATACCACTCTTACAAATCTCGTTATTCCCATCAGCAACCCGAAAGCTTTTAGCTCTTTTAAAGCATTCTCACGGACTTATCATTTTTACTGGTCCAACCGGTAGCGGAAAGACGACTACCTTATATTCCCTTCTTCATGAAACGTCCTATGTCTACAATCGAAACGTTATTACCCTTGAAGACCCTATTGAAAAAGATCATGATTTTGCACTTCAAGTACAAGTTAATGAAAAAGCTGGTATTTCGTATTCGACTGGTTTGAAAGCTATTTTACGTCATGACCCTGATATTATAATGGTTGGGGAAATTCGTGATTCGGAAACTGCAAAAATTGCTGTTCGAGCGGCCCTTACAGGTCATCTCGTTTTAACAACAATGCATACGAGGGATGCAAGAGGGGCGATTTTTCGGTTAAAAGAATTTGGGGTTAATTGGACAGAGATTGAACAAACCTTAGTCGCCATAACTGGGCAAAGATTAGTTGAATTGTCCTGTCCGTTCTGCAATGGAGCTTGTTCACCCTACTGTGCAAGCTATTCCAAAAGAAGTAGAGCTAGTGTATTTGAATTATTAACTGGTAAAGCTCTGTCTGCGGTGTTGAACGAGACAAAAAATGATCAATCGAAAAGCCATTATGAAACGTTAAAAAAGGTAATCCGAAAGGGGATTGCACTAGGCTTTATTAAAAAAGAAGAATATGATCGATGGGTATACGAAAATGAAGATGAGTAAATGGTCCGTACAAGATCAAGCATATTTCTTAAAAAGAGTAGGGGAACTGCTTTCAAGAGGCTATCCATTAGCAGAAGCAGTTGAATCGCTGGCCTTATATTTGTCACCGCGTAAAAAACAAGAAATCATTCATACTCTTTCTGAATTGCGAGAAGGATATCCCTTCTATAAAATATTAAAGGATTTAAAGTTCAATCAACAATTAATAGGGTATGTATTTTTCGCTGAACAGCATGGAGGTCTAGCTGCTTCTTTTCAAGCAGGAAGCGAAATGATGCTAAAACGGAATAAGGATATGCAAAAAATACAAAAGATCTTTTTTTACCCAATATTATTGATACTGATTACGGGATTTTTATTTTTATTTGTCGAGCGTGTTCTATTGCCAAGGTTTATTTCATTGTTTCAAACGATGAATTTAAAAACGAATTTTTTTGTGCATGTAATTATGTTATTTAGTGATGTAGCTCCTATATTATTTTATGTTGGCGTAGTCATCATCAGTTCTTTTGTCATCTACTATTTTTTGAAGTTTAGAAAATTACCTCTTCTTTCCCAACGAAAGATAATTGTGAAAATCCCTCTTATTGGAAGGTTTTTCTGCCTCGTTTATACCCATTACTTTACAGTCCAATTGAGCTATTTAATAACTAGTGGTATATCAATCTTTGAATCTTTAATGTTATTTGAAAAAAATATCCATCAGCCCTTTTATCAAGAAGTTGGAAACTATTTAATTACAATGCTTAGAACAGGTGAAAAATTAGACGAGGTGTTAAGAAGCTTATCTATTTTTGATCAAGAGCTTGTTCAAATTGTGAAACATGGACAAGAAAACGGAAAGCTAGATCAGGAACTATTTTTTTATAGCAACCATTGTTTAAACGTACTTGAAGATCGAATAGAGAAAACAATCAAAACGATCCATCCATGTTTATATGGAATTGTTGGCATATTGATTATTTCTATGTATTTAGCTGTTCTCCTGCCAATGTTTCATCTACTTGATGGATTTTAGAAAGGAAAAAGAAAATTAATGAAAAATGAAAAAGGTTTTACCCTAATCGAAATGATGATTGTCTTACTTATCATTTCTGTATTGCTTATTATAACAATTCCAAATGTCACGAAGCATAATGCAAGAATTAATGATAAAGGCACGGAAGCGTATTTAAAAATGGTCGAAGCACAGGTTCAAGCTTATGAAATGGATCACAATGAATTACCTGAAAATGTCGATGACTTAATTAATGATGGGTACTTAAATGAAAATCAAAGGAATGCCCCTAATGGAAAAACGATTGTCATTGAAAGTGATGGAGACGTAACGGTAAGTGAAACATGATGAAAAATCAGCACGGTTTTACCATGATGGAAATGTTATTTGTTTTTAGTATTTTCCTCATCCTTTCCACCACAACTGCCATCATCCTCAAACCTCAAGCTTTATTTCTCGAAAAACAGCGCTTCTTTTCTCAATTAACGTCAGATCTATTTTATGCTCAGCAATATGCCATTTCTCATCAACAGATTGTTACAGTCCATATTATTCCAAATGAACATCGATATCTAATAAATGAAAGGGGGCGTGGAGTATTGTTAATAGAACGGAACTATTCTGAAAAAGTATACGTTTATCAAGGTTCCTTAAACTTAAATTTTGAATTCGAGGCTAATGGGAATGTAAACAAATTTGGTGCATTTTTTGTTCAAATTGGAAAGAACCGCTATAAGTTTACGATTCAAATCGGAAGAGGAAGATTTTATGTTACGAAAGAATGAAGGGTTTATTTTAGCTGAATTATTTCTTGCGTTCTCGGTGTGGATATTAATATCCGGTATTTTCTTTCCAATCTTTATGCAGCTAAATCGGCAATTTACTCTGTTAGATAGAGAAAAAGTGGCTAGTCATCTCTTATATGAATATTTACAAGCGTTGGAAACTGAAAAAAGAGAAACGGAAAATACGACAATTATCGTTAAAAACATTCCTTATGTAATAAGCGGGAATCAATCTACGGAGGTTTGTGTTCAATATGATAATACTAGCGATCAAACCAAAACCATTTGCGAATCTTTTTAATGAAAGGGGCTTTACTCTTTTAGAGATGCTCCTTGCCTTTTCGATCTTTTGTGTTATTGTAGCTTTTATTCCGTTAAGCTTTCAGTATTTATTTCAATCGAAACCGATCGAAAAAAGAGTACAAAGCATGGAGTGGGAAGTTTTTCTAAGTCAATTTAAAAAAGAACTCCGTACATCAGATGATATAAATGTAATCAACGAAAAAATCGTGCTCCAAAAAAATAACCAATTGATAAGCTATGAGAAATACGGGACAAATCTTAGAAGAAGAGTCGACCAAGCAGGTCATGAAATCGTATTGCAAAAGGTTAAGAGTTTAAGTATTAAAAGAATAAAAAATGGAGTAGATTTAACAGTGACCGATCTATTTGATCAAACACATTCTGCACCCGTTCGTTTATTTCTTGATGTAGGTAAAGAGGAATGATTCGAAATGAATCTGGGTTCATTTATCCATTGACCTATTGTATTCTTATTCTCGCATCGACGTTTTTAGTGGTGCAGCTTGAGCAATATTTAGCAGAAAAAAGGCTTCTTTTGGAAACAACGAGAATTTTAAAACAAGACTATTATTTAATGAAATCTGTCAAAGAAGTAGAAGTCATTCTTTCGACAGATTTAGAGTATGCTTCGGAAAGTGACTTTACCTTCTCATCTGGAGTGGTTCATTATCAAATATCTTCACTTTCAGACTCCATGCTAAAAATCGATTTCACTTTAACAGATAAAGAAAATATTAAGATCGTTGGTTATAGTTTGTATGACAAAAATCTTAAAAAAATGATAAAATGGATAGAAAAAACGTGATTTGACAACGGAGGATTTTTTACAGATGAAATCGATCTACCTAATCGGCTTTATGGGAGCCGGCAAAACAACTGTTGGAGAGGAGCTAGGTTCTACCACAGGGCTTTCTATATATGATGTCGATCAAGAAATAGTAAATAAAGCCGAGAAAACTATCAACGAGATTTTTGCAGAATCGGGAGAAGAGCATTTTAGACAGCTTGAAACGGAAGCGCTTCAAGGTTTGCCAAAAGAAAATGCCATTATCATGACAGGTGGAGGCATTATAAAAAAACTAGAGAATCGTCAATTTTTAAAACAGCATGGAACTGTTGTGTTTTTAGAAGTTTCGATTGATGAAGTGATCAAACGATTGGAAAATGATCAAACGAGACCTTTAATAAAAGGCGCAAATAAAGAAAAGATTCAAGATCTATATAGCGAACGTTACCCTTTATACAAGGATGCCTCACATTTTACAATAGATACAACGGGCAAGGAGATAGCGCAGATCGTCAGGGAAATAAAAGAACGTTTGTAATACTGTATTTTGGGCATACTTTTACTGTCAATAAAAAGGCAGGTGTGTCTAAAATGAAAACAAATGATTATGTAAAGTATATGACTGAAAACTTAGTGAAGTACATGGATCAGCCTCGTGATGAACGAAAGAAACAAAAGCAAATAAGAAAAGGTAATAAAGGTCCTTTTTTATTTAGATGGTTTGGAATTCTCCCATATCTTTTTATGTACAGAACAAAAAAGAAGCGATAAGCTCGCATAAGAGGGTACCCAAGTGTTATGGCAGCATTCCGACCCTTTTGGGCACCCTTATTCTTTTTGTTTAGGGCATTTTATGTTAAATGGCATTCTCTGTTAAGTAGAACATGCCTCCATTCAAGACTGACATCGTTATTTTTGGTTCATATTGGTCTTTAAGTGCTGTTTTCTCATTTTCATAGCTTCCTCCTTTTTCTTCTGTATCCTCATAGAATTTCTCAAGTAGTTCTAAATCCTGCTTCCATCGCATTCTTGCGTCCTCTGCCCATTGATGATCTTCCTGATCAAGCTCGATTGTTAGTTGTCTTTTCATTCTTGTAATTCCGCTTTTGGGCATAATAAGTGGTGTTAAAGTAAATGAAAAATCCGGTATTTTTGGAGTTAATTTGATAAGCTGCAGCTTGTCAAAAAAATCTTCTACTATTTGCCCATTAATTAATTGCAGCCCCAATGATTTAAATACATCTTTTTTTCTGTCACATTGATACGATATTTTCATATTTAATCCAAGCCATGGTTTTAAGGGCGTGTTTTGCCCTTTTTTGAATGGATGATCTTCATAAAGTCGAATATATCCGCCAAGCCTTTTCGTAGATTGGAAAATTTGATGAAGACGTGGAGATCCAAAATGAATGACTTCCCCTTTAATATGTTCTGGAGCCTGCCCGGGATTTGTGATTAGTGTCAGCATCATCGGATTTGGCGTCCCACCAGTTTTTTCTAGATAGTGCCAATAGAAGGGGCGATTCATAAGCTCTTTATCCATCTCATTGGTTAACTGTACCGTCATATATCCTGGCCCATTCTCGGTTATCTCACACCCTGTTGCCATAAAATAGCGCTCAAGAAATTGATTGATTTCGTGCTGCTGCATGTGCTTCTCCTTCCTTCACTTCTTCTGCAAACTGTATCATCGAAGTCAAATTATCCATTTTGATTCTCATTTCTCGTTCTGAGCTTGAATGAGTAAAGATATCAACTAAATGGTCTTCAAAGCTGCCAAATTCAAGACGAGTTAAGATATCATCAAGCTCTCCAATTACTTTTTCAAACAAATCAATTTTTTCATAAAGAAGCTTTAATATATGCTCTTCAACCGTATTCTTCGTGGCAAAATTATAAATTATTACATCTTTTTCTTGTCCGAGGCGATGAATACGTCCAATTCTTTGCTCAAGTCTCATCGGGTTCCAAGGGAGATCAAAATTAATGATATGGTGGCAAAATTGCAAATTAATTCCCTCGCCACCAGCTTCCGTTGCAATTAATACTTGTGCGTGATTTTTAAATAAATCACGCATCCAGTCCTTTTTCCCGCGTTTAAAGCCGCCGCGAAAAGGGACGGAAGTAATTCCATGCTGCTTCAGAAACCACTGCAGATAAAGCTGAGTTGCTCGATATTCGGTAAAAATAATGACTTTATCCTGAATGCTTTTGATCAGCTGCAGAGCTTTTTCGGCTTTTGAATTAGATTGTACTGCCTCTACTTTTTTAATTAAATCATCAACTTTTTCTCTGAGCCATCTTGAGGGCTCCTCTTCTTTTTGAAGCATATTTTTTAGTGTAGAGTACACGGACTCTCTACTGCTGCAAGCTTCTCTTTGCAATGTCATAACAGAGAATGAGCTGCTAATGATTCCTTCTCCTCGCATTTCCGAAATAGCCTCATATAAGGCTCTTTCTTCTTTTGAAAATTCAATAGGCACTGTTTCAACCTGTCTTTTTGTCCATTCAATCCCTGTATCTGCTCTACGATTGCGTATCATCACTTTGTTTACAAGCACTTTTAAATGCTCCTCTTCATTTAAGGAGCGAGCATCCTTATGATATTTTTCATAAAAAGAAGTTTCATTGCCTAAATGCCCAGGCTTTAATAACGATACAAGATTGAATATTTCACTTATACGATTTTGAATAGGAGTTGCAGTAAGAAGTAAACAAAACTTCTTTTTTAAATGCTGAACAAATTCATAGTTTTTTGTTTTATTATTTTTTAGTTTATGTGCTTCATCAATAATAATTAAATCATAATCTATCTTGTTGATAATCTCACGATGAGGCTCCCGCTTGGCAGTATCAATGGAAGACACGACCACATCACATTGTTCCCAAATATAGCTTTTTCTCTGAACCTGAGCCGGGATAAAAAATTTCATGTTTAACTCCATCGCCCATTGGGTGACTAAGGAAGCGGGTACGAGGATAAGTGCCTTTTTTACTAAGCCACGAATCATATATTCCTTTAAGATGAGTCCTGCTTCAATCGTTTTGCCTAGACCGACTTCATCAGCTAATATCGCTTTTCCATTCATATTTTCAATGACCTGCTTTGCAACTTCTAGCTGGTGAGGGAAAGGGGTAAGCTGATGCAAATGTTTAGGTGCTTGAAGACCTTCGAACTCCGGAATAACGGTTTGTTTTTCTATTTCTACGACAAGCTTATATAATTCATAACTGCTCCATGGTCCATCGTCCATCATTCGCTGGAGAAATTCGTCCTCCCAGGTTGTCTCAAATTCAATGGGAACATTCATATGAAATGCCTCCTAAAAAAGAAGAATTGTTAAGAAAGGTTATTGCCGATTTTAATTCTTAATGGTAGGATGTTAATAAAGTTTTGAAATTTGTCACAATATCGGAAATTTATAATTATATTAATATGATTCATTTTAGTATGACCAAAATTTAGAAAAATATAATTGCGGATGAGAACGAGGGGAGAGACTACATTTGTAGCGCCGAAGGAGCAAGCAATTTTTTGTGAATCTCTCAGGCAAAAGAACTCTTGTTTGACGCAGCTCTGGAGAGTGCTATTAAGAAAAGCATAAGTTTTATGAAGTTAGACAGGTGTCCAGCTTCAGCGCCTAGCCCCTCGAGGTCATAAGCTACTACTAAATGGAAGGTAAAGAACACCTTCTATTCAGTAGCATCTTATGCTCGTCGGGATACCGCTTTTCTTATAAGCCACCCAAGATGACAACCGTTTAGGTAAACTTTCAGGTGCCAGGACAGAGACCTTCTCAATTTATTTGAGGGGGTTCTCTGTCCTTTTTTTGTAGATATTAAGAAAGCATAACTTTTTTGAAGCTAGACTGGTGCCTAGCTCCGATGTACAGGATGTACAAGTGCCGATGTTGCCACAGGACGTGGCGTCTTTAATCGGCCAGCACCTAGCCCTTGTGAAAAATAACCCTTTGTCTCTATAAGTAAAAAACACTTTTTAAGCCAAATGAACATTTTTCTGCAGGGCTGACCAAGGCGCTTGCGCTTTCTTATTAAACACCGATAACGATTTCAAGGAGGACATTGAATGTCGCTATTAAAACGCACACCTTTATTTGAAGTGTATAAAAAATATGGTGGAAAAACGATTGATTTTGGTGGATGGGAGCTGCCTGTTCAATTTTCAAGTATTAAAGAAGAGCATGAAGCCGTTCGTACAAAAGCCGGTTTGTTTGATGTATCCCATATGGGTGAGATTGAAGTAAAAGGAGAAGACAGCCTTTTATTTCTTCAAAAATTGATGACAAATGATGTATCAAAAATCCAAAACGGTGGCGCTCAATATACTGCAATGTGTTATGAAGATGGCGGGACTGTTGATGATTTACTCGTCTATAAATTGGCAGATGAAGATTACTTATTGATTGTCAATGCGTCCAATATTGAAAAGGATTATGAATGGCTTCAAAGTCACGTTGAAGGAAATGTCACATTAAATAATATCTCTGCTAAAACAGCTCAATTAGCCATCCAAGGCCCTTTAGCTGAAACCATTTTGCAAAAGCTTGTGGGGGAAACTACTTTAAAAGAAATTGGTTATTTTAAATTTCTTAATGAAGTGAAGGTTTTGGATAAAACGGCTCTCGTTTCACGAACTGGCTATACAGGAGAAGATGGCTTTGAAGTTTATTGTCAAAGTGAAGATGCAGTCTTTCTATGGGATGCAATCTTAGAAGCAGGGAAAGAGGAAGGGATTTTGCCATGTGGATTAGGGTGTCGTGATACGCTTCGCTTTGAAGCTACTTTGCCTCTATATGGTCAGGAGCTCTCAAAAGGGATTTCACCTCTAGAAGCAGGAATCGGCTTTGCTGTAAAAGTAAATAAAGAAGCTGATTTTATCGGCAAAGAAGCATTAAAGAACCAAAAGGAAAAGGGTCTTTCACGAAAGCTTGTCGGGATTGAAATGATTGATCGCGGGATTCCTCGTCATGGTTATCCTGTATTTATTGGTGAAGAACAAATTGGAGAGGTCACTACTGGAACCCAGTCCCCAACTCTAAAGAAAAATATTGGTTTGGCTTTACTGTCAAAAGAACATTCAGAAATTGAAGATACTGTTGAAGTTGAAATTCGCGGCAAACGTTTAAAAGCAAAGGTCATTGCTACACCTTTTTATAAAAGAGAAAAGAAATAGGATACGAAGAGAGGGAAAATAATGAAGCATCGTTACTTACCAATGACAGAAGAAGATAAAGCTGGAATGCTAGAAGCAATCGGAGTTGATTCTGTCGATTCACTTTTTGAAGACATCCCTGAAAAAGTTCAATTTAAGGGTGAATATAACATAAAACCAGCAAAGTCTGAACCTGCTTTATTAAAAGAGCTAACTCGCTTGGCACAAAAGAATGCTGATTTAAAATCGAACATATCTTTCTTAGGTGCGGGTGTATATGATCACTATATGCCAGTCATTGTTGATCATGTATTATCACGTTCCGAGTTTTATACTGCCTATACTCCTTATCAGCCAGAAATTTCACAAGGTGAACTGCAAGCAATTTTCGAATTCCAAACGATGATTTGCGAATTAACGGGTATGGATGTAGCAAATTCATCTATGTATGATGGCGGAACCTCTTTGGCAGAAGCAGGGATGCTTAGTGCAGGACAAACGCGCCGCAAAAAAATCTTAATTTCGAGTGCTGTTCATCCAGAATCGAAAGAGGTTGTGAAAACATACGCAAAAGGTCAATACATTGAAGTGATCGAAATTCCTTCAAAGGATGGCGTAACCGATGCTGAAGCGCTGTCTGATTTAATTGATGCGGATGTTGCTGCTGTTATGATTCAATATCCAAACTTTTTTGGAAGAGTTGAGCCTTTAAAAGAATTAGAGGAAATTATTCATGCCAATAAAGCGATGTTTGTTGTGTCTAGTAATCCTTTATCACTTGGAGCATTAACACCGCCAGGAAAATTCGGTGCTGATATTGTTGTGGGTGATGCACAGCCATTTGGAATTCCAACTGCGTTTGGCGGACCACATTGCGGCTATTTTGCTGTAACAAATAAGCTCATGAGAAAGGTTCCGGGTCGTTTAGTTGGGCAAACGGTGGATGAGCAAGGACGCCGCGGATTTGTTTTAACCCTTCAAGCACGTGAACAGCATATTCGTCGTGACAAAGCAACTTCAAATATTTGCTCCAATCAAGCGTTAAATGCTTTAGCAGCCTCTGTTGCGATGACAGCTCTTGGGCGCCAAGGTGTGAAGGATATGGCTGTTGCCAATATTCAAAAGGCACATTATGCAAAAAATGTGTTAAAAAACAATAGAGTAGAAATTGTTTTTGACGGACCAAGCTTCAACGAATTTGTTGTTAAATTAAATAAGCCGGTTCAATCAGTTAACCAAGCACTTTTAGAAAAAGACATTATTGGTGGTTATGATCTTGGCAGAGATTACCCTGATTTACAAGGCCATATGTTAATAGCTGTGACAGAATTAAGAACAAAAGAAGAAATCGATACATTTGCAAAAGAATTGGGGGATTTCCATGCATAAAGAAAATCAGCCACTCATTTTTGAATTAAGCAAGACAGGGAGAACAGGCTACAGTTTACCTGAATTAGATATACCTGAAGTTGATATAAATGAGCTTATACCAAATGACTATTTACGTACGGAGGATGCAGAGCTTCCTGAGGTGTTCGAGCTTGATATTATGAGGCATTACACAGCATTATCGCGAAGAAATCATGGTGTGGACTCTGGTTTTTACCCATTAGGATCTTGTACGATGAAATACAATCCGAAAATCAATGAAAATGTGGCTCGTTTCAATGGTTTTGCCCACCTACACCCATTGCAGGATGAAAGCTCTGTACAAGGGGCTCTTGAACTAATGTACGATCTTCAAGAGCATTTAATTGAAATTACAGGCATGGATGAAGTGACGCTTCAGCCGGCTGCTGGTGCTCATGGTGAATGGACCGGCTTGATGCTTATTCGTGCATATCATGAAGCAAACGGCGATTTAAAGCGTACAAAGGTAATTGTCCCAGATTCAGCTCATGGAACAAATCCTGCTTCAGCAACCGTCGCGGGGCTTGAAACAATCACAGTTAAGTCAAATGAGGATGGACTTGTTGATTTAGAGGATTTAAAGCGAGTTGTTGGTGATGATACGGCTGCCCTTATGCTTACAAATCCAAATACCCTTGGTTTATTTGAAGAAAACATTTTGGAAGTAGCTGATATTGTACACAAAGCTGGCGGCAAGCTTTATTACGATGGAGCCAACTTAAATGCGGTT
The DNA here is from genome assembly GCF_006546985.1 of Bacillus sp. 03113. GTDB lineage: Bacteria > Bacillota > Bacilli > Bacillales > Cytobacillaceae > VATK01. The sequence goes on from NZ_VATK01000005.1 coordinate 127,119, forward strand.
CTATCTAAAGCGCGTCCTGGTGATATGGGATTCGATGTCGTTCACTTGAATCTTCATAAAACGTTCACAGGTCCGCATGGCGGAGGAGGTCCTGGTTCAGGTCCAGTCGGAGTGAAGGCTGATTTAATTCCGTTTTTACCGAAGCCGGTTTTAGCTAAAAAAGGAGATACGTACTTCTTTGATTATGATCGTCCGCAATCAATCGGCCGCGTAAAACCTTATTATGGCAACTTCGGCATTAATGTGAGAGCCTATACGTACATCCGTTCAATGGGTCCAGATGGATTAAAGGCAGTAACAGAAAATGCAGTCTTAAATGCAAACTATATGATGAGACGCTTAGCGGAATATTATGATCTTCCATTCGATCGTCATTGTAAGCATGAGTTCGTATTAAGTGGAAAGCGCCAAAAGAAACTAGGAGTTCGTACGCTTGATATCGCAAAACGTCTGTTGGATTTCGGCTATCATCCACCTACAATTTACTTCCCATTAAATGTGGAAGAATGTATCATGATTGAACCAACAGAAACAGAATCAAAAGAAACGCTCGATGCTTTTATTGATGCGATGATTCAAATTGCAAAAGAAGCAGAAGAAAACCCTGAGATTGTCCAAGACGCACCTCATACAACCGTAGTTGGTCGCTTAGATGAAACATTGGCAGCTAGAAAGCCTGTTTTGCGTTATCAAAAAGGATAAACAGAAAGCTTCGCGATGAGCGAAGCTTTTTTTATGGCTCTGTTAAAAACTAACCTTTCTATATTGAAAAATGGAAAGGCAAAAGCAATTAGGCTTTCAACTTTAGAGGCAATTTGTAAAGTATTAGAATGCCAACCTGGAGAAACTTTAGAATACAAAAGTGATGAAGACACTCAAGAATAATAGACAACAAATTTCTTCAACGGGTGCTTCAGAAATGATTAAACATTTTTAAAAGAATTTTCCTAATAGAAAGAAATAAGAGCATGTTTTGATCAATCTTTTTTCAAAACGCGCTCTTTTTATTTGTCCATTTATCAAGGTTTTTTTGTATTAATTTAATCAAACTTTATTTTACGCTAAACATGCTTAAAGAATAAATCAGGAACAATATCTGTTGAGAGCGGATTGAAAACTTGGCAATTCTTTATCAAATATGAACTTTTCGACGATCTTTGGGTGTTCGTTCATCCTGCAATCGCTTCTGAAGGTGAGAAACTGTTTGATGTATCCGAAAAACAGTACACACTGCAATTACGAAGCAGCAAAACTTATAGGAATGGTGTGGTCGGTTTATACTACCAGAAAATATTATCGCGGCGGTAGATTTCAACACTGTGCTTGTCCACAATGAAGTCCCTCCGATGCTGGTTCATTCACTCTAGCTCCAAAAACGAAAAACACCGACCTGCTATAGTCGGTGTTTTGTTTACAGAGCCAAGGGGATCGAACCCCTTACCTCATCGCTGCCTGTAATGCGCTCTCCCGCTTTGGGGAGTTTCACTGCCCTGAACCATCTGCAAGGGTTTCAACGTCCTTTGCTAAGGTTCTTTTTTCAGTAAGAAAGTATAGTAAGGCTAGAATCGGCATAACAACTCCAATTAGAGATGTGAAACTCCAGCCGCCATGGGCATAAGACCAGCCGCCCAAAGATGAGCCAATTGCTCCGCCAATGAAGAATATAGACATGAAAAGCCCGTTTAGTCGGCCTCTTGCTTCACTCCCCAATGAATAAATGGCACGCTGTCCAAGGACAAGATTTCCCGATACGGCCGCATCCAGCATAATAGCGGCAAGAATGAGCAGTGCTAGAGCCGTTGTTGAATTGCCTTGAAAAAGATATGCCAGCAAAAAAGACAAGGTGGCAATAATCATTGCCAGTCCGGTCAAAAATCCGGTCCAGCCTTTATCCGCAAGTCTTCCAGCTATCGGCGCTGCTATCGCGCCCCCCACACCTGCCAACGCAAACAATGCGATGCCTTGTTGGGACATTCCGAAATCATCCGCTAATCGTAAAGGAACCACAGTCCAAAACAGGCTAAATGCCCCAAATAAACAAGCTTGATAAATGGCCCTGCGGCGCAATATAGGCGTTTGTTTTAAGAGGGCGCCTAAAGAGACAATTAATTTACCGTAGTTCAACGTAGGTGAAGGTCTACGCTCAGGGAGAATACGTGACAACAGAACCATCAATAGAGCGATAACAATCGCCGACAAAGCAAATACTGCTTGCCATCCCCAAATGCTGGTTATAAAGCTTGCCACCGGCCTGGCAAACATAATGCCGAGTAAGAGTCCGCTCATCACGTTTCCGACTACGCGGCCTCGCTGCTCTTCAGAGGATAAATGGGCGGCATAAGGAACGAGTATTTGGGTTACCACAGATCCCAGTCCAATAAACAAGGACGCAGTCAGGAAAAATGGAGCATTGGGGGCAAATGTTGCCGCAAGCAATGCACCTACTACAACAATTAGTGATACTGCCACAAGGCGTCGATTTTCAATTATGTCACTAAGCGGTACGATAAACAGCAGCCCTGCAACATAACCAATTTGTGTTAAGGTGACTATTAATCCTGCTGCTGCGGAAGAAAGACCCGTAGAGGCACTAATAGGTCCTACCAGGGTTTGTGCATAATAAAGATTGGCAACGATAAGACCGCATGCGGACGCTAACAGAAACATAATCCAGCTTGAAATGTGTTTACCTTCGATTACTTGATTCGTTTGCATTGTAATCCTCCCCATGTTCATTTTTTGTGTGTGCGGCAGGGCTAAAACTGTTTAGTACTCTCATCGCAAATTAAATAATGAACGTATAGTTTAGTAATTCATACTTAAATAATATACTGAACGTTTGGTTTTGTAAATCCCTATTTTTTCTTTTTATTTAATATTTAGTATAATGAACGTATAGTTTTAATTGTAAAGGGGAGGATTCGTGTGAATGCCAAAAGAGGACGTCCACGTAATGTTGAAACACAAAAGTCTATTCTTTCTGCTTCATATGATTTGTTGTTGGAAAATGGATTTGGAACGGTCACTGTAGAGAAAATTGCTGAGCGGGCCGGGGTTAGTAAAGCTACCATTTATAAATGGTGGCCCAACAAAGCAGCCGTTGTTATGGATGGTTTTCTATCTGCTGCTGCGGCAAGACTGCCGGTGCCCGACACGGGTTCAGTATTTAATGACATACTCATCCATGCCACTAATTTAGCTCGGTTTTTGACCAGTCGGGAGGGTAAAAGTATTAAGGAGCTGATTGGTGAAGGGCAATTTGATTCAGGGCTGGCGGAGGCATACCGGACCAGATACTTCCATCCTCGCCGGCTTGAGGCTAGGCATCTTATGGAACGGGGGGTTCAGCGCGGGGAATTGAGGGAAAATCTCGATCTCGATTTAAGCATTGACCTTATTTACGGGCCAATTTTCTATAGATTGCTAGTGATAGGTGAAAATTTAGATGATGTTTATGTTGAAAAATTAGTAAAATATTCATTTACAGGAATTAAATCTGATTGAATAGATACCCTAATCTTACGAAGAGTGTCCCTTTGCTTTACTGACGAGGCGAATTCAAGGAAGCAGATCGCTAGGGTAGACTCGATGCCGTGCTCCCGCCGGCCGCGATGCGATCTTCCAGATTAGTTGGTTTCACTTCTCCAAAAATCATCAAGTAAACTTCGTTGTTGCAATAATTCAGGAATTAATTAATTTCATTAATAAATTGGAAGAAAGTAATATATTTTATAAGCTAAATAAAGTAAGAAATAAAACTATTATGATTGAAATTGCAGTTCCAAGGCAACATTGGGAGGCTGAGTTTATGGAGGATGGAACAGTAAGAAAGTCCCATTTATTAAGCAAAAGAACCTTCAAATCCACCCATTAAGTGGAAATAAAGGTTCTTTTTATGGCACAAAACCATAACCGAATGGGGCTGAAAAATCAAAAATAGGCTTTTGGGGAAGCCCCATTTGGATGTTAAAATAAGAAAGAAATTATCGAAAAAAATCGGACTGCTAAGAGTCGAGTGAGAACCGGGATTCAGCCCGTTTTTCCTCGGTTTTTCTTTTCCCAATCGATTTCCCAAGCACCCCTCTTGAACCTCTCCAATATCTCGTCCAGGCTTTACTTAACTCTTTACTCAAGCAGTCCCAATGCTCTTCTTAATCGTAACTCAATCGATCCTCCTCACCGGGAGGGGCATGCAATCTTGTTTGCAATTTGATACTTGTATAAGTTTTTTACAGAGGTTGATCAAATCCATTAAATTTTCTGAGCATAATAATGAAAGCTTCAAGCTGATCATTGCTCCAGTTGGAAATTCGTCCATAAAATATGGCCTCTTTCTCTTTAAGGGCGTTAATCATCTTTTGTTGACCGATCTCTGTTAGGGAAAGAAGGAACCCCCGTCCATCATCGGGAGAGGTCTCTCTACTCACATAACCCGAGAGTTCTAGCTGTTTGACAAGGCGGCTGACAGAACTGCGATCCATGGCTGTGAATTCTGCTAAAGCGGCAGCGCTAGTTGGGCCGTAGGAATAGAGCCGACGAATAATATGGAAGGCTGCAGGCTGTATGGCGGGATCGAATCGTACTGCAGCCTTGACATTTAGCGCATGCGAGGCGCTCATAAGCGCATTTAGCTGTTCGCCAAGCTTAAGTTCCAGTTGCTCTCTTGCCTCTTTTTGGTATTGATCATGGTGTGGATCGTATTTCATTATAGTACCCCATCCTTTGCCGAAAAGAATAAAACTGTTTTAATAGTTGACATATATCAATCAAATCCATATAGTTGATATATGTCAACGATATCGTTGTGGCTGACATTTATCAATAAAAAAAGTATACCACACAGAGGAGGCTTATTATGACAAAACCCATCGTTGTCATCACTGGAGCAACAAGCGGGCTGGGGCAAATTGTCGCCATGAATTTGGCTAAGATCGGCGCTCACCTTGTCATGACGGCCAGAAGCAAGGAGCGGGCTGAAGCAACACGAACTCTGATCAAGATTAGCTCCCCTTCCGCAAAAGTTGATTTCGTCTACGGGGACTTGTCCCTGATGAAGGATGTGAAACGAATCGGCCAGGAAATTTCAGCTGCTTTTCCCAAGATCGATGTGCTTGTGAACAATGCGGGACTCCATGCTTTTGAACAGCGGATCACATCTGAGGGATTTCCTGAAATGATTGCGGTGAATTACTTGGCACCGTGGTTATTGTCGCAAGTACTGGACCAATCCTTAAGAAACGCGGGAACAGCCAGAATTGTAAATGTTGCTTCTGAAGCTGCACGCAGCCACGGGATTTTAAAGTTACCCGAAGATTTAACCGATACCACTCCATTTACATCCAGAGGCTCATCTGCAATCTACGGAAAAACCAAGCTCTTCAATATTATGTTCACAGCTGAACTAGGCCGCCGGTTAACCGGAACCGGAATCAGTGTAAATGCATTGAACCCTGGGTTCAATGTTACAGGACTTGGACGTGAGCTTTGGTTCGCGCCCTTCCTTGAACGTCTCTTAAAATTACTCCATATTGGCGATCCGTGCAAAGGAGCTGAAATCATCACCCAGCTGGTTGTGGACCCGAAGTACCAAAAGGTGACGGGAGGATATTTTAACGTTGGCACCGGGGATTCCATTCAACCTGTGCACCCAGGCGGGGATACCGAAATGCAGAACAAGCTATGGAGGGCAACCACAGATCTTTTGGAACAAAAAGGGGTGCTGAATTTAAAAGGCATAAGCGGAGAGGATAGATGGATATGGGCAAGGAACAGAAAATGAACACGATTAAAAAAGGACCTCTGTTGTTCATCATGATATTGGGCGCTTTCATAGCAGTTTTGAATCAGACTATTATGAGTGTGGCTATTCCAGAATTAATAACAAATTTTAACATCGAGGCCACAACGGCTCAATGGCTGACAACAGGGTACATGCTGGTAAATGGAGTTTTTATTCCTATAACAGCCTATCTTATGCAGCGTTTTACGACACGGGAATTATTCCTTTCAGCTATGCTTGCGTTTCTTGCCGGATCTGTTGTATCTGGAGTAGCTCCTGGCTTTGAACTGCTGCTCATCGGGCGTCTTTTGCAGGCCGCGGGAGCAGGCATCATTATCCCATTGTTGATGAATGTTGTGCTTGCCATCTATCCTCCGGAGAAGCGTGGAGGCGCAATGGGGCTCATTGGAGTAGCCATTATCTTTGCCCCTGCAATCGGTCCAGCCTATGCCGGGTATATGCTGGACCATTACGTTTGGCGCTCCCTGTTCTATGTCATTATTCCGCTTGCAGCGCTAGTTATCCTTCTGGCCTTATTTTACTTGAAAAATGTAACGGAGCGAGCCTATCCCAAGCTGGATATTGCCGGCATGATATTGTCCACTGTTGGATTCGGCACTTTATTATACGGATTCAGCAGAGCAGGAGCAATCGGCTGGGCAACGATCGAAGTTATTGTAACCTTGCTCGTTGGCGTGATCTCATTGCTTCTATTTTCAATAATCCAGCTTAAAAGCAGAACCCCCTTGCTGGAATTGAAAGCATTCCGATACAGCATGTTTACGCTGACCACCCTTATTAATGTTGTTGTGACGGTGGTCATGTATGCGGATATGATGCTGCTTCCGATCTATTTGCAGAATATGAGGCACTACACGGCATTCGATGCCGGAATTTTGATGCTGCCGGGCGCCTTGATTATGGGCTTGGTTATGCCCATTGCGGGTAGACTGTTCGACAGGTTTGGAGCAAGATGGCTTTCACTTATCGGCATCGCCATTACGATTGTGACAACCATCGGCTTTACTTCGTTAACGGACTCCACAAGCTATATTTATCTTCTGCTAATGTCCACTGGCAGACGAATAGGAATGGCAATGTTCATGATGCCGATTACAACCGCGGGTCTCAACCAACTTCCGGCTGCGTTACATGCTCACGGCACCGCCATTTCCAATACGGTCAAGCAAGTGTCGGGAGCCATCGGCACAGCGCTTCTTGTCACTATCCTGACCAACCGTACACAGTTTCATGCGGTTAGGATGATTGCCGAAGGAGTGGTTAGCGATCAGTCGCAATTGTTGCAGAAGGCCTCTATAGAAGGGATGAACGATGCATATTTAGCCGTTATTATTTTTGGAGCAATCGGGCTGGTGATGTCTATCTTCATTAAGAAAACAAAGCAGCCTGAAGTCACTCTGCGCGGTGATTTGATACAGGTTGGAACCAGCAAGAATGCCTAAATTGCAAAAATATGCGGAAATAAAGTGAATTTACAGATTTTTCGAACGGGAAAGCCCACTGCGGTACGTTAACCCCCCCTTTAGGGGTGGGATGAAAGTGAGATCAGATACGGAGTACCGTAAAGACCGAAGGTTTATGGTGCTTCAAGTATCTGAAAATATTGGCAGATAAGAGTATTCCTCTTGTCTTTTTTATTTTCAAAATTATATAATAATAGAAACGAATGTTCGGAAGAGGGGTATACATTGGAGACTTATCATAAAGGGTTTAAATTTCGCCTATATCCTACAACTGAACAAGCGACTCAAATGAATAAAACGATAGGTTGTTGTCGGTTTTCATTTAATTTGGCATTAGCTAAACAAAAAGAAAAAGATCTCTTGTGGTGGATCACAGAAGAAATGTTCCAAAATGGACAACTTCTTTCAAATGAATGGAAAGGGACAAGATTTAGTGCTAATGCTTCGATGAAAGATAGCACTGAGTTTAAGAAAACCACTTCGTGGTTAAAAGAAGTAGATTCGACGGCCATCCAAAACATCACTCTATTTCCTATCTATGGGTGTAAAACCAAACCACCCATGTATTTAGTCAAGACTTAAACAACTACACAGTTAATGGAAGATTACTTATTCACAAAAAATTAGGCGGATTTAACTACTTAATAGAATATTTATTGAAAAATAACTTCGAAAACCAATCAGTTGAATTCAATGATAACAAAATATCTCTTATTGCAGGTCAACAAGGAAAATGTTATGTTACAGGAAATAAACTGGAAATAGGGAATATGGAATGTCATCATATAAAACCCAAAAGTCAAGGTGGGACGGATGAATATAAAAACCTTGTATGGTTACGTTATAAAGCCCATAAACTAGTTCATAGCACCCAACAAGAAACGATTGAAAAATATTAATACTGGTAACTTAAAGACTTGGATTTTTTCGATTGCAAAATATACTGCTATTGACCATTAATGGACAAAATACCTATAACCAAGACCTTTTAGATAACTCCGTGATGCTGGAAATTGGTGGAGTTGAAAACACATTGCAGGAGGAATATAGAACGGTAAATGTCCTTGCAGAGATTATTAAAGACATCCTTAAGGATGAGGAATGAATAAATTAACAAAAGTGCAAGAACTTAACAAAACAACGTTTTTTTAGTGCATTGCTTTTTATCATGCCTTTTTTTCTAAAAATATTTCCTAAATAGTTCTTGTTGATACTTCCACTTATTTCGGGTGTATTTCCGTAGTAAAGGATTGCGCTCTTTTATGTTTAGGTCCAAAATTGTGGAGTAAGAATCGTTGAAAGAGAATGATATGTAAATTTAATTTATTTATTTTCATAATATTACTTGAATTTTAGAAAACTGAATGATAGTATCAATAACAATAAAGTACTTAAACAAAAATAAATAGCGATAACTTCTTATCCAGAGTGGTGGAGGGACAGGCCCTATGAAACCCGGCAACCATCAAGTCAAAATATTGTCTTGAACGGTGCTAATTCCTGCAAAGGTGTTAACCTTTGAAAGATGAGAGGAATGTATGTAAAAATACGAACCTCTCTTTAAACAAAGAGAGGTTTTTTGAATGGAAAGAAGCTTATCGCTCAGGAGGAGCGAAATTAAATGGAAAGAGCAGTGTTTGGTGCAAGCGAGTTTTTTAGTCAAAAAGCTTTTATTACAGGTTTTCGTGGTATTGAAAATGTTCGAATAGGACATCTAAGAAGGACAAATCTAGATATAGTAGAAATATGGTTTAACCCCTGGAAAGTATCCTATAATGAATTATTAGAATTGTTTTTTGACTTACATGACCCAACATCTAGAGAATGTCAGCCATTTAAAAATCAATCATTGATTTTCTTCTCTGATAAAAATCAATTAACATTAGCTAAACAAAAGAAAAGCGAGCTAAAACATATTTTTAAAGATAAAATTATTACAAAAATTACACCAGCATGTGAACATATTAATGGTCTAGAAGAAATAATAAAAGTTTCACATTATAACTTGAGAACAGTGTAATAAGTAAAATAGTTTCTTCAACATCGGTGAATTACTTGATGAATCTTTTGATGAAATTAAGGAAGAATTGATAGAGTATATTAACGAATTTTTAGACGAGTAACTTAAACGATAGGGTGCAATTCTGCAGTAAGAATTGTGCTCTTTATTTCTGTATTGGGTCATGATTGTTTAATAAAGAATTGCAGAAATGTTATGAATTTGAAATAATTGGAAACAATCTAGATGGCAGTTTTTGTTGCTTAACAATAAAGTTATTTAATTATGTTTTTGCTAAGTAAAACAAGTACCTTAATCAAAAAATGTAAATCAAGAATATAGATCTGCATTTTTGAATTATGTAACTATCTAAAAAAATATTCGTTTAATAATATTAATGCACAATGGGGTATATAAAAATGAAAATTGCTACGCTCTATGATATCTACGGTAACTTTCCAGCGCTGAAAGGAGTTCCCAGCAACTTCAAAATGATGTTTCTTGGGAATTTAGCTTAAAGGACAATAAAGATTCTAAAAAGAATATAAAGGAAGTTTTTTAAAATATTTTTAATGTAATTGAGTTAGAAATAATTAAGAAGGAAAGCCTGAATAAGGTTAACACAGTAGAAAATCGGAACTAGAATTTTGTATTGAACTAATTAAGCATAAGAAATTGGCAATACATGAATGAAAAAATGAGAGTCGCCTAAAATTAGAATTTTTAGAAACTTAACATTTTTGTCTTTTAATTAGTGTAATCACTAGATTAGAAATAGCAAACCCCCTGAATTAGTTTCAGAGGGATTTCTTTGTGAGCATTATTTTTTTGTTTTAATTTTTCCAGACCATTTTTTAAAGCCGCCTTGTAGGTGGTAAAGGTCTTTAATGCCTTTACGGTACAAAAGCTGTGCTGCACGGCTGCTTCTCATGCCAGATTGGCAATATAAATAAACTGGCTTATCTGGACGGATTTCTTGCAAACGCATCTTCATTTGAGTAAGAGGAATGTTTCTTGCTCCTAATATATGCCCTGCATCAAATTCGTTTGGTTCACGGACATCAATAAGCTGTGCCTTCCGATAACCTTCACGAAATTGCTCTTCTGTTAGCGTTTTAAGTATTCTTCTTTGTGTCAGCCATCTTACAAGAGTATATACGATAACGGCCCCTGTAATAACTAGTATAAAATATAAGTTATCCAATGTTCTTACTCCCTTCAACTTCGTTAAGCCAACTTATATTATATAAGTCTTTCTGAGGTGGGTAAAGAAAATTGAAAAAGAATATAGATACGTTTCCTCTTTTTATTTAAGAATAGGAAAGGGTTAAGATTAGATGCTTTGTTTTTGAAGTCATTTTTGATAGACTAAAGGCTGAAATTCTATTACTATCATCAATAAAAATGAGGGTTACATATGGAAAAAGAAGTATGGAAATTTCTAGATACAGGCTACGGATCTCCTTCCTTTAATATGGCGGTAGATGAAGCACTTCTTGAATGGAATAGTGAAGGGAAAATACCGCCTATCATTCGATTTTATGGGTGGAACCCTGCTACCTTGTCTGTCGGGTACTTTCAGAGAGTTCAAAAGGAAATTAATCTGGATGCTGTAAATCAACATCAGCTTGGCTTCGTTCGCAGACCGACTGGGGGAAGAGCCGTTCTTCACGAGCATGAGTTAACCTACAGTGTGATTGTGCCAGAAGATCATCCGAATATGCCAAAAACGGTTACTGAAGCTTACCGAGTGATTTCTGAAGGATTATTAAGAGGCTTTCAAAATTTAGATTTAGAAGCTTATTTTGCTGTTCCTAAAACGGATGAAGAGAAAGAAGCATTAAAAAACCCACATTCGGCTGTTTGCTTTGATGCTCCGAGCTGGTATGAGCTTGTTGTAGAAGGTAGAAAAGTAGCGGGAAGTGCCCAAACTAGACAAAAAGGCGTCATCCTTCAGCATGGTTCAATTCTTTTAGATATAGAAGAAGATAAGCTTTTTAGTCTATTTAATTACCCTAATGAAAGGGTAAAGGAGAGAATGCAAAAAGCTTTTAAAAAGAAGGCTGTAGCTATTAATGATATTAGTGCTGAAAAAGTGACGATTGAAATGGCAAAAGCAGCGTTTAAAAAAGGCTTTGAAGAAGGCTTAAACATTGAACTTGAACCATATCAATTTTCTGAGCAGGAGCTAGAGTTTATTCATCATCTGGCAAAGGAAAGATACGAAAAAGAGGAATGGAATTATAAAAGATAACGGCGACTTTATCAAGTCGCTGTTTTTTATGCATTTGACGAAAAAAGCAAGGGCGAAAATAGGCAGAAATTGATGAAAAAATGGATTTTTCATATAAAAACCTCGATTTATCTTATGCATATTGTGTTTTTTACGTTTGACAAAATTATCATTATTTGCATCAATATCAATATATAGTATGTATTTGTGTAAAGCAAGCACAATATGTTGATTTTGATCTCGTGTTATGTTACTTTAATATTACTTTACTAAAACAACAAGGTTTAACAAATAGTAGGATTTATAAAGTAGAGCTACTTGTAGATTTAAAGGAGATGTATATATGTCAGTTACACTAGGACAAAAAATGAACATTGATGTAGAACGTTTAAACAAGGATATAAGTTTATTTCCCCAAGTTCATCCGATTACTCCTGATATGAAAATTACACATAAAGGGGTTTCCCGGTTAGTTATGCTTGATCGATACACGTTCAAGGATACTGAAAAAATTACATTAACAGCGGGTGACTTTGTTGTTCTCACTATCAAAGAAGATCCAAAATTTCCAGCAAGAGGGCTAGGCTATATACTCGAGATCGATTGGGAACGTAAATTAGCAAAAGTTCTAGTGGAAGAAGAGTTTCGAGGCGTACTTGATCATGAAGAAGAGGCTAAAACAGGTATTATTACCAAATCCTTAGATGTGATTGAGAAACCACTCGAGCTTTTTTATGAGCAAATTGCGAAACGTAATGCTGCAGGATTAGCCTCTGTAGAAAAAACAGACGAAAAGAAAAAAGAATGGTTTGAAAAGTTTTATCAAGAATTGGTACAACTAAACTTCATTCCCGCAGGACGAGTGCTTTATGGAGCGGGTGCTGAAACAGACGTAACCTATTTTAATTGTTACGTGATGCCTTTTGTGCAGGATTCAAGAGAGGGTATTTCTGAACATCGTAAGCAAGTGATGGAGATCATGAGTCGCGGTGGTGGAGTCGGAACAAACGGATCTACTTTAAGACCTCGCAACACGCTTGCAAAAGGGGTAAATGGCAAATCCTCTGGTTCAGTTTCATGGCTGGATGATATTGCAAAACTGACTCACCTGGTTGAACAGGGTGGATCCCGTTAAACAGCCCATCGGCGGGATTAAAATCTCGTGAATTGCTGGAACCCCCTAAAGCCTTCTAAGCTACAACGGAACCAGTAATGGTAAATGTGAAAGCTTAAAAATTAGAAGGATAAAACAATGGGCAATCAGCAGCGAAGCTTCTTTGGAAACGAAGAAGAACGTTCAACGACTATTGAAACTTCCTAAATCATACATGAGGATAAGGAAGGAGTAAACCTTCGCCTTTCGGTAACGAGGCAATGGGGCGCGAGACAAAGAAATATATTTTCTTTGATGATATAGTCTGAACTCATGTGAAAGCATGAGAGCTAGGCAGAAATGACCTAGCCCACTTAAGTTGAGTGAGTAACAATAAGCGGGGCGCACAAATGATTATGTTAGCGGATTAAAAACAAACAGAATTGAATTTTGGTAGGTGATTTAGTGAACATCACCAAAGAGTTATTAGAAAATTTATATTTGAAAAATCAATATAGTGCATCTCAAATTGCTGAAATAATTGGGATTCCAAAAACAACAGTTAAATCATACCTTAGAAGATTGGGAATAAGAAAAACAGAACTGATGTTAGGAAAAAAACCTTACGATAATCGTGATTGGTTATATGAAGAATATATGGTAAAGCAAAAAGGCTATACAGTAATTGCGGATGAGTGTAGGGTAAGTTATACAGTCATTCGTGATAGAATCCTTTATTTTGGGTGGCCCTTACGGGGGCATAAAGAGATTGATAAAGGAGCTCCAAGACGAGGAAAGAAACATACTGAAGAGTCTATAAAAAAAATCAAAAGTACAAGAAATAAAAAAAGAGTAATAAGTACTTGTAGTTACTGTAATAAAAGTCTTGAAGTAGTACAGTCAAAGTTTTTCATAAGTAATCGACACTTCTGTAATGTTGCTTGTTTTCACAATTATTTAGTGAAACATAGAGTGGAAACAGTGAACATAACTGATTCAGCACAGTATAAAGAGTGGAGAAAGTCAGTTTATAGACGTGATGGTTATCGATGTAAAATGCCCGGCTGTAATTCAAATTCAAGAGACATTGCTGCTCACCATATATATCCTAAGAATCAGTTTCCTGATAAGCAATTTGAAATCACTAATGGAATAACTCTTTGTAGGAAATGTCATGAAAAAACTTACGGAAAAGAATCTCAATTTATTGAAATGTTAGTCCGCGTTGTTCAGAAATGAATAACAAGAAAATTGGGTGAATTGCGAGGAACTCCTTAGAGTCAATCAAGCTACAACGTGACTGGAAACGGTGAGCGTGAATGCTTAAAAATTGATTGAATTGGACAATTCGCAGCCAAGCACCTTTTTAGGTGAAGGTTCAACGACTATCGAAAATTTGCTTTTTGCAAAAAAGTAGAGTAGGGATTAATTCCCGAAGTGCCCAACCCCTAACAGTTCTGGCTGAGGGTGAAGATATAGTCTAGTCCGTCTGTTTTAAACAGAGTTAAAGTATCCTGAAAAGGACGGTAGTAAACGTGGCATCCTGATATTATTGAATTTATTATTTCTAAAATGCAAAATCCACGCATTTTGCGCTTTTTAATTGAAAATACAAATGACAAAACGATTCAAAAATATGCACAGGAAAAATTAAAGTTCACACCGCTTACAGAGCAAGAAAAGGCCATGTACCAAGGAATTATTAATTACAAAAACATTCCTGGGTTAGGTGGATTTAGCGAGAATATTTTTAAAGAGGCTGAAGAAAAATTAGCTGCTGGAGGTAATTTTTCAGTTCATAACTCAGAATTTTTAACTGGTGCCAATATTTCTATTTGTTTAACAAAAGAATTTATGGATGCCGTTGATAAGGATAAAGAATACGAGCTGCGCTTCCCTGATGTTGAAAGCTATAGCCAAGAAGAAATGAAGCATTATAATGAAGAATGGCATAAGATTGGCGATGTTCGCGAGTGGGAAAAGCTTGGCAATAAAGTACGTGTTTACAGAAAAATGAAAGCGAAAGATCTATGGAATTTAATTAATATATGCGCTACTTATTCTGCAGAGCCAGGTATTTTCTTTATCGATAATGCTAATGACATGACAAATGCGAAAAGCTATGGTCAAAAGGTTGTTGCCACAAATCCGTGTGGAGAGCAGCCGCTCGCGCCATTTAGCGTTTGTAATCTAGCAGCGGTTAATTTGGCTGAAATGGCAGATAAAGAAAGCAAAACGGTTAATTTTGAAAAGCTAAAACAAACGGTTGAAGTGGGCGTAAGGATGCAGGATAACGTCATTGATGCAACACCATATTTCCTTGAGGAAAATAAAAAGCAGGCACTTGGCGAACGCCGTGTCGGTTTAGGTGTTATGGGACTTCATGATCTACTTATTTATTGTGAAACAGAGTATGGTTCAGAAGAAGGCAATCAACTGATTGATCAAATTTTTGAAACGATTGCGACAACTGCTTACCGTACTTCAGTTGAATTGGCCAAGGAAAAAGGAAGCTTTCCATTTCTAACTGGAAAGTCAAATGAAGAAACTAACCGACTGCGCCAAGCCTTTATTCAAACAGGCTATATGAAAAAAATGCCTGAGGACGTAAGACAGGCTATCGTCGAAAACGGAATTCGAAACTCGCACTTATTAACAGTTGCGCCTACAGGATCTACAGGTACAATGGTTGGCGTGTCAACGGGGCTAGAACCATACTTCTCATTCTCATATTATAGAAGTGGACGTTTAGGAAAATTCATTGAAGTGAAAGCAGATATTGTTCAAGAATATTTAGATCAGCATCCTGAAGCAGATTCGGATCATCTGCCACATTGGTTTGTCACAGCAATGGAACTTCCTGCGGAGGCACATGCTGATGTCCAATGTGTGATTCAAAGATGGATTGACAGTTCTATTAGTAAAACAGTTAATGCACCAAAAGGATATAGTGTGGAACAGGTTGAAAAAGTGTACGAACGTTTATACCGCGGCGGTGCCAAAGGTGGAACCGTTTATGTAGATGGATCACGTGATACTCAAGTATTAACGTTAAAAGCAGAAGAAAATAGCTTCGAAGAACCAACTGAACACGTACATGAAAAGCAGCATGTGGTATTAATTGATACAATCAGTGATCTTCGTTCAACCGATGTAACAATTGGTTCAGAGGTTGGAAATACTTGTCCTGTCTGCCGAAAAGGAAAAGTAATTGAAACGGGCGGCTGCAATACTTGTACAAATTGCAATGCACAGTTGAAATGTGGTCTTTAAGACAGACAAAAAAGAGGGATGGAAATAAATTTTCTATCCTCTTTTTTTATGATTTTCAATATTTAACATATCTAAACTTGCATTAGTTAATTTTAGCACGGAGTTTTTTCAGATAAATGCTAGAAGAGATGATTATGCAATTAAATGAAGTATTAAAAAAAATAACTTATACACTGAACAAATTTTGATCTTTTAAAGGAAAATACGCTGAAAGAAAAATTGGAAAAATCATAATTAAATAAAAAATTTGTAAGATATTCTAACATAAGAGTAGATATCTTTTTTTATTGATTATATTATTGAAAACAAGTTATGCGTAGTGAAAAAACAGTTGCAAACTAAACTCATTTAAGAAACCGGTTTCTTGATCTTTGGTTATATGAGAAACCGATTTCTCGAATAAAAGGAGCAGGAAAATATGAAGGTAACAATTATGGATGTTGCTAACCATGCTAATGTTTCCAAAGCAACTGTATCTCGAGTTCTTAATCATAATCCAAAAGTTAATGATCAAATTAGGCAGCGAGTTCTCCAATCAATTGAGGAATTAGGGTATCATCCCAATGCCTTTGCCAGAAATTTGGCTAACAATTCTTCCAATGTTATCGGTTTGATTTTGCCTGATATTACGAATCCATACTTTCCAATCATTGCAAGAGGAGTTGAGGATGAAGCACATCGGGAAGGATTTTCACTGTTTATTAGTAATACAGATAATAATCCTAATATTGAACAAGAATATATCGAGAAAATGATCAGCCAGCAAGTAGGTGGAATTATTTTAATTTCTTCCATTTTGGACGAGCATAAGGTAAACAAATTAAGTGAATTTAAAATCCCATTTGTATTGTGCGATAGATTACTAACAGAGACTGTATTTGATACCGTATCGATTGATCATTATAAGGCTTCGTATGAAGCAGTTGTCAACTTAATCCTGAAAGGACATCAAGATATATGTCATATATCAGGACCTAGCCTCGTTCAGTCAGCGGAAATGCGAAGGAAGGCGTATATAGACGCAATGCGTGAGCATAATCTTATACCTTCTATTAGGGTTGGGATTTTTAGTTATGAGTCTGGTTTTAATCTTATGAAATCGATTTTAGAGGAATCAACACCAACTGCATTATTTGCAGCAAACGATTTAATTGCATTAGGAGCTATGCATGCTATTCAAGAAAAGGGATTAAGGATTCCTCAAGATATTTCGATCATAGGCTGTGATGATATTTTATTTGCACAAATGAGTACTCCGAAGTTAAGCACCATTTCTGTTCCCGCATATCAAATTGGTGTAACAGCTGTTGAGATGCTTTTTGAACGTATAAAGGGGGAAAGGTTCACAGCCAAGAGCTTGGTTTTAGGGCACGAATTTGTCCAAAGAGAAACTTAAAAGGGAGGATCAAAAGGGATGAGTCCAGACATTGTTGTTGTAGGTAGTTTAAACATGGACATGGTAGTTAAAGTTAAGCGAAAACCTGATTGGGGAGAAACCGTCCTTGGCAGTAACTTTTTTATGAGTCCTGGAGGAAAAGGTGGAAACCAAGCATACGCTGCAGGTAAACTCGGGGCATCAGTAGCAATGATCGGCCAGGTTGGAAATGATGTGTTTGGCAGTCAGCTTATGCAAAATTTGAAGAAAGTTGGTGTAGATGCATCTTCTATTGGTCGCGTTGAAAATGAGCCCACAGGAGTGGCGTTTATAACTCTTAATAATGATGCTGATAATAGCATTATTGTAGCTCCAGGTGCCAATAATTTAGTAACTCCTGAATACATAAGAGAACATAAGCAAGTAATTTGCCAAGCAAAGCTTGTCATCGTTCAACTTGAAATACCATTAGAATCAGTGATAGAAGTTGCGAAAATAGCAAAAATAAATAACATTCCATTCATGCTTGATCCTGCTCCAGCTAGAGTTTTACCAGACGAGTTATACGGAATGGTAGATTATATTATACCAAACGAAAGTGAAATATCTGAGATTACGAATATTAAAGTTTCTGATGTTCGTTCAGCAAAAATAGCTAGTGTAGAACTGTTAAGAAAAGGAGTCAATACTGTATTTTCAAAGCTAGGGGCCAAAGGTGTTGTGGTCACAAATGCGAATAGAACTTTTACGATTGACGGATATGCCACACAAGTTGTTGATACGACTGCTGCAGGAGACGCATTTGCAGGTGCACTGGCAACAGCGCTTGTCAGCGGCAAAGATATTTGGTCAGCAACTCAATTCGCAAATGCAGTTGGAGCAATAACAGTGACACGTTCAGGAGCTCAAAGTTCTATGCCTGATATGGAAGAGACACTGCAATTTATGAAACGTTTTACACAGTTATAGAAATATAGTGAATTCGAACGATTGAATATGGAGTGATAGAAATTGAAGCCAATTATTTTCGATGTTGATACTGGGATTGATGATGCCTTAGCGATGGCATATGCCTTGAACTCCCCAGAACTAGAGCTGCTTGGTTTTACGACTTGTTTTGGTAACGTGTCGGTAGAAGAAGCTACACGTAATACGCTGGTCGTTTTAGAAAAAGTGGGGAAACGGATTCCAGTTTACCAAGGAGCAGAACAAACATTCAGGCGTGGAGAGAAAAAACATTCAGCAAAACATGTCCATGGAGAAGATGGTTTAGGCAATACCCTGAAGAGTGATCCAATTGTAAAAGCTGAAATTGGATTTGCACCGGACTTTATTATTGAACAGGTAAAAAATCGTCCTGAAGAAATAACAATTATTTCAGTTGGCCCGCTGACTAACCTTGCTCTGGCAATAGAAAAAGCACCGGAAATATTACCACTTATTAAAGAGGTTGTCATTATGGGTGGTGCTGTAAATGTACCTGGGAACGTAACTCCATATAGTGAAGCAAATATCAAATCTGATCCTGATGCAGCCGATTATGTTTTCTCTTCAGGTTTACGGGTTACCATTGTGGGACTAGATGTAACCATGAAGACATTATTGCCAGTATCGAAGCTCGGTGAATGGCGTGCAACTGGGCTAGAATCTGCTCACTTTTTTGCAGATATAACCAAGTTTTATATGGACAAATATGAAGCTTTTTATCCAGGCATCGGCGGCTGTGCTCTTCATGATCCACTCGCAGTAGGTGTTGCAATAGATTCAAGCTTTGTTGAGACAGAAGCAATGAACGTGAAGGTTGTTCTAGAAGGGGAAGAGGTTGGAAGAACAGTAGGCAACTTTGTGGCAGAGCCGAAGATTCATGTTTGTACTAAAGTAGAAGCGGATCGGTTTTTAGATCACTTTCTTAGTAGGGTAATATGATTATAAAAATACCTGTTTTTTAAATTCAATAGACAGTTCACAAAACACTATTCGATATTAAAAAGCATGGTATTTAAGAGCCCACCAGTAAAAAGGTAGCTATCATCACTTCGACCAGAGCATGTGATTCAAAGATGGATTGACAGTTCCATCAGTAAAACGGTTAATACACCTAAAGGATATAGTGTGGAACAAGTTGAAAAAGTATACGAGCGCTTATACCGCGATGGTGCCAAAGGGGGAACCATTTATGTAATGGGTCACCTGATACATAAGTGTTAACGTTAAAAGCGGAAGAAAACAGCTTTGAAGAACAGCCCGAACATGTGCATGAGAAACAACATGTGGTTCTAGTTAATACGATTAGTGATCTCCGTTCGACGGATGTGACAATAGGATCAGAAGTAGGAAATACATGTCCAGTTTGCCGAAAAGGAAAAGTGATCGAAACCGGTGGTTGTAATGCACAGCTGAAATGCGGTCTTTAAGAATATTCAAGAGGATAGAAATATATTTCTGTCCTCTTTTTGGGGGTTGTTGGTAATAAATGGGTTGATTTTTTGCGAATAATCAAGAGAATTTCTATTTTTCTTCTATCCAGGGATTAAGGTTTCAATATATAATATATTTCGAATAAAAAATGGAGGGATTTCTGTGGCCAATAATATTTTTTTTGATTTACATACACACCATGATAGGTGTGGTCATGCCACTGGAAAGATTGAGGATTATATAAAGGCAGCAATCGATAAGGGGCTTCATTATATCGGAATTTCTGATCATTCTCCGCTTTTTTACAGCGATAAAGACCAAATGTGGCCAGGCTATTCAATGGCTAAAAGTGAGCTTGGAAATTATGTGAAGGAAGTTTTAAAACTTAAAGAGGCTTACAAAGATAAAATTCATGTATTGCTCAGCATGGAAAGCGATTATATTCCAGAGCACTTCGAATTATATCGAAAAAGCTATCAAAATTATTCTTTTGATTATTTAATAGGTTCTGTCCATTTTATAAATGGAGTAAGCATATTTGATCGGAAGCAATGGGATGGTTTAAATGAAGAAGAACGTATTAAACTGAAGGATAACTATTACAAGCTTATTCAAGAATCAGCAAGATGCGGTCTGTTTCAAGTGCTTGCCCACATTGATGCGATGAAAGGATACTACCCAGAATTTTCGAAGATAGATACACCAATTATTGACGAAACACTTAAAGTTATTAGTGAAGAAGGTGTTGCAATTGAGGTTAATACATCTGGTAAAACGAAAGATTGTGGAGGATGGTATCCTTCAAATGAAATTTTAGAACGTGCCTTATATTATGGGGTTGATATTTCTTTTGGATCAGATGCCCATATTACGGAGCGAATTGGAGAAGATTATCATGATGTTCAGAAGAAACTAAAAGAAATCGGCTTTAAAGAAATGGTGTTTTATGTAGAAAAGAAAAAGCAGGTGGTTACTCTATAATAAAATAGTTGGTGTATAAATTTTATAAATTAGCTATTTTCATGTCTAATAGTGAAGCTATAATTTTTCCTGATGCATCTTAATAGCTATAACAAATTAATCATTTTATCTAACATTGAAATAAATATTGTCAGGTTTTATGACAAAATCATAGACAAAAATAATAAGCCGAATTATTATTAAGAAAATTAGTTAAGTTCATAATCTTTATGAAGAAAAACGTTTTTCCGTCATGAAAATAGTAATAAAGGTTTCAGGCAAGTGAAGGAGCCGAATTTTTTTAAAACAGAAAAACGTTTTTCTACCGTGAAAATCGTAAAAAGGGTTTTAACCAAACGGAGGAGCCAAATTTTTTTCAACAGAAAAACCTTTTTCCACCATGAAAATAGTAATAAATGCTTCGAGCTAACAGAGGAGCTAAAGTTTTTTTAAAACAGAAAAACGTTTTTCTGCCGTGAAAATAGCAAAAAAGGGTTTCAACCAAACGGAGGAGCCAAATTTTTTTCAACAGAAAAACCTTTTTCCACCATGAAAATAGTAATAAAGGCTTCGAGCTAACAGAGGAGCTAAAGTTTTTTTAAAACAGAAAAACGTTTTTCTGCCGTGAAAATAGCAAAAAAGGGTTTCAACCAAACGGAGGAGCCAAATTTTTTTCAATAGAAAAACGTTTTTCTAAGTATAATTAAGCATAGGTAAAGCAAGTTGTTTTTAAACAGGAAAAGGGTGAGGGAATGAATATAACAATTAAGGATGTTGCGAAGAAAGCAAATGTGTCCATTTCTACTGTTTCAAATGTAATTAACAAAAGCAAATGGGTCAGCCCTGAGGTAAGCGAAAGAGTGCTAGAAGTAGTTAAAGAGCTTGGTTTTATCCCTAATGCAATTGCACGAAGTTTAATTAAGAAGGAAAGTTTATTAATCGGTGTACTTATTCCAGGTATTGAAAATCCGTTTACTTCTATTTTTGTAAGAGTAATAGAAAAAGAGCTTTTTAAACATAATTATACAACTCTCCTTTGTAATACTAACCTAGATACGGATATTGAGTTTCACTATTTAAAATTGTTGAAAGAAAAATATGTGGATGGTGTGGTGTTATTAACCTCTAATTTTCAACAAAAACATATCGAGTTTTTCGAAGAGAATTCCATTCCAGTATTATTAGCGAGTCTTACAGACAAAAGTAAACGTTTTTCATCCATAAATATTGATGATTATCAAGCTGCTTACGATGCAACCCTAAAACTTATCCAATTAGGACATAAGGAAATTGCTTGGCTAGGAGGCTCGTTATTATCCGACCATGCTCTTCAAAGATTTGAAGGCTTTAAACAAGCCTTGAAAGATAATGGGATTGCTTATTTTGAAGACTCGTTTTTTGAAAGCGAAGAATACACGATTCAATATGGACTTGAAAAAGGGATGGAGATTTTCAGTAAGAAAAACCGACCGACGGCTGTATTATGCATTAGCGATATGATTGCAATTGGAGCTATTCAAGCAGCAGATAAATGTGGACTTCGAGTACCAGAAGATATTTCTATTATGGGATTTGACGATATTCCCTTTGCGAGTGCTTATAGGCCAGGTATAGCAACAGTTCGTCAGCCGGTTTATGATTTAGGAATCAATGCAGCTCAAATGCTATTACAACAAATTAAGGAAAAAGAAAGCTATAAAAAAGAAGCTAGAATTCTTCCGCACGAAATAATAATGCGAGGTAGTTGTAAAAATATTGAAAACGGTGAATAAAGAATGACTAGTCATTCTTCGGTCAATATATTCTTAATATTCAAAATAAATAGATTTTAAAAAGGAGGTGTTCACTAAAGTTTATTTATCCGTTTGTACTATTCATTGTTCCATTAAATCTGAAAAAAATTAAAGGAGTAGGATAAAAATGAAAAAAATACTAAAAATGTTGACAATAACAATGATGCTTCTGCTTTTACTTGTGGCTTGTAATAAACCTAACTCATCTGATCAATCGGGGACAAAGACAAACGACGGAAAAGACACAGCAACATCAACGGAATTAAAGCCAGAGCCTGGTGCTGAATTGCTTTTTTGGACGATGAAAGATCCTTTAGTTGAGGCAGCGGTGAAAGAATTTGAAGAGAAATACAACATAAAAGTAAAAGTGGAAGAAGTACAAACTTGGGATACTGCTGACCGAGTGAAAACAGATGGCCCTGCGGGAATAGCAGCTGATGTAATTGGTATGGTATCCGACAATTTAGGAACTACTGTGAACTCTGGCGTTTTATTGCCTAACGATTATTTTGAAAAAGAAACTAGAAAAAATAGTAATAAAATTGCGTTAGATGCTTCTTCTTATAAGGGAGTTCTTTATGGGTACCCTCGAGATATCTATACGTACGCCCTATACGTAAACAAAGATTTGGTGAAAGATGCAAAATTTGAAACATGGGATGATGTTAAAACATTTGCTAAGCAATATAATAATCCTTCGGAAAATAAGTTTGGATTTATGTATGATGCAAAGAGTTGGTACTTTAATTCTGCTTTTATTTTAGGATATGATGGTTATATTTTTGGGAAAAATGGTACAGACATAAATGATATCGGCATAAATAGTGCTGGTGCAGTCAAGGGGATGGAGTTCTATCATTCTCTAAAAGATATCCTGCCACTTAAGTTGCAAGATATCAGTAACGATGTCAGATTACATCTGTGGGAACAAGGGAAATTAGCGATAAATATGGATGCTACTTGGAATCTCGGCAACAATAAAAAGATGCCTTTTGAGGTCGAAGTCCTCCCTATGCCAAAGATGCCAGGTGATAAATCTCCAATAGCCCTAGTAGGCAGCACAGGTTATTATGTGACCTCTTATACAAAATATCCGAACGCTTCAAGAATATTTGCAAATTATTTAACTTCTAAGGACATGCTTGGCAAGCTGTATGAATCCACAGGAAGAATTCCAGCACTTAATGGATTTGAGAATGAGGAAAAGTTTAAAGATGACCAAATGCTGCAGGGCTTTTTAGCGCAAATTAAGAATGGTGCTGCACTACCAAATGTTCCAGAAATGAGTAATTATTGGAAGAGTCTAGAATCAGCTACTCAAAATATTTGGAATAATGATGCAGACATTAAAAAGACGTTGGATAAGGCTGCAGAAGATATGAAAAGCGGAATTAAGACAAGTAAGGATTAATAGCTTGAATAAAGTGAAACTTCAATCAGTCGGGGTTTTACTGCTAGTTAATACGGGATAAATGATATTCATTAAATTAAAATGGGTACTTTAGCTTTAGCAAATGTAACAGCATTTTACTTTTAATAAATTATTAAATAGTTTGTGAACTTGCTATAAGTTGGAGTGAAAAATGCCAACTTATGGGGAGCTTCACTATTTATCATTAATGGGGGTTATAGACCATGGCAAGATTGCGTTTTGAGCATGTGAAGAAAAAGTATAAAAATGATGCCTATACAGTTAAGGATTTTCATTTAGAAGTGAAAGATAAAGAATTTTTGGTACTTGTAGGCCCTTCTGGCTGTGGAAAGTCAACAACCCTTCGAATGATAGCTGGGTTGGAGGATATAACAGAGGGAGATTTTTATATTGGAGATAAACTAGTGAATGAACTTGCTCCAAAAGATCGTGACATTGCGATGGTATTTCAAAATTATGCTTTATATCCTCATATGACTGTATTTGAAAATATGGCATTTAGCTTAAAACTGCGAAAAGTGCCAAAGAAAGAAATTGAAAAGCAAGTACAGGAAGCAGCAAAAATCTTAGATTTAGAGCATCTTTTAAAACGGAAGCCTAAAGCTCTTTCAGGTGGGCAAAGACAGCGGGTTGCTTTAGGACGCGCTATCGTTCGTAATCCGCAAGTTTTCTTAATGGATGAGCCTTTATCCAATCTAGATGCCAAGCTTCGTGTGCAAATGCGTTCAGAAATAAGCAAGCTGCATAAGCGTTTGGAAACGACATTTGTATATGTGACACATGACCAAACGGAAGCAATGACTATGGGAGACAGAATTGTCGTGATGTACGATGGAGAAATTCAACAAGTAGCAACACCAACTGAAATATATGATTTCCCAGTTAATAAATATGTTGCAGGTTTTATAGGATCACCTGCAATGAACTTTATAGAAGGAACGATTATCGAAGAGGGCTCGAATCTTTATTTTTGTACGAAGGGAGTCAAGGTCCAGGTTTCTAAAAGAGATGACTCTGTCCTTCGCTCGAAAGGATATGTTGGCCAAGAAGTGATCCTAGGAATCAGACCTGAAGACTTCTATATTGAAGCAATTAATAAGGATACTTTTGAAGAGTTATCGGCTGAAATTGAAGTAGTGGAAAATATGGGATCAGAGCTGTATTTATATGTAAAAAATAACTCTATTCCTCTAACTGCGAAGGTGAAAAATAAGGGGGAATATAGCAGCGGTGATCATATCACATTGGCCATTGATATGAATAAATGCCATTACTTCGATAAGGAAACGGAAAAAGCAATAAGATAAAGAAAGCACTCTGTGTACTACATTTAAAAAAAATTTGGGATTTTTAAAATCAAAATCTATTAGGGAATAACAGTACTTTTCTAATATAGAAAAACAGGAGTTGAATCTTCATGCTTGAAAATGTAATTAAGTTTATCAAACTATCTAATAACTCCTATAGAAGGATTGCTTCGATTTTATCCATTTTAATGATGGGACTAGGCCAAATATATAACAAGCAGTATATAAAAGGAATATTTCTTCTTGCCATTCATGCCTTTAGTATATATACAGCCATATATCGTCTTCCTTATGCACTATGGGGTTTAATAACCCTGGGAGAAAAAAAGATGCACCTAGAAAAAGTTGGAGGGATCTATCAAAGTGTGATGGGAGATCATTCCATTTTGTTATTAGTTGAAGGCCTTATTACTCTCTTTATTTTATGTATTATCGTGAGTATATATGTTCTAAATATTAAAGATGCATATATAGTTGGAAAAAGTCGGGAAGAGGGAATAAAGCCAAATACGTTTGTTCAAACAATAAGATATATAACAGAATACAGATTTCCGCAAATTATCTTATCGGTTCCTATGCTTGGTATATTTTTCTTTACTATATTGCCAATCATTTTTATGATTTTACTCGCATTTACCAATTATACAAGGGAAAATATGCCTCCTGCTCATTTGGTTGATTGGCATGGATTTAAGACTTTTCTCGATATTTTTAAAATAAAAGCATGGAGTCATACATTCTACGGTGTGACAATCTGGACGTTTATTTGGGCTGTTTTTGCGACTCTTTTTCCTTTCATCGGTGGGTTTGGGATTGCATTGTTAGTTCAGAAAAAGAAGATCAAGTTTAAAAAGGTGTGGCGCACAATTTTTATCCTTCCATTTGCTATTCCTATGTTTGTATCTGTGCTCATTTTCCGAAATATGTTTAACGGACAATTTGGTCCGATCAATCAGTATTTAGGGTATTTGGGTATTTCGAAAGTACCTTGGTTAACCGATGTTATGTGGGCAAAGTGTACCGTTATTTTAGTGAATTTTTGGTTGACCTTTCCGATCAGCATGTTAATGATAATAGGGGTTTTGACGACTATTTCAGCAGATTTATATGAAGCAGCAGATATAGATGGTGCAAGTGGATTTCAAAAGCTTCGTTTAATTACGTATCCTATAGTTATGAAAACAATGGCTCCTTTACTTGTTATTTCCTTTGCCCAGAATATAAATAATTTCAACGTTATTTATTTATTAACAAATGGAGATCCAGCTATTGGAGATTATAAATTTGCAGGGGGGACAGATATCTTACTAACATGGCTTTACAAGCTTTCCATGGAGCAGGGGCAATATAATTTTGCTTCCGTTATTGGAATATTTATTTTTATCATATTATCAATTTTTACTATTTATAGAATAAAGCAAACAAAATCTTTCAAAGAGGAGGATATACACTGATGAAAAAAACGAAAACATTTCTCGATTTAACTTTTAGCTATTTAACTTTAATCATCGTTGCTGTCATTTGTATTTATCCTGCCTTATGGGTTATAATGTCTTCTTTTCGTCCAGGAACGTCATTGTTCAGTGATACTTTGATTCCTGCTCAATTTACGTTTGATCATTATGCAACACTTTTTAAAAAATATCCATTTGGACAATGGTATTACAATACAATTAAGATTTCGTTAATAAGCACATTTTTCGGTACCCTTTTTACATTGATAACAGGTTATATATTTTCGGTTTTTCGTTTTACTGGACGGAAAAACTTAATGAATACTTTGCTTGTTTTACACGTGTTTCCAGGGTTTATGAGTATGATTGCTATCTATATATTGCTTAGCCAGATGAATCTTCTGAATACCCATACTGCACTCATATGTGTTTATGTGGCAGGAGCACCCCTTTGGTTTCTATTCTCGAAAACTTATTTTGACACAATGCCAAAAAGTGTTATTGAAGCTGCAAGAATAGATGGAGCAGGTCATTTAAGGATTTTTACTCAAATTATTTTACCAATGTCAAAACCATTAATTGTATTTACCTCCCTAATGACATTTAATTTAGCATTTACTGATTTTATTTTTTCAAAGTTAATTTTACGTTCACCCGAACAACAAACGCTTGCTGTTGGTTTGTTTGAGATGATAAATGATAAAGTTGCAAGTCAGCACCCCTTTACATTATTTGCGGCAGGCTGTGTTATGGTTGCCTTGCCTGTAACATTATTGTTTATGTTTATGCAACGTTACTTAATTGATGGTCTAACAGCAGGAGCAGATAAGGGATAAACAAATAGGATGACATTTTTATATTCTACTAAATAGTGAGAGTTAGAGAATAAATTAGTTATAAAATGACGAATAAATTTATAAATTTTTCTATCTGGGGGATTACTATGCAACAAGATATCAAAAAACTTATTTTACAAATGACGATGGAAGAAAAAGCGAGTTTATGCTCTGGATTAGATTTTTGGAAATTGAAAGGAATAGAGCGATTAGGAATTCCTTCGATTATGGTCACAGATGGGCCCCATGGACTTCGAAAGCAGAAAGAAGGAGCAGATCATTTAGGTTTATTTGATAGTGTTCCTGCAACTTGTTTCCCATCTGCTGTTGGACTGGCAAGTTCTTGGAACAGAGATTTGATTGAAAAAGTAGGAATGGCATTAGGACAGGAAGCTCAAGCAGAAAATGTAGCTGTCCTTCTTGGACCAGGAGTAAATATTAAACGATCCCCTCTTTGTGGAAGAAATTTTGAATACTTTTCAGAAGATCCTTATCTATCATCTGAAATGGCGGCACATCATATTAAAGGTGTTCAAAGTCAGGGTGTTGGGACGTCATTGAAACACTTTGCAGTGAATAATCAGGAGCACCGAAGAATGTCAACGGATGCAGTTGTAGATGAAAGAACATTGAGGGAAATTTATTTAGCTAGTTTTGAAGGAGCTGTTAAGCAGTCTCAGCCATGGACGGTTATGTCGGCATATAATAAGGTAAACGGAACATTCGCTTCGGAAAATAAAACATTATTAAATGATATTTTGAAAGAGGAATGGGGCTTTGAAGGGTTTGTTATTTCCGATTGGGGAGCTGTTAATGAGCTTGTTGACGGAATAGCTGCTGGTTTGGAGCTTGAAATGCCATCAAGTGGTGGAATTGGTGAACAAAAGATTGTGGATGCTGTAAAGAGTGGCAAACTATCGGAAGAAAAATTGAACCTTGCTGTAGAGAGAATGTTACGAATTATATTTAAAGCAATGGAGCATAAAAAAGAAGGTGCTGTCTATGATATAGAAGCTCACCACCAGATTGCACGGGAATCTGCAAAAGAGTGTATGGTGCTATTAAAAAATGAAGATTGCATTCTGCCGTTGAAAAAAGAAGGCTCTATAGCTGTGATTGGAGAATTTGCAAAAAAACCAAGATTCCAAGGGGGCGGAAGTTCTAATATAAAGCCAACAAAGCTAGAAAATATTCTAGATGAAATTTATAGTATTGCAGGCAATAATACAAATGTATTATATGCTGACGGCTACAACCTTAAAAATGATGCTATTGAAGAAGCAAAAATTAATGAGGCAAAAGAAACAGCTGCTAAAGCAGATAAAGTGATTCTTTTTGCTGGGCTACCCGATCGTTACGAATCAGAAGGATATGATCGAGAACATTTGCGTATGCCTGAAAATCACCATAAATTGATTGAAGCTGTAGCAGAAGTTAACAGTAACATTGTAGTTATTTTAAGTAATGGCTCACCCATTGAAATGCCTTGGATCGACAACGTAAAGGGAGTGCTTGAAGGTTATCTAGGAGGACAAGCCCTTGGTGGCGCGATTGCTGAATTGCTATTTGGAGAGGCAAATCCAAGTGGGAAATTAGCAGAAACTTTCCCTAAGCAATTAAGTGATAATCCATCTTATTTATATTTTCCTGGTGAAGGAGACCAAGTGGAATATAGAGAAGGCATTTTTATCGGCTACCGCTACTACGATACAAAAGAAGTAGAACCATTATTTCCATTCGGTTATGGCTTAAGCTATACAACCTTTGAATATAGCGATCTTTCAATAAGTAACAAAGAAGTTCAGGATACAGATCAAGTAACCGTTAGATTAAAGGTGAAAAATACTGGTGATAGAGCTGGTAAAGAAGTAGTACAGCTTTATGTAAAAGACATAGAAAGCAATGTGGTTAGACCTGAAAAAGAGCTGAAAGGTTTTGAAAAATTAGAACTCCAGCCAGGCGAGGAAAAAAACGTCACTTTTCAATTAGATAAACGAGCATTTGCTTATTATCATGTTGGAATAAAAGATTGGCATGTAGAAACGGGTGAGTTTGCTATTCTGGTTGGTAAATCTTCTAGAGAAATTGTTCTTAAAGATAAAATCCATGTTCAATCGACAAGCTCCATAAACAATCCAATCCATAGAAATTCCCTAGTTGGAGATTTACTGGCTAATCCCACATTAGCCCCATTAACACAAAAGTTTCTAGTGAAAGCAAATGAAAATAATCCGTTAGCAGCAGAAGTAGATGATGAAAGCGAAAATGCTGAAATGATGGCTTCTTTAAATAAATATTTGCCATTGCGTGCATTAGTTAGTTTTAGCGCAGGTTTTTTTACAGAGGAAATGCTAGAGGATATGATTAAGCAATTAAATGACGTTTTAACAAGGGATAATAAATATATTGGTCAATTGTGACGAGGAGATACAAAATGGAGAAACAATGGTGGAAAGAAAGTGTTGTCTATCAAATTTATCCAAGAAGCTTTATGGATAGTAATGGAGATGGAATTGGTGATATAAAAGGCATTACATCAAAGCTTGACTATTTGAAGGAATTAGGTATTGATGTCGTTTGGTTATCACCAGTGTATAAATCTCCAAATGACGATAATGGTTATGATATTAGCAACTATCAGGATATTATGGATGAGTTTGGAACAATGGAAGATTGGGATGAATTGTTGGCAGAACTGCATAGTCGTGGTATGAAACTAATGATGGATCTTGTTGTAAACCATACTTCAGATGAACATCAATGGTTTATTGAATCTCATAAATCAAAGGATAATCCGTATAGAGATTATTATATTTGGCGACCAGGTGAGGATGGACAAGAACCTAACAACTGGGTATCCGTTTTTAGTGGATCAGCTTGGCAGTATGATGAACAAACAGAGGAATATTATTTGCATTTATTTAGTAAAAAACAACCTGATTTAAATTGGGAAAACCCAAAATTAAGAAAAGAAGTCTATGATATGATGACATGGTGGCTTGAGAAAGGCATCGATGGATTCCGTATGGATGTTATTGATATGATCTCTAAGGTTGATGGCTTACCTAGTACCGCTAGTGGAAAAAGGTATGACTGGGGAGGAGAGTTCTTTATGAACGGTCCCCGTGTACACGAGTATCTACAAGAAATGAATCGTGAAGTGCTCTCCAAGTATGACATTATGACAGTTGGAGAGTGCCCTGGAGCATCAACTATGGATGCTAAACAATTTTCAAATTGTGAAGGAACCGAATTAAATATGATCTTCACTTTTGAACATGTTTCCCTAGATTCTGGTCCAAAGGGGAAATGGGATATAACACCTTGGAAGCTTGTTGATTTAAAGCATGTGATGACGAAGTGGCAAAAGGATTTAGAAGGAAAAGGTTGGAACAGTCTTTACTTAAATAATCATGATCAGCCAAGAATGGTTTCTCGTTTCGGAAATGATATTCAGTATCGGGTTAAATCGGCAAAAATGCTTGGCACTTTTCTACATATGATGAAAGGGACTCCATATATTTATCAAGGAGAAGAGATTGGAATGACTAATGTTCGTTTCGAGTCATTAGAGGATTATAATGATTTAGAGATTCACAATATGTACCGTGAAAAAGTGACAGAAGGATCCGAAGATCATGATAAAGTGATGGAAGCAATCTACGCGGTAGGTCGTGACAATGCAAGAACACCAATGCAGTGGGATGAGAGTGAAAACAGTGGATTTACTAAAGGAACCCCATGGTTAAAAGTGAATCCAAATTATACTAAGATTAATGCAAAGCAAGCTCTGCAAGATCCAGATTCTATTTTTTATTATTATCATAAACTAATCCAACTTCGTAAAGAATATGACATTATCGTCTATGGAACTTATGATCTTATTCTGGAAAATCATCCAACCATTTACGCCTACACTCGTAAGTTAGGCAACGAAATATTACTAGTAATGTGTAACTTCTCAGAAGAAGCAGCGCTGTTTGAAGTTCCGGAAGATCTTACTTTTGAAGCTTCGGTTATACTGATTAACAATTATGAAGTTCCTGTTAATAATCCTTTTCATTCCTCCTTTCAATTAAAGCCATATGAGGCAAGAGTTTATCTTTTAGTTAAATGAAAATGAATCGATTTCACAATTTAAGTAATTTTACAACTGTGAGTAATTTTTTCCAAATAATTTTCTCGAATATCGATTTACCGGCAGAAGGGAGGGAGCAATGAATAATCTAGAGTGTTTTTGAAATAAAAGGGATTCGACAAATTGAAATTGAGAACTTGTATTAATTTAAAAGTGATTAAGGACAGCTAATAATAGACATTATCTTGCTGTATTTTCTTAATATATATGCATTTACACTTTCCACTTCTATTTGACATTTAAAGATTTTTTCTCCAAGTTTTTGAACTGCGTTCATTGTATTTTCGAAGGTTCTTAGCAGTCTATACGTGATAGGCTTTTTAACAAAGGTATTTATTTACTAAATATTAACATTTTTTGGCTTGGTATCAATATTTGAAAATTATGTTACTTATTTTATCGCTGTTTGTGATAGGTATAGCTGCAAAAACAATTAACCAAATCTTTTATTACTAGGTTTCGAATGGTGAATTGTATCATAGATTTTGTCTGGCAACATTATCCCACTTTCTTTTTTATTTTTTTGCTCATACTACAAAATAATCGTCAAATTATTTAAGGAAATGGGGCAAGAAAAAATGAAACCCTTTGTACCTCAGCTAGTCTATATAGAGCCTCAAGCTTTAGAGTACTCATTAGGGAGAGAATTGAAAGAGAAATTTACCAAAATGGGCATAGAAATTAGAGAAACTACCTCCCACAATCAAGTAAGAGGTATTCCAGGAGATAATGAATTGCAGCAGTATCGAAATGCGAAATCGACGCTCGTTGTCGGGGTTAGAAGAACGTTAAAGTTTGACACGTCGAAGCCCTCAGCGGAATATGCGATTCCTTTAGCCACAGGCTGCATGGGGCATTGCCATTACTGCTATTTAAATACAACACTTGGCAGTAAGCCTTACATACGCACATATGTCAATTTAGAAGAAATATTTGATCAGGCTAAAAAGTATATTGACGAAAGAAAGCCTGAAATAACGCGTTTTGAAGCTGCGTGTACTTCTGATATTGTCGGAATTGATCACTTAACACATTCTTTAAAAAAAGCGATTGAGTTTATTGGACAAACCGAGTTAGGGCGATTGCGATTTGTAACAAAGTTTCATTACGTGGATCATTTGCTAGATGCAAAGCATAATGGACATACGAGATTTCGTTTTAGTGTGAATTCCAGATATGTAATTAAAAACTTTGAACCGGGCACTTCTTCTTTTGATGAAAGGCTTGAAGCTGCAAAAAAAGTCGCTCATGCAGGATATCCCTTAGGCTTTATAGTAGCTCCGATTTATTTACATGATGGCTGGAGGGTAGGGTATTATGAATTATTTGAGCGCTTACAAACCGCACTTAAAGATGTAACTTTACACAATCTCACTTTTGAATTGATTCAGCATCGATTTACAAAACCAGCAAAAAAAGTCATTCAAAAAAGATATCCAAAAACAAAGCTTGAAATGGATGAGGAAAAAAGAAAGTATAAATGGGGCAGGTATGGGATAGGAAAATATGTCTATCCAACTGAAACAGCTAATGATTTAGAGCAAACGCTTCGTTCATATATTAATCAATTTTTCCCCGAAGCTGAAATCTCCTACTTTACTTAATTGATGATCGAAATTAATTTAATAATCTTCTTGTCCCTCGTACTATTTCTCCCGCAAGCTGACTAAAGATGTATCAAGTCAGTTCATAGTCGGGAGAGTGACTTGTATGTATATCGATGGCGTTTTTTCAGGAGGAGGTATTAAGGGATTTGCGTTAGTTGGTGCGTATCAGGTCATAGAAGAAAAAGGATTTCAATTTAAAAGAGTGGCAGGTACAAGTGCAGGGGCAATAATTGCTGCTTTAATTGCAGCACAGTATACAAGTGAAGAGATTTATCATATGCTCGATGAATTAAATCTTGAAAAGTTTCTTGATGAGCGAAGGGGGTTTCTACCGCTTCCTTCGCCACTTACCAAGTGGTTGTTCCTCTATTGGAGACTTGGATTATATAAAGGAAATGAATTAGAAAGATGGATGGAGGAAAAGCTGCGAGTAAAGGGGTTAAAGACCTTTTCTGATTTACCTCCTCAGACGCTCAGAGTCGTGGCATCGGATTTAACGAATGGAAGAATGGTTATATTGCCTGATGATTTAATCCATTACGATATTGATCCCCTTTCCTTCTCTATCGCAAAAGCGATTCGTATGAGCTGCAGTTTACCTTATTTTTTTGAACCCGTTAAATTAAAATCAAATTCAGAAACAAGTATTTTTGTAGATGGAGGGGTGTTAAGTAATTTCCCTATTTGGTTATTTGATAAGGATAATATAAAAAAGGTGAGGCCGGTTTTAGGGGTGAAGCTTAGTCATCGAATAATGGATCGACCTAAAAATAAAATTAATAATGCCATTCAAATGTACGAAGCCTTATTTACTACGATGAAGGATGCCCACGACGCACGATTTATTTCGAGAAAGCATATAAGAAACATTATTTTTATTCCAACGGAAGGAGTCTTGGCGACTGAATTTATCTTAACCAATAAGAAGAAAAAAGCTTTATTAGAAGTAGGAAGAACATGTGCGAATCAATTTTTTAAGCAGTGGAGCTATTAATTTCACAAAAAATCGAGTCTCTTAAAAAGAGGCTCGATTTTTCTTTTTCCCTTTTTTTCCGTCTATGACCGTTAGATGAGTTGAGGATTGTTTTTTCTTTGGTTTCCTTTTTTTAATAGAAGAAATAGAACTGGAATTGGATTTTTGGCTAATTCCAGGTTCACGATGCTGGTACCTTTTCTTCGATCTCTTTGCGGCCTTTACAAAAGCTCGCTGCTCTTTTCTTTCAGGGTTGGGTTGGTAAAATCGACGAAAGATGAGAAAAAGGATGACACCCACTACTATAATTACAGCAAGACTTTTTAAAAAACCAGCTGGATCTGAAATGAATGTTGAAACAATTCCAAATATCCCAAGAGCAATAAGCCCGCACACGACATAAAATGAGATCCGATTTTTCAAGAACGCCACCTCCCTAAGAGCATGATGAGCAACTTTAACAGCATTTAAACGTAAAATTGCTCATGATTAAACAATTTCTTGTTGTTTTAACAGTTCGATTGTTTCTTTTTCTTTTTTAAGCAGCTCTTTAAATGAACAAATCGCTACTTCAACCTGATCATCGCTCGGTTCTTTTGTTGTCAGTAACTGAAGCCATAGTCCAGGGTATCCTAAATATTTTAATAAAGGAATGTCACGGACTTTATTCGTTAATTGTAGTACCTCAAACGAAATCCCAAGCACTACAGGAATTAAGGCTAATCGATCGACGACTCTTAGCCAAAGAGGATTCGTCGGAACAAAAAGATAAACAAATACACCAATGATCACTGTGAAAAGAATGAAACTGCTTCCACATCGATAGTGAAGTCTTGATTGAGCTTGAACATTTTCAATGGTTAAGTCTTTTCCATTTTCGTAGGTATTTATTACTTTATGCTCTGCACCATGATATTGAAACACTCTTTTGATTAAAGGAGTGAAAGAAATAAAATAAATATAAGATAGTAAAAGCAACAGCTTAAACAAGCCCTCTATTAATATTTGCTCTAAATCACTTGGGAAAATGGGCTTTGTTAGATTAGCTAGAAAGATGGGAACAAGAGTAAAAACAAATTTTCCAAATAAGAAGGAAATGATCCCAATCGTTGCGACCCCTAGCATCATGGCTAGCTTAGAAGGCTTCTTTTCTTTTTTTTCGATTTCTTCGTTCGGGTCGGTTTCATATCGTTCCGTTGAAAAATTTAAATGCTTGGCGCCATTTCCGCTTGCTTCAATGATGGCAATAATTCCTCTTAAAAAAGGGATTTTTTTAAAAATGGAATAAGCAGAGCTTGATTGTCTCGTAAGATGAAAGTATTCGATTGATTGATCCTTTCTACGAATAGCAGTAACATAGTGATGTTTGCCTCCGAACATAACACCTTCTACAACGGCTTGCCCTCCATATATGGGTTTTTGTTTGTTTGACATGTATGAAAACACCAACCTAATTAAAATTCGCACGAAACAGCTAGAACATCATTTAAGTAAAAAAATCTCTATGCTGTGAGTACCTACCTTTATTCTACTAAAATTTGATAAAA
Source organism: Bacillus sp. 03113 (assembly GCF_006546985.1). Lineage (GTDB taxonomy): Bacteria > Bacillota > Bacilli > Bacillales > Cytobacillaceae > VATK01. Next base: position 162,820 of record NZ_VATK01000005.1, read on the forward strand.
ACCTCTAGGAATGAGTCGTAATTTCAAAAATATTTGCTTAATCCATTTAAAGAAGATGATTTCGAAAGAAAAAACAGCATTCTAATTAATTTATTTATATGGGAATGCAAGTGTATAAATGCACGAGGACATAATATTATTGGAGGTGTATATAAATGAAGGATGAAAAAAAAGATTCAGAACAAAATCATTTAAGAAAGGTGCAGCCATCTTTATTAGCGATGGCTCTTGTTATAGGTTTTGTTGGAGGAATTATATGGAGTGGTATTGCTTATTTTGCATATTATTTTCATTTTACTGAAATTAGTCCAACTATTATTCTTGAGCCTTGGGCGATTGGAGGATGGAAAAAAGGATGGCTTGGTGTGATCATCTCCATACTGCTTATAGGGATATTATCGATCGTATCAGCCTTCCTATATTATGTAAGCTTAAGAAGAATCAAAAACATGTGGGGAGGAATTTTATTTGGATTATTGCTGTTTCTTCTTGTTTTTTTAGTTTTGAATCCAATGTTTCCCAGCATCCCGCCTTTTCGAGAGATAGGAAGAGATACCATGATTACATCTATCTGTTTATATCTTTTATATGGTGTTTTTGTAGGATATTCAATCTCCTATGAGGAAAGTGAGTATCAAAGCATGCGAGAAAAAGAAAACAAGAATGCTTCGTCTTAGAGTAGTGAAAGAAAAAATAAATATGATAGAATATTCTTGTTGGATAATTTTTTCACAGGAGTATCAATATGACAAAATTTCTTTTATTAAATGGCCCAAATTTAAATATGCTTGGGAAGCGAGAGCCCGGAATTTATGGAGCTGACACACTAGAGCAATTAGAAGAGCGAATCGTCAAACTTGGAAATGAGCTTGGAGTAGAAATGATTTGTTTTCAATCAAATCATGAAGGAGCCTTGATTGATCAGTTGCATGAGGCAAATGAACAGCAAATGGATGGAATTATTTTTAATCCAGGAGCATTTACGCATTACAGCTATGCAATTAGAGATGCCATTGCCAGCATTCAAGTTCCTGTTATTGAAGTACATATTTCAAATATTCACGCTCGTGAATCATTTCGCCACACATCTGTAACGGCTCCTGTAACAAAGGGTCAAATTGTAGGTCTTGGATTTAAAGGCTACGAATTAGGATTACATGCTTTGTTGGAAATTGTAAAGGAGTGAGAATAATAATGGGGAAAATTGATCAGCTGCGTTCGGCATTTAAGGATTTGGATATAGATGGAATCCTAATTACAAGTCCATATAATCGCAGATACGTATCTAATTTTACAGGGTCAGCAGGAATCCTGCTAATTAGCGGAGAAAAAGCATTATTTATTACAGATTTTCGTTATGTGGAGCAAGCAGCAAAGCAATGTGAAGGCTTTGATATTGTTCAGCATAAAGGTGCTATAACAGAGGAGATAGCAAAACAAATCACAGCTTTAGGTATTAAAAGACTTGGTTTTGAGCAGGACTTTGTAACTTTTTCAACTTTTAGTGCTTATAAAAATGCCTTTAATTGCGAATTAGTTCCTGTATCAGGTGTGGTTGAAAAGTTACGCTTGATAAAGACTGACTTAGAGATTAAGATATTAAAGGAAGCTGCGAACATTGCAGATGCTGCTTTTACACATATTCTTGATTATATTCGACCAGGAAGACTTGAGTCTGAGGTATCCAATGAATTAGAGTTCTTTATGAGAAAATTAGGAGCAACGTCTTCTTCCTTTGATACAATCGTTGCATCTGGCTATCGTTCTGCTTTACCTCATGGTGTTGCATCTGACAAAACGATTGAAATTGGCGATTTTGTTACGCTTGATTATGGAGCTTATTACAATGGGTACTGTTCAGATATTACACGAACAGTAGCTGTAGGTGAGCCTGAAGCGAAGCTAAAGGAGATTTATCAAGTTGTTCTTGATGCACAATTAAAAGGCATGGCAGGAATAAAGCCAGGATTAAAAGGCAAAGATGCAGACGCATTAACGAGAGACTATATAACAGAACAAGGCTATGGAGAATATTTTGGACATTCCACAGGGCATGGGATTGGTTTGGAAATACATGAAGGACCTACTTTGTCATTAAAGTCTGACCTCATTCTTGAACCGGGTATGATTGTAACAGTAGAACCAGGAATTTATATTCCAGGTCTTGGTGGTGTTCGTATAGAAGATGATACGATCATTACACAAGAAGGCAATGAGGCATTAACTCATTCAACGAAAGAACTTATAGTACTTTAAGTTTCATATTTAGGAGGATTTTTTTGCATGATTTCTGTTAATGATTTTCGTACAGGATTGACCATTGAAGTAGATAATGGTATTTGGCGCGTCATTGATTTCCAACACGTGAAGCCTGGAAAGGGTGCAGCTTTTGTTCGTTCAAAGCTTCGCAACCTGCGCACTGGCGCTGTTCAAGAGAAAACATTCCGTGCTGGTGAAAAAGTGGCAAAAGCTCAAATTGATAACCGCAGAATGCAGTATTTATATGCTAGTGGAGATTTACATATCTTTATGGATAACGAATCCTATGAACAAATTGAGCTACCATCGAATACGATTGAGTATGAATTAAAATTTTTAAAAGAAAATATGGAAGTATCTATTATGATGTATCAAGGTGAGACACTTGGAGTTGAGCTTCCAAATACAGTTGAACTAGAAGTGACTGAAACAGAACCTGGTATTAAAGGAGATACAGCCTCTGGTGGCACAAAACCAGCGACAGTTGAAACTGGACTAATTGTTCAAGTTCCATTTTTTATTAATCAAGGCGACCGTCTAATCATTAATACGACAGATAGTTCATACGTTTCTCGTGCTTAATTGGTAAATATCAGGAGTAAAGAATCGATTTCTTGATTATTCTCCTAAACTTTTGTACAATCGTAAATATTGATGCTGCGTTGTACGTAATCGTATGAAGTTTCAACCTTTGATTTAAATAAGGGAGTTCTACATTAAAGTACGGACAGCAAGCCTCTTTTTTGGAGGACATCTGAACAAGCTTTTGCGAACACCCACCTGGTGAAGCAGGTTAAGAAACTTCATACTTCTGAAACGGCAAATGTGGCTAATGAAAAAAGACTGACTGCAAAGATGGTAGGAATACCCTCTTTACCAGTCAGTCTTTTTTTGCCTTCCGCTTTTCTTACTGTCTAGCTCCAGCGCCCAGCGACTAATGTACTTCACTCTCCTCCTTACGATAAGTCAACATCGAATCGCTCACGCTCTTCGTGTTTCCTTTATCTCATACGAAGAGCTCCAGTCCATACGTCGCTAAACGGGCGCTTCCGCTTTTCTTTCTTACAGCTTATACCCCATTAGCTCTGCAATATATGCCGGAACTTCCGTGTTATCTAACACTCCATGGAAACGTTCAGCACCTTGTCCTGTTGCGAATAACGGTATCATATTAGCAGTGTGGCCGCCTGTCCCGCTTAACGCGCGTGAATGTCGATTTAATAAGCCTGCATGATAATGCTCCGCAATAAGGCTGCCGATTTCCCAAGAAATATGCTGCTTTGAATATCCACTATGCCCTTTCATTTTTAAATGAGCTTGAAAGGCTTCAACCTCATGATTCGTTAAATCGATATTGGCATAGGTTTTAAATATATGCTTAATCTCAGCACGATCAAAAGTTCCTTGTTTCTTTAGCAATTTACCCATAAAATGCGGTGAAACCTGTATGTTTTTTAAAGCTTCGATATTCATGGCATCTGAAGCTGATATCCCCATTGTTTCATGGTCCGCTAACACTAACACCAGCGTATCATCCATTCTATTTGCCCACTGAACCACTTTTTCAACGGCATGATCAAATTCAATCGTTTCCTTCCAAACACTCGTCAAATCAGCTGCATGAGAAGCATGGTCAATGCGAGCTCCTTCAATCATTAGAAAAAATCCTTTTTCATTATCCTTTGATAAGGCTTCAATAGCTTTTTCAGACATATCTGTTAGGCTTGGTTCACGGCTTTTCAATTCCTCACGGTCGATTTTAAAGCTCAAATGACCAGAATTAAAAAGTCCTAGAAGTTTTTTTTCCTTAGACTGTTTAAGTTCATCTTGATTGGCAACATAGGCATACCGGTCTTTCTTAAATTGATCGATCAGCATTTCTCCATTCTCATTTTTTTGTATAAATTTTTGTCTTCCTCCTCCTAAAATGACATCTACTTGATTTGACAGAAGCTGTTTCGCGATCGCTCGTTGGTCGGACCAACGGTTTTTTACACTAGCTGTAAAAGCAGCAGGTGTTGCGTCTGTAACAGAATTCGTTGTAACGATCCCGGTTTTTTTCTCATTTTTTTTAAATAAATCAAGGAGGCTTTCTACTTCTTCACCGTCAGGAGTTACACCAATCATTCCATTATTTGTTTTATGTCCAGTTGCTAGAGCGGTTCCTGCTGCAGCTGAATCCGTAACAATACGATTATAGGAATAAGTATGGACGAAAGCAGTATAAGGCAAAGATTCAATAAATAGTCGCCCTTCCTTCCCGTGTTCAAACAGTCTAGCAATCTCCATTTGACCAGCACCCATTCCATCCCCAATCATGATGATAACGTTTTTAGGTTTCTTTTGCTGCGTGGTCCCGCTTGTATTCCTCACATCTTGATTTCCATTATATGTGAATGCTGACCATTCACTAAAAGAATCAGCTTCAATATTGGCAGCTCCATACAAAGTTATGATACAAATTAGAATTCCGCAGAACTTTAATACTTTCATTTTCAACACCTCAACATACATTTCACACTTAAGATCCTTTACCTTAGCTAACAGACTTTATCCGGCATTAACAGGCAAAAACCCTCATGATGGAAGTTTCACCTTATTTAGAACTCACTGTGTAGTTTTTGATAAAACGAGGAATTTTACTCTTGTCGAAATGGAATCAAAGTCATATTAAAAGCTGACAAGCATACATTTTAAAAGAAAGAGCTTATTTAAATAGGAGGATTTAATTGTGAATGCGCATCTAACATTTCTGCCAAAAAATATTTATGACCTACTAAAACAATTCCCGTCCTCACAATTACATGAACTTGAGGAAATACGCATTCGAATAAATCGACCTCTTGAGGTATCTATTAGAGGGGTTCCGCACTTCTTGTCATATATCGTTCAATCAGAAGATGCTATTCATTTAATGAATAAGATTAGTCATTTTTCGATCTATGCTCTAGAAGAAGAATTAAAAAGAGGATATATCACGATTGAAGGTGGGCATCGAGTGGGATTAGCAGGCAAAGTAATCCTTGAAAATGGGAAAGTAAAAGCAATTAGAGATGTCTCATCCTTTAATTTTCGTATTGCAAAAGAACAAAAAGGAATTGCAGAAAAGTATATTTCTTTTTTATTTGAAGGCAGGTGGCATCATACGATGATCATTGGTCCACCACAAGCAGGAAAAACGACCTTTCTTCGTGATATTGCCAGAATGATTTCAACAGGAGGCGCGAAAGGTGTTAAAGAAGCCTATAAGGTTGGCATTATAGATGAGCGTTCAGAAATAGCGGGCAGTGTGAATGGGATTCCACAGTTGACGTTTGGACCAAGAGTGGATGTGCTAGATGCTTGTCCAAAAGCTGAAGGAATGATGATGATGATTCGATCCATGAGCCCTGATGTTCTTGTTGTCGATGAAATAGGAAGTACGGAAGATGTTGAAGCTATTTTGGAGGCTGTTCATGCTGGTATAAAACTAATTACGACCATTCATGGGCATTCATTAGATGATATCAAGAAGAGACCAGCATTAAGACCTCTTATCGAGCAGGGGATTTTCAAACGCTATATTGAATTAGCGAGAAGGAATGGACCTGGAACGATTGTCTCTATAAAAGACCAACACGGACATGAAATGTTTCATAAAGCGAGTGTGAAATAAATGATGAAAGTAATTGGTGCAGTTTTCATCATGGTCGCAACCACTTGGACGGGATTTGAAGCGGCAAGACATTTAGCCGAACGACCGAAACAATTAAGGCAATTAAAGTCAGCGCTGCAATCGTTAGAAGCAGAAATAATGTTTGGACATACTCCATTGCATGAAGCTTCAAGGCGATTATCAACACAATTATCAAAACCAATCTCTCTGTTATTTGATGCATTTTCAAAAAAACTATTGAATTCAGATACAACTGTAAAAGAAGCATGGGCTGAAAGCTTAAAGGAGATATGGAAAATAACTGCATTAAAGCAAAGTGAAAGAGAGATTATGAAGCAATTTGGAGAAACACTGGGGCGTCATGATCGAATCTCTCAACAAAAGCAAATTATGCTAACACTCTCCCATTTAGAAAGAGAGGAAGCAGATGCAAGAGATAGGCAAGCTAAATATGAAAAAATGGTGAAAAGCTTAGGCCTATTATCAGGATTATTATTAATTATTTTACTTATGTAGTGTCTAGGAGGAAAAAGAATGGGCTTAGACGTAGATATTATTTTTAAAATTGCGGGTGTTGGGATTGTTGTGGCCTTTTTGCATACCATTCTTGATCAAGTAGGGAAAAAAGAATATGCCCAATGGGTAACCCTCTTTGGATTTATTTATATCCTTTTTATGGTGGCATCAATAGTAGATGATCTTTTCCAGAAAATTAAATCTGTATTCCTATTCCAAGGGTAAGGGGGTTTTACCCATTGAAATTATTCAGATTGTTGGTGTAGCTCTTGTTTCAACTTTTTTAGCTTTAATCATTAAAGAACAAAAACCAAATTTTGCTTTTCTTCTCGTCGTATTTGTTGGATGTTCAATTTTTCTTTATTTAGTCGATCAAATCTACCTGATCATTCATATGATTGAAGAAATAGCGGTAAATGCCAAGGTGAATCTTGTCTATGTCGAGACGATATTAAAAATTATCGGGATTGCTTATATAGCTGAATTTGCTGCTCAAGTCACAAAGGATGCAGGTCAAGGTGCTATTGCCTCTAAAATCGAGCTAGCTGGAAAAATATTAATATTAGCCATGGCTATTCCAATTTTAACGGTTTTAATCGAAACGATTATCAATCTAATTCCTAATTAAACTAAATTCTTGATAGAGGTGAGAGAGATGAAGTCCAAGTTACAATTCATTCTTATCATCAGCTTACTCGTCTACTTCTTATTCATTCCAAGTGTACAAGCTTCACCTCAAAATGAAGAAAGCAAGCCGATGGAAACTCCTCAAGCGCTCGTTGATCAGCAGCTAGAAGCATTAAATATCGATGAACTGAAGGGGTTTTGGCAGGATATTATCAATAAATATGGAGGATACTTACCGGAAAGTCAAAAAGGGAGCTTGTATGACTTTATTAAAGGGGATAAGAAATTTTCATTTAAGGAATGGATGATAGGGGCTCTTAAATATACTTTTCATGAATTTCTTGTAAATGGAAAGCTGTTGGGATCTCTTATTATACTTACCATTTTTAGTATGTTTTTACAGTCCATTCAAAATGCTTTTGAAAAGAGTTCAGTAAGCAAAGTTGCTTATTTTATTGTGTTTATGGTGTTAATCATTATTGCATTAAATAGCTTTCATGTTGCTGTCACTTATTCAAATGATGCGATCAGTACAATGATAGCGTTTATATTAGCGCTTATCCCTTTACTCTTAGCTTTAATTGCTTCTTCTGGGGGGCTTATTTCAGCAGCGTTTTTTCATCCTATTATTTTATTTTTAATGAATACGAGCGGATTAATGATTCAATATATTATTTTGCCACTATTGTTTTTAGCAGTAGTTTTAAGCATTGTCAGCACACTTTCTGAGCAGTATAAGGTCACTCAGCTTGCCAATTTAATCCGAAACTGGAGCATTGGTTTATTAGGTCTATTTATTACCGTTTTTTTAGGAGTAATTTCCGTGCAGGGAGCTTCAACAGCAGTGGCTGACGGAATTGCGGTACGAACAGCCAAGTTTATTACAGGGAATTTTATTCCTGTTATTGGCAGAATGTTTACCGATGCGACAGATACTGTTATCACGGCCTCTGTTTTATTGAAGAATACAGTCGGGATTGCAGGAGTCGCTATTTTATTAATGATCGTTGCATTTCCAGCAATTAAGATTTTAATGATTGCTTTTATTTATAAATTTGCCGCCGCTATTTTACAGCCGCTTGGCGGAGGGCCTGTCATTGATTGTTTAGATATTATTAGTAAAAGTGTCATTTATGTATTTGCTGCGTTAGCTATTGTTTCATTTATGTTCTTTTTGTGTATCACCGTCATTATTGCAGCTGGTAACTTAACCATGATGGTAAGGTAGGAGGAGACGTATGGGTGTTATTACGGAATGGGTCACCAATATTATTCTCTTTGTCTTACTCGCAACCTTAATGGACATGCTCCTTCCAAATTCTCAATTTCAAAAATATACAAAAATGGTTGCTGGATTACTTTTAATAGCGATTATTTTAACTCCAATATTAAAATTTATGACCAAGGATTTTGAACAAACACTAGCTGCTGCTTCTCTTTTTCCAGCAAATGAAGAAAAAAAGTTGGAAAAATCGATAGAAATGCAGAAAAAAGAAATACAAGCCTCACATGATGCATATATTTTAGAACAAATGACTGTCCAATTAAAAAAGGATGCAGAGGAGGAATTAAAAGACCAATACGGATTAGAGATTACAAATATAAATATCTTGTTGAATCAAAACGATCAGCGTGCTTTCCCGCAAAATCTTCAAAAGGTTATTGTTCATGTAAAGGATTACAAAGCGGAAGCAAATGCTGTTGAAGTTGTCAAAAAAGTTGAAATTAATCTTAATGAGCCTCTTCCTCCAACAACAGAAAATCAAGAGAATACAAAAAAAATCATAACACTTCTATCAAAAAAATGGGATGTTCAAGCAAAATCCATCCAAGTTCAGATTGAAGGGGGGAACAACGATTACAATGGATAAAGATAAAAAAGATGAAAAAGGCCCAATTCAATGGCTTAAAAAATTTTTTTCAAAAAAAGAACATTCAGATCGTAAATTTGGGAAATATCAATACTTCCTGCTTGTACTTATAGTTGGTGCAGCTTTTATGCTTATTAGTAATCTTTTTATGAAACAACAGCCCACTTCCTCTGATATTTCTGTTTTTAATCAAAACAATCAAGGTTCACAAGATGCAGCAGAAACTTTCGGTTCAAACTCGAAAAATGAAAATAAATATATTTCAGATTATGAAAGGGCTTATGAGGCTGCATTAAAGGATGCACTTGATAAAATGCTTGGGGTTGAAGATGTCTCCGTCATTGTCAATGTAGATGGGACAGAAAAAAATATTATGGAAAAAAACACAAAAACACAATCGCAAACGACAAATGAAACCGATCCTCAAGGGGGAAAACGGACCGTAGAGGACCAATCAAATGAGGAGCAGGTTGTGATTATTCAAAATGGAGAGAAGGAAGTTCCAATTGTAGTGGAGAAAAAAAAGCCTGAAATACGCGGTGTTTTGGTTGTAGCAAAAGGAGCAGACAATATTCAAGTAAAGAAATGGATTGTTGAAGCCGTAACAAGAGTGCTTGATGTTCCAAGTCATCGTGTAGCGGTCATGCCGAAAAAATCAAAGGGGGATTCCTAAATGCTATTGAAAAAACAAACGGTTTGGTTACTTACCATGTTAAGCTTAGTGGTTGTTTTATCGGTTTATTATATTACCTCGCCAGAACCAAAGAGTAATGATTTAAAGGCTGTAGAACAAAAAGCTGCAGATGAATCTCAAACAGTAGGAAAGCAAGAGACAATGACGAAAAAAAATACAGATGGAAGTACAGTCACAGTTAAGCAAGCAGGGGATGATGCATTTGAAGTATTACGCATGCAAATACAAGATGATAGGAGCAAAATGAAGGAAGACCTAGAAACTAAAATCGGGTCAACAGATTTATCAGCAGTCGAAAAAAGTAAAGCAAAAGATGAAATTAATCAATTGAATCAACTCTCTCATGAAGAAGAAGTATTAGAAACCCTTATAAAAGCAATGAAGTTTGATGATGTACTCGTCCGTGCAGACGGGGATAAAGTTCTAGTTACTGTAAAATCGAAGGAAGTTATTTCAAAAGCAGAAGCTAATAACATTATTCAAACTGTTCGAACAGAGCTTGGTGCCTCACAGCTAGTAACAGTCGAAACGATCCCAATAAAATAGGATAAGAACAATGCAATATGATATGATAAAAGAAGGAAGAGGACCATCCAAATGACAACAATGATGTAATTTGGATGAGGTCCTTTTTTCCTTTCATGTGTTTAAATGGGTTTGATTGAATCTTCCTCTTTCATCCTTGGTTGTATTTTGATAAGATCTTATCGTATGATTATAGTAGTTAGTCATAATTTATGTAAAAATAAGGAGTGCCAAAGCAATGTTAAAAATACAAGAAATTCGTGAGATAATAAAGCTAATTGATCAATCCACTATTGATGAATTTGTATATGAGCATGAAGGCTCGAAAATTCAAATGAAAAAAAATCTACCAGTTGAAGTAGTTTCTAAGCCAATTCCTGATGTTGCAGTAATGGAAAGACAACAACAAGTAGCTGCGGCAGCTGTTCAAGCTGTACCAAAAGCACCTGTTCAAGCTGAAGAAAAAAGCGAGGATGTTTCAAATTTACATACAATTACTTCTCCAATGGTTGGAACATTCTACCAATCTTCTTCACCTGAAGTAGAAGCATACGTAAAAACTGGATCAAAAGTAACAAAGGATTCCGTTGTTTGTATCGTTGAGGCTATGAAGCTGTTTAATGAAATTGAAGCAGAGGTAGAAGGAGAAATTGTAGAAATCTTAGTAAAAGATGGACAGCTGGTTGAATATGGGCAGCCATTATTTTTGGTGAAGCCTGAATAGAAAGGGTTTAAAAAATGATTACAAAATTATTAATAGCCAACCGAGGAGAAATCGCAGTTCGAATTATTCGAGCTTGCCGAGAGCTTGAAATTGAAACTGTAGCGGTCTACTCTGAAGCAGATAAAGAATCGTTGCATGTACAGCTAGCAGATGAAGCGTATTGCATAGGTCCTACAGCTTCAAAGGATAGTTATTTAAACTTTACCAACATTGTTAGTGTTGCAAAATTAACAGGATGTGATGCGATCCATCCTGGATATGGATTTTTGGCAGAGAATGCTGATTTTGCAGAGCTTTGCAGGGATTGTAATATTATTTTTGTCGGTCCAAGTCCTGAAGCCATAACAAAGATGGGGACGAAGGATATTGCAAGGGAAACAATGAGACAAGCAGGTGTTCCTATAGTACCTGGATCAAAAGGGATTATTAAAGATATTGACGAAGGAATAACACTAGCAAAAGAAATTGGCTACCCAGTCATAATAAAAGCAACTGCTGGGGGCGGTGGAAAAGGGATTCGTGTTGCTCGTTCCGAAAAGGAATTAATAAAAGGAATCAATATCACACAGCAAGAGGCATTAACAGCATTCGGCAATCCTGGTGTTTATATCGAAAAATATATTGAGGATTTTCGTCATGTAGAAATCCAAGTTTTGGCAGATAATGATGGGAATACCATTCATCTAGGCGAAAGGGATTGTTCGATTCAAAGACGCCTCCAAAAGCTATTAGAAGAAACACCTTCACCTGTATTAGACCCAGATATCCGGGCTGAAATGGGGAATGCGGCAGTTAAAGCAGCCAAAGCAGTTGATTATTCAGGTGCAGGAACGGTAGAATTTATATATGATTATCGTAATCGTCAATTTTACTTCATGGAAATGAATACGAGAATCCAAGTTGAACATCCAGTAACAGAAATGGTAACGGGTGTGGATTTAATCAAAGCACAAATAAAAGTGGCATCTGGGTATCCGCTTGAATTAGAACAAAAAGATGTAACATTTTCTGGCTGGTCCATTGAATGTAGAATTAACGCAGAAAATCCCGCAAAGAATTTTATGCCTTCCCCAGGAAGAATGAATATGTATCTTCCTCCAGGTGGCTTCGGTGTAAGGGTTGATTCTGCTGCATATCCTGGATATATGATCCCGCCTTACTATGATTCGATGATTGCGAAAGTCATTACTTATGGCAAAACGAGGGAAGAAGCGATTTCACGAATGAAACGAGCACTAAGTGAGTTTGTAGTCGAAGGGGTTCATACAACAATCCCTTTCCATTTGAGGCTCCTTGATCATGAAAAGTTTGTGGAAGGGAACTTCAATACAAAGTTTTTAGAACAGTATGATTTGATGAAATCAGAAGAATAACTGGAGGTGCCAAACGATGAGTGAATCTAACATCTTGGAAATGAATCAAGAAAACAATGGCTACGGTAAGGTTGAAATTGCTCCTGAAGTCATTGAAGTAATTGCTGGGATTGCTGCATCAGAAGTTGAAGGTGTTGCACAAATGCGCGGAAACTTTGCTTCAGGTGTGGTTGAAAAGTTGGGCAAAAAAAATCATGGCAAAGGTGTTAAAGTAGAATTAACTGAAGAAGGGATAAAAGTTGATGTCTATTGTTCCATGAACTTTGGTGTTTCTATCCCTACTGTAGCACAGAAAATTCAAGACAACATTCGCCAAGCTTTATTGAATATGACTGCACTAGAGGCAGACGAAGTGAATATCCATATCGTTGGAATCCAATTCGAATCACAAAAACACGAACCAGAAATCGAGGAAGAAGTTTAAAAGAAGAAGTCATTTGAAAAATGCCAAAGACATGCTTTGTCTTTGGTTCTTTTTTTTGTGTATTAGTAAGTTTCAATGCGAATGAGTTATAATTATGTTAAGATCTTGTTATGTATTTTTTCGGCGTAATTAATGGTTAAGACAAAAAATAATGAATGATTGTATTAAAGGAGTTAAGAATGATGAAAAGAAGAACAGCGAGAGAGAAAGCTTTGCAAGCTTTATTTCAAATAGATGTTAGCCAAATCGAGCCTGTTGATGCGATTGATCATGTTTTAGAAGGTGTACAGAGAGACAAGTATTTAGATGAGCTTGTTATTGGTGTGTTGGAGCATAAAGAACATATTGATGATATTTTAAAAGGAAATTTAGAAAAATGGACATTGGAGCGGTTAGCAAATGTCGATCGCAGCCTTTTAAGATTAGCTGTATATGAATTGCTTTATTGCAAAAATGAAGTACCGCCAAATGTGGTTTTAAATGAAGCAATTGAAATTGCCAAAATATATGGAGATGACCAATCAGGTAAATTTATCAATGGGGTCCTTTCAAAAGTAAAACAAACATTATCTTAAATAACAAGTATCTAGCTTATCAATTCAAAAAGCTTGTTTATACTTAATAGCAAAAGGGAGTCATGTAAGATGGAGCAGCGCTTTTTATCTGTTAATGCGTTAACAAAGTACATAAAAAGGAAATTTGATGCTGATCCTCACTTGCAAGATGTTCATGTTAAAGGAGAAATTTCAAACTTTAAGCAGCATTCTAGTGGACATATGTACTTTACATTGAAAGACGAGAAGGCTCGAGTACTTGCTGTCATGTTTTCTAGCTTTAATCGTTCCATGAAATTTCAACCAGAAAATGGAATGAAGGTACTAATAAAAGGGGATATCACTGTATATGAGCCAAGCGGACAATATCAAATTTATATAAAAGACATGCAGCCAGATGGGATTGGGGCACTTTATCTTGCCTATGAACAATTAAAAACAAAACTAGAAGAGGAAGGGCTATTTGACCCGAAATCTAAAAAGGCAATCCCGCTTTATCCTAAGACGGTTGGGGTCATAACATCTCCAACTGGAGCTGCCGTCAGAGATATTATCATAACGATAAAAAGAAGATACCCAGTTGCAAACATTCTCATTTTTCCAGCTCTCGTTCAAGGAGAGCAAGCAGCTCCCTCTATCGTTCAGGCATTGAAAAAAGCAAATGAACAATCAGCCCCTATCCAGGTTGATGTCATTATTGTTGGCCGTGGAGGCGGTTCGATTGAAGAGCTTTGGGCATTTAATGAAGAAGCAGTTGCGCGAGCTATTTTTACTTCACGTATACCCATTATTTCTGCGGTCGGACATGAAACAGATTTTACCATTGCTGATTTTGTTGCTGATTTAAGAGCACCGACTCCGACTGGTGCAGCAGAATTAGCTGTTCCTCATATCAATGAACTTATGGAAAAGGTTTTAACAAGACAAGCTAGAATAGGCCGTGCTATGAATGAAAAATTGGTTTTACAGCAAAACCGATTAAAAAGAATCCAAAGTTCATATGCCTTCCGCTATCCAAAGCGTTTATATGAGCAGAAGCTTGAACAGGTAGACAAAAAAACAGAACAGCTACTACGACTTTCAAAAAAGCTAAAAAATGTTAAGCAAGATCAATTTCTTGTATTAGAGAAACGGATCTTACGAAATCATCCTCAAAAAGCATTAGAGGAAGCTAAGCTTCGTTATCAAAAGCAAACAAAAGGATTAATGAGGGCGATGACAGAAATCCTTTCTAAAAAAGAAAAGGATTTTCAAAGCATCGTATCTACCTTATCCGCGTTAAGTCCGTTAAAGATAATGGAGCGAGGGTATACCCTTTCCTATACAGAAGACGGAAAGTTAATAAAAAGCATTCAACAAGTAAATATAGAAGATCGTGTGAAAATTACGATGGTTGATGGGAAATTAATTTGTAAAGTAGTCCAGATAGAGGAGTGAAGAAATTGGCGATTCAAGAAGAAATATCCTTTGAAGAAGCAATGGAAAGGCTTGAAGAAATTGTTGAAAAGCTTGAAGAAGGAGATGTTCCTTTAGAAGAAGCCATCAGCTTTTATAAAAAAGGAATGGAATTGTCAAAACTGTGTCATGACAAACTAAAAAACGTTGAAGAACAGTTAACACAAATATTAACTGAAGATGGACAGACAGAAATCTTTTCCATCCAAGAGGAGGAGTAAGCATGCAGAATGCCATACTCCAGTCTTTTTCTTTGAAATACAAAAATGTGATAGAAGAACAATTAGCAAAAAGCATCGAGGAGCTTCAAGCACCGGCTTTAATAAAAGAAGCTATGCATTATTCTCTGGATGCCGGCGGAAAGAGAATTCGCCCCTTATTAGTTTTTGCTGTTTTAAAAGCATTTGGACATGATCCGAGGAAAGGCTTAATGCCAGCTTGTGCAATCGAAATGATTCATACTTATTCATTAATCCATGATGATTTGCCAAGTATGGACAACGATGATTTGCGACGAGGAATTCCTACCAACCATAAGGTATTTGGGGAAGCCACTGCGATCTTATCAGGCGACGCCTTATTAACATACAGCTTTCAATTAATTGCCTCAGACGAAACAATTCCTATTGAAAGAAGACTAGCAATTGTATTAGAGCTAGCAAAAGCAGCTGGAGCTGAAGGGATGGTAGGTGGTCAAATTGCAGATATGCAAGGGGAAGGAAAGCAGCTAACCTTAAAAGAGTTAGAATACATTCATGTGCATAAAACGGGCAAACTATTAATAGGAAGTGTTAAAATAGGAGCTCTTCTTGCAAAGGCAAATGAAAAGCAAAAAGACATCCTTTCAGAGTTCGCTTATCATCTTGGTCTTGCGTTTCAAATAAGAGATGATATTTTAGACTTGGAAGGTGATCAGAGCTTGATCGGAAAACCAGTAGGCAGTGATGAAAGCAACCACAAGAATACTTACCCATCTATTTTAACGATGCAAGGAGCGAAAGAAACTTTATCAGCAACGATAGAACATGCTTTGCATTGTTTAAAGCAATTGGATCTTGATACATCCCTTCTTGAAGAAATTACTTATTTAGTTGCATCACGCAATCATTAAGTCAGCACATGCTGTATTTGAGAGAAAAGAGGTTGTATGTTACAATTTACCTTAGACATGTATGTGCATATATAAAGGGAATCCAGTTGCCGTTATCACATTTGTGCTAGCGGCTCTTTTTTCACAAAACATTTAATAGGGTATGAACAAGGCTATTTTAGAGAATCAGTGAATATGTTATGCTATTTTATATACAACCTATGATCTACTTTTTTAAGATTGAATTTTATACAAAAAAGTACAATTGAATTACACATGAAAGTGAGTGATCCTTCTATGGATCTGTTATCAATAAAAGACCCATCTTTTTTAAAAGAGCTTTCTATCAAAGAGTTGGAAGCGCTTAGTCAGGATATCCGACAATTTTTAATTGAGAAGCTCTCTGTTACAGGAGGACATATAGGACCTAATCTAGGTGTTGTAGAATTGACGGTTGCTCTTCATAAATGTTTCGATAGTCCTAAGGATAAATTGATTTGGGATGTCGGTCATCAATCATATGTTCATAAAATCCTAACAGGACGGGCAAGCGAATTTGATACGTTAAGACAATATGAAGGACTTTGTGGTTTCCCAAAAAGAAATGAGAGCGAACATGATGTTTGGGAGACTGGGCATAGTTCTACTTCATTATCTGCAGCAATGGGGATGGCTATAGCAAGAGACTTAAAAAAAGAAAAATCCCATATCATTCCTATTATTGGTGATGGTGCTTTAACAGGCGGGATGGCATTAGAAGCTTTAAACCATATTGGTCATGAAAGAAAAAATATACTTGTTATTCTCAATGATAATGAGATGTCCATCGCTCCAAATGTTGGAGCTCTTCATAATGTTTTGACAAGGCTTCGTACAGCTGGAAAATATAATTGGGCTAAGGATGAGCTTGAGCAGCTATTGAAGAAAATCCCTGCTGTTGGTGGAAAACTAGCTGCAACAGCTGAAAGAATCAAGGATAGCTTAAAATATTTATTAGTGTCCGGAATATTTTTTGAGGAACTAGGATTTACTTATATTGGCCCAGTCGATGGCCATAGCTATGAAAATTTATTTGATCACCTTATGTACGCGAAAAAAATTGATGGGCCAGTCCTTCTTCATGTAATTACGAAAAAGGGGAAAGGGTATAAACCAGCTGAAAGAGATAAAATTGGGACATGGCATGGTACTGGACCTTATAAAATTGAAACAGGGGACTTCGTAAAACCAGCTATTACAGCACCGGCATGGAGTAAGCTTGTAAGTGAAACAGTACGAAAGCTTGCAAGAAAAGATGATCGAATTGTTGCGATTACTCCTGCAATGGCCGTTGGCTCTAAGCTAGAAGGCTTTACAAGTGAATTTCCAGATCGGATGTATGATGTTGGAATAGCAGAACAGCATGCAGCAACCGTTGCTGCTGGATTAGCCACACAAAATATGAAGCCTTTTTTGGCGATCTATTCTACCTTTCTACAACGGGCATATGATCAACTCGTCCATGATATTAGCAGACAAAATTTAAACGTCTTTATTGGAATTGATCGTGCAGGTTTAGTTGGAGCTGATGGAGAAACTCATCAAGGTGTTTTTGATATTGCTTTTCTTAGACATTTACCAAATATGGTAATCATGATGCCAAAGGATGAAAATGAAGGCCAGCATATGGTATACACAGCTTTGGAATACAATGATGGTCCCATTGCATTGAGATTTCCACGTGGAAACGGCCTAGGGGTGCCGATGGATGAAACTCTAAAAACCATTCCTATTGGGGAATGGGAGGTTCTTAGAGAGGGAAAAGATGCCTCCATTGTAACGTTTGGTACAACGATTCCGATGGCTATGGAAGCTAGTCGACAATTAGAAAAACAAGGTTACTCCATTCAGGTCGTTAATGCAAGATTTATCAAACCATTAGATAAAGAATTACTTAAGCAGCTTTTAGAGCAAAATATGCCTATTTTAACAATAGAAGAAGCTGTTCTTCTTGGAGGCTTTGGAAGCTCGGTGTTAGAATTTGCTCATGATAATGGCTTTCATCATGCTGTAATTGAAAGAATGGGCATACCAGATCGATTTATCGAACATGGAAGCGTAGATGAGCTATTAAGAGAAATTGGTTTAACAACAGAACATGTTGTTCAAAAAATAAAAACCATTTCGAGAAAAAAACAAAAAAGGGCTTAAAGAATGAAAAATCAGAAAGAACGATTAGATATTTTATTGGTTGAAAATGGATTGTTTGAAACGAGAGAAAAAGCAAAAAGAGCGGTAATGGCAGGGTTAGTCTTTGCAAATGAAACAAGACTTGAAAAGCCAGGTGAAAAAATTGATCGTGATACTCTCTTAACGGTTAAAGGAAAAAAGCTTCCATATGTAAGTCGTGGAGGTCTTAAATTGGAGAAAGCCTTAAAGGTCTTTCATGTTGATATTCAAGATAAGGTTTTGCTCGATATCGGTGCATCAACAGGAGGCTTTACGGATTGTGCTCTTCAAAATGGTGCCAAATTATCGTATGCACTTGATGTTGGCTATAATCAGCTTGCTTGGAAACTGCGACAAGATGATCGTGTCGTCGTGATGGAACGAACGAATTTCCGCTATGTTACACCTAACGATTTAGTCCGGGAAAAACCTAATTTTGCTTCCATTGACGTCTCATTTATTTCTTTAAAGCTTATACTCCCTGTTTTAATAACGTTACTTGAACAGGGAAGTGACATTATCGCACTCATTAAGCCTCAATTTGAAGCTGGAAGAGACCAGGTCGGGAAAAAAGGGATTGTAAGAGATCCTAAAACCCATGAGCAGGTGATAAATACGATTCTTTCCTTTGCTCTTGAACTAGGATTAGATGTGAAAAACCTTTCCTACTCACCCATAACGGGCGGAGATGGCAATATTGAATTTTTAGCACACTTTTTTTGGGAAAAAGACAAAGAAACAGGTCAAAATTTTCTTTCGACAACTAATAGTCAAATTGTAGCAGAGGCTCATGCGGAGTTAAAAACAAAGCAAAGTAAATCAGAGGAATAAGGAAGCACTTATTCCTCTTTTCTACTATACATATGAAAAAAAAGAAATCACAAACATAAAAAGAATTTACATCCATCTAAAGAAGGAATTTGTCAAAAAAAATCGAAATGATTAAGAAAAGCGGCCGATTAAAAACGCCATGTCCTGTGGCAACATCGGCACTCGTACATCCTGTACGTTGGATGATGCTTTTCAATCCATGAAAAAAAGACTAGAAAATAAAAAGGCAATCTGAAGCCATCGGGTTTTGATTGGTAAGAGGTGATAGAGATGAATAAAGGACAACGACATATTAAAATAAGAGAAATTATTACCAATAATGAAATTGAAACGCAAGATGACTTAGTGGATGAGTTGAAAAATGCGGGTTTTAATGTAACCCAAGCAACTGTGTCCAGAGATATTAAAGAATTACACTTGGTGAAGGTTCCTTTATCAGATGGTCGCTACAAATATAGCTTACCAGCAGATCAAAGATTTAATCCATCGCAAAAACTGAAGAGAAACCTAATGGATGCCTTTGTAAAATTGGACTCTGCAGGACATTTCTTAGTGATGAAGACATTGCCAGGTAACGCGATGGCTATTGCATCTTTAATTGACCACTTAGAATGGGAAGAAATCATCGGCACGATTGGCGGAGATGATACAATTCTAATCATCTGTAGAAATCCAGAAGATACTGAGGGAATATCAGATCGTTTTCTTGACATGCTATAATCTGGGGTGAAGTAACCTTGCTACATGAAGTAAGTATAAAAAACTTTGCAATCATAGAGGCCCTTTCCATAACTTTTGAAAAGGGTTTGACTGTATTGACTGGAGAAACCGGTGCTGGGAAATCCATTATTATTGATGCCATTCATTTACTAACCGGGGGAAGAGGCTCTTCTGAATTCGTACGTCACGGTGAAGATAAGACAGAAATTGAAGGTTTATTTCTGTTAGATGGAAAAGAGCATCCTTGTTTGGAAAAAGCAAAAGAGTTCGGTATTGAAATGGAAGATGGAACGATTATTTTAAAGCGTGATATATACAAAAATGGCAAAAGTGTATGTCGCATCAATGGGAAGCTAGTTACGATCTCCGTTTTAAGAGAAATCGGGGCTACACTTATTGATATTCATGGACAACATGAACATCAGGAGCTAATGGATGAAACCATGCATCTTTCCCTGCTTGATCAATTTAGATCAGCTGAAATCATGCCTTCTATAGAAGAATATAGTCGATTATATCGATCATTTGAACAAACGAAAAAAAAATTAAAGAATTTAACAGAAAATGAGCAACAAACAGCTCATCGTCTTGATCTTATCCAATTTCAGCTACAAGAAATTCAATCCGCTAATTTAAAAATAAATGAAGATGAAGATTTAAATGAAGAAAAAAAGAAGCTTTCCAATTTCGAGCGTATTCATGAATCTGTTCAAACAAGCTATTCTGCGTTAAAAGATGAACAAAAAGGGCTTGATTGGATTGGGCTTGTTATGGGTCATTTGGAAAATGCTGCCGACCTGGATCCAGTCTATAAGGAATGGGCAGACGCTGTTTCAAATAGCTATTATATTCTAGAAGATGTTTCAACCTCTTTAAGAAATGAACTTGAAAATCTTGAATATGATCCACAGCGATTAATTGAAATCGAAGACAGATTAAATGAAATTCATCAATTAAAAAGAAAATATGGAAAAACAATTGATGAAATTCTGGAGTATGCGGCAAAAATTGAAGAAGAAATGGAAACTCTTTTGAATAAAGAAACACATATTCAACAAATTGAACAGGAACTTGAAGTAATCAAGAAGGATTTAATTGTTGAAGGAAATGAGTTAAGCCGCATACGTAAAAATGCTGCTGATGTGCTATCAGATCTTATTCATAAGGAGCTTAAGGAGCTTTATATGGACAAGACAGTCTTTGAAGTAAGGCTCAGTTCGGATGAAAACGTATTTTTTCATAATGGCATGGATGTTGCTGAATTTTATCTTTCAACAAATCCAGGTGAACCATTAAAGCCATTGTCAAAAATTGCTTCAGGTGGAGAGCTTTCCAGAATTATGCTTGCTTTAAAAAGCATCTTTTCAAAGCATCAGGGTGTAACATCGATCATTTTTGATGAAGTAGACACTGGTGTGAGTGGTAGAGTAGCACAAGCCATCGCTGAAAAAATACACAATGTTTCTATTGACTCACAAGTTCTTTGCATCTCTCATTTGCCTCAGGTAGCAGCGATGGCTGATACACATTTATTTATTGCAAAATCAACTTCTGATGGAAGAACAACGACAACCGTCAAGCCATTATCATTGGAAGAAAAAATAAATGAAATCGGAAGAATGATCTCAGGGGTGGAAATAACCGATCTAACGAAAAAGCATGCTGATGAATTACTGCAGCTAGCCCGAAATATAAAGGAATCTTAAATTAGAAAAGTGGAAGCGCCTTGATCAGCCGCGACAGACATAAGCCGCAATATGCAGGAAATCCTGATTTCTGGAGTATTGCGGCTTATGATCCGAGCGGCTAGGCGCTGGCCGATTAAAGGCGCCACCTCCTGTGGCAACATCGGCACTCGTACATCCTGAACGTCGGAACTAGACACTGATCGAAGATTTAAAAACTTATGATATTTTCTTAAGCAAAAAGAACGCGTACTTAAAATGCCGGACAACCTAGTCGGTTTTGGTATTTTAAGTACGCGTTCTTTTTATGTGTTCAAGAAAAATAATTCAGTGATTTTTCTTCTCGCCCAATCATATTAATTAGACAAAGGGGGTGTGGCCAATGTGGAAAAAATACAGATGGATTAGACGAAGGCATCACAAGCGTCCTCTAGGGTTTCCTAAGGTCATGCTCATTACACTTATTGTATTTATCATTTTTAATATGTTTTCTCTATGGGTGATTGATCATTCGATTAAACCGATCATACAAGATATCTCAAAAATTGAAATTAATCGTATTGCGACAGATGCGATAAATGATTCGATTAATGAGAATATTACAAATAAGGTTGATCTAGAAAAATTAATCGTCTTTCATAAAAGAGAAGATGGGTTTCCTCCTACATACAGCTTTAATCCAAACGAATACAATCGAATCATGTCCATTACAACAAAGGATATTGAAAAAAGGTTAGGGATTGTACATTCAGATGAAATTGTAAACCGTAATTTAAACAATATTGAGGATGCCCAGCTTGGATCTGTTATTTATTATATTCCGTTAGGAGTTGCGACAAAAAACACTCTGTTAGCCAACCTCGGACCAAAAATACCCGTAAAACTAGCTCTTGTACGAGATGTTGAATCAAAGTTTCTTACAAAATTCTCAGATGTTGGAATTAATAATTCTTGGCTTGAATTATTTGTTGAATTTAAGATCAATATTCAGGTTGTTATTCCTTTTCACTCAGAAAATACTGCACCGATTTCGCAGCAAGTAAAGGTTGGAGACTTGTTTATCCCAGGTCAAGTACCTGATTATTATAGTAAAGAAAATGGCCTTCCAAATCCAGCGTCCATTCATCCAACAAAAAAACAAGATAAGAAATAAGAATAAAAGCGTTCATTTTCTTTATAAAAAGAAATGAATGCTTTTTTATTAGGAAAGTAAAGTCTTCAGAATCTCACTCGATTCAATCCAACACTTTACGTCGATGAGCAAGCTCGCTTCCGCCTTTTTTTACAAATTGTTATTCCTATCCATTCTGGGCAGCTTTTTTTATGCAGCCAAAGGTTATAAATGCTCTTGAAGGAGGCAAAATTAAAGATGTAGCCATTAGACGTTTTCATGGACTAGAAGCGAGGAGAGTGAAAATATTGAAATTTGAATACCTTAGAAAAATAATTGGTGGAATTCTCCTTGTTTCATTAATTGCTATTGGATTTTTTAAACCTTTTCAGGAATACCTACAAATTCCTAAAAATATAACACTTTTTGAAGGTCAAAAGCAAACAATCAATAAAGCTTTGCCGGTAGCAGCTTTATTATCATCTGATAATGCAAGTATTTCTATAAATCAAGATCAAGATACAGTTGCAGTGCATGCGATGAAAAATGGAAAAAGTGAAATGCTATTAGAATTGGCAGGTTTGCCTATAAAAAAAGTAAATGTTAATGTTATTAAGGATTTTAAAGTTATCCCAGGCGGGCAGTCAATTGGTGTTAAGTTAAACACAGTTGGAGTTCTAGTGGTAGGACATCACCAAGTAAATACAGAGAAGGGCAAGGTGTCTCCAGGTGAGTTGGCTGGGATCAAAACAGGAGATATGATAACGAAAATTAATGAAACAGAAATAGAAAAAATGGAAGATGTAGCTCCTTTTGTACAAGAATCTGGTGAAAGCGGAAAACCTTTAAACATAGAAATAACTAGAGATAGTGGAAAAATAACAACACAGTTAACACCTCAAAAGGAAGAAGGAGAAGGATCCTATAAATTAGGCCTATATATTAGAGATTCGGCAGCAGGAATCGGAACGCTAACCTTTTATCATCCTGATTCAAAAAAATATGGAGCATTAGGTCATGTTATCTCAGATATGGACACAAAAAAGCCAATTGTTGTGGATGATGGACAAGTTCTACGATCGACCGTAACTTCTATCGAAAAAGGAAGTAATGGTAATCCTGGTGAAAAACTTGCTCAGTTTTCTGACGATAGAGAAATTATCGGAGACATCAGAACGAATAGTCCATATGGGATTTTTGGTAAGTTGAAAAAGGAAATACACAATGGAGTTATGGACCAAGCAATGCCAATTGCACTTTCCAATCAAGTAAAAGAAGGACCAGCTCAAATATTAACTGTCGTCGAAAATGATGAAGTAAAAAGCTTTGATATTGAAATTGTAAGTACAATTCCACAGAAATTTCCAGCAACGAAAGGGATGGTTCTGAAGGTTACCGATGAAGAGCTTCTTAAGAAAACGGGAGGAATTGTACAGGGTATGAGTGGAAGCCCAATCATACAAGATGGTAAATTAATTGGTGCTGTTACCCATGTTTTTGTAAATGACCCAACATCAGGTTATGGAGTTCATATTGAATGGATGTTAAATGAAGCAGGGATTGATATTTACGGGAAAGCAGAAGAAAAAGCATCATAGCTTCAAAATGAGAGACGGAAATACCGTCTCTTTCCTGTTCCTAAAAAAATATGATTGAATTTAGACGAAAAATAGAAGAATGAACAAAAAGTGTAGGATAAAATTACATAAAAAAGAAATTTTTAAAAAGGAAAAGGATTTTTAGAGGTAATGTCGAATCTGTTTTGTTAGAATATACTTTTAAAAAAAGAAAAATGCTAGCATATGGATAGACCCATCATGCGAATATTCCTCTTTCAAAGAAAGCGCTTTGTATTCTTAGAAATAGGGATATCCGCTTGATGGGTTTGAGCACGAAGTTATTTAAACCGTTTTAGCTTCTTACTTCTAAGGAATGAGTACTTATATATTGAACGAAGGGGTACAGTTAAAATTATTTATTTTTCCGTTCTTTCATG
Source organism: Bacillus sp. 03113 (assembly GCF_006546985.1). Lineage (GTDB taxonomy): Bacteria > Bacillota > Bacilli > Bacillales > Cytobacillaceae > VATK01. The sequence continues at coordinate 187,138 of NZ_VATK01000005.1, forward strand.
TCAGAAGGCTTCGTAGGTATAACTTTCTTATTTTTAATGAAGAATTATTTTGGAATAAGGGGGCAGCATTCATTGAAGAAAATAAAGGTATGTGTTGTGGACGATAACCGTGAATTAGTTGGTCTACTTGAAGAATATATAGATTCTCAAGAGGATATGGAAGTGGTTGGAGTTGCTCATAATGGGCAAGATTGCCTCGAATTATTAGATCAGGTTGAGACTGATGTTTTGGTCTTAGATATTATAATGCCTCATTTAGATGGCCTAGCTGTATTAGAAAGAATTCGCGAAAGTAAATCATCTATGCCAAGTGTCATTATGCTGACAGCATTTGGTCAAGAAGATGTAACGAAAAAAGCCGTTGAATTAGGTGCTTCTTATTTTATATTAAAACCATTTGATATGGAGCATTTATCTAATCATATTCGTCAAGTAAGCGGCGGCTCAAGCTTTACTGTTAGAAAACAAGTGACATCTTCCTCGCAACGTTCGTCTAATGATTCAAAGCCAAAAAATTTGGAATCAAGTATTACGAGTATTATCCATGAAATTGGGGTGCCCGCACATATTAAAGGCTATATGTACTTAAGGGAAGCCATTTCTATGGTTTATAACGATATCGAACTGCTTGGTTCAATTACAAAAGTACTATACCCTGATATAGCTAAGAAATATAATACGACTGCCAGCAGAGTAGAAAGAGCCATTAGACATGCGATTGAAGTTGCTTGGAGCCGAGGTAATATCGAATCCATTTCTTCCTTATTCGGCTACACGGTAAGCATGTCAAAAGCAAAGCCGACAAATAGCGAATTTATCGCCATGGTGGCCGATAAGTTAAGGCTTGAACATAAGGCCTCTTGAGAGTAGCAGGAACCTTAAGTAAAATAAGAAATGGAAGCTGCAGCATAAATAAGCGTGCAGCTTCCATTTTTTGTTTGATAAACTATTCTTTTTTATCGTCGTCTAGCAGCATTAATTTTTGTATTAATATATGCTGAGGCATATGCATAAGCTGTTCAAGTTTTACATTTAACTTTTCAGCCAGCTTAATGGCTGTTTCAGGGGATAGCTGTAAAGGTTTCATTATATCGTCACTCCATTTCTAATATAAAGGTGTGTTTTTTTATGACCCAAATTTTTGCTCATCGCGGGTTTTCCGCTGCTTATCCTGAAAACACAATGAAAGCATTTATAGAAGCTGAGAAAGCAGGTGCGGATGGGATTGAGCTTGATGTTCAATTAACAAAAGATCAAGAACTTGTCGTCATTCATGATGAAAAAGTCGATCGAACAACAAACGGTTCTGGATATGTAAAAGATTTTACCTTGAAAGAGCTAAGAAAGCTAGATACGTCTTTTTCGAGAAAAATCTTCGCTAAAAAGGGTCCAATTCCTACATTACAGGAAGTGTTTGAATGGTTATCCAATAATCGCATGATATGCAATGTTGAATTAAAAAACAACCGCCTTCCATATGAAGGGATGGAAGAAAAGGTCATTGACATGATCAGACGATTTCAGCTAACGGATCGAATTGTCATTTCGTCTTTTAATCATTACAGCATCGTTTATAGCTATCGAATTGATCCAACGATTGAGACAGCTCCCCTTTTCTCTGAAAGATTATATATGCCATGGGTGTATGCTAACTCGATTCGATCGAAAGGGATTCACCCTAAATATTTGTCATTAACTGATGAAATTATTGTAGAATCCATAAAAAATGGAATAGCAGTTCGACCATATACAGTAAATAAAGATGCGGATATGAGACGTTTGTTTGCGCTTAATTGTTCAGCTATCATAACTGATGATCCAGTTAAAGCTCTCCGGATTAAACAACAGTATCGTTTTTCATAAAAGATTATAATAAAACAAAGATTAAAAATGGACTTTGATGCAATGACATCACAGTTCTTTTTTTATTTAAAAAAACTCACCTGAAAAATTTACTTTTTAAATCGATCCTGTACTTTATTATGCTTTCGATCTTTGTATAAAATAAAACCTGCTACAAAGCCTAAACCACTTAAAAATAACAATATTCCAGATATAAATTGAAGCCATAGATAAGGAAATGGGAAGAGGAGGATGCCAAAAACCATATCTCGCATGAGCTTTATTCCATAAGAAGATAATAAAACTGGAATTAATAATATGATAAGAGCCATGACTCTACTCATAAAGCACCTCATTTCATGAAAAGATCGAGAATACTGTTCTATGATACCATCATAGCATAATTTATTTCGTACGATCGAATTGTATGTTTTCTTCTATCTCTAAATGAAGTGAAAAATAATTAGAGAATAAATTTGTCAAGATTGGCAAGAAAGGATACAATACAAGCATGAAATAAATTGCACGTGACTAGCATGAAAAGTATGAAAAGAATTTCTTATTTAAAAGAAAGGGTTTGCTCTAATATGAAGAATGAAAATCAGCACGAATTAATTGTTCATTCAATCGAAGATGGTTTAATTGCAATCGATAAAGAATCGAAGATCATTTTCCTTAATTCAAGTGCTGAGAAAATGACTGGACTTACACATGAAGCAGTACTAGGAAAAAATATAAATCTTTTTTTTCCTGAAAGTAAACTGCCAAACGTATTGAAATCACGAAGGAAAGAATGGGATGAACATTTTTCTTTACCAAATGGCAAGACCATGATGGCTGAGAGAATGCCAATGATCGATGATCGGAATCAATTATTAGGGGCAATTTCAATATTTAGAGAGCTGAAAAAGGCAAAATCAATAGCAGAAAAATTGACAAATGTACAAGAAATTCAAGCTATGTTAGATACAGTTCTTCAGTTAACAAATGAAGCTATTTCAATCACGGATGATCAAGGACAATTGATTAAAACAAATTCTGTGTTTGATAGCATGAAAAATTCAACAGAGATAGACGAGAAGGATCAAGAAAAACAATTAGAAAAAGTAGTCCATCAAAAAGTATTGGACTCAAGAAGAGCCGTTCTAGGATTCAACATGCAGTTGGGGATAAAACAAAAGGAAGTCATCGTTGATGCAGCTCCTATCATTGTAGAAGGAAAATTAAAAGGAAGTGTCGGAATTGTTCATGATCAGTCTGAACTTCAATCCGTTGCTAGAGAATTAAAGAAAGCAAGACAAATCATTCGAACTTTGGAGAATAAATTCACATTTGAAGACATTGTTGGACAATCTGAGGAATGGTCACTTGCGGTGGAACAAGCGAAATTAGCTGCCAAGACATCTGCTGCTGTTTTATTGAAAGGAGAGTCAGGGGCAGGTAAGGAGCTATTTGCACACGCGATTCATCATGAAAGTAATCGAAAGTATCATAAGTTTGTACGTGTGTGCTGTACTGGAAAAAGTGCTGATTTGTTAGAACAAGAGCTTTTTGGCTGTGAAGGGTTGGACAAGGGCAATACTGGGCTTATCGAGGACGCAAATAATGGAACTCTTTTTCTTGACGGGGTGAATTCTTTGCCTTTAGCTATTCAGGAAAAAATTTCTCATGTATTACATAACCATGAAACAATTAGACTTGGGAGCAGCAACATAATACCTGTAAATATAAGAGTTATTGCCTCCGCAAACGGTCATCTTGAGCAAGGAGTATTAAATGGTACATTTAGTGAGGATCTATACGACCAGCTCAATCATATGCCGATTCAGCTTGCTCCAATAAGAAAAAGAAAAGAAGATATACTTCCGCTTGCAGAATGGATCATCAATCAATTAAACCATGATATCGGTCGCCATACAAAAGGCCTTAAACCAAATGCGATGGATCAGCTGATGAAATATCATTGGCCAGGCAATGTAAGGGAGCTTAAAAATGTTTTAGAACGTGCTATGATCTTTATGAAAATAGATGAAGAGTATATCGATATTCATCATTTACCTGATCTAAAAAACGTAAATTCTTTTCAAAACGAAGGCCCCTCTGTAGGTCAAAATTTGGCTCAAATGGTAGAAAGCTTTGAACAAAAGATGATTATTAGTACGTTAGAAAAAATGGAAGGCAATAAAACGTTAACAGCAAAGGCGCTAGGTCTATCCTTAAGAAACCTATATTATAAATTAGATAAATATGGAATTAATCAGAATGAATTTTCGTAATTCGTTCATGAATACATCATTTGGACAAACTTTAAGAACCCTATTTCATCAAGGCTGTTTTCGTATAGATTGTTGCTTTTAAACGCGCAGCCTGCATACACTTCCCTTTCCGTGGGCGAGCGTCAAGCCTCCTCGTCGCATTCCCACAGGAGTCTACGTGTATGCAGGCTGCTCCGAAACGTTTCTCCCAATGTTTTTTATGTCAAAAGCAACAAACTTTGAGAAAACAGCCTTCATCAAAATGGTGAAGAAAGGAGGGATCGCTTTGCGAAAACAAGAGTTTCGAGTTCTTGCAATTAATCCGGGCTTAACTGCTACTAGGATTGGTGTTTTCGATAATGAAATTTCTGTTTTAGAAGAAACGATTGAACATGATTCGCACATCTTAATGTCCTTTCAAACGATCTCTGACCAATACGAATATCGAAAAAAGGCCATATTGGAAACTTTAGATAAAGATGGGATTAATCTTTCTAGGATCAGTGCTGTCTGTGGCCGTGGAGGCTTGCTAAGACCAATTGAAGGTGGCACTTATTCTGTTAATGAAGACATGCTCATGGATTTAAGGAACGGATTTGCCGGTCAGCATGTATCAAATTTAGGAGGAATACTAGCCTTTGAAATTGCTGCATCCTTAAATATTCCCTCTTATATTGTCGATCCAGTTGTTGTTGATGAACTAGAACCGATAGCCAGAATATCTGGGTGTCCATTGATTGAAAGAACAAGTGTGTTTCACGCATTAAATCAAAAAGCAGTTGCGAAAAACTATGCACGGGAACTTGGGAAAAAATATGAAGAGCTTAACTTAATCGTTGCTCATATGGGTGGCGGCATTACGGTAGGTGCCCATCGAAAAGGAAAAGTCATCGATGTGAATAATGGATTAGATGGAGAAGGTTCCTTTAGCCCTGAACGGACAGGAACACTACCAGTCGGTGATTTAGTGGATTTATGCTTTTCTGGAGAATACTCAAAGGAAGAAGTCATGCAGTTGATGATTGCAAAAGGTGGACTTTCTGGCTATTTAAAGACAAGAGAAATAAGCGATGTGGAACAAATGATGGGAAATAACGATGAGAAGGCAAAAATCATTTTTTTAGCGATGGCATATCAGGTCGCCAAAGAAATTGGAGCTGCCAGTACCGTTTTATCCGGAAATGTGGATGCTATCATTTTAACTGGGAATCTAGCCGATTCAAAAGCTTTTATGCATGAAATTATCAATCGAATTCATTGGATTGCTGATGTCATTGTGATGCCTGGGGAGAATGAATTACAAGCTCTATCTGAAGGTGCCATGCGTGTTCTGCGAGGAGAAGAGCAGGAAAAAGAATATTCAAAAAAAGCAGCTAAAGGGAATTTGCAAAGCTATAGGAGGAAAGAAAAGTGGCAGAAGAGTATGATTTAGTAATACTTGGCGGTGGCACGGGAGGCTATGTAGCAGCCATCCGAGCATCGCAATTGGGATTGAAAACAGCGATTGTTGAAAAGGAAAAGCTTGGGGGTACCTGCCTGCACAAAGGCTGTATTCCAAGTAAAGCGTTGCTTAGGAGTGCGGAGGTATATGCGACTGCTAAAGAAAGTATAAAGTTTGGTATAGAAATTGGTGGAGCTTCCGTTAATTTCTCAAAGGTCCAGGAACGAAAGAATTCTATTATCGATCAATTGCATAAAGGTGTTCAGCATTTAATGAAACAGGGAAAAATTGATGTATTTCATGGGACAGGAAGAATTTTAGGCCCTTCCATTTTCTCACCACTTCCAGGCACCATTTCAGTCGAAATGCAAAATGGAGAAGAAAATGTCATGCTAATCCCTAAAAATGTGATTATTGCTTCTGGATCAAGGCCACGAAATCTAGATGGATTAAAGATAGATGGCCAAATGGTCCTCAGCTCAGAAGAAGCCTTAGCGATGGAGGAACTTCCTTCTTCCATTGTCATTGTAGGTGGAGGTGTCATCGGCATTGAGTGGGCGTCGATGCTATCTGATTTTGATGTTAAGGTAACAGTGCTTGAATTTGCTGATCAAATAGTACCAACAGAGGATGAAGAAATTTCAAAAGAAATGAGGCGCTTGATGAAAAAGAAGGGTGTAGAGATTGTAACAAACGCGCAGGTCTTGCCTGGTAATCTACAAATTAAAAATGGCATTTCTATTTCGGCAAATGTGAAAGGAACTGAAAAAGTATTCACAGCTGATAAACTGTTAGTATCAGTCGGCAGACAAGCTAATATTGAAGGGATTGGAATAGAAAATACCGATATTTCTATCGAAAAAGGGTATATCCAAGTAAACGAATATTTCCAAACGAAGGAATCCCATATTTATGCGATTGGCGATGTGATTGGTGGTCTACAGTTAGCTCATGTTGCCTCAAGTGAAGGGATTTCTGCTGTAGAACATTTAGCAGGAATGGTTCCGAAAAAAATTGATTATACCCTCATTTCAAAATGTATTTACAGTAGACCTGAGATTGCAAGTGTTGGATTAACAGAAAAAGAAGCAATTGAAAAAGGGTACAAGATAAAAAAAGGGAAATTCTCCTTTCGAGCTATTGGTAAAGCACTTGTATATGGGGAGCATGATGGATTTGTTAAAATCATTGCTAATGAAGAGACAGATGATCTACTTGGCGTTCATATGATTGGTCCTCATGTGACAGATTTGATTTCAGAAGCAGGATTAGCCAAGGTTTTAGATGCTACACCATGGGAAATAGGAAATACAATCCATCCTCATCCAACCTTATCTGAAGCCATTGGTGAGGCGGCGTTAGCGGTCGATGGAAAAGCTTTGCATATGTAACGGGATGAATAAAGGGTTGAAGGAGAGGTTTTATGGAAAAGCTGATTTTACAAGAAAATGTTGGAGGAAATAAAATGGAAAAAAATCGCCATGCTGCTTTAGGGATAAGTGATGAAAAAGCACTTGCGATGTATGAAATGATGCTGTTAGCACGTCGTATAGATGAAAGAATGTGGCTTCTAAATCGTGCGGGGAAAATCCCCTTTGTAATTTCTTGTCAAGGGCAGGAAGCTGCTCAGATAGGTGCTTCTTTTGCGTTAGATCGTGAAAAAGATTATATTCTCCCCTATTATCGGGACTTAGGGGTTGTCTTATCATTTGGGATGACAGCGAAGGATTTAATGTTATCTGGATTTGCTAAAGCAGAGGACCCAAATTCAGGCGGTCGGCAAATGCCAGGTCATTTCGGACAAAAGATAAATCGAATTGTAACAGGCTCTTCACCGGTTACTACACAGGTGCCCCATGCGGTTGGGATTGCACTTGGAGCTAAAATGGAAGGAAAGAATATTGTATCCTTTGTTACATTTGGTGAAGGCTCCTCGAACCAAGGAGATTTCCATGAAGGGATCAATTTTGCTAGTGTACATAAGCTCCCTGTCATTTTTATGTGTGAGAACAATCTGTATGCAATTTCTGTTCCAGCAGAAAAACAGTATGCTTGTAAAAATATATCTGATCGTGCTATCGGCTATGGGATCCCAGGAATCACAGTCGATGGAAACGATCCTCTTGAGGTGTACAAGGCTGTCAAGGAAGCAGCTGACCGAGCTAGAAGAGGAGAAGGACCAACGTTAATTGAAACCGTTTCGTATCGCCTAACGCCACACTCTTCTGATGATGATGATAGATCATATCGAGCGAGAGAAGAAGTAGAAACGGCTAAAACGAAGGATCCGCTTTTAACATTTGCTACGTATTTAAGAGAAACAGGTCTCTTAAATGATGAGATTGAAAAAGAAATGAATGATCAGATTATGAACACAATTAATGAAGCAACGGATTATGCAGAGAATGCTCCGTATGCAAATCCAGAAGATGCTTTGAAATATGTATTCGAAGAGAACTAAGGGGGAACAAAAGTGGCTGTTATATCTTATATCGATTCGGTGACGATGGCAATCAGAGAGGAAATGGAAAGAGATCCTAAAGTGTTTGTGTTAGGAGAGGATGTAGGTCGAAAAGGAGGCGTATTTAAAGCTACAGCTGGACTGTTTGAACAGTTTGGGGAGGATCGTGTGTTAGATACGCCGCTTGCTGAGTCTGCAATTGCAGGAGTCGGAATTGGAGCAGCGATGTATGGAATGCGCCCGATTGCAGAAATGCAATTTGCGGATTTTATCATGCCAGCTGTGAATCAAATCATCTCAGAGGCAGCAAAAATTCGTTACCGATCAAATAATGATTGGAGTTGTCCGATTGTCATTCGTGCACCTTATGGCGGCGGTATTCACGGTGCTCTCTATCATTCCCAGTCTGTTGAAGCAGTGTTTGCAAACCAACCCGGGCTGAAAATTGTCATGCCATCTACTCCATACGATGTGAAAGGTTTATTAAAGGCCGCCATTCGGGATGAGGATCCTGTCTTATTTTTTGAGCATAAAAGAGCTTATCGTTTAATTAAAGGTGAGGTACCTGAGGACGATTATGTATTGCCAATTGGAAAAGCGGATGTAAAAAGAGAGGGCGAAGATCTTACGGTAATTACATATGGTCTTTGTGTTCATTTTGCTCTTCAAGCAGCTGAAAAGCTTGCGGCTGATGGTATTTCTGTACACGTTTTGGATTTAAGAACAGTATATCCATTAGATAAAGAAGCAATCATTGAAGCAGCCTCTAAAACAGGGAAGGTTCTGCTAATAACTGAGGATAATAAAGAAGGCAGCATTATCAGTGAAGTTTCAGCTATTATTGCTGAAAACTGTTTATTTGATTTAGATGCACCGATTAAGCGCCTTGCAGGTCCAGACGTACCATCCATGCCATATGCGCCGACTATGGAAAAATTCTTTATGATGAATCCTGACAAAGTAGAGAAAGCAATGCGCGAGCTTGCAGAATTTTAAAGGAGGGCCCTTTTTCAATGATAGAACAAATAAAAATGCCTCAGCTTGGTGAGAGTGTGACAGAGGGCACGATAAGTAAATGGCTAGTTACAGTTGGGGATCGAGTGAATAAGTATGAGCCGCTAGCTGAAGTCATGACGGATAAAGTCAGTGCAGAAATCCCTTCTTCCTTCTCAGGAATAATCAAGGAGTTGATTGCACCTGAAGGGGAAACATTATTAGTTGGAGAAGTTATTTGTACCCTAGAAGTGGAGGGTGGAAATGCTGCCACGACCAAAACTGTACAAAATGAGGCTGAGCAAATTCAACAAAAAGCTGAATTAACGCCGGCAGGAAAAGGAGCACGATTCTCACCTGCTGTATTAAAGCTGTCACAGGAGCATGGAATTGATTTACAGCAAGTAAAAGGAACAGGTGCAGGGGGACGTATTACTCGTAAAGATTTACTGCTTCTTGTGGACTCTGGGAATATACCAACTGCAACTAAAGTGAATGTGGAGCCGCCGTTGCAAACTGTTAAATCAAGTAAAGCTTCTCAAACTTTTGACACAGTTATCGAAAGGAACGCAGAAAATATCGTTTCAGCACCTGGAGATGTGGAAATTCCGATTTCAGGAGTGCGAAAAGCGATTGCAGGCAATATGCTTAGAAGTAAGCATGAGATTCCGCATGCTTGGACGATGATCGAGGTAGATGCAACCAATTTAGTGAACTATCGAAATGAAATGAAAAATGAATTTAAGAAAACGGAAGGCTTTAATTTAACCTTTTTCCCGTTTTTTGTTAAAGCTGTTTCTCAGGCTCTTAGAGAATTTCCACAACTAAATTCTACATGGGCTGGGGATAAAATTATTCAGAAAAAGGACATCAATATTTCAATAGCTGTTGCAACGGATGATGCTTTATTTGTCCCTGTTATTAAAAATGTAGATGAAAAGACGATTAAAGGCATCGGCAAGGATATCGTTCATCTTGCAAAAAAGGCAAGAGGGAGCGGGCTATCAGTCGAGGACATGCAGGGTGGTACGTTTACGATTAATAATACGGGTTCATTTGGATCTATTCAATCTGTTGGGATTATTAATTATCCGCAAGCAGCCATCCTACAGGTAGAATCGATCGTGAAACGCCCAGTTGTTATCAATGGTATGATTGCGATTCGAGATATGGTAAATCTTTGTCTTTCCTTAGATCATAGAGTATTGGATGGACTCGTTTGCGGCCGATTCTTGCAGCGTGTAAAAGAAATCATTGAAAATTTTTCAAAAGAGAATACATCCATTTATTAAGGCTTATCTTTAAAAAGAAAAAAGGACTAGTGATGATTCACTAGCCACATCTATGGAGTTTAGGGTGTAGCATTATTTTTCCCGTTTTTAAAAAGACCTAAACTTATTTCTTGATTTTTTCTTTCTTTTGATCATACTATTATCATATTAGTATGATTCTTATGGTATCTAATTGCCATTATTTAAACTAAAATTGGATTAGCAAGAATATAAAGGAGCGATTCGATGAATATTGACTTTAATTTATTTATGAACGATGTAGTTCGCCAAGCCCGTCAGGAAATCGTTTCTGCTGGGTATCAGGAGTTGACTACACCTGAAGATGTAGATCAAGCAATGAAACAGCCTGGTACAACACTTGTGATGGTTAATTCCGTTTGTGGTTGTGCAGGAGGAATTGCTCGTCCTGCAGCAGGTCATTCTGTGCATTATGATCAAAGACCAGATCATTTAGTAACTGTATTTGCAGGACAAGATAAAGAGGCGACAGAGAAGGTACGATCTTACTTTACAGGATATCCGCCGTCTTCTCCATCCTTTGCGCTATTAAAAGATGGGAAAATCTGCACGATGATCGAGCGTCACGAAATAGAAGGCCATGACCCAGTAACAGTTGTAGCCAAGCTTCAAAAAGCATTCGAGGAGTATTGTTAATATAATCTTCAAAAATGAATTAATAGAAAGAGCGTGTTTTGATCAATCTTGTTTCAAAACACGCTCTTTCTATATTCGAATGTAGTTTTCTTTAAATAATTTTGATAATTTTCTATTAGTATCTTTTCAGCCGTAGCTTAATAAACTTTCTTTGATCAACTCAATGTACGATTGTACGTTCCTGACCAACATCCTAAAAAAAGGAACAGTTATACTCTATCTGTTGGGAATACCCTCCTTGTTAAGATAAATGTGTAAATAACAAATTGCTGTAACGCACAGCAAAACAAGGAGGATTTTTTTATGGAAATATCGAATAAAAAAAGCTGGAGAAATTATGTGTTCCCTTTCTTTGCATTATTATTTGCACTTGGAAGCTTTGTCGTTTTACAAAGCGTGGATGAAGGGTTAATTCCATGGTTTCATGCTCGTTACTTAGATGAAAAGTGGTTTAAACCTTCTATGCTGTGGCATTATGGGGCACATGGTGTATTAGTTGGCATTTTATTCGGAGGAAGTTTAGTTTCATTACTGTGGAAAGCTGAAGAGAAGCCTCTTGTCCTTCAATTTTATACAGTTGGGCATATTATTTTTATTTTGGTTGGGATTATTACGTATGATCAAATGTTAACGATGCCATTTGTTCTTATTATGTTTACTACGGTAAATCTTATATTAATTCTGACATATATTCGTCCAAAACAACTGTTTAAGATTCATAAAGCAGAAATAATAAACAAACCGTTGCTATACATCACGTTTGCTGCAACACTGTTCCTTCTTCCTCAAATTTGGAATGGTTTATCTCAACAATGGAATCAAGTTGGCGGGGAATTCCGTTGGGGTGAAATGGCAGTGATGTACGTAGTATTACTGATCACCGGATATGGGGCTGCACTTGGAAAAGGTGGAGCGAAGGTCTTAAGCATAGTAGCAAGTATTTCCTATCTTTATCTAGCTATCCTATCCTTCTCCATTCCTGATCTTCCTGGAAGCTGGGGCTATGTTGGCGGCGTAGTATCCCTATTAATAAGCTGCAGCTTCGTCTACTTTGGATTTGTAAGAAAAGTGAAAAAACTCAATTGATCATAAACTCCGTTTTATAAATAAGATAAGAAATGGAGGGGTTCACAATGACTGGTCTAAAAAATATTCAATTGGAGGGGAAAAGACTTGAGCGTTTAACCCCTCGTTTCCTCATTTATAAATATAGTATTTTATCACTTTGTTTTATTGCCATTTGTTTATTTTTACTTAGCCTCCCTACTCTTTTTCATTCTATCCAAACAAACTGCATTGAAAAGACTTGTAATGAGGTTGGAGCAGTCCCGCCTGGACGTGCACAATTAGAAGCCATTGGTTGGAGCAATACAACTTATGCAGCCTTTTACACAGGAATGTATAGTTTGTTTGCATTGGTATTCATAGGAGCAGCATTTCTTATATTTATCAAAAAACCGAATAATCGAATGAGCTTGTTTTCAATCCTAACACTATGTACCTTTGGCGTTACTTTCCCTGCGACGACTAGTGTTTTGGAAGGAAACCATGTCTTGATGGATTTTTTCATTAACTTGATATATGTGGCAAGTGTCATTAGCATTGTTATGTTCTTTTTTCTTTTTCCTAACGGCAAGTTTGTTCCGAAATGGTCAGGTTGGATTGTTGCGTTTTTAGTGATGAGTAGATGCATTGAATTTATCATCCCATCCTTAGGTTGGTCGCTGAATGACAACATTTTGACGATTGCGTTATGGTTAGTAGTTTGGCTGACTGCGCAGCTTATCTCTCAAATTTACCGGTTTCGTAAAATTTCCAGCCCTGCTGAACAGCAACAGACCAAATGGGTGGTATATGGATTTGGGGTCGTGACCATTGGATTTCTATCAATTGGTGTTATCCCTGTTTTCATTGACGAACGCTATATTACTGAAGGTGGACCGATAAAATTTGCGTTTATGAATCTAGGAATCCATTCTGTATTTATGCTTCTGCCAATCACTATAACGATTGCCATTTTACGAAATCGATTATGGGATATTGATCTCATTTTAAAACGGACATTTATATATGGTGTTTTATCCTTATTTATTGTCGCGGTATACATTTTAGTCGTATGGTACTTAGGATTATTTTTCTGGCAGCAAGGAAGTCTTTTATTTTCTCTCATTGCGACTGCAATCGTTGCTGTCTCTTTTGGACCAATTAAAGAAAAGTTACAAAAGACAGCAAACAGATATTTATTTGGGGAAATAGAAAGTCCATATAAGGCACTTGAACAATTAGTAAAGCATTATGAACAAACAATGGAATCAAATGAGGCCATGAAAATGGTTGCTCAAACGATAAAAGATTCGATGAGGCTGCCTTTTGTATCCATTACCGTTCATCATCAAAACGGCGAATTTTTTACGATTGAAACGGGAGTGGATCAAGACGAGAAGTTGACATATCCTGTCATCCATAAGGGTGAAGAGTTAGCAGTATTAGTGATTTCCCCTAGATATCCACAAGAAACATTCTCTAAAGCTGATCAAAATCTTCTGCAGCTACTAATCCGCCAAGCGGTGGTTATTATTAAAAGCTTGAAACATGATTTAGAAGTACGAATGCTGAATGAGAGTTTACAAGAATCACGCGAACGACTCGTCATTGCAAGAGAGGAAGAACGGCGAAGATTAAGGAGAAACCTTCACGATGATTTAGCACCCAGACTCGCAGCACTTGCACTGAATGCAGGTACTGCCGAAGACTTGATTAAGGAGAATCCTGAAAAAGCTGTGGCAATGCTTTCAGATGTAAGAAATGTCATTCGTAAATCGGTTTCAGATATACGCCGACTTGTTCATGATCTCAGACCTCCAGCATTAGATGAGCTTGGGATTGTAGGGGCAATTAAGGAACGAATCAATGACATTAAACCAAAGAACATCGCCCATGAGCATAGAATAGAGTTTGAGTTTTTTCCAGCTGAGCTACCTATCCTGCCTGCAGCTGTCGAGGTCGCTGCCTTTCGAATTGTAACAGAGGCACTCGTTAATGTCGTGAAACACTCCCAAGGGACGAAGTGTCAAATCATCATATATGTGAATGAACAGCATGAAACACTTGAACTTGAAATTATTGATAATGGCATTGGAATACCAGTTTCGTCCGTCACATTAAAAAATGGAATTGGCTTACATTCCATGAAAGAGCGAGCATATGAACTAGGTGGAGAATGGAAAATTGAACGACTAGAGAATGGGACACGAGTATGTGCCTCATTACCAATTACGGACTATTGATGATAGGTTGTGAGAAGATGAAAAATTTGAGGATATTAATTGTTGACGATCACCCGATGTTTTGTCACGGTGTCAAAACATTGCTTGAAAGTAAACTAGGATTTGAAGTTGTAGGAGAAGCAACAAATGGTGAAGAAGCTGTTAAACTTGCTAAAACTCTTCAACCTGATGTGGTATTAATGGACATCAGAATGCCAGGACTAAATGGCATTGAAGCCACTCGTCAGATTACTAGCCTACAATTAAACATAAAAGTTTTAATCGTCACCATGTTTGAAGATGATTCTTCTGTCTTTACTGCTATGAGAGTCGGAGCGAGGGGTTATATTTTAAAAGATGCCGATCGGGATGAGATATTAAGAGCCATTCGAGCGGTAGGTGAAGGAGAAGCCATTTTCAGCCCTGAAATTGCCTCAAGACTCATTGAGTATTTTTCAACCGCTAATCCTGCAACAAGGGAAGAAGCTTTTCCCGATTTATCTGCTAGAGAGCGTGAAGTATTATATATGATAGCTGACGGTGCGAATAATGTTAAGATTGCTGAGAGCTTAAACTTGAGTAAAAAGACGGTGGCTAATTATATAACTGTTATTATGAATAAGCTTCAGGTTCAGGATCGGGATGAAGCGATTCGGTTGGCACGAGAGGCTAGGAGGTTGTAATGATTTCATACAACTCTCCTGCCTCTCTTTTGATACAATGCGTATTTTTTTATTTCAAAAATTAAAAAGGGTGAAATTTCAAATAATTTGGCGGGGTATTTAAGAATAAATAATTTGAAAATTAAATAAACATTCATAAATTCAATGGTTAAATATGGATTAATCTGTTAAAATAAGTTAAATTATTAAAAAGGGCGGAGAATTATGTTTAATGCCAGTTATGAAAAAGACCAAATTTTAAAATATTATAATGATGGAGCTGAAATAGGTAGATTATACAGAGGGATCGGAAAAATTGAGTTCGAGAGAACAAAAGAAATAGTATTAAGGTATATAACAGATGAGAGAAAAGTGATATATGATATTGGAGGAGGAATAGGTGTCTATTCAAACTGGCTTGCAAATCTGGGGCATGAAGTTCATATGTTTGAACTAGCACCAAATGCCGTTCAATACGCAAAAGATGTAAATAACAGGAATAATCAAACAATATATAAAATAGAAGTTGCTGATGCAAGGGATATTAACAGACCAGACGAGAGTGCGGATGTAGTGCTCTTAATGGGGCCTTTATATCATTTGACAGAAAAAGAGGAAAGAATTAAATCCTTAATGGAAGCGTCCAGAATCCTTAAAAAAGATGGTTTTTTAATCGTTTCTGCTATTTCTAGATTTGGTTCTACTCTTTGGGGGCTGTCCGTTTTTGGGCAAAATAACGAGTATATAAATGAAGCTGATTTTATGAAAATGCTTGAAAGAGAATTAACCGATGGTCAACATATAAGACCAAATAATAAAAAATACGATATTCACATTCCGCGGGCTTTTTTTCATACTCCGAATGAATTGAAGGAAGAAATAGAATTAGCAGGCTTTTATCACGAAAAAACAATAGCCGTTGAAGGTCCCGTATGGATTGTTCCAACTTTTGAAGAAAAATGGGAACAAGAAGTAAGTAAAAGAAATTTATTAAAAATAAGCAGACTGGTAGAAGAACAAGAAAGCTTAATGGGGGTGAGCCCTCATATGCTGGCGATATGTAGGAAATAAATTTACTCTTTTCATGCAAATAGTATATTTTTTGAATAAATAGAACGATAAAAATAAAAGACAATCACATATCAGACATGACTTAAATGTGATTATCTTTTTAATATGGGATTCCATCGACAAGATTCGGACAACGATACGTATGCTAAGAAACAAGACAGTCTGGGTCTTTAGGTTGACAAACATCCGATAAAGGCGAAGTCGATGTATCTCTTTAGTACTATTTAATTTGCCTTTAACTTGTAAAATTCACCTCTTACTGTCTGTGTATCATAGATAATTGTTAGTTGTTCAAATTTATTTTCATTTGTTGTCTGGAATATATCCACACACTCAAATGATACTAAGGTCCCATCCTTCATTGTCCAATCATAACGGAAATGTCCGGCACATACGTTTTCGTTTTCATTACTAGGAAATGTATTCAGTAATGTGATTTGAGATTGGCTTGTATCACTAAACAATTCTTTATAAAAGTGATTTGCGGAAACTTTTCCATATAAAGGTGATACAACGATAGCCTGTTCATCAAAAAGTGATAACATTTCATCAAGATTTCCTTGCTCTAAGGCATGTAAGTATTGTTCAATCAATTCTTTTGTACTCATTTCATCTAACTCCTTATTATTTTCTTAATCCGTTCCAAAAGATTTCCCAAGATACAGGGAACTTTTGTTCAAACCGCTCAATACCACCGTAAAGTAATGCTACAAATAGCCCATCCAGTAGGGTCATAAAAGCTAGAGTTCCTTCGCTAGCTTTATGCGAAAACTTGGTGGTGTTTAAAAATGACTGCTTTACCATATTTTCAAGTCCTAAGAAGTATAGATTGAAACTTGTAACAACCTCTTCTTTTAAATGTAAAGGTGGCATGAAAGCCATACGAAGTACAAATTTCATATTTCCTTCCTCGTTTCGAAGAAACCGCTCTTTCAAATACAACACCATTATTTTCAGATGCTCTTGCAAGTCAGGATGAGAATGGGTAAAAAACTGATTTAAAAATTGAGTCTCTTTTTCGATAACTTGATTCATAATCGCAAGGAAAAGATCATCTTTATTTTTGAAATGGGAATAAATAGATTGCTTTTTTATGCCCACTTCTTCTGCAATATCTGAAAGAGAAGTTCCTTCATAGCCCTTTTCAACAAAGTGCAATAACGCCGCTTGTTTGATTTGGTTAATTTTCATTTCGTCACCTCCCTGACGAACGTTCGTCAGTTTGATTATATATAAAAATCTAAAGAATGGCAAGGGTATTAAAGAAATGCCTACCTAGGTATAACATATACATGGTAGGTTTCCTTGCGGATATTTTAAGATATTAGATTTGTTGTTTGCTAAGAGATTATGTGAAATGTATAAAAAGAAAATTTGTTTTATGGTTGAAAGATTAAAAGAGAACTTTAGGACGTTTTTTGTTTAGTGATGTGGAAGACTATCAGCCTCTCGAAAGAAAATTACTTCAAAAAAATATAAGAACGAAAGGGTATCATATTATGTTCTTTATTAGTAGAAACAACTCATACAAAGTAAGATGAAAATTCATATGAAAACCCAATTGTTATAAGGGAAAGCATTAAGACCTAGGCGGTGGTTGGCTATAGTGATCCAGATTATAGAACCCATTTTTATAACTCCAAATGATAAATAAACATCTCACCTTTTTTCCCCATAGCTCGTATTCCCTTGTCTATAAACCCGCATTTTTGATAAACATGCTGGGCGGCCTTATTCCTTGCATTTACAGCTAGAATGATTTCGTTTTTGTCTGGAAAGTGTTCTCTTACAAATGAGGGGAGCAATTTTAATGACTTCGTAGCAATCCCTTTCCCTTGAAAGAGAGTATTAATAGAGTAAGCTCTTAATAAAATTGCTTTTCGATTGTGATAATATTCTTTTACTCCTTCCCAGCCGTGAAGGATAAAAAATCCTGCAATTTCATCGTTTATAAGTATTACAAATGGATAGCGATCATTGTCTGCTTCACAATCTGCAATGGCTGCTAATGGTAGTGAAGTATATTGTACTTGTTCTAGAGGTAAGAAATAATTTTTTAGAAGCAGCTTATGTTCTGGTCGATAAAAATCTATTTTGATTTTAGACTCAAAAGTTTTTATATCCAACATTTATGTATTTTCACCTCATACTCTCATCGATATGATTTTTATCCTTAGTTCTTTATTGTCCTTTTTTCAATAGACTCCTACATATAAAAGTTGGTATTTTCTATTCTATCAAAAGAATTAGAATATTCAATTCTTATGAAAAAATAAACTATTTTATTATATTAAATTTTTGCAAATAAAGCTATTCTTCAGAAAAGTAGAACTTTGTCGTATATTGTCCGAAATCTATTGTATTACAAAGTGGTTGTGTTAAAATACGACTTGTTGTATAGAAATTCAACCAACTTTGCTTGTATCTTTTCTTTTATATTAGAAGAAACTAACTATATTTATATTATTGGAGGAAAATAAATGAAAAAAATAGTATCGATTTCTCTGATCGTTTGTTTCCTGTTTGGTGTGTTAACTGCATGTGGAACAAAAGATCAATCAGCAGATAAAAGTGATAAAAAAGTTTTAACAATGGGAACCTCAGCTGAGTATCCGCCATTTGAGTATGTAGATACCTCTAAAGGAGAAGATATCATTGGATTTGATATCGACTTAGCAAAAGCGATTGCTTCGAAGTTAGGCTATGAGGTTAAGGTTCAAGATATGGATTTTAACGGATTGATCCCAGCTTTAGAAGCAAAAAAAATCGATTTTGTTTTAGCAGGAATGACTCCAACTGAAAAACGAAAACAAAGTGTTGATTTCAGTGAAGTTTATTATACAGCTCATCATATGATCGTATCGAAAAAAGAGAGCAATATTAAAAGTGTTGAAGATCTGAATGGGAAAACGGTCGGTGTGCAATTAACCTCTATTCAAGAAGATAAAGCAAAAGAGCTTGCTAAATCCATCAATTTGAAAATTGAAAATCGCAACCGAATTCCTGAGTTAATTCAAGATATTAAAACAGGTCGTTTTGATGCAGCTATTATTGAAGATTTAGTCGCAAAAGGATTTTTAGAGAAAAATAAAGATCTTACTGGCGTTACGATTGCGGGATCTGAAGAGGAAGCAGGCTCTGCAATGGCTTTTCCTAAAGGCAGTAAGCTAACCGAAGATTTTAATAATGAATTAAAGAAAATGAAAGAAAACGGTGAGCTTGATAAGTTAATCGTTAAATGGTTTGGAAAATAATGAAATGTAAAGCGTTCAGCGGGAAATCCCCTGAGCGTTTTTGCCCATATGTAAATGAGTATTGAAAGAAAGGATTGAATATCGATATGAGTTTAGATTTTCAACCGATTATTCCAACGATTCCTTACATATTAAAAGGACTTGGAGTTACGCTAAAAATTGTTTCTTTAGCTGGGGTAATTGGTTTTATCTTTGGAATAATATTATCCATATTAAAAATTAGTCAGATCAAAGTTTTAACATTTTTGGCGGATGCTTATACGTCTATTTTTCGTGGAACTCCCCTTGTCTTGCAGCTGATGATCATTTATTACGGATTGCCACAAGTAATCGGTTATCAAATAGAACCAGCAACAGCGGCCATCCTCTCTTTTGGGCTAAATTCAGCTGCGTATATTTCTGAAATTATTCGAGCGGGTATTCTTGCGGTTGATAAAGGTCAAAGTGAAGCAGCAATGGCGCTTGGTGTTCCTTCCAGGTTCACAATGCTGGATATCATTTTACCTCAAGCATTAAAAAATATTTTGCCTGCTCTCTTAAATGAGTTTATTTCCTTAACGAAGGAATCAGCGATTGTAACAGTTATAGGAGTAACCGATGTAATGAGAAGAGCGTATATCGTAGGTGGAGACAAGTATTCTTATTTTGAACCTTTGCTTATCGCCGGGCTTGTTTATTATATACTCGTTTCTATCTTAACCCTTTTAGGAAAATCTCTTGAAAGGAGAATGAGAAAAAGTGATTAAAGTTGAAGAACTGTATAAATCATACGGTAAATTAGAAGTTTTAAATGGAATTAGTACTCAAATAAACGAAGGAGAGGTAGTTGCTATTATTGGCCCTTCGGGATCTGGTAAATCTACTTTTCTACGTTGTTTAAATTTATTAGAGGCACCAACCAAGGGAGTTATATATATTGGTAACACAGAAATAACCAATCCAAACACAAATATCATGAAAATCAGGCAGAATGTTGGCATGGTTTTTCAGCATTTTTATCTATTTCCTCATAAAACGGTATTGCAAAATATAACGTATGCACCGATAAAGGTGAAGAAAATGCCGAAAGCTGAAGCAGAAAAAATGGCAATGGAACTTCTTCAAAAAGTAGGCTTATCAGAAAAAGCAAAGCAATATCCGAATCGTTTATCTGGCGGACAAAAGCAGCGGGTCGCTATTGCAAGAGCATTAGCGATGGATCCAAAAGTAATGTTATTTGATGAACCAACTTCAGCTCTTGATCCGGAAATGGTAAAGGAAGTATTAGATGTTATGAAATCACTTGCCCATACTGGGATGACAATGGCCATTGTTACTCATGAAATGGGATTTGCGCGTGAGGTAGCGGATCGGGTGCTCTTCTTAGATGGGGGAAAGATCGTAGAGGATGCAAGTCCTGAATCATTTTTTTCTAATCCGAAAAGTGATAGGGCAAAAGAGTTCTTGGAAAAAATTCTGTAAAGTATTAGAAATTAGCATAATCTAGAAAACTTAGGACACCTTATCTTTAACTGACAGAAAAATTAGATCAATAACAGATGGTGTTCTTATGTTAAAATATTTTCTTTCTATGTTATTCGTCTTTACAATGTCACCCATTTGGCCTTTAGGTCCAAATCCAATCGAAGGCGACCCTTTTATTATTGTCAATAAACAACTTAATCAAGTGGCCTTTATTCATGAAAATAGAGTTCAAACGATTGTTAGTGTCGCAACGGGAAAAACAAAGGAAATGACACCTGAAGGACTTTTTACAGTGACCGTGAAGGCAATAAATCCTTATTATCGCAAAAAGAATATTCCAGGCGGTGACCCGAAAAATCCGTTAGGAACGAGATGGATTGGGTTTGATGCAGAAAGAACAGATGGAAGAATTTACGGTATCCATGGGACGAACAACCCAGCATCAATCGGAAGCTATGTATCACAAGGCTGTATTCGAATGCAAAATGAGGCTGTTGAGTCATTGTACGATTTAATCCCATTAGGTACAAAAATATTAATCATATCTTCTTCAGAAGCTTTTCAGGATTTAGGGAAGGAATATGGAGCGATTCAATAAATTGAGGATGAACCAATGAATAGTGATAATTGTTGATTGTAGAGGATGTCAAACATTTATATGGGACATCCTCATTCTTTTTTAAAAAAACATAGAAGCTCCAATAAGAAGCGTAGAGACAAGCATAATAAATATCATTAAATAAACGACGATTTTTTGTCCTTTTTTATTTTTCAATGTTTTCACTCCTTAAACAAATTGCACTCCTTTATTTTACTAAGAAAATGTCTTTTGAACAACCGATGACTGGCAAGAAAAAATGATATTTCCTTTCATTGAAGTTGAAATCATTGGAAGGTATACTGAAATAGTGAGGGAAAAATAGGAGGTCAATAGGATGATCAATCAAGAACGATTATTAAATGAATTTCTTGAGCTAGTCAAAATTGATTCTGAAACAAAATTTGAGCAAGAAATTTCCAAAGTATTGAAACAAAAGCTAACGGAATTAGGCTTAGACGTTTATGAAGATGATGCCGCTGTAAAAACAGGACACGGTGCTGGAAATTTAATATGCACTTTAGAAGGGACAGTTGAAGCTGATCCAATTTACTTTACATCGCATATGGATACGGTTGTTCCAGGGAAAAGTGTAAAGCCTGAAATAAAGGATGGTTATGTTGTAACCGATGGAACCACGATTCTAGGTGCGGATGATAAGGCAGGCCTTGCTGTCATTCTTGAATCGATAAAAGTATTAAAAGAGCAAAAACTTTCTCATGGTACGATTCAATTTATCATTACCGTTGGGGAGGAGTCAGGGCTTGTTGGTGCAAAAGCGCTTGATCCTGGTTTAGTTAAAGCGAAATACGGCTATGCGTTAGATAGTGATGGAAAAGTCGGTACTGTTGTGGTTGCTGCCCCAACTCAAGCGAAAATTAAAGCGACGCTCTTAGGCAAAACAGCTCATGCAGGAGTTGAACCAGAAAAAGGCATTTCTGCCATTACCATTGCTTCAAAAGCAATTTCAAGAATGCCGCTTGGACGTATTGACAAAGAGACGACAGCAAATATTGGCCGGTTTGAAGGAGGAAGTCAAACAAATATCGTTTGTGATCAAGTAGATATTTTAGCTGAGGCTCGATCACTTGTACCTGATAAAATGGAAAAACAGGTTCAAAAAATGAAAGAAGCCTTTGAAGGAGCAGCAAGTGAAATGGGTGGGCAAGCAAAGGTTGAAGTGGAGGTTGTCTATCCTGGATTTAAATTCTCTGAAAAAGATCAAGTTGTAGAGATTGCTCAAAAAGCATCAAAAAAAATTGGCCGAAGCTGTGAACTCATTCAAAGTGGGGGAGGCAGTGATGGAAATGTTATCTCTGGATTTGGAGTTCCTACGATTGTTCTAGGAGTAGGCTATGAAGGAATACATACGACAAATGAAAAAATGCCAATTGAAGAATTAAATAAACTGGCTGAAATGGTTTTAGCTATAATAGAGGAAGTAGTTCATTAATTTTTTTAAAAAAATAGCAAATGTAGAACTGGGGAAGGAAGCGATGTACGTTACTTCTTGTCCAATGAGGGGAGAGCGCAGATGGAAATGAATAAATTTGTTGTGTTTTCAATTGGAAATGCAGAATATGCTTTTCCGATTCGTTGGGTTGTTTCAATTGAAAAAGCTGAAAAGATTAACACGATTCCTCAATTACCACAATCGATTATGGGAATTGTAAAGGTACGTGAAACGCTCATTCCTGTTCTAGATTTTGAAAGCATTCTTTATCACAAAAGAATTGAAGTGAGTGATACAACAAAGCTAATTGTGATTCAAACAGATCAAGAAGCAATGAAAGCGAGCATTGCTGTTAATGAAGCGAAAGAGATTTTAGAAATTTCTTCAGAGCAAATTAATCAGGTAAGCTTGATCGTAAATATACAAACGCCATATATTTCCGGCATTGCTAATTTAGGTTCAAGACTTATTACAATCATTGATCCTTTAAAGCTTCTTACGTCATTAGAAGATATGAAGCAGATCGAAGAATATATACAAGAATATGTATAGAACAAAAGGTGTTCCATTAAGCAATAGACGATTGCCAATCTCAAAGTTTTGGGTGTGTCTGTTTCAAGTGGGACACTCTTTTTTTATGCTATAATAAAGTAAGGCATTTTTTTGTACAGTTTGTTCAAATGTGAACATATAGGATAAAAGCAACCGATTTCTGCTAAAAAGCGAGATTGAAAAAGGAAGTGTCGGCATGGATGAAATGTATCCAAAAAAAGGGCGAGTCATTTTACATGTTGATATGAATAGTTTTTTTGCGTCAGTTGAAATGGCTTATGATCCTTCCTTAAAGGGAAAGCCTTTAGCCATCGCCGGAGACGCATCTGAGCGGCGGGGGATCATTGTTACATGCAGCTATGAAGCACGTCGCTTCGGCGTGAAAACAACGATGCCATTATGGGAAGCAAAAAAGCTTTGTCCTCACCTCATAGTAAAAAAACCTAATTTTGAGCGTTATCGAGCTGCCTCTATAGGGATGTTTGAGATTCTTAGACAATATACAAAACTAGTTGAACCTGTTTCGATTGATGAAGGGTATGTAGATATTACAGAATGCAAGTCTTTTGGCTCACCTTTATATATAGCGAATACAATTCAAAAGAGAATTCTTGAACAACTTGATTTACCTTGTAGTATTGGAATTGCTCCAAACAAATTTTTAGCCAAAATGGCCTCAGATATGAAAAAACCAATGGGAATCACCGTTTTACGAAAAAGAGATATCTCTCAAGTCCTTTGGCCGTTGGATGTTGAAGAGATGCATGGGATCGGAAAGAAAACGGGAGAAAAATTAAGAGCAGCTCAAATCCGAACCATTGAGGATTTAGCAAAAACAAGTGAGTTTCAAATAAAAAGCTTGCTTGGAATCAATGGTTTAAAATTAAAGGAACGAGCAAATGGCGTTGATGCACGATTAGTTGATCCTGAAGCTGCACAAGAGTTTAAAAGCATTGGCCATTCTACAACCCTACCAAAAGACATAGCTAACCAAAAGGAGCTTCTTCAAGTATTAGAAGAGCTTGCTATAAAAGTGTCTGCTCGTTTAAAAAGAAAAAGAGTTTTTGCAACAGGGATCGGAATAGTGATTCGCTATAAGGATCGTAAAACTATTACAAGAAGTAAAAAGCTTGTAAATCCAATCCATCAAGAAGACGAGATTTTTTTGTATGGGAAAGAGCTTTTTATAAAGAATTGGAATGGGAATCCTGTTCGATTACTCGGAATTACTGGAACAGATGTAATGGATCATGATCATGCTGTGAAGCAGCTGGATCTTTTTTCATATGAAGGTGATGCAAAAAAAGAACCACTACTTCAAACGCTTGATCAGCTTCGAAAAAAATATGGTGAATTGATCATTGAAACTGCGGGCTCCCATTTAGATGCAAATAAAAATGATGTGAAAATTTCTTCCTCGGAAGCAAATGTTCAAAAAAATTTTCATGAATTCGACAATAATTGATGATAAACAAGTTAAAAAGAGTTAAAATAAATAATATAGATAGAAGTTTGATCAGTTGCATATGATTTAGAATCTTGATAAAGTAAAGTGGGCTCTTCTATCAATATAAAGTGGTAGTCGTTCAAATATAAGATATACAAGTTTAGAAAGGACGTAAAGCAAATGACGAAACAACAGTTTGGTGTTATTGGATTAGCGGTTATGGGGAAAAACCTTGCTATGAATATCGAGAGCAGAGGATATACTGTTTCTGTTTATAACCGTTCAAAAGAAAAAACAGAAGAAGTGTTAAGTGAAACAGAAGGTAAGAACATTGTAGGTACATATTCTATTGAAGAGTTTGTTGA
The DNA here is from genome assembly GCF_006546985.1 of Bacillus sp. 03113. GTDB lineage: Bacteria > Bacillota > Bacilli > Bacillales > Cytobacillaceae > VATK01. Next base: position 212,208 of record NZ_VATK01000005.1, read on the forward strand.
TTCATTAGAAAAACCTCGCAAAATTATGTTAATGGTTAAAGCGGGCGTTCCGACTGACGCAACAATTGAACAATTAAAACCTCATCTAGATAAAGGTGATATTCTAATTGATGGCGGAAATACATTCTTCGTTGATACACAGCGCCGTAACAAAGAATTAAGTGAGTTAGGCATTCACTTTATCGGAACAGGTGTATCGGGTGGTGAAGAAGGCGCATTAAAAGGTCCTTCTATCATGCCTGGTGGACAAAAAGAAGCATATGAGCTAGTTGCCCCTATTTTCAAGGATATCTCTGCTAAAGTAGATGAAGAGCCTTGTACAACATATATCGGTCCAGATGGTGCTGGCCATTATGTGAAAATGGTTCACAATGGTATCGAATATGGCGATATGCAATTAATTTCAGAAGCTTATTTTATCTTAAAGAACGTTTTAGGATTAAGCTCAGATGAGTTCCACGAAGTGTTTGCAGACTGGAATAAAGGTGAGCTTGACAGCTACTTAATCGAAATTACTGCTGATATCTTTACAAAGAAAGATGAAGAAACTGGAAAACCTTTAGTGGATCTTATTTTAGATACAGCTGGTCAAAAAGGAACTGGTAAATGGACGAGCCAAAGCGCATTAGATTTAGGCGTTCCACTTCCAATTATTACTGAATCTGTATTTGCTCGCTTTATTTCAGCGATGAAAGAAGAGCGTGTACATGCAAGCAAGCTTCTACAAGGACCTGCAGTGAAAGAATTCACAGGCGACAAAGGAGCTTTCATTGAATCTGTTCGCAAAGCTTTATACATGAGTAAAATTTGTTCATATGCGCAAGGTTTTGCACAAATGAGAGCAGCATCTGAAGAGTACAATTGGGATCTGCAATACGGTGAAATCGCGATGATCTTCCGTGGAGGATGTATCATTCGTGCGCAATTCCTACAAAAAATTAAAGATGCGTATGATCTTGACCCTGGCTTGAAAAACTTATTGCTTGATCCATACTTTAAAGAAATCGTAGAAAGCTACCAGGATGCACTTCGCAACATCATTGGAGTTGCTGTTCAAAATGGTATCCCTGTACCTTGCTTCTCTGCGGCATTATCTTACTTTGACAGCTACCGTACAGAAACATTACCTGCGAATCTTTTACAAGCACAAAGAGACTACTTCGGTGCTCACACATACCAACGTGTTGACAAAGAAGGCGTATTCCATACAAACTGGATGAAATAATCATAAGAAAAACAGCGTTCTATTTAAGAGCGCTGTTTTTTAATAGATGCTTTTTGAAGCCTTGTTTGAGCTTTCTGTAGCTATAAATGTAAAGGGGAGGATGAAATGTATATAAAGCTTCCAAAGGAAAATAAAGATCTTATTATCGATAATTTGAAAGTCTTTTTTTATAATGAACGGTCAGAAGAAATTGGTGATCTGGCAGCAGAAAATCTTCTTGATTTTGTGATTAAAAATATTGGTCCTTACTTTTATAACCAAGGTGTAAAAGACGCAAAAGAGGTGTGTGAGCAGAAAATGATGAGTTTAGAAGAGGATATACAGTCTCTAGAAAGACCTATTTTACACAGAAGAGATTAAAGTCCTTATGTAGCTGTGGTGGCTTTATAGAGAATATTTAATTATGACGTTCAACCGGTCGAACAGACCGGTCTTAATGATCTTATCCCGCATTAACGGGCAGTAAGACCCCCTCCTCAAAGTAATGAGTGTAAACGAGGTTTCCTAGGTGGGGGATAACTGCCCGTAAAAGCCCGATTGGTTCAACTAACAATCAGTGGGGGATGAAAAAAACCCCACTGATTGAAGTTTCACTTTATAATTCCATTGTCATAAACACGCTATTTGGGTCCTCTATGTAATCTGAAAACGGCTTGCAATATTGGAAACCTACATTTGCATATAACCTTCTAGCTGGTTCGAAAGCAGCCATTGAGCCTGTTTCTAAACTTAACCTAAGATAGCCGCGTCGTCTGGCTTCTTCGATTAAATGTTGAAGGAGTCGCTTTGCAACCCCCTTTCTCAGATGTAATGGCGAAGTTTTCATTGATTTGATTTCGCCATGTTGATCATCAAGTTCTTTAAGTGCGCCGCAGCCAACCAAATCTTCTCCTTCCCATGCACTCCAGAATGTAATTTCTGGTTTTCGCAATCCTTCTAAATCAAGTGCATGTATACTTTCTGGAGGAGAATGCTGTGCCATACTATGTAGATGATCCATCAACAATTCAGCTACTTCAGGACCAGTTAAATCATCTTTTTTTATCTCCATAAAAACCCTTTCCTTTCTCTCTATTTTTTTTATTACTAGTGGATTCAGTTTACTCCCATAACTTCATAATATTAGATTAATATTTATCCCCTAAATTTAAGGTTTCACAGTTTAACGGCTGTTGACATCGAAATAAGGTTGTTGCGAAATCTCCGGCTTCTTATTGTGCTCAAGCAGGTTTATTCAATTTGAATTTTATAATAAGGTTAATGTAAAATATTCCATAAGCCTTATGTTATAATAGTGTAAAATTATGTAATTGGATAGTGTTATGAAATAAAGTAAAGAGAAAGACTGTTGGGAAATTTCCTCAACAGTTTTACGATTGTTCATTAATCATAACTTGATAAAAGTGGACATCCTGCCATTTTCCAAACTTTAAGCCAACTTCTTTGAAACATCCTACATATTCGAAGCCGAACTTTTCATGAAGTTTTACACTAGCTTCATTGCCGCCAGTAATACCACCGATTACAGTGTGGTAACCTAGTTTGGCTGCACGCCCTAGAATCTCGTTCATCAAGGCACTTCCAATTCCTTGACCTTGATGTTTTGATGATATATACACTGACAATTCTGTTGAATAGGAATAGGCTGGCTTTTCCCTAAATTTACTCAAACAACTGTATCCTACAATAATTCCCTCCAGCTCAGCAACAATAAGTGGATAATTTCCACCGTATTTGTTAAACCATTTTTTACGTTCATCAAGAGTTTGTTCTTCTAAATCAAATGTAGCCGTAAGATTTCGGATAGCATCATTATAAATATCTAACATTGAAGGTAAATCACTAAGGATCGCATCTCTTATTTTTAGCATAAGGCTTCCACCTTTCTTAACAAGTATCATATTAATTTTACATGTAAAAGCGTTGCGGTTCATTATATTTGTAAGAAATTCCGTCAAACATTTTTGATATTTTGATTCAGAAAAAAAGGCAAGTTAGCACAAAGAAGATTAAAACACTGTGGGAAATCAGTAGACGTAGAACTAGTTATTGGAGTGGTTTGTTTGAAGAAAATTTATATTATAAGGCATTGTGAGGCTGAAGGACAGCCATCTGAAGCTCAGCTTACTGATATTGGTTTAAAACAAGCGATAGATTTATCTGGATTTTTTTCTGATATTAAAATTGACCGTATTATTTCAAGTCCATATAAGCGTGCTATTCAATCTATTCAGCCACTTGCAAAGCGATTAAATGTTGAGATAGAGGTTGATAGACAATTAACAGAACGTATACTAAGCACTAAAAATCTTCCTGATTGGTTTGAAAAACTAAGAGCAACATTTGAGGATACCAAACTGAAATTTGAAGGTGGAGAATCTAGCCAAGAGGCAATGAAACGAATTGTCAAAGTAGTTGAGAAAGTGTTTAACAGTGATATTGAAAATACAATCATTGTTACACATGGAAATTTATTGTCATTACTATTAAATTATATTAATAAAGATTTCGGATTTGATGATTGGCAAAATCTTAGTAACCCTGACGTATTTCTTTTAAAAAAAGAAAGTAATATAGTAACATATGAACGTTTATGGAAATGAATTGAGTAAAATAACATTTGAGCAGGAGGGATTTTTTATGGACTTATTTTTTATTTTCAATATGTTTAGAAATATAATTTCTACTTTTTTTCAAAATGGAATTTGGGTAATCGGCTTTTTTTATTTGTTAAATAAAACATTTGAAAGTGATAGACTTAAATGTTTTTCTAAATATGTTATAGGGATTGTTTTGGCATCATTATTTGTCCATTCAATACTAGTTAGCATATAGCTAAAGTAACGTGCTTTAACATTAGCTTAGAAGTCCCCTTCTTCAAGAATGTGAAATGCGTAGATCTGGTGTTCATAAGGATAAAAACCCAATGAAAGAACTTACTTCCAGCAATTACTGCTACTTTAAAAGACTTTCCTTCTTCACGCTTTCTATTCAAGTAACATTTATTAAAAAGTAAATTTATTCAATTTCATTATGTTAATATATTAATAACAAAACATAAAAATAAAGGGGAAATACATGTTTATACATAAAGTTGATGAAGAGCTTTCATTAAAGTTAATCGAATTAAAAGATGCAAATCGGCTTTTTGAGTTAACAAATCATTCAAGAGAATATTTAAGAGAATGGCTTCCTTGGTTGGATGTTACAACAAAAATTGAGGATACTATAGACTTTATTAAATTGTCATTAAAAGGTTACGCTGATAACCAAAGTTTAACCTCTGTTATCCTATATAATGGTGAAATTGTAGGAACGGCAGGATACCACAATATAAATTGGTCTCATAAGTATACATCAATCGGATATTGGCTGGACGAAAGATATCAAGGTAAAGGGATTATGACTAAAGTAGTGAAGACTTTGACTGATTATGCCATTAATGATTTAGAACTAAATCGAGTGGAAATTAGGGTGGCGTTAGAAAATAAAAAAAGTAGAGGGATTCCAGAAAGATTAGGGTTTGTGAATGAAGGAAGAATTAGACAAGCTGAATGGTTATATGACTATTATGTTGATCATGTTGTTTATGGAATGCTAGCTGATGAATGGAATAAATAGAAAATCTCTTATGGCTTAACGGTGGATTTAGGAAGGAATTCCCCAATTCTTATTTAGAAACCTTTATACAGTTTATAATAGAAAGCTCAATTCATCTCATAGGATAGGATTGAGCTTTTTTGCATTTTAACACTTTATAAGGAATTGAGGACTGATCAATTGAAGAAAACGCTTTTTCAATAGAGATGACCTTCCAAACTTCAATCAAGTACAACATAAAAAATATTAAGAAATTCTTAAGAATTATAATAATGGAATGTTAAGATTTTCCGTTTACTATTAAAATAATGAAAGATGATTGTTAGAAAGTAGGGGGAATAATGGATCAATATAGTGTACTCGTTGTAGATGACGAAAAAGAAATACGGGATGCTATTGAAATTTACTTAAAAAATGAAGGAGTTAAGGTGTTAAAAGCAAAGGATGGGATTGAAGCTCTAGAGATTTTAAATGAGAACCAAGTCCATCTCATCATTTTAGATATTATGATGCCCAAGCTTGATGGGATTTCCGCTACATATAAAATTCGCGAGGAGAAAAACATTCCTATCATTATTTTAAGTGCCAAAAGTGAGGACACTGATAAAATATTAGGCCTTCAGGTGGGAGCGGATGATTATGTCACAAAACCGTTCAATCCGATGGAACTTGTTGCTCGTATAAAATCCCAGCTTAGAAGGTATGTAACATTCGGTACATTTGAAGGAATACAAAAAGTGATTGACCTAAATGGTCTTACGTTAGATCAAGCGGCAAAAGAAGTGAAAGTTCATGGAGAGTCTGTGAAACTGACGCCAATTGAGTATAAAATTGTTGACTTGCTTATGACAAATGCAGGCAGGGTGTTCTCGATCAACGAAATCTACGAAAGAGTATGGAAAGAGCATGGCTATAACGCAGAGAACACAGTCGCGGTTCATATTCGAAAAATACGTGAAAAAATTGAAATTGACGCAAAAAATCCAAGATATTTAAAGGTGGTATGGGGAATTGGATACAAAATGGAAAAATAAAACCATCTTTGTTGTGTGGACTATATTGTTTACTTTTGGAATAAGCGGGCTCTTATCTCTTTTTACTCATGGCAGTTATTATGCTCATCAAGACTATTTCCACACGCCTGAATTTCAAAGCGAGCTCGATCAATTCGCCTCCTATATAACCATGTTTGAAATTAATAGTCTAACATTGGAGGAAGCGAAAAAATCAATAACGGTTACAGATGAAGACATTAAGGAGCATCGTTATCGGTATGGAGGTCTGTCAGCGCAGGTTGCAAATATAAAAGCTCAGTATGAAGACCGAATCAAGGGTGCTCTGGATTCGGGAAATAAAGAGGCAGAGGCAGCCTTTTTAGCCGAAAGAGACTCGAAAATAGATGATATTACGAAAAATTTTCAAAGTGATGAGTATGTCAGACCAAAGGTTGTAAAAGAAAAAGAAAAAAGAATGGAAGATTACTATAAGGTGCGGGAACAGTATCGCGCTGATTATTCGAGATACAAAAAAGCATTCCGTTTTTATTTTGAAAATAGCGAAACCGGTGAAGTTTATACAAATTTATCGGAGGATGAAGCAGCAAAAAACAAAATAAACGAAAAAAACATGCTATTTGTAACAGATTATACATTGCCGAATTATTCAATAAGTATAACCGGATATGAAGAGGTAATCGATTCATTATTTTCAAAAACGACAGAAGAAATCGTAGGCCAGATTGCAGTTCCTAAAGCCTTATCATCATCCAACTCATTCATGATCACGTATAAAAGCTATAAGCAGGTTCAAGTCATATTATTGGTCTCTACTTTGGCAAGTATAATTGCTCTTATTTTATGTTTTTATCTGGCAAAAAAATCGAAATTTATTCCTGCTGAATTTGAAAAATGGAGACATTATTATAACAAGCTTCCAATAGACTTAAGAGTACTCTTTGTCATCCTAACAAGCATTGGAGCCATAATCTCTATTTATATTGTATCTACCCAAATAGTATATGTAATTGATATTTCTTATGATGCTTTTGAATCGTGTATCCTTTTGATTATTTCATCCTGTCTTTGGGGCTTAACTTTTATACAGGGAAAATTCCTTACTTCTGAAGCAAAGGATTGGAAAAATGCAAAAAAAGAATGGGAAGAGGCTATTATAAATAGAGCCATTCACAGCCTTAAAGAAGCTTTTTTGAATCGAAGAACAGGCACGCAGCTGTTTCTTGTTTTGATCACGGTATTTGGGCTGGGATTAGCCGCCACGATGAGTATCTTTGATCCCATTTTTCAATTTTTTTATTTGATTTTGCTTGCAATTGTAGGACTTCCAATTTTGATCATCTTGGTCAAGAACATCGGGTATTTTAACCGAATCCTTGAAAAAACGAATGAACTGTCTGTTGGAAATTTAGGACAGGATCTGCCGGTTTCAGGGAAGTCTGTACTGGCAACGCTTGCTGGAAATATTAACATATTAAAACAAGGAGTAAAAGCGTCGCAAAGCGAACAAGCAAAGAGCGAACGGCTCAAAACGGAGCTAATAACAAATGTAAGCCATGATTTGCGTACACCTTTAACCTCCATTATTACGTATACCGAATTGTTAAAAACGAAAGATTTATCAAGCGAAGATAAAGCTGCCTATCTAGAAATTATAGACCGGAAATCAAAGCGGTTAAAGGTATTAATTGATGATTTATTTGAAGTTTCGAAAATGGCAAGCGGTAATATTGAATTATCAAAAGATAAGGTAGATCTCGTTCAACTATTGCAACAGACACTTGCAGAACATGATAACACCATAAACGACTCTAGCTTGCAGTTTAGGGTAACAAATACCGAGAAGCCAGTTTATTCCCTTGTTGATGGAAAAAAGCTATGGCGGGTCTTTGATAACTTAATTGGAAATATTCTTAAGTATTCACTGGAGCATTCACGCGTTTATATAACAATATCGACAAAGAATGGCCAAGCGATGATTACGTTTAAGAATGTATCAAAATATGAGCTTAGTGAAAATAGTGATGAGCTATTCGAACGGTTCAAGCGCGGTGACGTGTCGCGCCATACGGAAGGGTCAGGCCTTGGACTTGCTATTGCGAAATCTATTGTAGACCTTCATGAAGGCAGGCTTGATATTGAGACGGATGGCGATTTATTTAAAGTTTGTATTTCTCTAACCCTTGAGGAATAACTGAGCGGTTTTATTTTAAATGAACTGGATGGGGAGCGGTGATATTATGAGCACTATAAATTTTTCAGAAGTGTATTGTATGTATTATAAAAGGCTGTTTCATATAAGTTATTCGATTACAAGAGATATTTATATTGCAGAGGATGTCGTCCACGAAACGTTTATAAAAGCCTTGAAGAAAGTTGAAACGATTGAAGAAGAAAGCAAAATAGGTGCTTGGCTCTCCATGATTGCAACTAGAACTGCGATTGATTTTGTGCGTAGAGAAAGAAAAAAGAAAGGAATCCCGATGGAGCAGAATATGCTTGAAAGCCTAGGGAAAGAAATGAAACAAAACGTGGAAGAGGAAGCAGAAGTTGAAATGTTGGTGGAGCAAGTTAATATTGCAATAAAGAGCTTAACTTTTGAGTATCAGGATGTACTTATGCTTAAGCTAGGGCATGGTTTAAAGGAAAATGAAATCGCCCACGTCCTTAACTTAAAGCCTAGTACTGTTAAAACAAGGATTTACAGAGCAAGGAAACAACTAAAACAATTGTTTCTTGTGCATATTAGTGCTTAACATTAATAGCCATTATGAAAGTTTATGTTATTTATTATATAGTTAAATCTTTTTTCGGTAATACTTTTTTAATATAAAAAAGCTCAATTCATCTCATAGCAGAGTGAATTTGAGCTTTTTTTGTATATGCTAGCAGCTTTCTACATCTAAATCAGAGACAGGCCACCAGAAGAATCCGTCTTTTTCAAGAAGCTCATCAGCCTCTTTAGGACCCATTGTGTTTGATTCGTAGTTCGGGAAGCATTCTGCTTTCGTGCTTTCCCATACTGCAGAAATCTTATCTACAAAGTTCCATGAAAGAGCTACTTCATCCCAATGAGTGAAGTTTGTTGCATCACCGCGCATGCAGTCAAATAAAAGCTTCTCATAGGCTTCTGGTGTGTTAATTCCGTCAATTCCTTTGTTTGCAAAGTTAAGCTTAACTGGAGTTGTTTCCATATTTTGGCCTGATTTCTTCGCATTTAAATGAAGCGTAATGCCTTCTTCAGGTTGAATATGAATAACTAGCAAGTTTGGATTTAATGTTTCTTCTGTTTGGTAATATAAATTCATCGGAATATCTTTAAACTGGATCACGATTTTCGTTGATTTTGACTCCATTCGTTTCCCAGTTCGGATATAAAAAGGAACTCCTGCCCAGCGGAAGTTATCAATCATTAGCTTTCCTGCTACAAAGGTTTCTGTATTTGAATTTTTGTCAACCATAGGCTCGTTATTATAGGCAGGAAGATCTTCTCCATTTACTTGACCTGATCCATATTGACCGCGAACAAAATACTCTCGCACGGTTTTACCTTCGATTGGTCTGAAGGCTCTAAATACTTTAACCTTCTCAGATCTAATTTCATCTGTTGTAAGGCGGATAGGAGGCTCCATCGCAAGTAACGCAACCATTTGAAGCAAGTGGTTTTGAACCATATCTCTTAGCGCCCCACTTGTTTCGTAATAACGACCGCGTTCTTCAACACCAAGAACCTCACTTGATGTTACTTGGATATTTGAAATATAGCGATTGTTCCATAAAGGTTCAAAAAGAGCATTTGCAAAGCGTATAACTTCAATATTTTGGACCATTTCTTTTCCAAGATAGTGGTCAATACGATAAATTTCCTTTTCGGAAAATGCTTGTCTAATTTGTTTATTAAGCTCTTTAGCAGATTCTAGATCATGACCGAAAGGTTTTTCAATGACAAGACGTTTAAAGCCAGAAACATCGGTTAATCCATCTTCTTTTAAGTGGATCGCGATCGTTCCAAAGAACTCTGGAGCCATTGCTAGATAGAAAATTCGATTTCCTTCTAATTGGTACTGATGATCAAGCTTTTCTGCTAGTTGTTTTAGCTCAGCATATGAGCTTGAATCTGTTACATCATGGGAATGGTAGTAAAAATGAGAAGAGAATTGCTCTCTTTGAGTTGCTTCTCCATTTTCATTCGCTACCGATTTTTGTACATTTTGCTGAAATTCTTCGTTTGTTAGTGTTCTTCTACCTACTCCAACAACAGCAAAGTTTTCAGATAGCTTTCCTTTTTTATATAATCGATATATCGAAGGAAACAGCTTTCGTTTTGCTAAATCCCCTGTTGCGCCAAAAATCATGATTAGTGCAGTTGGTTTTTCATTCTGTTTCACTTTAATGGACCTCTTTTCATTCAAAATATGTATTTGTAAATAGCAAATGAATTCCTTTTTCATACTTGATAGAGTCTAGTGTTAAAAACATCTGTACAGATATAGAATTTTATCGGTTTCTAAGCTATTTAGCAAATATAATGCAACAAAAAAATGATTTTTTCTTTAAATGAATCAAATTTTCACAAAATATTCATTTGACAAAATTTTTTTTATTATACACTAAAAATCGTGTTTGTTGTGAAAATTTTTTTTAGAAAAATCAGTAAGTATGACAAAACTAACAAAATCCAACAGAAAATTGAGTTTGAATGAGACTACAAGTATTCTTTAAAGAATTACGGAGCAAGAATTCATAGAACTGTGGTATAGTAATTATGAAATTGCTTTAAAGGGGATCGGAGATTATGGATTTATTTTTTCTAGGTACTGGAGCAGGTGTTCCAGCAAAGGTACGTAACGTTACCTCAGTTGCTTTAAAGCTATTAGAGGAACGAGGGGCTATTTGGCTATTTGATTGTGGTGAAGCTACACAACATCAAATTTTACATACATCGATCAAGCCGAGAAGAATTGAAAAAATTTTTATTACTCATCTTCATGGAGACCATCTTTATGGACTCCCAGGTCTTTTATCTAGCAGATCCTTTCAAGGAGGAGAAACAGAGGTAACTGTTTTTGGTCCTAAAGGATTAAAGGAATATATTCATGTAAGCCTTTCAATAAGTCAAACGTATCTAAAATACCCACTGAAGGTAATCGAAATAGAAGAAGGGTTCATTTTTGAAGACGAGCAGTTTTTAGTTGAAGCTCGTTTACTAGATCATGGGATACCATCCTACGGATATCGTGTCGTTGAAAAGGATCGACCGGGAACTTTGATGGTTGATAAATTAATGGCTGCAGGTATTAAGCCTGGTCCTGTCTATAAAAAAATAAAAAATGGTGAAAATGTTACTTTGGAAAATGGTACGGTGGTTGATGCTAATCAGTTTGTAGGACCAGATCAAAAGGGGAGAATCGTCACGGTTTTAGGAGATACACGCACTTGTGAAGCAGCTTCTTTACTTGCAAAAGACGCAGACATTCTTGTTCATGAAGCAACTTTTTCAAAAGGTGAGGAACACTTAGCTTACGAATACTATCACTCAACAACTTATCAGGCAGCAAAAACGGCTCAAAAAGCGAAAGTAAAAAAGCTATGTTTAACACATATTAGTGCAAGGTATGATCGCAGTTCATGGGTGCAGCTTGTAAATGAGGCAAAAACAATATTTGAACAAACGGAGATCGCAGAGGATTTCAAAGAAATACATATTCCTGCAAAAGACTGAAGTTGGAAAAATAGAAAATTATGTAGATTGTCTACTCAATCTGATTCGTACAAATGTTACTTCTAAGATTTTGAAAAACGTAAAGAAGAACATTTTCAAGCATTGAAAGTACCTCTATAGCAAATTTTGTTTTTTTCGGAAATCATATTCGTTAAGGATTCGAAGAGGGTAGTAATCAGTAAGTTGTCAATACTATGAAAAATAATAAAGGCTGGATACGAGTTTCTCCTTCTAGAGAGGCATCTAAATGAAGGATATAGGTTTGTATCTAGGAATGATTAATTCATAACAATTTGCATTTGAACTAAACCGGTACACTATTAAATAAGGACCTCCAACAGAGGTCCTTTGATTATACCGATTGTTATCAACATTATTTATCCGTTTCATTAATTAAAGAACATTTTCAAAAACAACTTCTTCAACAAACTGTAAAATAAATAAGTAAAGAAAACTCCCGTTTTATATTATCATTCAGAAGTTTATGATAAACGATCTGATTTTATAAACTGGGAAATCCTTATCAAAAAAGAGTGTGTTTGATAAACTTAATTTTCTGAATTTTTTGATCAAAAAACGATAGCATGATTCGATTTTGATTCGTATAGTATTTTATATTATTTTTGGCGAATCGCTTCCATGACTTGCGGGTCTAACAGAGCTTCCGTGAACCAGTTCGGGTACAAAGCCGCTGGACGGGTGAGATCATCCAAGACAGTGAGTTCTTCCGAACATAGTGAAAGGTTGACAGCCTTTAGATTGTCTTCCAACTGTTTTATGTTGCTAGAACCGAGCAATACGGTGGACACATGGGACTGGGCCAGCAGCCAGGACAGGGATACTTGTGCAGGCGAGGCGCCATGTGAATCTGCGATCTCACGCAGTTTGTCAACCACTTGGAATCCCCACTCTTTATTGAGCGGGATGAAATCAAAGCCGCTGAGCCGATTGTTTGGATTGGTCAGATTATCACGGTTATATTTTCCGCTCAGAAAGCCGCTCGCTAGAGGGCTCCATACCATGAGTCCAACTCCACTTGCTTTTAGAAATGGAGCTACTTCATGCTCAATGTCGCGCCCGACCAGAGAATAATACATTTGGCTTGTGATGAACTGCGCCCAACCGTGATCTTTTTGCATTTGCAACGCTTTTGCAGCCATCCAAGCTGGCCAGTTCGAGTACCCGATGTAGCGTACTTTTCCAGAGCGTACTAGATCATTTAACGCTTCAAGCGTTTCTTCCAGCGGCGTGAGCGGATCGGTTTTGTGCACGATGTACAGATCGATCGTATCGGTACCCAAACGCTTTAAGCTCGCTTCACAGGAGTCCATGAGATGTTTGCGGGAGAGACCTGTCTGGATCAACCCTCTGCCTATTCGCATGCCGACTTTTGTAGAAATGATTACCTCGTGTCTATGTTCTTTAAGTAGTTTTCCTAACATGATTTCGCTCTGTCCGTCAGCATACGCATCGGCTGTATCAAAAAAGTTTATACCCAATGCCAAAGCGCGGTCAACCATTGCTTTGGCATCGTTCTGGTTTACTTTGTATACGCTCGGGATGTTTCCCGAACCAAATGTCATTGTTCCAAAAGCCAGTTTTGAAACCACCAGTCCCGTATTTCCTAGAAGCGTATATTTCATGTTTAAGATCCTCCTTTTGGGAATGTTATTCTCTCGACAATTTCAGTTTAAACAATAGAAGAAAAATTTTCTTGAACAGAATGAGCAGTTTTTTGTACAAAAAAACCACAACAAGCCGTAAGGACAGGTGTTGTGGTCAACGGTTAAGGAGAAATTCTCTTGGTGTTGCCCCTACAATTTTTTTAAAGTGGCGGTTCATGTGGCTTTGATCTGCAAATCCGAGCTGAACAGCAATTTCACCCATGGAATATTTTTGGCTTTGAATTAGTACCTTTGCCTTCTGCACTCGCAAATGGATGAAATACTTATGTGGTGTCAATCCGGTCATTTGCTTAAAAAGCCGAACCAGGTGGGAAGCACTCATGTTTGCAACTTCAGCGAGTTCATCTAGCGAAATGTCGCGTGCTAAATTGGTGTGCATATATTCGATTACACGGGAAATTTGCTTGTTCGATAATTTGTTCAGGTATAAAGATGGTTTGCTTCGTCCCGATGTGTAGTTTTGCAGCAAGTGGATAGCCAGTAGATTGACAAGGGAGTCGAGATACAATTGGCCGCTTGCTCCTTCATTCTGTAATTCGTCAGCAAGCCACTGGCTGATTTGAAAGAGTTTCTGATCCTGCAATTGTAATTTGTGTTGAAGTTCCACATTTCCTGAGATATGGAAATCGGTTTTTAAGGCTACTTCTTGGAGAAAAGACGGAGACAAATTCATTCGGTAAAAAGAAAGTTTATCCTCCCAACGGCAATAACTCATCTCACCAGCAGAAAATAGATTGATGTTGCCTGGTTGTGCTATGCCTTCGCCGAAATAGCCGTCTGTACGCTCTAAGACTTTAACCGGTATAGGTGTAGCATGAATGACAATTAGATGCTCCGACAGGGCGGGTTCGTATGCTTCTTGTGGAGTGACATCTTCCCATTTAGAAAAAGAAAGGTCTTTCCAGCCTAGAAGATTGCTGTTGAGAACAAGTCCGTTGTTATCGATGTTGATTCCCCCTTGAATTTGTATTGTATATTCACTTCATTATAAAGGAAAATCGGAAATCTATATTTCCTAGTTTCAAGGTAGCACGATTTTCATGAAAATCGTGCTAAATGATTCAAAAATCAACAGAGTTATTTAATCTAGTCTAAAAAGAAATATTAGATCCATCCACGGCTATATTGTTTTGGAGCTTCAATGGTTATGCCAAGCTCTTTAGCCGCTGTTCTAGGCCAGAATGGGTCTCTTAATAACGCTCTGGCAATAAAGATAAGATCAGCACGTTCATTTTGCAAAATTTCTTCTGCTTGAATGCCTGTCGTAATAAGACCAACCGCTCCTGTTGGGATTGCTGCTTTCTGCTTTATTTCCTCTGCATATTTCACTTGATAGCCTGGATATGACGAGATATCAGCTGGCACTAACCCGCCAGAACTAACATCAATAAGGTCAACCCCTTGTGCCTTCATCCATTTGCTCATGGCAATGTATTCTTCCACCCCTAAACCATTTTCATGATAGTCAAAAGCTGATACTCTGACAAAAAGAGGGCCGTTCCAGACGGTATTTATTTCATCTATTACTTCTTTTAAGATCCGATATCTGTTTTCTAGCGTACCTCCATATTGATCTGTTCGTTGATTTGATAATGGGGACAAAAATTCATTAATTAGATATCCATGAGCTGCATGAATTTCGATCACGTCAAAGCCTGCATTTTTGGCTCTTTCAGCACCTTTTTTAAAGTCTTCAATGGTGTGGCGAATGTCTTCTAAGGTCATTTCTTTTGGCATTTTCATTTGCTCATTAAAGGGGATGGCAGAAGGAGCAAAAATGTCTCCTTCAAGGACGGCTTTTCTTCCGGCATGGGCCAGCTGGATCCCTGTTTTCGCTCCATGCTCCTTCATCATCGTTGTCAACTGCTTTAATCCAGGGATATGATCATCATCCCATATTCCTAAATCTTGTGGGGAAATACGTCCTTGGGATGCTACGGCTGTAGCTTCTAAAATAATAAGTCCGACTTGCCCTAAAGCTCTTGATACATAGTGTGTTAAATGAAAATTTTGCACCTTTCCGTCCTCGTGATAACTAGAATACATGCACATAGGAGCCATCACGATCCTATTCTTGAAGGTCGTATTTTTGATTGTATAAGGGGAAAATAATTTCATTGCCAATTGGAAAGCCTCCTTTATTTATTTCGGTAACCAAAATAAATTATAGCAATTTTTAGTAAGAATAGAAAAAAACTAGCTTTTAATTGCTAGTTTTTTTGAAAGAAATTGTTTATTTAGATCAATGCTCGATTTTATAAGGAAAGTTCGAATTCCTTGCTTAATGCTTTTCCTAAATCCTTTGATTTGTTCGTTGCTGTTTTAATGCATTCGATAAAGGCTTGTTTGACATGATTTGCTTCAAGAACGTTTATACCAGCTTCTGTTGTTCCCCCTGGGCTTGTTACTTCTTTACGAAGCTGTTCTGGTGCTTTTGAAGATGTTGATACCATCTCTGCAGCACCAATCAATGTTTGTACGATTAAATCCTTTGCAAGCTGACGATCTAATCCGATTTCTACTGCGCTTTTTTCCATTGCTTCTATTAGGTAATAAATATAGGCTGGTCCACTGCCGGATAAACCAGTGACGGCATCTAGCTGTTCTTCTTTCACGATGGTGGTAAGCCCAACAGTTTCAAACATTTCGGTTACAAGCTTTATTTGTTGATCAGATACGTTTTGGTTTAGTGCCAATCCTGTTGCTGATTTTCCTACGGTAGCGGATGTATTTGGCATAGCTCTCACTACTGCTAAAGGCTGGCCTGCGAGCATCTCAATACTTGAAATGGATACACCAGCCAATACAGAAATTAAAAGTGTTTCTTTTGTTAAATAATGCTTTAATCTAGTAATAGCTTCGGCAGCATCCTTTGGTTTCATGGCTAGGATAACGATATCTGTATTCTTAAATAATTCATCCAAATCATAAGAGAAGCTTGTTCCATATTTATTTTGCAAGTCGATGAGCTTTTCACGATTACTTCTGTTTGTTGTCCATATTTGGTTGGCAGGCAGCATGTTTTTTTCTATAATGCCTGAAATGAGCGCTTCAGCCATTGAACCGGCTCCGATAAAGGTCATTTTGTTCATATTTATCTCCTCCGTTGCTTTTTCACTTGTTATGGATATCATATCCGAAATAAAAACAAAAAAGACCCCTCATCCTAAAAAGGACGAAAGGTCTTGCTTCCGTGGTACCACCTTCATTCACCTTTTTTACACATTAAGTTAAAAAAGGTGCTGCTCTAGTTCCATGTAACGCTGGATGACGTTTAGGTTTGCCTAACAGCTCATAAGGAAGGTTCAATGGTTAAGAGGACGGTGAAACCTTTCAGCCAGTGGGCTTCACTCTCTATCGTCATACACCATTTACTAGTCTTAATCATAGCAATTTATGCTTTTATAAAAGGAGCGATATTTGAAGTCTATCGACGAACTACTCTAATTGATTTTATTGTTTTCCCAATTATGCAAGATAGACTGCTTGCCTGTCAAGGGATAAATGACTTATCTATCATCATATTTTGCTTTATTTGGTGAAAATAATGACAATAAGTAGAAAGAAAGCTAAACTAAATTTTATAATGGTTGAATGAGTATGTATTTATAAAAAGGAGTTTTTTTATATCATGTCAGTTTGGGAAAATGGAATAGCGAAACTTTCTTTACCTACCCCTTTTCCAGTCGGGGACGTCAATATCTACCTTGTAAAAAATGAAGCTTTAACTTTGATCGACGTTGGTCCAAATACGAAAGAAGCTTGGTTTTCTTTAGAGAATCAGTTAAAATCGTTAAATCTACAGCTTGAGGATATTGACCAGGTTGTGTTAACCCATCATCATCCAGACCATTCTGGACTTTTAGCTAAGCTTCCAGCAACGACAAAGGTTTATGGTCATCCGAACAATGAACGATGGATATTTCGGACAAAAAGTTTTTTGCAGCAATTTAATGATTTTCATCAGCAGATTTTTACAGAGCTGGGTGTGCCAGTTAATTTTGCTCCAAGAGTAAACTTTTTAAAAGACTCTTTTATTTATTCTTGTCAACGATCTTTGACAGGAACGGTTAAGGAAGGTGAGTCTCCAAAAGGTTTATCTGAATGGAAAGTCATCGAGACCCCGGGACATGCTCAAAGTCAAATATGCCTTTTTAGAGAAAAAGACGGGATCTTAATTAGTGGAGACCATTTGTTTGCACATGTTTCATCAAATCCACTTATAGAACCACCGTTTCCTGGAAAAAAAGAGCGTCCTAGGTCTCAGCTTGACTACAATAAGTCACTTAAAAAGCTTTTAGACTATTCCATAAGAAAAGTATATAGCGGACATGGGCCAGAGGTGTTTGAAGTTCCTGATCTTGTAAAGGAAAGACTTTCTAGAGAGCATAACCGAGCGATGAAAGTTCATAGCTGGCTCGAAAAAGAAGCCATGACAGCATTTGAAATTTGTCAAAGACTTTTCCCAAATGCTTATGAAAGTGAGTTTCACCTAGCCATTTCAAAAACGGTCGCCCAATTAGATTACTTAGAATCGTTAAGAAAACTACATATTAATGAAGATCAAATACCTTTTCTGTACTCGGCTGTAAAATGAGGTGCTTAACATGTCTGATCGTTTAAAAAATAAAAATATTATTATTACAGGTGCTTCCTTCGGAGTAGGCTTAGAATTAGCTTCTCTTTGTGCAAATAGGGGAGCTAATTTAGTTCTTTTAGCAAGAAGCATTGAAAAACTAGAGCAAATTAAGCATGAGCTTGAAGATCGTTTTTCCGTTTCCGTCTTCGTATATAAGTTAGATGTTTCCAACTCGGATGAAATTGAGAGGATATTTTTAGAAATTAAGAATGAGCTTGGTCACGTCGACATTCTTGTAAATAATGCAGGCTTTGGAATGTTTAAGGAAGCAGATCACATAAGCTTAGATGAGGTTAAAGCAATGTTTAATGTGAATGTGATCGGGCTTATGGCTTGTACAAGCATGGTTCTTCCTTGGATGAAGGAGAGAAGAAGTGGTCACATCATTAATGTCGCATCAATGGCTGGAAAAGTGGCTACACCAAAATCAAGTGCCTATTGCGCGACAAAACATGCTGTTCTTGGTTATACAAATAGTCTCAGATTGGAGCTTGCCGAACACAATGTTTTTGTAACAGCTGTCAATCCCGGTCCAATCATGACAAACTTCTTTACAATTGCTGATAAAAAGGGAACGTATGTAAATAGTGTGAAAAAGTATATGCTTACACCAGTTTATGTAGCAGAAAAAATTGTGAATTGTATGTTAACGCAAACAAGGGAAATCAACCTGCCGCGCTGGATGAATGCAGGCAGTGTTATTTATGCTTTATTTCCGAGAGCCTTTGAAAGGATAGGGAAGCGGGCCTTTAACAAAAAATAGATAACCGTTGCGTTATGCAGCGGTTATTTAAAAGTAAGGTGAGTTAGTTATGTACTCATATACAACATCTTGAACGAGATCATGCAGAACAGCTGATTCATCTGTCTTTTTTCCCCGTACAACCTTTTCATACATACTCTCAAAATCTTCGTCAGTTAAAGACACATCTTCAGGGAGATATTGTTTTAAACAGCTCTTCATCATTTTAAAAATGAATTTTTTATCCATTGGCTACACCTCAGAGCCTATTATAATTCTTTTAGAGAGAATGACAATCTTTTATAGAGGCTGTTTTTTTTTTGACAGTTATGTTAACGAAAAAACCAGTTGTTTTGACAATAAAGTTGTTTGATTTTGAATACCAAAGTCACATAACACTTATTTAATTATGCCGAAATATGTAGATTAGTGTCACATTATTTAAATTGTTAGCTGATTTTATCTATAGTAATATAGAACCATACTCGTGTGTTAATAGTAATTTTGAACTAATTAACAAAAATAATAAGGTGAAAAACAAAAATTATTATACTTTGAATTACTTAATAAATTTGATAAAGATAAACTCATAAGAAAGTTGAGGACGAAAAGCCATGGGTCTACTGTTCATTATGAATGGTGATTGCCAGGCTACTGAATCGCTTTCTTTGAGGGCTATTCTTTGATCAATCTTTTTAATAAAGAACGTGTTCTCTTAGCAGTAAAAAAGGTTTTTGGTTAATTGCTCAAAGCCTAGGAAAAGAGGATATACTAATGAAACAAAATAAATTGCAAATCGGAATGGAATTAAATCAGGATATTTATTCTTCTATAGGCATATTGCTGCTTAAGAAAGGAACTCTACTAAACGCCAAACATATTTAACTTTTAGCTAAACACGATATTAGAATAGAAAAAGAGTCATTAAGTAAAGTAGATACAGGAATTAGCGGTCTTTATCAAAAAAGTCTAACACGTTTAAAAGCTCAATATAAGGATCTATATGATAAGGAAAGTTTAAAGAAAGAAGAAGCACGATTAATAGATGACTCATTTATGAATATATATACGGATTTTTTTAATAAAAGCTTAACTATAATAGACTTAAAGGAACAAATTATTACAGATGAGTACTTATATCAGCATAGTTTAAATGTAGGATTGATCGCAAGTAAAATTGGTCAAATTATGGGTCTTAAAAAGGAAAACAACTTTTATTGGCCCGTATGAGTTTATTCCACGACATTGGAAAGTTCAAAATAAGCCATAATATTTTACATAAACCAGCACGATTGACAGATGAGGAATTTACAGAAATGAAAAATCACCCAATTTATGGATATAATATGTTGAAGGATGCTGAGTTGTCGAAAGAAATTTTATTAGGAACTGTTCTCCACCATGAACGATTGGATGGTTCTGGTTATCCTAAAGGATTGACCTCTAAGAATATTCCTTTTTTAGTAAGAATACTATCCATTGCAGACACCTTCGATGCAATATACTCTAGCAGAGTATATAAAGATCAGAAATCTATACTTTTTGCTGTAGAGGAACTATTAAAAGACTCACAATTAAATAAATTGGATAAAGATATAACAAAGAAATTTACATTATATTTAATGGTGTCTTTAAAGGAAAGAAAAATAGTATTGAGAAATGGCCAAAAAGCTGAAATTATACACATATTCTCAGATCACCCGAATCAACCAATCTTAAATATAGAAGGACATACTCCTCTTGATCTAAAAAAAACAGGGTTAACACTGAATCAAGTTGCTAATATATAGGCAAGGTGAAAATTTACAACTAGATATAAATCCGCCTCTTCTATCAGATGTTTATACAACTGATTCCACCACGCCCCCATTTTTGGATAAATTATTTCCTTTCGATAATCAACTTTTGTCATTTAATATCTCATTATTCAATATTTTTAGAAAATTTATATTATTTTGTATTTACAAATGGGCAGTTTTTTTGTATGATAAAGACAAGCAATAAATGCTACATAGAAAGAGGGTGATTCCAAAAGAGCAGCGAAAGGCGAAAGCATAAAATAATTATGCTGGGTAACTCATAGGAAGTAAGGATTAAAAAAATTTTTACGCTTGTTTGTGTAATATGGAAAGAAGGATTAATTGTAATGTGTGAAGAAATAAGGTAAGCGACCTTGTTCATTCTAAACTAGAAGAACAAGGTCGCTTATTGTGTTTTAAAGTTCTCTTAAACTGCATTGAGTTTTACCCTCTATCCAAATTTCCAGTTAATCTGATAACACTCCTACAATTTTGGTACCGTGCAGCTCTGTAGCTCCGGTTTGTTTTACTACCATTTCTATGTTTTGATTGTGAATGCCTCCGCCTGGCATGATAATAATTCGATTGCCTGCATATCTTATCAAGTCTTTAATGATAGACAGATTTTTTATGGCACTTTCCTCTCCGCCTTTTGTTAATATACGGTCGACGCCTAGATCAATGAGAAGATCGATTGCTTCTTTTTTATTTTCAATTTCATCAAAGGCCATATGAAAAGTGACACTTAGCGGTTTAGCTGCATTGATTAATCCTTTCATTTTTTCTCGATCTATTTTATTGTCTTTATTTAATACACCAAACACAACACCATGGACTTGAAGATGTTTACAGATTTCAATATCTTTTCTCATAATTTCGAGTTCTGCATCTGAATATATAAAATGCCCACCACGAGGACGAATGATGACATTTACAGTGATATTAGGTAGTTTATTTGTCAGTACAATCGAACCATAGCTAGGTGTTGTACCGCCTTCTTTTAGGTTATCGCATAGCTCGATCCGATCCGCCCCTAATAGAGCCGCTCGTTTAGCTTCCTCATAATGACCCACGCATGCTTCTTTTATATATGACATAACTCTTTTACGCTCCACGTTTATCTATTATTTAAAAAATCTCTATTTCTAAGCATAGCGAAGGTAAGGTGTTTTAACAAGATAAGAAACTTTTTTAATTGGTTTAAAAAGGATTTTCCCTAAATGTAAGTTATTTAGCTATTTTATATTTGAGCTTGCAGAATCACTCTTTCTGCATTTTCATGCTAAAATGGTAGAGAAAGTGGGGGGATAAATGATGCAAATTGAAATAACAGAAGCAGCTGCTGCAAAGCTGTCAGAACAAATAAATGGACAGACCGGTTTTTTAAAGTTAAAGTACGACACTGAAGGCTGTGGCTGTGTGGTAAATGGAGTACCTGCCCTTTGGTTTGTATCGAAGCTACATGATGACGATCTTGAAATTCAAACGAATGCTGGTAGTATCTATGTGGAAAGATCGAAGGAAGTTTTTTTCGATGAAAAAATGAAGATTGATTTTGTAGAAGCTGCAAATTATTATCAACTAAAAAGTCCAAGCCAATACTTAAACCCAACGATGAGCTTTTATAATAAAACAAGTGTATGAACGATCTAAACAGTGGGCAATCTTCAAAGGATAAAATGGAGATTGCTCTTTTTAATGTTTTAACCTATCTTTTAAGAAATGATCCATAACCATATGCTTCGATTTAATTCCTCCAACAATATACCATTTAGTGAATAATGGTTTCGAGTCTCTAAATTTATATGCTAAAATTGGAAAAAATAAAAAGATTTGAAGAAGGGGGAAACATGAAACCATATTTACTAACACAAAGAATCGAAGAACTATCCATGAATGCTCTACCAGCAATCAGTACGGTCTTATATGACGGCTGGGTATTAAGATTTTCTAATGGCTACACAAGAAGAGCAAATTCAGTGAACCCTATTTACCCATCTAGTGAGAATGTAGAAAGTAAAATTGATACATGCGAGAAGCTATTTCATCAAAAGAACTTAAGTGTTGTTTTTAAAATAACAGATCATGTTTTCCCGGAGGACTTGGATGATGTCCTTCAAGAAAGAGGATATGATATGGACAGTGAAACGAGTGTCCAGCAGCTTGATTTACTGCATATTGAAGAACCTTCAAATCATAATGTAGAGTGGAAGCCTGAATGGAATGAAAAATGGTTTAAAAGCTACTGCACCCTTAATCAAGTAAGTGAAAAAGATCAACCCACATTAAAGAAAATGTTAATGAATTTAGTGCCAGAGTGCTGTTTTATTATGCTGAAAAACAATAATGATGAGGTTATAGCTTGTGGGTTAGGCATTTTAGAAGATGGATTCATGGGTTTATATGATATCGTAACGGATGAAACCTGCAGAAAGCAAGGCTACGGCAAGCAGCTTGTTTTAAACCTGCTTCAGTGGGGTAAAAGAAATGGAGCCAACCAGGCTTATCTTCAGGTTATGTTAAATAATCAACCAGCCCTGAAGTTATATGCTCAAGTGGGCTTCAAAGAGAAATATAAATATTGGTACAGATTGACATCCTCCCCCACCTAAAATTCTCACGAATTTTTGAGGAAGGGGATTCCAACAGAGTTTCACTGCGTATAGAACGGTCAGTGCCGTTGGTGTTACCGTTACCTCCTCACAGTCCGTTCTCTGTTAAAAAACAGAAATCGGTAGCAAATCATCGGCTAGGTGTATAGCTCAGTCAGGAGCCTTACGAAAAGCATTAGACTTTCCGCAGCGGTTTTAAGCCGCAGTCGTTTTAGGGTCAGTAGATGGTCTTGTAGAAATGACAAAACTAGCGTTTATATCCGCATTTTGTTTATGACCACAAGAGCATTTGTAAAAAGAACCTCTACGGTTCTTTTTTATTGTCTTACCACATGTAGAACATTCCTGGCTTGTTTTAAACGGATTCACCTTTTGCACCTCTAGCTCAGCTAATTGTGCTTTATAAGTGATTTTTGTTTCCAAATCATAAAAAGCCCAAGAATTAATATTTCGGTCACTACGTTTCCAGTATTTCTTCATGGAGCGAATATTAATGAGGTCCTCTAATTTAATAACAGAGGCACCTACAGATTTAGCAAACTCAACAATTTTTTTGGAAAAAACATGGTTCCAGTATTGGATAATCCGTTGTTCTTT
>NZ_VATK01000006.1 GCF_006546985.1 Bacillus sp. 03113
TGATGATAGGGTAAAGATTGTGATATTTCCCCACTGCTTTGCTAACGCAGATTTTCTAAATGCCCTTATGGGCGCACCACCTCCCTTGGGTGGACGATGCTAGCATTTAGGCTTCCGATAAATATGGTCTGTTTGTGAAGAACTTGATTTTTGGTGTTGAGGTATAAGGTGACAAAGTGCTCCTGAGAGAGGAATCGCATGTCGTTCATAACATACTTTGCCCCATCTTCAGGAGAACGAATGACATAACGATCATCATAGCTAAGATTGGAAATTCTCCTCCCTAATTCGACTGCTGCAAGAACTTGAATGGCTTTAGCCATGCCTATACCCTTAATAGACGTAATTTCATCAAGGCTTGCATCCTTCAAAAGCCTTAAGCCTTCAAAATGAGTTAATAAGCGATTTGATAATTGGAGAACAGATTCTTCCTTTGTTCCTGTACGGAGTAATAAAGCAATAAGTTCGTGGTTAGATAGGCTCTCTGGCCCACTTTGAATAAAACGCTCCCGAGGCCGCTCATCCTGCGGAAAATCTCGTATCATTAATGAATCCATTTTTTATCCTCCCTTATTTATTAAACGGGAAGTGTCCGATAAAAGTTTCAGACATTATCTTAATATGGGAGCTTGAAGCCAGCCTCTTTAAGCTTTCGGAATGTTTTCGATATCGGCAGACCAACAACATTAAAGTAGTCTCCCTCTATTTTTTGTACAAATAGACTGCCTAGTCCTTGAATACCATACGCTCCAGCTTTGTCGAACGGCTCACCGCTGCGTATATAAGCGTCTATTTCTTCATCTGACAAATCCCAAAAAACGACATCTGTTTTTTCATAAAAGCGAATGAATTGATCAGGAGAGCAAATACAAACACCTGTGAAAACAGAGTGACTTTTTCCTGACAAATCCTTAAGCATGCGAAAAGCTTCTTGACGATCCTTTGGTTTACCTAATATTTTGCCACTATTAACAACGAGGGTGTCTGCACCAATGACAAAAGAGGTTGGATGTTGTTGGAAAATATCGTTTGCTTTTCTTGCAGCGAGTTCAATGACGATTTCTTCAGGTGATAGTGATGGGTTAAAGGTTTCATCTACATCACTGCTTATTACCTTAAATGAATGTTGCAAATGTGCGAGAAGTTCTTTTCGTCGAGGAGAAGAAGAGGCCAAAATGAGGTCTTGCATTGAAATTCACCTTACCTTTACTTTATCAAAATGTGGGAGATACCACTTAATCGTACCAAATTAAATGTTCGTACACAATTTTTTGCCGGATTGTTAAAGAAAAATTCAAATAACAAAAGCGGAAGCGCCTTGATCTCGACGTACAAACTGGAGGGACTTCGACTGAGATAAGGCGAACCTTCTATCAGGGGATGTTCTTTTCCCCTGATAGTTAGCTAAGCCGATCAGATTTTTACGCGCAGTTTTTTATCTACTATCCATTTTTTATGTAAAATCTTACTGCCCGTTAAAACGTGATAATGGATACACGATGAGTGACAGCGAATCGATGTTGACTTATCGTAGGGAGAAGGCTTGGAGTTTGATAGTCGATAGACGTTGGAGCTGGATGTCGATACATAGCTTTCAAAAGTTTCAACAACTAACTATCTTATAATTCCTAATACAATAAAAAAAGTCTGTTCGTTATAACAGACTTTTTTACTATGTTTAATTTCCCAGAAAATATTTTAAAATCTTTCCCCATCTTATAAGCTTTTATAGCTTGCGATAAAGGTAAGCAGCTGTTTTTGTGCTTGATTGATTTTTATTTCATCTTTTTTCTTTTGAAGCTCTTTAATATTTACAATCGCTAGCTCTAAATTCTTCTTCATTTGTATGATGTTTTTATTTTGCAAACGATCATTATTAATGTTTGTGAGAAAAGCCGCTTCCTTATTCACATTATCGATTAAAGGTTTGGAAATAGCCCCTTCAAGCTGAGCAGACGACAGGGCCTCAGTTAGCAGTTGATAAATCGATGGGAATTTTTCTATAAGGCTCTTTTCTTCTTTATTTAACCCCTCTAGTTTTTTTCCTTCAATGGCTATTTCTTTTGCGAATACCTCTACACCCTTTGTCTTTATGTCTTCACTTATCGATTTGGCATGGGCTAGCGTATCAGAAGCACCTAGATAAATAGCTGTTTTCCCATCTATGTCAATTAATTGACTAACGATTCCTTGTTCATTCAGCTTTTTTTGTGCTTGTTCAGCGGCAGCCTTATTAGACCATACACCATTTTGAATTATAAAAGCTGTAAGAGCCTTTTGATCACTAGGAGCTGAAATCGTCTGTTTTCCTTCAGATTGTTTTTTTTCAGCTTGTGGTTCAGCATTTATATCTGTTACAGGTGCTGTGGTCGCTGGTTTAGTTAGATCTTCTGTAATAACCATTTTAAGCAGAATAAATCCAAGGCTTGTCCCAAATAAAATCGCCATGATAACAGCAAAAAAGATTGAAGATCCTCTTCTTTTAGTAGGAGGAGTTTTTTTGGGATTCTTTCGAAAAGGATTTCCCAACTTTTTTTTCGGCAGCGAATTATTTTCATTTGATTCGATTGTTTCATCCTCTTCAGGTAAAATCCAGTCAAAGCTTTCTTCTTCAATTGATTCCTGTGATGCTGCTGCTTCACTTACGTAGTTAGCATCAGACTTTTGACTGTCTTTATGTTTATAGTCCTCTTGATTATTGTGGTTATTATGTGTATTTTCCTGGTGAGGACGATCTTCTCTATTTATTTTGATGGTAATGGTTTTATTGCGATTATATTGATCCAACTCGTCCAACCTCCAAGTCCTTTGACGTTTTGCTTCATCCTAGCATACGAAACAAAAAAAAGAACAAGACTTTTGTCGTCCTGCTCTAAAATGCTTTCGTCAAATAACTCCTTCATTTTCTACTTTCAATCAATCATTATCAAGATTTGGAGATTGATATAATGGATTTCTTTTATGGCTTGAAGGAGGAGTTTCAATTTTTGGCAAATCCTTCTCTAAATCAGTCAGCAATGGTAAATATAAAACAGAGATTACTAGACTATAAGAAAGCTTTTCTTTTTCACTTTGAAGAGATGTAGCTTCTACAGGACCATTAAAGCTAAGCGATTCTGTTATGTAAATTCTCTCCATTTCTTCTAATGAATTTATAAATTTCTCTAGCTGAAAATAGTTAGGAGATTCTATATTACAAGTAATGGTTATTTTACTCATGCCATTTGGCAGCGTAAACGTCGATTCTGTCTGTTGATCATTTTGATTTGTCGCTTTTTTTTCTAAATCAAGCTCTGCTTTCGTTTTGTTCTGACCTGTCGCTTGTGAAAAATCTTTACTCTGAGAGCTATCTTGAATACTCATTTGTGAGACAAAGCTGTTAGAGATCATTTCAGCTTTTTCAATATCAAGGATCACCTGATCTAGTAAAGGTTTTACTGGAACCTTTCTTTGCAGCTCCTTTGTACTTTGATCCGTATCCGTATTCTTTTGATTAAAACTAGCTTTTAAAAGGGCATAATCCATTTTTACTTTCTGTAATTGATTTTGCTTATTGATTATCTCAATCTTTTGTGGTCTTAAATAAAAATAATATAAACTGGAAAAAATAAGCATAATCAACAAAAAACTTATAAAAAATATAGTTGTATGTTTTCTTGTAAGCTGTATTCTCATGAATCTTCTCCTTCCTGTTTAGAAGATTCATGATCTGTTCCATTTCCTTTACTTTGTTCATCTGCTTTAACAAAAGAGCGATTAAGAGTAATCTCATAGTCAGCTGTATATCTCGGAACGATGGATTCTTCCTTCGTTTTTGTCAACGCTTCTTTGCCAAGTATACTCATTTGATTCGTAGAAAGAGATGTCATAGTCACTGTATAAACCCAGTTTGCAATAGATAAATCTTCCAAATAATAGGCCGCTTCCCTGCTCGAATCAAATTGAACCTTTAAGGTTAATTTCCCAGACTCATTATAATTCAAGGCTAAGAAATAACCCCTTTCTGGAAGCAAAACAGTTAGTTTTTCGATAATGGGAATGGTTTTAATCGGATATTTTTCAGCCCATTTAACTGCTTCTTGAAGCTTTAAAACGGAATCCTTTGATTGAACATCTTTAAGCTTTTGTTGATCAGCCGCTGCCTGCTGCTGAATGGTAAAAATTTGCTCGTCTAAAGCTGCTATTGTTTGTTTATGAGCGTTCCCTAGAAAATAAATAATTCCTATTTCTATGACTAACATGCAAACTAGGACAACGCTTAGCATTAAAAGAGTCATATTTTTAGTTTCTCTTTTGGGTAGTAAGTTAATTTCAACGAGCATATTCTACACCTCTTTTAATGCTAAACCAAATGCTAGTAGATGGGACCTCGGTATACATCTCTCTTTATCAGTCATTTCTTGAAAATGAATCGTCTCAATAGGGATATCAAATTGATTAGCAAGGTCTATTTCAAATTGGTCAAGGAAAGGATGGTCCCCATTTAGTAAAATTTTTGAAATTGAATCTTGTCCTTTTTGAATAGAGTATCGATAAAAGTCCATGATTCTGCTTATTTCCTTATACATTTCTTCAAATTGCAGGTGAAGCTCATCTAGTTCATCTATATTTTGATCATGATCCAAACCTTTGCTCATCCTGTCCATGTTTAACTTATCTAAATCAATGTCCATCATCATGTGATACATAAAGGATGGAATAGTATTCTCTAAAATAGAGATATTTAGCATATTAAAATCAAGCTGAACTATTAACAGCCTTTCGTCATTGGCAAAATCATTCACTTGATGATACAAACGATACAAGGCAAGCGGGGATATATCTGCTGTAGTGGGGTTTAATTTTGCATGTAAAAATAATTCCTGATACTCTAACACCTTTTCTTCTGGTGCAGCAATGATCAGAATTTCTTGCTTTTCATCTTTTTGCCCCAGTAAAACCGTATCATAAACAGGGTCTTCGAATGGTAAATGAATGCTTGAACCAAACTCTAAAAATAAATAGTTCTTCAGCTCGTCTTCTTTTATCGAATTAGGAATCAAAGCTTTTCGAATGATAACGAAAGGATCAGGAACAATAAAGCGCACACTGCGATTTTTTATTTTCCATTCATCGACACACTCTTCTAAAATAAGAGACAATGTTTCAAAGTCTATGATTTTCCCATCTCTTACAATACCTTCGGGAATCTTTCTTTCCCCCCATCTTAGAGGGGTAGGCGGATTTTTTTGCTTTAATTCAACAAAGCGAATGGAATGATCATTGATCGCAAAATTAATGAATTTATTCTTTCGAGCAAAAAGAGAAAATACCATTTAAAAAACCCCTTGGTTATAGTCCTGTTGTTAATAGCTTTAAATATGTATTCACTAGCCAATCTCCAAAATAATAAGCTGCTAATGTTCCGGCTACAATAAATGGACCGAATGGAATCGGCTGCTTCTTTTGATAAAAGCGAAAAGTTAAGCCGATGACGCCAACTAAAGCACCAAGTAGAGAGGAAAGAAAAAAAGATAAGAGCACCGTTTTTGTCCCGACAACAAATCCGATTAAAGCAAATAGCTTTATATCTCCTCCGCCCATGCCTCCTCTGCTTATCATCGCAATAAGCAGCAACACAATAAAGGCTAGTAATCCGCCTAACACGGAATCCCACCATGGCTCTAATGGGAGAAAGATCCTTTCAAATAAAAAAATCCCTGCAAATACGACCAATACTTTATCAGGGATGATCATGTATATCATATCAGAAACCGTAATAATCATAAATAAGGATATGAGTGTCCAAGCCACAATCAGTTCAGTTGTCCATCCTATCACGAGGGGAGCTGTGACAAATAGAATTCCGCTTAACAGCTCCATAAGAGGATAAATGGGAGTAATGCGCGCTTTACAGCTGCGGCATTTCCCTCTAAGAAAAAGATAGGAAAAAACAGGCACCAGCTCTATTGGTGTCAGCTGATGCTTGCAGTGTGGACAGGACGAGCGAGGTGACACAATCGATTGCTGTATGGGCACCCTTAGTCCGACAACATTATAGAAGGAGCCTAGAACCATACCTACGATAAAAAGATATGAAAAGGTGAGATTAAGCATATTAATTGTTAATTACACTTGATCTTTTTAAATCATTTTCAGTAACCGCTACTTTACCACCTGTACCTGCAGTTTGAACCCCTCTTGTTGTATTAACAAGCTTTACTTTGTATGATAATTTTTGATTTGTATCTTTATTAATAACTACATAAGAATCATCTTGTGACTCCGATGTACCACTTGCTGAAGCATTTGCTCTTTTATAACCGGTAGTATTGCGATCCGGGTCTTTTAAAGTTTCTAAAAACCCATTTCCTTCAAGATAAGCTAAATTTATTATTTTTGATCCACCAGATGTTGGCTCCACTGATTCATCTCCAGTAACAGCCATTTTTGCTGCATTGACCATTTGTTGTGCATTTGCTACATGAGCATCTTTTTTAGAATTATCAATTAATCCCCCAATGCTTGGAATTGCAATCGCTGAAATAATTCCCAAAATAACAACCACTGCCAATAATTCTATTAATGTCAATCCTCGTTGACTTTTTAGGTATTTTTTCATTTTATCCATAAAAATATCTCCTTCACTAGTAAAATAGATCTATTACAATAGTAATATATCAAATTTACTAGAAAAATGATAGATTTTTTCCAAAAATAGATACAGAAGTGAAAAATTCTACTTAACATTGTCAATTTGGTTAAATATTTCAAACATAGGAACCATAATGGATGTAACAATCGTTCCAATCACAACAGCTAAAAATACAATCATCATTGGCTCAATTAATGATTTAAAACGGTCCGTTTGTAGGTCTACCTCCTTTTCATAAAAATCGGCTACCTTGCTGAGCATTTCATCTAAGGCACCCGTTTCTTCTCCGATCGCCATCATTTGAGTAACAAGAGGAGGAAAGGCCCAATGTGTTTTCATTGGTTCCGTTATGGATTGACCATTTTCTAGAGATTCCCGCGATTGTCGGATTACTTTCGCAATCACCTCGTTCTCAACGATGTGTTCTACGATAGAGAGCGATTGGAGAAAAGGAACTGAGCTTGTAAAGAGTGAGCTGAGTGTTCTAGTCATTCTTGAAAGCACTGATTTTTGTAATATTTTCCCGAAGACAGGAATTCTAAGTGTCATATAGTCTAAATAATATTTTGTCTGTATATTTTGACGGAACACCATAATCGCTAACACAAACCCGAACAATCCTAATAGAAAGAGCCACCAATATTGTTGCATAAAGCCGCTCGCATTTAAAACAAACCTTGTAATTGCTGGAAGCTCACCACCAAAATCTGCAAACATATCAACAAAAGTTGGAACAATTTTGACGAGTAAAAAATTGACGACAATCAAAGCGATGATCCCAACTGCGATTGGATATGCCAATGCTGACTTAATTTTTTGCCTCGTATGATGCTGCTTTTCAAAGTGTGTCGCTAAACGCTCAAGCACTTCATCCATATTTCCCCCTGCTTCTCCCGCTCGAATCATATAAATAAACATCGGAGAGAAAATAGACCGATGATTTGCGACTGCTTCTGATAATGGATTCCCTTCTCTTAAAGACTGCTCAATTTGGAGTAATGCTTGCTTTAATGGCTTGCTTTCTGTTTGTGCTGCTAATATTCTTGTAGAATCCACTACTGTGACCCCAGCTTTTAGCAACGTTGAAAATTGCCGTAAATATATCACAAAGCTCTCAAGCTTTACAGGCGTTATAAAAGCGAGATCCTTTGTAAAAATCGACTCTCTCACTTCGTTCATATCAATGACTCTGATGCCTGCTTCTCTTAATTTAAGCATCACTTCTCTTTTTGAAGCAGCATTGATTGTGCCTTCCTTCTTTCCCGTTCTGCCTCTGCCAATATATTTATAACGTCCCATTATTAGACCCTCTTTTGAAGATAAGGTTCAGCTGCATCACTATGTATAATCCCTTCTTTGACTAGCTCTAGAATACTATTTTCAAGTGTATGCATCCCTAATGCCTTCGAAGTTTGCATCACACTGACAATTTGATGTATTTTTTCATTTCGAATCAAATTTGCTACTGCTGAATTATTAATTAATATTTCCGTTGCAGCTCTCCGTCTTTTTCGATCAAGCGTTTGAAAAAGTCTTTGAGAAATAACTGACACTAATACCGTTGCAAGCTGAACTCGAACCTGTGGCTGCTGAGAAGGTTGAAAAACATCAATGATGCGATTGATCGTGTCCGGTGCGCTTGAAGTGTGTAAGGTTCCAAAAACTAAATGACCCGTTTCAGCGGCGGTAATCGCGGTTTGAATCGTCTCAAGGTCCCTCATTTCTCCTACCAAAATAGCGTCTGGATCTTGTCGCAGTGATGCTCTTAGTCCGTTTGCAAAGCTATTCGTATCAGAGCCGACCTCCCGTTGTTCTATAATGGAATTCCCATGCTTATGTAAATACTCTATCGGATCCTCTAAAGTCACTATGTGCTTTCTCATTGTTTGATTCATGTATTGGATCATAGCTGCCAGCGTTGTTGATTTCCCGCTGCCTGTTGGTCCTGTAACGAGAATGAGCCCTTGCGGCTTTTCAACCATTTTCTTTATCGTATGAGGGAGCTGCAGCTCTTCAATCGTTGGGATTTTCGAAGGAACAATTCGGATAGCCATCGCCGTGCTTGTTCTTTGTCGATATACATTGACACGAAATCTTGATAGTCCATCAATCTCATAGGAAAGATCTAATTCACCTCTCTCTTTAAAAACGTTCATCATTTGATCAGGGATAATGGCTTGTGCCATTTCAACCGTGTCAAATGGTTTTAACATCTCCTGACCAAATGGTTTTAAATCTCCATTTATTCTCATTATAGGTGGAACACCTACCGTTAAATGAATATCAGATGCTTTTAATTCAAAAGCTGAGCTCAGTAAGTAATCTATTCGCTCCTTCATTATTTTTCACCACCTAATCTGAAATCGCTACCCTCAATATTTCTTCTGTTGTCGTTATGCCCTGCTTAACCTTTAATAAGCCATCATCTAATAAAAAAATCGTTGGATCTCTTAGCGCTAACTCCCTTAGTTTCATAATTGATTCACCATTCATAATCGATTTTCTGATTTCATCATTCAGTTCTAAAGCCTCGTGAATAGCAATCCTTCCTTTATAGCCCGTCATATTACACGATGAGCAGCCCTTTCCCCGAAAAACCTTTTCAATGGTTATTCCTCTTTTAGCGAAAATTTCTTTTTCCCTTTGAGTTGCCTGCACCTCTTGTCTACAATCACGACAAACCTTTCGAACTAATCGCTGAGACACTATGCCTGATACAGAAGAAGCAACAAGGAATGGTTCGACGCCCATATCCATTAACCGTGTGATGGTTCCAATGGAATCATTTGTATGAAGAGTGCTAAGGACAAGATGTCCAGTGAGCGATGCACGAATCGCAACCTCGACTGTTTCCTTATCCCGTATTTCACCAACCATAATGATATTCGGATCCTGACGTAATATAGAACGCAAGCCTTTTGCGAAAGTTAATCCAATCGTAGGATTGACCTGTAATTGGTTAATTCCCTCAACCTGATATTCAACTGGATCCTCAATCGTAATAATATTTACTTCTTCATTATTTAAATGATTTAACGCAGCATATAAGGTAGATGATTTTCCAGAACCAGTCGGCCCTGTAATTAACACCATTCCATTTGGTTTTTCAATCATATTGAGAAACCTGCGTAAATTTATATGATTAAAACCAAGCTTTTGAATATCATTTAATGCACTTCCAAGATCAAGAATTCGCATCACGATTTTTTCTCCGTACACAGTTGGCAATGTAGAAATCCGCATATCAACTGGATGAAAGTCTAAGTTTATTTTGATTCTTCCGTCCTGTGGAATTCGATGCTCTGTTATATCCAAATTAGACATAATTTTAATTCTTGCGGTTACAATGCTCTGCATATGCTTTGGCAGCACACGTTCAACCCTAAGAACACCATCAATTCTGTAACGAACAACGACCTTAGATTCTTGAGGATCAATATGGATGTCACTTGCTTTGTAGCCGATAGCGTCTAAAAGTATACGATTAACTAGACGAACTATTGGAGAATCATCTTCAGAAATCTGTTCTTCCTGAATATTCGATTCAGCTGGTGCTGATTGCAAGAAGTCTTCGTATCCATCTTCTACTTCATAAAATTTATTAATGGAGCGTAAAATATCATCCTTTGTGGCAATGGCTGGTTCAATTTGAAAGCCTGTCGAAAGCCTTAAATCATCAATAGCTAAATAGTCCATCGGATCGGCCATAGCGACAAAAAGCTTATCTCCATTTTTTTTCAAAGGGATGAGCTGGTTTCTTTTCGCCGTTTCTTTTGAAATCAATGAAAAAAGAACCGTATCAAAAGGATAACGATATAAGCTAATATGCGGGATTCCTAGCTGGAATTCCAGCACTTCTATTAATTGCTGCTCGGTAATAAAGCCTTGCTGTAATAAAGCATCTCCAAGCTTTTGATCAGCATTTTTTTCATTTAAAGCAGATTGCAATTGTTCCTTGCTAATCATTCCAGCTTCTATTAAAAGTTCACCAAGACGTTTTCTCGTATATTTCATCTTTCATCCCAGCTTTTCCATTCATTATTTTAGTATATTTGGACTTTCAAAAAGATCATCATAATAGTTATCCTTCTTAGTCACATCGTTATTTTCTGTTCCTGCTTCATTTATTTGTTCGTTACTCAAAGGAGGCTGCTCCGTCGGAGGTATAGCTTCTATCTCATTGTCTACATAAGACTCATCCGTTCCTATTAAACTATGAACTTCAATTTTATGTACTGGTAAATAAACGTCTTTCGAGACAAGCTCTCTACTTAATAATTCCCCCTGATCATTATAAACCTCACGAAACGTTTCAATCGAAGAGCCTTGTATTCCCTCTTTTTTAATCGAAACCTGACCTGCATTCAATAGTGGACTATATTGAATGATTGTTTTAGGCAGAAAATGCTGTTCATTTTCTGCTTTCACTATATATTTATTTAACAAGGTTTGCCCTTTTAACCTTACTTCTAGGGATTGGTTATTCCACGTTAGGTGAATCGAAAATGGTTGATTATTTTGGTTTTTAAATCGAAAATCCATCTTATTTTCTCTATCTACCCTCGCTTCAAAGCCTAATGTTGCATAAGAAGGAATCCTACTGCTAATACTTCTCCCTAAAATAAGAAAATTAGATTGACTAATGACTTGATATAAACCAGTTGCTAAAATACTGGAAGATTCTGTAGAAGCAGACTCCATGCCATTTTCTTTTAAAAAGCGAAGAAGTGAAAATTCTGATTCTGGCTCAATTTTAATAACGGATAAGCTAGTTAACCTATCATTGGTAGGCATATTTGAGCTAGAAAAGTTGATCCGCGTTTCACTTAAGGTTTCTTCCTTATTTGATACAAGTAAATAAGAATCTATATTCAAATAGACATTCTCAGCTTTAATCATCGCTGCATTTTGAAGTAAATCCTCTTTAAATTTGTCGAAATCAACATCCCTTTTAGTCATGCTAGGTGAAAGTGTATATAGAATCTTCTCTACAACACGATCATCCATCGTTACTGTTACCCTGTTAGATTGTCCGTTCTTAATATTTAACATGGTTTGAGCCGCGTCAAATTTAAATTCATTCACGTCTACATCTATCTTCTTTTCTTTATATTGAAGGTGAATTTTCGTGCTCTTCGTCCAATTTTGAATAGCTTCGTTCAGAATTGTGTTAACTTCTCCTGATGATTTATCAGAAATATCCATAACTCCAAGTGTTGTTCCTATATCAAACTTATTAGTTTTAAATAATGTTTGAAAGGCTTTCACTCCAACCAAAGAAAATCCAAATATATAGAATGTACATACTACTAGGATGGCAAAAAGCTTTAAGTTGGACCTCTTTCTCACATTGACCATTCCTTTTTAAGAATCACTATCTATAAATGTATTTACTTTTTTATCTTTTAATAGATAAAAAGTAAGAGTTAAAAGTAGAAAAAGTGCTAAAACCGATATCCAAACTGAATACAATTGAAACAAAAATAGCCCTAAATTGGCGATCAAAAACGCTATTGACATTAAGCTTAATTTTCCGTTTCTCGAAAGCTTTAAAGGTAAAAAAGTGAGTATTGGATAAAGGAGCAACAAGGAAATAACGGAAAATAAAAACCATCCCATAAAAACACCTCATTATGTATTTCGGTGAAAAATTAGGTGAAAAAACCTATATCACCTTCTTGAAATCAGAAAAATTTGATATAATAGTCCTAAAAACCAACTAAGTCTATTGTATCTAATTCTTGGTAGATTTGAAAATCTTTTTGAGAATAAACACAAATTTTCTTATTTTGGGAGATAAAATGAAAATAAACATTAACTTTCTATATAGAAACCAACGTGGTTTTACATTAATCGAGGTATTATTGGCTTTTGTTATCTTAACTATTCTCATTTTTTCTTTTCTTTCTTTGTTTCCCCAAGCTTCTAAAACAAATGAAAGAACAGATGAAAGATTTACTGGTGCAAATTTAGCAAAAGAGGTTTTAGTTAAAATACAAAAAAGCGAAGGAATTACAAATTTATTAACAAATTTGAAAAATAATCCGAATTCAAGTTTAACCCTGTCAAAGGATAATGTACAATATGCTTCATTAAATTTAGCTGAGAATATCCAGAAGACGGATAGTCAAGTTACTTTGATTACATATGAAAATACATATAAGATTAACATTATGTTAAGAATAGATCCTAATTTTATTGGTTCAGAAGAGTTATACCAAACTCATATTATGATTCAAAATCGTTCTGAAAAAAAAGTTAGTGATATATTTGGGTATGTCATTTACAAATTAAGTGGGGATTAATCAATGCTGCGAAATGAAAAAGGAATAACACTCATAGAGGTATTGTTATCATTAAGTATCGCGACCATTATCTTAGGATTAGTTTGGAGTATTTTTGTACAGGGGATCCATTTTTCTAAAGTAGTAAGCGATAAAACCCAATTACAACAAGAAGCTAATTATATCATTCGTACACTAACGAAAATCCATCAAACATCCGCTTCTCAATATGTTATTTCTTTTGATCAAAACCCAAAAGCAAGTTTTATTAGTATTACTGGGGATCAATCATTCAGATTGAATGATTCAAACTATCAATATTCAATTTATATCAGTGATGATAGTAATACATACTCCTTAATGTCTAACCATTATGTAATCAAACCTAATAAAGTAGATTTACCAATAAAGATTATGATTACCGATGTAGAATCCCCAAATCTTACATATGAAGTAAAAACCATACTTTCTAGAATCAAAGGTGAATAACAATGAACACACTGACTAATCAAAAAGGAAATGCACTTCTTCTTGTTTTAATCGTTATAACGATCTTCTCTTTGCTGTTCTTAATGTTAATGGCCTCTTCTATTCATAATGCAAAGCAAATTAAACATACAGAAGAAAATTACCAAGTAGTTTCTTTATCAGAGATGGGTGTAATCTATTATAAAACGGCCATCCTAACCGCATTAAATGATGTAAAAAATGATCCTAATTTAATAAAAGCAATTAATCAGAAGATTCAAGATAAAATTAAAACTGACTTTGGTAAAGTTACAAATGAAAAGATGACACAGGCAGAAACTTATATTGCTAATCATAAAGAGACTCTTAATCGAATTTTAACTGAAGCTTGGAGAGATGAAATAAACCGAAATTTCCCATCTATTAAAAATCCATTTAAAGTAGACAGTAAAACAAACGCATCGTATGAAATTACTGAAATGAACAACACCATTAGTAGTAATAGCACTGACATTATCTATCATTTTAATAGTGTTGGAACATTTGAAAATAAAACATTCAACTTGAAAACCGAGGTTGCCATCCCTATTAAGCTTTCAAGCATTTCCTTTGAATCACCTAATAGCAATCAAATTTTAGATCCTGGAACATTAGCTAAATGTGATAACAGTAATACAGATTTTTCAAATAATTCGTGCCAATTTGATGGAAACATAAGCTTTTCAACCAATCATTTAATCTTTAATCAATCCACATTAAAAGTTTTAGGGGATATGACAGTAACTGGAAATATAAATCAAGATTGGAATCATTCAACTCTTTATATTATTGGTAGATTAGATATTAATGTGAATGGAAATAATAATGGAAATGGGAATAGTTTAAAAAATATGAAAATATACATAGGTAATGCAGCTACCTTTGCTAATTTAAACAACCTAGAAGATTCGATTATTGAAATCGGTGGTGATGCTGAAATTAAAGGAACTAATTCAGGGAGCAATTCAAAAATTTGTGTAAATGGAAATTTAACTATTAAAAATTACAATAAAAATTCCGGAACTAAAATCTACGCAAAAACTAGTAATAATTCCGAAGTAAATACGAATTCAGAAGATTTTAATAGAGAATGCAGCCGATTCAATAATCAGGAACAAGTTCCAAATATAAAAATGGAATGGTTAAAGCCTTCTATATCAACAGACTATTCTAATTAGTATTTCAAAAATAGTTTAATTTCTAACCGTTAATCCAAAATAAAAACAGCTGCCATTTAAAATCAACTGTTTTTATTTTGGATTTGGTATTAAAACTTTTCCCCAACTACTTCTCCAAAATTCCCTACCCGATTTCTCCCTGCCTGTTTAGCGCCAAAATATAGGGCACGATCTGCATGACGTATAAGGGAAATGGCATCATCTCCATCATCAGGAGCGGTTGAAACTCCTATAGAAACCGTTACATGAATTTGAAGCTTCCTATTCAATTCATGCTCAAAATGCTCTTCTAATATAAATGGTTTATTTGCAATCGCAAGTCTTACGGATTCAGCAATGGCCATGGCTTCTTGTTTATGAACATCCGGCAGCAGGATGACAAACTCTTCCCCACCGTAACGAGCAATCGTTCCTTTATTTTGTATAAGCCTAGTTAATCTTTCTGCTAAGTGGAATAAGACTTCATTTCCGCTTTGATGACCATATGTATCATTGATTTTTTTAAAATGATCAATATCAAGAATGATGAAAGAAAGCTTGCTCCTCTGCTTACGCTGAAGCTTTAAAAATTCCTTATCTAAAAGGCTATCCATATAACGGAAGTTGTAGAGCTTTGTCAACTCACATCGTTCACTTAATCGTTTCGCACGCTCAAAATTTTTTGCATTTTCTAAGGCAATAGCAAAGTGGGAACAAAGGATATCGACAATATTTAATTGCAGCCATTGAAAGGCTTTTTTTTCATCAGATGCGAGGATGAGAACACCTACTATTTTTTTATGATAAGTAATAGGTACGCTTAAAACACTTTCTGCTCTTTCAGGTAAATAGTCATTTGCATTTGGAGATCGATCTTTTTTTGAGTGAAACATGACTGCTTTCGTATCTGACCATACGATTTGGTCAAGACTTTCGTTACATGAAGGTTCCATTTCAATGCTTTCTCCATGTTCAACTCGACTAAGCAATGTTAATTTATTGTCATCGGTGACCTCGAAAATAAATAAATAGTCAATCTTTAACATGTCTCTAAGCTTCACCTTAAATACGTCGATGACGTCTTGAACCTTCAGGTTCACAGCTAATTCATGACCAATTTCAACAGCTTTTTTTATATTTTCGTTAACTTCTTCGCTCCTAAAATAAAGCCTTAGGATGATTAATAGACTTGCAAATGAAAGACCCACGAAAAAAATAGATATCACTCCAACATGTTTGTAAAGAATGTATAGTACAAAACCAATTGGAATAGTAATAAGAGATGTGATCGATTCCCAAAGAAAATCCTTTCCAAAAAATTCTTTTCTTTGATAAAGAGAAATAGAAATAAAAATAAAACAGGCTTCTTGAAGTACGTAGTGAACGACTGGATAAGCTATAAACAGCCAAAATGAGGGTGAGGTTGGATTCAAAGAAGTATCATGTTCCCCTCCAAAGGAATAGTAAAAACACCCGCTTAACAAGGAAATGAAAAAATACATTATTGAGTTCAATGGAAATCGAAAAGAGTCTTCTTTTTTTATCCTTACTCGAAGTAGCATCATTATGATCGCAATTTGTGTGAGAACCATTTCAATAAAAATCCCAAAAATAAAAAAAACAGCTAGTGAAACCCATTGGATAAGAAAAATAGACCTATGATTGATCTGTAAGGGCATTAATGCAGCAATCAACATGAGAATAATAAATCCAATAATATGTACATTAACTTCTTCAAAATAAGGTGGAAAATAACGATAAGTTAACCACAGGCCAAATGGCACAATCAAAATCCAAAGGAGCCACAATATTTTATTGGCAGTCTGATGTACCATCTAAATCTCTCCTTATTTTAGGAAAATAGTCTTATAATATTATCATTCTAACAAATGGACCTCATTATGTCATTTGCATTTTCCAATAAATTCTATCAAAAAAATCAGTATGGACACTTAAACATCCACACTGATTAAAGTTTCACTTTATTAAATTCATTATATAAGGCTTTACATCTGAAAGAAAATAAAGGGAACCTGTAATGACGAGAATTTCTTTCTCTTTAATTTTCGTCCATTCTTCCTGAATCGCTTCTTTCCAATTATGACGATAATCCTTGTTATTTGAGGTGCTAATGTGGAATAAGTCTTCTGCTTTTGAGGCACGAGGGAAATCAAATTCCACAAACATGATTTTATCCGCAACCTGATCCAGATTCCAAATCATTTTATCAAGTTTTTTATCACGAAGAGCAGAAAAAACAATATGGATCTTTTTGTCTTGATATCTTTTTTTTAGTTCACTTACAAGTGCCTCAATTCCCTCCTCATTATGAGCTCCATCAATAATAACGACTGGATTTTGAGAAATAAATTCAAATCGTCCTGGCCAGTATGCAGCCTTTAATCCAGATTGTATATGAGTTTCTTCGATCATAAAGGAATAGTATTTTTTTAACAAAATAGAAGCCATAACCGCAAGGGAGGCATTTTCAACTTGATGCTTTCCTACCATCGAAATCTCAAGCTGATGGAAAGTTTCAAAAACAGTACGTAATGAAAACGCTTCGCCAGCTTGGAGAGAATGGTTATCTATTATTTCAAATTGATGATTTAATTCATAAAATGACGCTTTTTTTTCTTGAGCTGTTTTTTTAATGACCTCGAGTGCTTCAACTTGCTTTACTGCCGTTACAAGACTAATACCGTTTTTAATAATACCCGCTTTCTCAAAAGCTATTTCTTCGTAACTGTTTCCAAGAATATTCGTATGATCAAGACCGATGCTTGTAATGATAGAAATAAGCGGATAAATAATATTGGTTGAGTCCCATCTGCCGCCGAGACCGACTTCGAAAATCACAATATCTACCGGTGATAGATCAGAAAAATAAACCATCGCCATAACAGTGATGATTTCAAATTCAGAAGGACCACCTAGTTCTGTTTTTTCTAGCTCTAGAGCAAGTGGATAAATGATGTTCACCAATTGGATTATGTCTTCATCATTGATCGGTACGCCATTTTTGCTAATTCTCTCATTAAAATGCTCGAAGTAAGGTGAAGTAAACGTCCCTACTTGATAGCCTGCTTGTTGAAGAATAGATCGCAGGTACGCAACGGTTGAACCTTTCCCATTTGTTCCTCCAATATGGACTGATTTCATTCTTCTTTCAGGATGATTTAACCGCTCCATCATCCATTCCATTCGTTTCAACCCTGGCTTTATGCCCAATCTTAATCGTGTATGTATCCAATCAACTGCTTCTTCATATGTATGAAACATATTTGCACCTCAATACAAAGTAATGTAAACAGGAGGAAGACGAACCATATTATCTGATTCGTCCTATAAGAAAAGCGGAAGCGCCCTGTTTAGCCCCGCCCGACAAGCATAAGGCGAATCACGCAGGAAATCCTGATTTCTGGAGTGATTTGACTTATGACTCGAGGGGCTGGGCGCTGTAGCTAGACACCTGTCTATCTTCAAAAAAGTTATACTTTTTTATTTAGCAATTATTCTCCTTTAAGCTCTGAAATGCGTGCTTGTACTGCCGCTCTTTTTTCAGTATAGTCTTTTTCCTTTGCTTTTTCCTCTTCAATAACCTTTTCAGGTGCTTTTTTCAAGAACCCTTCGTTGCCCAATTTCTTTTGTACTCGCTCAACTTCTTTATCAAGCTTGCTTAGTTCTTTTTCAAGACGTGCAATTTCTTCATCCAGATTAATTAAGCCTGCTAAAGGAAGAATGATTTCTACTCCAGTCACTATGGATGTCATCGCTTTATCAGGTGCTTCTATTTCTGTTTGAATGATTAACTCTTCTGGATTACAGAAACGATCTAAATACCCGCGATTTTTCTCTAATGTACTTAGCGTTTCTTCATCTTTTGCTTTCAATAGAATGTTAATTTTTTTACTTAAAGGCGTATTCACTTCCGCTCTGCTATTACGTACGGAACGAATAATTTCTACTAACAGCTTCATATCGCTTGCCGCTTTTTGATCAGATAGCTCAGCGTTCACTTTTGGCCAATTAGCTACAGTAATGGACTCTCCTTCATGAGGAAGGTTTTGCCAAATTTCCTCTGTAATAAACGGCATAAACGGATGCAATAGGCGCATCGTTTGATCCAATACATAGGCTAAAATGGAGCGAGTAGTTTTCTTAGCTTCTTCATCTTCCCCATATAAAGGAAGCTTCGCCATTTCAATATACCAATCGCAGAAATCATCCCATATAAAGTTGTAGAGAACACGGCCAACCTCTCCAAATTCATATCGATCAGAAAGTCTTGTAACTGTTTCTATCGTTTCGTTTAAACGAGTTAGAATCCATTTATCAGACACTGATTTTTCACCGGATAAATCAATTTCTTCAAAGGTTAAGCCATCCATATTCATTAAAGCAAATCTTGAAGCATTCCAAATTTTATTGGCAAAATTCCATGTAGCTTCTACCTTTTCTATGCTAAAGCGAAGATCCTGACCAGGAGAGCTTCCAGTTGATAGGAAATAACGTAATGAATCCGCTCCGTATTGAGCGATTACATCCATTGGATCTACACCGTTTCCAAGAGATTTACTCATCTTTCTTCCCTCAGCGTCACGTACTAAACCGTGAATCAGAACATCTTTAAACGGACGTTGCTCCGTAAACTCGATGCCTTGAAAAATCATTCGGGATACCCAGAAGAAAATAATATCGTATCCTGTAATGAGAGCATCCGTCGGGTAGTATCGCTTATAGTCTGATGCATCTGTATCAGGCCAGCCCATTGTTGAAAATGGCCATAAAGCAGAGCTAAACCACGTATCTAATACATCATTGTCCTGTTCCCAATTTTCGATATCAGCTGGAGCCTCGTGGGCTACATACACTTCACCTGTTTCTTTATGATACCAGGCAGGAATTCGATGCCCCCACCAAAGCTGTCGTGAAATACACCAATCTCGAATATTCTCCATCCAACGCAAGTATGTCTTTTCAAAACGATCTGGAACAAAATGAACTTTTTCTTCTTTTTGCTGTAAAGCGATCGCTTCATCCGCTAAAGGCTGCATTTTTACAAACCATTGTGTTGATAAATAAGGCTCAACAACAGCACCGCTGCGTTCAGAATGACCAACAGAATGCATATGATCTTCAATTTTAAACAATACACCTGCTTCTTGGAGATCCTTAACGATTTGCTTGCGGCATTCAAAGCGATCCATCCCTTTATATTTACCTGCTTGATCATTCATTGTACCATCTTCGTTCATTACTAAAATTCGCTCTAAGCTATGACGATTTCCAATTTCAAAATCGTTCGGATCATGTGCTGGAGTTATTTTTACCGCTCCAGAACCAAATTCACGATCTACATAGTCGTCGCCTACAATCGGGATTTGTCGGCCAGCAATCGGAAGTGTAACCAACTTTCCAATTAAATGCTTATATCTTTCATCCTCAGGGTGAACGGCAACAGCTGTATCACCAAGCATTGTTTCAGGTCTAGTTGTTGCTACTTCAATGTAACCCGTGCCATCTGCCAGAGGGTATTTCATATGGTAAAAAGCACCTTGAATATCCTTATAAATAACCTCAATATCTGAAAGAGCTGTTTTAGTGGATGGATCCCAGTTGATAATATATTCTCCACGATAGATCAGCCCTTTTTTATAAAGGGTTACAAAAACCTCTCTTACAGCCTTTGATAAACCTTCATCTAGTGTAAATCTTTCACGAGTATAATCTAAGCCAAGTCCAAGCTTCGACCATTGCGCACGTATATGACTTGCATATTCCTCTTTCCACTTCCACGTTTCCTCAACAAATTTTTCCCGGCCTAAATCATAACGGCTTTTGCCTTCACTTTTTAGCTTTTGCTCCACCTTTGCTTGAGTCGCGATCCCTGCATGATCCATTCCTGGAAGCCATAGTACGTCATATCCCTGCATTCTTTTCATTCTCGTAATGATATCTTGCAGCGTCGTATCCCATGCGTGCCCTAAATGTAGTTTCCCTGTTACATTTGGTGGTGGAATAACAATCGTATAGGGTTCTTTTTCTTTATCATCCTTTGCTTCAAAAAATTTCCCTTTTAGCCACCAGTCATATCTCCCTTGCTCTATCGCCTTCGGATCATATTTTGTGGGCATCGTTACTTCTTTAATTTCCACTTTATTTTCCTCCATTTATTTTATTTTCAAACGAAATAAAAAAACCCCAATCGTCTTAAAAGGACGAATGGAGTATTGTTCGCGGTACCACCTTTTTTCCGTTAGAAAAATAAAGCCTTTCTAACAGCGCTCAATTCATAACGGTTTTTCCCGTCTTTCACTAATAAGATACATCCTCTAAAATGTACCCTTTCGCGAAAGAAGCTCTCGGGCGACCTTCCAATGTGCTGCTTAG
The DNA here is from genome assembly GCF_006546985.1 of Bacillus sp. 03113. Classification (GTDB taxonomy): domain Bacteria; phylum Bacillota; class Bacilli; order Bacillales; family Cytobacillaceae; genus VATK01. Next base: position 20,976 of record NZ_VATK01000006.1, read on the forward strand.
AAAACCTTTCAGCTAATGGTTTCCCTCTCTAAAAACATGATCATCATTGTACTCTTCCCTGTCAATGCTTATGTATTCAATTTTATATAACATATACTATAAAAAAACGGGTGTATCGTCAATAAGGATAACCAATTATTTTAATTTTATAAGAGTTTATATCAGCTTTTGTTAAATATGGATGAATGATAAATACGTTTCTTTTTTTGGTACTTTCAAAAGTGCTTATACATACAATAGAATATACGACTTGTGAAAAGAGGACTTCAGAACATGAAAAGAAGAAAATTCAATCACTATACGATGCCTCCTTGGCTCAGAACAGTAAGAAATGTATGTTCACAGTTTGTTATCCCCTTTTGCATATTTCAAGGAATACGTACGTTATTACTTCCTACAACCTTTGATGTTTTGCTATTATCTGCATTGATCGTACTTGCTTTAGCCCTTTACTTAGAAATTATTTAAGAGCCCATGGCAACTATTCGCTCTGGGCTCCTTCCTGCTGTGCAGCTTGAGCTTGTGCAGCCTGCTGCTTTTGTTTCTCAATTTCATCAATTCTCATGACGACGTACTCTATATTTTTAAATTGCCAGAATTGCCTTTGTAATTGTTGGACATGCTTACGCTCATTTTTTTTCCTGCCGGTTTGGTGATATCGATTAAGATACTTGATCAAAACACCCGGATGGGCAAAATAACTTTGAAATAGGAGCATCTCTTCTTCTTTAAATGGAAAATATTTAAAATACAAACTCATCAACTCAACACTTTCCTCATTTTGCATTGGATACCCTTTTAATGATCTCGATAAAAATAACAATAAATCATGGATTGGAGACCCTACTTTTGATTCTTCAAAGTTAATAAAATATCCATATCCTCTATCATCAAATAAGAAATGCTCGGTAGAAAGCTTTCCATGAATAATCACCGTACGAACCTTTTCATGGTCCTTTGTTTGATCATACCATTCCTTTAATTTTTTTTCTGAAAAATTCAAAGCTTGGCTAATATCCTGAAAATAGAGGCAGAACAATAATTCAAATGGAGAAGTGTATTCTGTTCGCTCACATTCCTCTATATAGCCTTCTAAAAATTCTTTGTCTTTATCTAGAACCAGCTGTGTGTTCTCGTAATGCTCTTTTCTATCCTCCTTGCTAATATTCATTTCCTTAGCAGATAAAGTATGCAGCCGTGCCAGTTCTCTAAATAGCTGCTTATGTCGTTCCAAGCGATCTTCTTTTATCTCATTGGAAAGCCATGGCATTAAATAATATAGGTTTTTATCATGTAAAACAGCATATCTCCCATCAGCAGTAGGAAAAATAGGAACAATTCGGTTATAGCCCTTTTGATAAAGCGCTTGAACATAACGAATAAAATCTGTCCCATGGTGTGGGTCAATTGTTTTTAACGCAAAAACACCTTTAGAGGAATATATTTTTAGAATTCGGCCAAACGATTCTATAAAATAAGGTTCAATGGAATACTCCTTTAAAATTGGAGAAAGCTCTACCAGCCAATTTTTCTCACTCATACATCGCATTTACTCCCCTTTCATTCATATTTATTCGACTATATGATGAAAGATCATTTTACTATCACTTATTGGCCATCCCTTAACAAAAATGATGAGCAGGATTTGATTCCCGCTCAAATTTCTTTCATCTCCTAATTGTGGGCAACTTCAACTGGAATATATAATACTTGCCCCTCATAAATGTCCTGACTAATTTCAAGATGATTAACCTTAAGCAATTGAGGCACAGATACCTCATATCTTTCTGCTAAATAGTCAATTGTATCACCTTGTTGGACAATACAAACCTTGAGCTTTGCATGCTCTTCTCCTTCTTTTCTTGCTAAAAATTCAGAGATTGAAAGGCTTTTTTTCTTTTTAGATGCTTTTTTCTGCTTTTCTTCAGGCTGCTCTTCTAATTGTGGAGACTCTACTTCCACAGGTTCATCCTTCATTTCTACTTCCACAGGTTCATCCTTCATTTCTACTTGTTCTGGTTCTGCTGCTTCTTGAACGGAAGGCTCACTTTTTTCATATCGATTCGTTAAAAATGAGAAGTCTGGAATGAGATATGGAGGAATATAGCTCTCCCCCTTTATTTCCTCCTTATGCGTGTTTAAGCCGAGAGGTGCATCCATTTCCACTTCTGGTGCTGGAGAAGGTTCTTTCCTAGCTACTGCTTCAAATGGAGCATATAAATCATCCTCATCTTCGAATTGAGCAGACTCATCCTTCTCAATAAATGTCGCTTCATCAAGCGGCATAAGAAGAGGTGCATCCTCTATTATGACCTCATCGGTTGAACGGAGGGTTGGCTCTATCTCCAAAAGAACTTCTTGCTCTTCATAATCCTCCTGCTCCGCCCCATCATCTCTTTCGGTTGTATCAACTTCTGCCTGAACGGATTCAACGAGACCTGAAACGATTATCTCAGCTGATACATTCATACAGCTTGCTTCAGGAAAAACATAATCAAACGATTCCACCTCTATATTTAGATCATCAATTCCTTGGATACGACTGAGAGGAATCGATATATCGACAGGGAAGTTATGTGAAAATTCACAGCCCCCCTCTGCTCTTTCTAAAATAGAGCTAATAAATTTTGGTGCATTTAATCCTTCCTCAAAATCAGCACTCTCAATCTCGGCTTCATACTCGTTTCGCATATATTCTCCCGATAATTCTAACGATCCATTAATAGTAATAAATTGATCGTTTTCGAGGATCGTAATTTTCGGATCTAATGAAATTGAAAGCAATTCGGCTACTTCCTGTCCTTTCTTAAACCATACCGATTCTTCCAAGGAAAAGCGTAAAAAAGTATGATTCTCTTGAGACAAAGCGACTCCTCCCTTCCAAGCTTTACGTCTAATCACTATGTCATTAACACTCTATGAAATGATAATGAGGATTATGTATGAAAAGTGTGGAAATCGCTAAGGATCATTCCTGAATCATCTCAATGATAGGGAGGTTGATATATATGGTCGTTCCTCTGCCTACTTGACTCATGGCTCCGATCTTTCCATTATGTGCATCTATGATTTCTTTACAAATCGCAAGACCTAATCCGTAGCCTTCCTGATTAGATTTTCCTCTCTTTGTGAAAGACCGTTCAAAAATCTTCTGTGTATCCTCTGGTTCAATTCCAGAGCCAGTATCAGTTACAAATATTGTCACAGCTGATTGATCCTTATTAACTTCAAGTCGAAGCTCAATAATACCTTTTTGCGTAAACTTTATTGCATTGGATATTAAATTTGCAACAACTTGCTCTATTCTCACAGGATCTGCAAAAACCAGCGGAAACTCTAGTTCATTCAAATTTGGCATGCTAACTTGATATTCTAGACCTCTTGCCTTCACATCTAATTCAAATAAACCAGTAATATGAATAAATAATTTGCTAATCGTAACAGCTTCAAAAGAAAAGGAAATACTTCCCATCTCGAGCTGTGATAAGTCAAATAAATCAAGAATAAGTCGATTTAAGGATTTAATACGAATTAGACTACGTTCTAAATAGAACTTTTGCTGTCTTGGATTTTCCACTATACCGTCTAGAATCGCTTCAATATAGCCCTGAATAGAAGTGATCGGTGTTTTCAAATCATGCGATATATTAGATAAAAGCTCACTTCTTTTTTTCTTTTCTTCTTCAAGTTGTTGATTTGCTTTTTCTAAATCAATTGTTCTTTCTTTAACCTTTTCCTCAAGAATCGAATATATTTGAGCATTTTGAATAGAAATTGCTGCTTGAGAAGCCAATAATGAGAGAATTTCAATTCTTTCTTGTGTAAAGGCATGCGTAATTAAATTGTTTTCTAAATACAAAACTCCGATTAAACGGTTTTGATGCAAAATGGGAAAAGCGAGAACGGATTTAGGCTTATAGGCTTTAATATAGTATTCATTCGTGAACAGTCCTTTATTTGCAGCATCTTCAAGAACAATCGGCTCTAATGTTGTGTTAACGTAATGTATTAATTCCACAGCTAATTCATTATTAAGGGCATCTAGTTCAATATTTCCAAGTAGACTTACTCCATTTTGATTACTCCCTTTAATCACTTTTTGAAGATCATTTTTTTCTTTTATTAGTAAAAATCCTTTTTCTGCACCTGCATTCTCCATTAAAATTTGCATCATGTTTCTAACGAGCTGCTCTAGTTTTATTTCACTGGATAAAGCTTGCGAGACTTTAACAAAAGCTTTTACATCCATTCTTTCCGGAAGTTTATTTTTCCTATTTATATCTGAAAATTCCTTTATAATAGTTGGATATTTTTCTAAAATTTTTTCCGCAATTCTAACAGCACCCCAGGCATGAAATAGATCATAAGCATCTTTCATAAATATGTTGCCTAATCTCGAAAGTCCCTTTTCATAGTAAAACTCCGCTGTACTTTGGCTAATAATAGCTGCATCTTGAACAAAACCATTTTTCAGAGCCAAATGGATAGCTTGTGCAAAAAATTCTTCGTTCTTTCTCTTTAATAATAGGATAGAACTAATTTCAGCTTTCATCGCTAAGTATTTATGCTGATAATTTACTGGCGAGTATCCGGCCCATTTTTTCATGATTTTCAAATCATGCATGAGCGCTTTTTTATATTTTCTCTGTTTTGTTCTTGATGCCTCTCTATAAAAGCGGCATACCCATAATGTATGATAAAAATAGTATTCTGGCGCATTGACTAAACGAAAAGTATTGTCGATCAACGGTTCTAATTTTTTTATTAATTGTGCGGCTTGATCCTTTTCATTGATTAAATACACCATTTGCAATCGTAACGTATAATGCATAATTTCATTTGAAGAACTGTCTTGAAAAAAAGGAAGGTCAAAGTTAGGTTTAAAGTCTTTATCCATCAAGAATTGGAGCCAATGCTCTATTTCATAAAGATATTCTATTGATAACTTATGATCCATTCGTTTTACAAATTTAAACTGCTTCTTTACTTCTTCTAATACATTTTCAATTGAATCTCCATTTATCAGCTTTATTAAAGGGATAAATGAACTTACCGCATTTGCCAAGAAAAGATTACCTGAATCTAGACTATACTGTTGAGAATTTTGTAAGTAGGTAATATTATGCTGGGTATGATTTTTCCATTGATTAATAAATATTCCATACACAAGATACACTTGTGCTAAAATGCCCTTTTTTCCTTCTCTTTTTGCATGTTCTATCGACAGTCTCCCAAATTCATCACTTTTATCTAAGTTTCCAAAAGCAGCACTTTGAATTAAGGCATAGTTATTATATACAATCGCAGAAATGTCTGTATCTCCATATTTTAACGTGTATGAAAATGCTTTAAGCATTAATAAGGCCGATAAATTTTGATCATCATGATATGCTGAACCATTCATATTATTAATTACTTGAAGCATTAATCTTTTTTGTTTTTCCTTTATTTTTGGCAATTCCAAAAGGTGTTTATTTTTCTTTTTCGTTAATCCCCATTTTACTAATAAAAGCTCTTTAAGAATGGTAAACTTATGGGGATTTTTTGATACTTTCCAACCGCCTAGCTTTAGTGCCTCAATTCCAGTACGAACTGCCTCTTCGACTCGAAATAAATAATTGTATAAAATAATTTTCAAGTTATAAACTTCAAGCTTTTCCTCTATTGTTTTTCCCTGTTCAAGTAATTGATTAAATGCAAGCTCCGATATTTCAAACTGTCTATTCAAATAAGCAGTTTCACCGAAGCCTATATAGATTTGAAAGGTTAATGGATAGTGATAAATCCAAGCGTTTTTAGGAAGGAGCTCCCTTGCATTATGAAAATATTGCAAAGCTGATTCAAAAGCAGATGCAAGCTTAGCTTTTTCACCCGCCTCTTTATTCAAAATCGATAATTGCAATCGTTCTTTTTCATCTAACATACTCTTACTAAAATTCAAGTGCTCGACAGCGTTAAAAATACCACTTTGGTCTGCTTGCGTGTGAAGCTTTTGAGCATAAAACTGACCAATTTTCAAATGATTCTTTTCTTTTTCAGAAGTTGACATCATTTGATAAAGTGCCTGTTGGACCTTGTCATGAATAAAAATAAAATGTAGATTCCCTTTTTCGTTTTGATCTAATGAAGAAAATTTTTGAATGATAAAACCTTCTTCTACCGCTTTGAAAAGCTGTGTTCTCACACTTTCACTAGCTTGGCCAAGAACAATTGAAAGATCTTCTAAGTTCAGTTCATTCCCAAAGCAGGAGGCTATTTTTAAAAGAACTTGTAAATCATCTGGTTGTTTCTTAATGATGAACATTAAATAATCAAGGACATTATCATTTAAGTTCAGCTGAATCATAGGCTCTAAATTGATCTTCTTATCCTTTTCAGAAAGGTGCGTTTCAACGAGTCTATTAAATTCAAAAGTTTGCAATAGCTGATTTATATAAAAAGGGTTCCCAAAAGTAACATGATAAATATAAGATGACAGATCACTAATCTGAGAAGCAGAGAGTTCATATTGTTTGGAAATCCATGTTTGTACATCTTCTTTTTGAAGGAGAGTTAATGGTATATGAACGTAAGACCTGTGACTTTCTTGCATATCTGTTTGAAGTTTTTTAACAAACTCAATATTTCCAGACTCCTTATCATTTCTGAAAGCGAAAATAAATAAGATATTTTTTAATTCAGGAGCTTTGATTAAATATTCAAGTAAATCAAAAGTGGCTGAATCTCCCCATTGAATATCATCAATAAAAAGGACAAATGGGTTTTTTTCGGCAATTACCTGAATAAAGGACTGAAAGGTTAATAGAAATCGCGTGTGACTCTCCATAGAGGACAAATAATCTGGTGGTAGCTGTTTACCAATGATCCACTCCAGTTCAGGAATAAATGAAGTAAGTACATTTACTTGCTCTCCTAATTTGCTTATTAATAAGGTGTTCCATTCTTGAATCGTTTTTTTACCTGATGATAGTATTTTTCTAACAAAAGTTTGAAAAGCTTGAGTAATCGGAACAAATGGTGTATTTTTTGAAAACGGATCAAATTTACCAGAAAGAAAAAAACCTTCATTTTCTTCTGTCATTATTTTCAATTGATTGACAAGACTCGTTTTACCAGAGCCAGACGGTCCAGAAATAAATAAAGTTTCTACCTTTCCCGTTCTTACTTTCTCATAAGTATTAAAAAGGAGATTAAGCTCCCCACTTCGTCCATATATTGTCTGTTCTATTGATACTTTCCGATCATAGCTTCCAAGAATAAAATCTTGAATATTCCCTGTTTCACTATAATCTTTTGCGCATTTTTTTAAATCAAACAATAGACCATTAGCGGTTTGATATCTGTCTTCAGGCATTTTCGATAGTAGCTTTAAAATTAGATTTGATAAATTTTCAGGTATTTGTGAATTCACAACAGTAGGTGATTTAGGAATCTTTGTAAAATGAGCATAGATTAGGTCTGAGATGTCTTTATTAATAAAAGGTAGCGTCTGGGTAAGCATTTCATAGAAAATAACCCCAAGGGCATATAGATCTGTTCGAATATCAGCTTTTCTATCCATTCTACCTGTCATTTCTGGAGAAGAATAAGCAATCTGGTTGACATCATTTATTTCTTTTATTACAGCTGTAGATGCATTTATTTCACGGTAATCAACGGCTTCATGCAAACCAATTAAATCGATATGTATACTGTTCAAATCAATGAGGATATTAGCTGGATGAAGATTCCGTATCAAAATATTTTCGGAGTGAATATTGATTATTATCTCTGTCAACTGCAGAGCAATAGCAAAAAATTCAGTTAAGGTTACAGGCCTTAAAGATAATAATGTTTCTAGTGACTTTGCATTAAAAGGCATATATACAAAAAATCCGTTTTTCTCTTCATCGTATGTCAATAGCGTTATATTTGCAGGAAATTGAAACGTTGATACTAATTGAAATTCCTTTTTTAAATCATCTGATTGATAAATATCTGTATAACGCGGATTTAACAATCTAATGATAACTTTACTATTATCAATAACAGTGGAGGCTGAGTAAAATGTCCAAAATGTGTTTGACTCTATTAATTTATCTATTTTATAGCCAATTAAATTTAACATTTATCTTCATTCCTTACGATAAAGTGTAACTTCAATCAGTGGGGGTTTTCCGACATACAGGAAGTACTAGTGCAGACAATGCGACAGGATCTCGCTCTTTTGTCTGCTTCATCCCCCACTGATGGTTATTCACGCCGAGCCTGATTGACTTTTCTAAGGGCTGAAGCCCAAAGAAAAGTCTTATTTCACTAATCACGCTCATATATGCCACATCATGTGGCATTCGCCTGACTAGGACGTCCTGTCCGTCGTCGGGCTTTTACGGTCAGTTATCCCCCACCTAGAATATCTTATTTACACTCATAACCTTGAGGTGGGGTCTTACTGACCGTTAATGCGGGATAAATTCAAAACTTTAACAAAACTTAAGGTGGATTTATACGGAATTTATAAAATTTCTATTATTCTATTAATAGAATTTATCATTAATGGGGGTAAAAATGAAAAAGCTTGCTGAAAATACTCAATTAGTAACAACTAATATCAATAATTTAGAACAACATCTTGATCTAGAATGGTACCTTCTTATTATGCAAGCAAAAAGTCTAGGACTATCAAAAACAGAGGTTAGAGAATTTTTACAAAAACAACGTTTTACAAATCTTGAAAACCGTTAAATTTATATCCAATTCCTCTAACCGTTTTAATATAAATAGGATTTGAAGGATCATATTCTATTTTCTTTCTTAAGTTGCTAATATGCACCATGACTGTTCGGTAATCCCCTAAGCTATCTTCACCCCAGATAAGCTGAAATAATTGCTCAACTTGATAAACCTGATCGGGATTTTTAGCTAACAAACACAATAAGCGATATTCTTTTGCGGAAAGTATAATCGTATGCTGATTTTTCTTTACAACACAGCTTTTAGTGTCAATCGTTAAGTCAGGAAATTTTAATAAACGATCCATCTGATCTGTTTCTTTGCTCTTCATTTGCTTTAATTGGTTTTGTCGGCTTCTCCTTAAGTGTGCTTTTATACGAGCAATTAACACACCTGGATGAAAAGGTTTAGTTACATAATCGTCTCCGCCAATTCTTAATCCAAGTATTGTGTCGATATCGTCTTGCTTTCCACTTAGAAATATGATTGGAACATCCGTTTTCTTTCTTATTAGCTGACAAATTTCAAATCCGTCAAGATCCGGAAGAACAATATCAAGGAAGATTAGATCTGGTGCTTTCGTATCGATTATTTTTAAAGCTTCATTTCCATTGTATGCGCAAAAAATTTGAAAACCTTCTTTATGTAAATACAAACTTAATACTTCTTTGATGTCATCATCATCATCTACAATCAAGATTTTTTCCCCATCCATTCATATTCCTCCTAAGCTAAAATCCTAATACCGAAGGACACTTATTAATAATTATATACAAAAACACACTTTTCTCAATTGGAAAAGTGTGTTTTCAAGTTCAATTATTTAAGCTTTGAAAAAGCCACATCAACAGCATTCAGTGTTTTTGCTATATCTTCATCCGAATGTGCGGTTGATAAAAATAACCCTTCAAACTGAGACGGCGGCAAGAAAATACCTTGATTCGCCATTTCTTGGTAAAACGACGCGAAGAATTCTAAATTAGAGGTTTTTGCTTTTTCATAATTAAATACTTTTTCATTCGTAAAGAAGAATCCAATCATGGAGCCTGCACGATTAACAGTAAGAGGAACCTGATACTTGGCTGCTTTTTCAGTTAATCCCTTTTCTAGAATATCTCCTTTACGAGTAAACTCCTTGTATGTGTCAGGGGTTAGCTGACGCAGGGTTTCATAACCAGCTGTCATTGCGAGTGGATTCCCTGATAAAGTGCCTGCTTGATAGATCGGACCACTTGGTGCAACTTGTGACATAATTTCAGCTTTTCCGCCATAGGCACCTACCGGAAGACCTCCACCAATTACTTTGCCGAGACATGTTAGATCAGGTGTGATATTGAAAAATCCTTGAGCACAATGGTAATCAACTCTAAAACCCGTCATTACCTCATCAAAGATTAATAACGAACCAAATTCAGTTGTCAGCTCTCTTAAGCCTTCTAAAAAGCCTGGTAATGGAGGCACGACGCCCATATTACCAGCAACAGGCTCTACGATTACACAGGCAATGTCGTTTCCATACTGCTCAAAAGCAAATTTGACAGCTTTAAGATCATTATATGGGACCGTAATCGTGTTTTTGGCGACTCCTTCTGGCACTCCTGGACTGTCCGGCAAACCTAGTGTAGCTACTCCAGATCCCGCTTTAATTAATAAAGAATCTCCATGTCCATGATAAGAGCCTTCAAACTTAATAATTTTATTTCGCCCAGTATATCCGCGCGCTAGCCGAAGCGCACTCATGGTTGCTTCTGTTCCTGATGAAACCATGCGAATAATTTCAATAGAAGGTACCCTTTCTTGCACAAGCTTCGCAAGCTTATTTTCAATCAGAGTTGGAGCTCCAAAGCTCGTCCCCTTCTCCACTACTTTTTTGATTGCTTCTACTACTTGATCATCAGCATGTCCTAAAATAAGCGGACCCCAAGAAAGAACGTAATCGATATATTCATTTCCATCAACGTCCACTATTTTCGATCCTTTTCCACGATCCATAAAAATGGGATCCATGTGAACCGATTTAAACGCTCTGACAGGACTATTGACACCGCCAGGCATTAACTGAATTGCTTCCTTGTATGCTTCTACCGAAGAATCATACGACCTCATATTATCCCTCTTTTCCCTTTGTAGATTATGCTTGTTCATTTAACCAGCGAACGGCATCTTTCGCAAAATAAGTAATAATTAAGTCAGCTCCAGCCCTTTTCATACCGACAAGCATTTCAAGTACGATTTTTTTCTCTTCAATCCAGCCATTTTGAGCAGCTGCCTTCACCATAGAGTACTCGCCGCTTACATTGTAAATAACAACTGGCACATGAAAATGATTTTTCACATCTCTAACAATATCTAAATACGGCATTCCTGGCTTGACGATGAGGAAATCGGCTCCTTCTGAAACGTCTGATTCCGCTTCTCGAAAAGCTTCCAACCGATTGGCTGGATCCATTTGATAAGCTTTTCGATCACCAAATTGCGGCGCACTATCGGCAGCATCGCGGAAAGGTCCATAAAAGGCAGAGGAATACTTAACGGCATAAGACATAATCGGCGTTTCTTCAAAACCTGCTTTATCTAAGCCTGCTCTAATCGCTGCAACAAAGCCGTCCATCATATTTGATGGAGCGATAATATCAGCTCCAGCACTCGCTTGGCTAACAGCTGTTTTCACTAACAGCTCGAGAGAAGGGTCATTTAGTACTTTGCCATTTTCAATAACACCGCAATGGCCATGACTTGTATATTCACATAAACAAGTATCTGCAATGACAATGACATCAGGATAGTTTTGTTTAATAAATCGAGTTGCTTCTTGAACGATCCCATGATCATGGTACGCTTCTTTTCCGCATTCATCCTTTTCAATTGGGATCCCAAATAGTAAAACAGATTTTATGCCTAATGAAACGACTTCATCCATTTCCTCAGTTAGATGATCAATGGATAATTGAAAAACACCCGGCATAGATGGCACTTCCACTTTAATATTTTTTCCTTCTGCAACAAAAATCGGATAAATAAAATCCTCTGTATGTAAATGTGTTTCACGAACTAATGCACGCATATTAGCAGATTGTCGCAATCGTCTATGACGAGTAAATGATCCCTTCATTTTTGTTCTCCTCCTAACGAATTGTCTATATAGTTAATAATACTTTTCAGCATCCCATCCACAGTGTAGATGGAAGGCATAACATCTACACTCAGACCATAGTGTTCCATTCGTTTTTTTGTAATAGGTCCGATGCAGGCAGTGATACATTGATCACACTCATTTATGAGTGAATATTCTTTTGCTACCTTCATAAAATGATCCACTGTCGATGAACTTGTAAATACGAGAATATCAAGCTCTTTTTCCTTCAGCATCTTAGCAAGCTTTTCTTGGCTTTCCTCTGGAAAATAGTTGATATAGACAATCACTTCATCTACACTTGCCCCTTTTATTTGAAGGGAGTGGTAAATAAGATCTCTTGCAAGATTTCCTTTGGGAATTAATACCCTTTCACCTGGCTGAATTACGTTTGAGAATTCATCTACAAACATTTCTGCGACGTATTTAGAAGGCATAAAATTTGCCTTATACCCTCTGTTTTCCAGTACCTTTTTTGTTTTTTCTCCAATCACAGCGATTTTTGGAAAAGTGTTAGGCTGATGCGTCTCCAGCAATGAGAAAAAAGATTTAACAGCCATTTTACTAGTGAAAATAATCCAATCATATGTATGTAGCTGCATGAAACATTTGCTTATTTCTTCTGATAAAGGGACGGGCTTGAATGCGATAAGAGGAATCTCAACTGGTATTCCTCCATATTTAATAATTTGCTTTGAAGTTGAACTTGCCTCTTTTTTTCCTCTAGGTATAAGTACCTTTTTTCCTTTTAAAGGGAGTGAAGTGATCATCTCTATCAATCCTCTTTAACCATTTTTATTAAGTCTCTCGCACCCTTCTGAATCAATCGCTCCGCAGCTAACAATCCAAGCTCCTCTGGGTTTTTTCCCTTTATCGTTTCTTTTAAAACTATTTTCCCATCTGAAGAAGCGACCAATGCTGTTAATTGCAGCTCTCCATTTTTATCAAATTGCGCAAATCCAGCAATAGGAACTTGACAGCCGCCTTCCATTTTTTGCAGAAACGCTCGTTCAGCTGTAACGGCTTTGGCTGTTAGGTCACACGAAAGCTTTCTTAAGAGCGTTAATAGCTCTTCATCATTTTCACGGCATTCGATGGCTAAAGCTCCTTGACCAACAGCAGGTAAACAAATCTCTGGTTCCAAAAACTCCGTCACGACATCAGAGGTCCAGCCCATTCTTGCCAGTCCAGCAGCTGCTAAAATAATGGCATCATATTCTTCTGTGTTTAATTTCTTTAAACGAGTATCGATATTCCCTCTTATCCATTTAATTTCTAAATCAGGACGTAGAGCTAATATTTGAGATGCTCGACGAAGACTGCTTGTTCCGATAATGGCACCACTTTTTAAATCATTAAGACGGATATGATTTTTAGAAATAAGCGCATCTCGATGATCTTCTCGGATGGGAATCGAACCAATCATCAAACCATTAGGTAATATCGCTGGCATATCCTTCATACTATGAACAGCCATATCAATTTCTTTATTCAGCATAGCTTGTTCAATTTCCTTCACAAAAAGGCCTTTTCCTCCAACTTTAGCAAGTGTGACATCTAAGATACGATCGCCTTTCGTAACCATTTCTTTGATTTCAAAATCAATCGAATCATCTAGCAGCTTTAACTGATCAATGACCCATTGTGTTTGTGTTAACGCTAATTTACTTTTCCTAGATCCTACAACAATTTTCCTCATAAAATTCCTCCTGCAAATTCTAAAAAAGCATTTTTCTATGAAACCCAGAAATGAAAAGTAGAGAGCTTTCCAATTAGAAAAAAGTTTATTAATAATATTAAAAAAGCAGCAACATTCCATAAAGCTAAATTTTTGCCACTCCACCCTTTTTTCTTATACAAATAAAAAAGAATGCTATAAATAATAACAACAAAAAAAGAACCGAGAATTTTTGCATCATACCAAGTTAAATCCGGAACTTTTATATAAGCCCATTGTACACCTAAAATGATTCCGACTAACAGGAGTGGAAAGCCGATAAGATTGAATACATAAGAAATTCGCTCAAGCCTTGCCAGATCAGGTATTCGAATAAGGTGCTTTCCCCATTTTTTCCTTTTTAATAAATCATATTGAAGAAGGTAAAGAAATGAGAAGACAAAGGATATGGAAAAGGCTCCATAAGATAGTATAGAGATTGTAATATGGATGAGCAAAAGCTCAGACATCAATTTCTGGGCTATCACATTCGTATGAGTCTGAACAGGAGCAAAAGTATGAATGGCCATAATCATAAAACCAAGAATATTTGTAAAAAAGACGATAAAATCTACTTTCAGTACCCGATTAATCGCTAGTGATAAGGTTATTAACACCCATGCATAGAAATAGAGCCCTTCAAGTATCGTCAGGACAGGAAATCTATTGGTCGTCACCATATACATAAAGAAAAAGACCGATTGTAAAATCCAAACAACTGCAAGTAACCAGAAAGCAGCTTTATTGGCCTTCCGGTTATTATGCAAAAAATCAATGAAATATAACAGGACAGATAAGGCATATAGAACCACAGTTAGTTCGTGAAGCCTCGTCATATATAAATCAACCACTTGAGCACCCTCTCTTACGGTTGAAAGGAAGCTTGAATTGGGATTGAAACGTTTCCTGACTCGGCTTCTTTCATTTCTTGTATTTCTTGAACGAGGTCCTCAATATTAAAAATTTTCATAAATAACTCTAACGATTGCTTTGCATCTTTTTCAGCTGCTAATTCTTTTGCCTGCAAAATTGGATCTTTTAACAGCTGATTGATGATGCTTTTTGTATGCTTATTCAAAAGCTTTCTATCACGCTCACTTAAATTAGGGAGCTTTCTTTCAATACTGTTCATCGTTTCCGATTGTATAGCGAGTGCTTTTTTACGTAAAGCAAAAATCACAGGCACGACTCCAAGCATATTTAACCACTGATTAAACTCAACGATTTCAGCTTCGATCATGATCCTAATTTTTTCTGCTTCTTTTTTCCGTTCTTGCAAATTTGCTTCTACAATTCCCTCTAAATCATCGATATCATAAAGAAAGACACTTTCAAGCTCAACAAGACGCGGATCGAGATCGCGAGGTACAGCAATGTCCACCATAAAAATAGGCTTCCCACGACGCCCGCTCTCTAAACAAGCCATCATTTCTTTTGTGATTACGTAGTTCTTCGCACCAGTTGAGCTAATCAGAATATCTGCATCCATTAAGGCACATTGTAATTCATCGAGAGACTTTGCTTCTCCAGCAAATCTATTCGCCAGTGCTTGAGCTTTTTCAAGCGTTCGATTAATGACGGTAACTTGCTTAGCTCCATTGCTTTGAAGATTTTGAATAGCCAATTCACCCATTTTTCCTGCTCCGATAACGAGAACATGCTTTTCCTCTAATGAACCAAAAATCTTTTTGGCAAGCTCTACTGCCGCATAGCTGACAGAAACAGCATTAGCCCCAATCTCTGTTTCAGAATGAGCTTTTTTTGCAAGGGTAATCGCTTGCTTAAAAAGTTGATTAAACACAGTGCCAATAGTGTTTTGTTCTTGTGCAAATAGAAAGCTTGTCCGGACCTGTCCTAAAATTTGTGTTTCTCCTAGAACCATGGAATTTAATCCGCATGCTACATTGAATAAATGTTCAACCGCTCCATCCTGTTCATAAATAAACAAATAAGGTGAAAATTCATTTTGCTCGATTCCAAACCAATTCGATAGAAACTCTTTGACATAGTACCGACCAGTATGCAATTGGTCCACAACTGCATAGATTTCAGTACGATTACAGGTAGATAGGATGATATTTTCAAGGATGCTTTTTTGATCCTTTAATTGCTTCATGGCGTTTCCTAATTCCAACGGATTAAATGTTAATCGTTCACGAATTTCGACAGGGGCCGTTTTATAATTTAAACCAACTACAATGATATGCATGACCTTTACACCCCCCAAAAAAAGTTGCAAATAACCTCATTTTATTATACCATTTTGCTATTTTACTTTTATGAAAAAATATGAACAATTGATGAATTCATATGATAAGATATATGATTGAAGACAGAAGAAATTTCAAAATCACTTTCTTCTGTACAGTATCAAAAATTACAGGCATATTCAAGTATAGCTTACTGGAAGTGGTGATAATATATGAAAACTCAGAGGGTTTTTGCTGGAATTATATTATTAGGCTTTGGAGCCTATATTTTTCTACAGCAATCAACTTTTACAATGCTACAACCGTACTTCACATGGCCTACTCTATTAATCATTGTAGGAATTGCTTTTTTATTTCAAGGCTATGGTTCAAAAAATGCCGATTCTATTCTTCCCGGGGTTATACTAACTGGATTTGGCTTACATTTTCATCTAGTCAATCGAATCAGCATCTGGCCTGATCAAATTGGAATGTTTATTTTCATTATCGCATTAGGCTTTCTTCTAAGAAGTCAAAAATCGGGATCGGGATCCTTCCAAGGCGTTCTCTTCCTTATTTTATCCATAATTTTGCTTTTTTACGATGATATTATCAATCGTCTAACGTTTTTAAAAAATAGTATCATAGATGTAAAATACTTCGTACCAGGATTTTGCTTCCTAGCTGGCATATATCTACTATTTATAAAAAGAAAATAACAAGAACATTAAAACAAGCCTGACGGAAATCCGCCAGGCTTGTTTTAATGTTCTAGCTACAGCGCCTATCGACTATCAAACTTCAGGCCTCCTCCCTACGATAAGTCAACATCGATTCACTATCGCTCATCGTGTATCCTTTATCTCAGTCGAAGTCCCTCCAGTTTGTACGTCGATGATCAAGGCGCTTCCGCTTTTCTATACCATATAGCTTTCAAAAATCTTCCATACTTGATCTCTGCCTAGTCCCGTTTCTGATGAAAAAAGGATTAGGTGATCTTCAGGGTCAAGATTTAATGTTTCCCTCGTAGTCTTTAAATGCTTTTGCCATTTGGACTTAGGAATTTTATCCGCTTTTGTGGCAATGATAATGCACCTTAAACCATAATGCTTTAAAAACTCGTACATCATCAGATCATCCGCAGTAGGAGGATGACGAACATCCGTTAAGAGGACAACCGCCCGTAACTGCTCTCTCGATGTTAAGTACGTTTCAATCATTTTCCCCCATGCTTCCCGTTCCTTTTTAGAAACCTTTGCATAGCCGTATCCCGGAACATCAACAAAATGCAATTTTTCATTAATTAAGTAAAAGTTCAATGTTTGAGTTTTACCAGGCTTTGAAGAAATCCTTGCTAAGCTTTTCCGACCTAGCATTTTATTTATAAAAGAGGATTTACCCACATTTGAACGCCCAGCTAAAGCAAATTCAGGCAAGGCCGTCTCAGGATACTGATTTGGCCTTACCGCACTAATTACTATTTCCGCACTAGTTATTTTCAATGATGCGCACTCCCGTTCAATGCGTGCTTCAGAACTTCATCAACATGTGAGACAAGAACAAATTCTAAATCGTCACGGACACTTTCAGGTATATCATCTATGTCCTTTTCATTATCCCTTGGTAGAATAATTTTTGTTAACCCTGCTCTATGAGCACTTAATGTTTTTTCTTTTAATCCACCAATAGGAAGTACTCTTCCCCGCAGTGTAATTTCTCCAGTCATGCCAACCTCTTTGCGAATTGGTTTCCCTGAGAGGGCAGACACAAGTGCAGTTGCCATTGTAATTCCAGCTGATGGACCATCCTTTGGAACAGCACCTTCTGGAACATGAATATGAATATCATATTTTTCATGGAAATTAGGATCAATTCCGAGCTCATCCGCTTTTGATCGTATATAGCTAAATGCAGCCTGTGCAGATTCCTTCATTACATCTCCAAGTTTACCAGTTAAAACTAATTTACCTTTTCCTGGTGAGAGAGAAACTTCTATTTGAAGAGTATCTCCACCAACAGTCGTATAGGCAAGCCCAGTTGCTACTCCAACTTGATCCTCTAATTCAGCCTGCCCATATCTGAATCGACGCTTGCCTAAAAATTCCTCTACATTGTTTTCTGTGATGATGACCTTTTTTTTCTTTCCAGAGACAATGATTTTGGCTGTTTTTCGGCAAATTGTTGCTAATTGGCGTTCTAAACTACGAACTCCGGCTTCTCTTGTATAGTACCTTACGATCTGTTGAATACCATCCTCGCGAATTTGCAACTGTGTTTTTTTAAGTCCATGCTCTGCAATTTGCTTTGGAAGCAAGTGGTCTTTAGCAATATGAATTTTTTCTAATTCTGTATAACCAGAAATCGTAATGATTTCCATCCGATCTCGTAATGGACCAGGAATTGTCGCCAAATTATTTGCAGTAGCAATAAACATCACCTTCGATAAATCATAAGATTCTTCAATATAATGATCGCTAAAATGATGATTTTGCTCTGGATCTAAGACCTCAAGCATAGCAGCTGAAGGGTCTCCTCTAAAATCATTTGACATCTTATCGATTTCATCTAAAAGAAATACAGGATTAATCGTTCCAGCTTTTTTCATTCCTTGAATAATCCGGCCTGGCATGGCTCCAACATATGTTCTTCGATGTCCTCTAATTTCAGATTCATCTCTAACCCCACCAAGCGAAACACGAACAAAATGGCGATTCAATGAGGTTGCAATGGAACGAGCCAAGCTTGTTTTTCCCACACCAGGAGGTCCAGCCAAACAAAGAATAGGCCCTTTTAATGAATCAGTTAATTTTTGAACAGCCAAATATTCAAGAACACGTTCTTTTACCTTCTCTAGACCGTAATGTTCTTTATTTAAAATTCTTTCAGCCTTGTGAATATTCAAATCATCTTCTGTTGTCTTTGTCCACGGCAATGAGATAAGCCATTCAATATAGTTGCGGATTACTGAGCTTTCCGCAGAGCTTGTTGGGATTTTTTCATATCTTTCTAATTCCTTTAAGGCTGTTTTCTTTACCTCTTCTGTCATTCCAGCAGCCTCAATTTTTTCAGTTAAAGTTGCAATTTCACTGCTTTTTCCTTCCTTATCACCAAGCTCTTTTTGAATAGCTTTCATTTGTTCACGTAAGTAATATTCTTTTTGTGTTCTTTCCATTGATTTTTTGACGCGTTGACCAATTTTTTTCTCAAGATTAACGACTTCTTTTTCATTATGAATAATTTCAAGAACTAAATTCATCCGCTTTTTAATATCAAGTGTTTCTAATATTTCTTGCTTTTCTTTAAGCTTTAATGGCAAATGTGTAGAAATTATATCTGCCATACGACCAGGCTCTTCAATATCTGTAACAGAAGCATACGTTTCAGCTGACACTTTCTTAGAAATTTTTATGTACTGTTCAAAATATTCGAGCATCGTTCGCATAAGCGCCTGATCTTCTGCGTCTTTTGTTGTACGATCTTCAAATAATTTCAAGCTCGCAACATAATAATTATTTTCTTCAACGAGATCAATGATTTCAGCTCTATTCAGTCCCTCTACTAATACACGAATAGTACCGTTCGGAAGCTTTAACATTTGTTTTACTTTTGATAATGTTCCAATATTATAAAAATCCTCTTCTGATGGTTCATCTATCGATACATCTTTTTGAGTGGTTAAGAAAATTAAATGGTCATCAACCATTGCTTTTTCAAGAGCTTGAACCGATTTTTCACGCCCTACGTCAAGATGAAGGACCATCGTTGGATATACAAGCAAACCTCGAAGCGGCAGGAGGGGAACAATAATTTCTTTCGTTTCTTCCATAATGCACCTCCAAAATGAAAATCTACTTTCCATTACAAGAATAATTCTTTGTACAATTCTAACTTATTTATGAACCAGTGTCTATCAACATGACTATTCCCTTCCTACTTAATAACTAGAAGTAAGAAATATATCTATATCCTATTCATTTGATCCCTTCGAAAAAGCTTCGATTCGATGTCATATTTACCGAAACGAAGCTTTTAGCTGGTTAAGAAAATATAAGTTTTCAGAACTCCGACTGGTGTCTAGCTACAGCGCCTATCGTCTATCAAACTTCAGGTCTTCTCCCTGCGATAAGTCAACATCGATTCGCTTTTGCTCATCGTGTTTCCTTTATCTCAGTCGAAGACCCCCAGTTAGTACGACGATGATCAAGGCGCTTCCGACGTACAGGATGTATGAGTGCCGATGTTGCCACAGGACGTGGCGTTTTTAATCGGCCGCTTTTCTTGTTTAAATACTTTCTTTTTTTGTTAATTCAACTGAAGCTGTTATCGTTTTGTTTTCTGAAAATTTTTTAACTAAAGCATGATCCAGAACTTGATGAAGATGTGTAACTGGAATAATGTTAATGTCGGTTATTTCCTTAAGCATACCTTGCATGTTTTCTTTTGGGATTATAACACTTGTTGCACCTGCCTTTTTTGCTGCTTGGACTTTCGCGTATACCCCGCCAATTGCTTTAACATTTCCATGTATACTAAGCTCCCCTGTCATAGCAATATGATGATCGATCGGGATTTTATAAATCGCAGAATATATTCCTGTGGCCATGGCAATTCCCGCTGATGGGCCATCAATAGGGATTCCTCCTGGGAAATTAACATGGATATCATATTCATCAGCTGGGACACCCATTGATCGCAGAACCGTTATCACATTTTCAATTGATCCCTTTGCCATGCTTTTTCTCCGAATGGATTTACCTTGGTTTCCAATGCTTTCTTCTTCTACAATTCCTGTAATATTAATCGACCCTTTGTCTTTTGCTCGTATAACCGTTACCTCAATCTCCAATAAAGTACCCATGCTTGCACCTTGAACCGCCAAGCCATTGACCAGCCCAACTGTAGAAAAGGAATGAACTTTTCTTTCTAATCTTGGAGTCAACTGACTTGAATGAATGACCCATTCAATATCTTCATCCCTTATAAAGCTGCGATCGTCTGTAATCGCTAAGCCCGCTGATGTTTGAATCATATTAACAGCTTCCCTTCCATTTTTTGCATAAGAAGAGAGTGTTTGTATCCCTTTTTCACTTATATTCATTTTTACTTTTTCAGCTGCTTTTTTCCCAACCTTTGCTATTTCATCCTCCGTTAATTCTCTAAAAAACACTTCCATACATCTTGATCGAATGGCAGGAGGAATTTCGCTTGGGGTTCGTGTGGTTGCTCCTATTAATCTAAAATCTGCTGGCAGTCCATTTTTAAAAATATCATGAATGTGAGTAGGAATCTGAGTATTTTCTTCACTATAATAAGCGCTTTCCAAAAATACTTTTCTATCCTCTAATACCTTTAATAATTTATTCATTTGAATTGGATGCAGCTCTCCAATTTCATCAATGAACAATACCCCTCCATGAGCATTCGTCACAGCTCCTTGTTTCGGCTGTGGAATCCCTGCTTGCCCCATAGCCCCTGCTCCTTGATAAATAGGGTCATGAACTGAACCAATTAATGGATCTGCAATCCCTCTCTCATCGAATCTAGCTGTAGTCGCATCAAGCTCGATAAAAACAGACGATAGATGAAATGGTGATTTCTTATTTTTTTTAGCTTCCTCCAATACTAATCGAGCAGCTGCTGTTTTGCCCACTCCTGGAGGTCCGTATATAATGACATGCTGAGGATTGGGTCCACATAAAGCTGCTTTTAATGATTTAATACCATCCTCCTGTCCAATAATATCGCTAAAGCTTGTTGGTCGAACTCTTTCTGATAAAGGCTCAGTCAATGAGATTGATCTCATCTTTTTAAGCTGATCCATTTCCTTTTTTGACTCACGATCAATTGAAATTTTTTGTGATCTCTGGTTTTTTAATAAATTCCAGAAATAAAGCCCTATCACAACCCCAAAAAAAAGCTGAATAAATAAAGCGATCCCCGTCCAACTCATCGCATTCCCTCCTGAAACTATATCTTGTTGTTAATTGCTAGTATCTCCCTCAGACAATAGGAATAAACAAAAAGAAATAGTGAAAAATTGGAAGGGAAAATTGAATGGATTATTTAATTCAACATCGCTTTCCTAATAAGTTTTTCTACAAGCCTTACATTTCAATTGGCTAAAAAAAATCAAACCACAAAGGGTTTGATTTTTTTATCTTATGCAGATGTTTTTGTTTCTTCTTCTATGATCGTACCATCAGCTAAGATTAGCTTTGGTGTGCTATTCTCTATAACCGTTTCTTTCGTTATGATGCATTTAACGATATCATCTCTTGAAGGAAGCTCAAACATTACATCAAGCATAATTCCTTCAATGATAGAACGCAATCCACGAGCTCCTGTTTTACGTTCAATCGCTTTCTTAGCGATTTCATGCAACGCAGCCTCTTCAAATTCTAGTTCTACATTATCAAGCTCAAGCATTTTTTGATATTGTTTAACAAGAGCATTTTTCGGCTTTGTTAATATTTCAATTAATGCTTTTTCATCAAGAGAATTTAGACTAGCAATAACAGGTAGACGTCCGATAAACTCTGGAATTAATCCAAATCTGAGTAAATCCTCTGGTAAAACCTTTGATAATAAATCTTTTGGTTCAATTTCCTTTTGTTTAGGATCTGACCCAAAACCAATTACCTTTTGACCTAAGCGGCGCTTAATAATTGGCTCAATTCCATCAAATGCTCCACCACATATAAATAAGATATTTGACGTATCAATTTGAATGAATTCTTGATGCGGATGTTTTCTTCCACCTTGAGGAGGTACACTAGCCACGGTCCCCTCCAAAATTTTCAATAACGCTTGTTGAACACCTTCACCTGAAACATCTCTCGTTATGGACGGATTTTCAGATTTTCTTGCAATCTTATCGATTTCATCAATGTAAATAATTCCTTTTTCAGCTTTTTCCACATCATAATCTGCCGCTTGAATAAGCTTTAAAAGAATATTCTCAACATCCTCACCAACGTATCCTGCCTCAGTTAACGACGTAGCATCTGCAATGGCAAATGGAACATTAAGTATACGTGCAAGTGTTTGTGCAAGTAAGGTTTTCCCGCTACCAGTTGGACCAATCATACAAATATTACTTTTTGAAAGCTCAACATCATCAATTTTGCTGTTAGAGTTAATTCTCTTATAGTGATTGTAAACAGCAACGGATAACGATTTTTTTGCTTGATCTTGACCAATTACATATTCATTTAAAATATCTTTAATTTCTGCTGGTTTTGGTACATCTTTAAATTCTACTTCTTCTTCAGTACCTAACTCTTCTTCTACAATCTCCGTACAAAGCTCAATACATTCATCACAAATGTATACACCTGGACCGGCAACTAGCTTACGCACTTGATCTTGTGTTTTTCCACAGAAAGAACATTTTAATTGTCCCTTTTCATCATTGAACTTAAACAATGCCTTCACCCCTTGTAAAACTTCTACTGTTTATAGAAAGCTTGCGGATCACAGTTAATCTGAATTTGTTTAAAACATCCTTTAATTATGTATTGCATTGTAACACATTTTGACAATGTACAGGAAATGAAAACTCTTAGAAGGTATTTTATTGTGATCCACACCAAAAGAATTTTATCAGCGCATCCATTTATCACTATTATGAAATGAAAGAAGCTCCTTTATGTAACCTTTCCTGTACATCATACCCAAAATACTGGCTTGACTAACAATCCATTGATCAATTGCTTATATACCAGTGACCCTTTAACAAATTATATGTAAAAAAATTTTGTATAAAACAAGACACGATTAAATCGTGCCTTGTTTTAATTACTTCTATTATGCAACAGATTTACTGTTTTCTACAAGAAAATCAACTGCTTTTTTCATTTGAAGGTCAGCTTTAACGCCTTCTAAGCTTCCAAGAGCTTTTTGAACATCTTCTACCTTCATATTATACATATCTGCCATTTTTTGAAGCTCTTCATTTACTTCTTCATCTGTTACTTCGATTTTTTCAGCTTGAATAATGGCTTCAAGAGTTAAAGAGTTCTTCACACGCTTCTCAGCATCTTCCTTCATTTGCGTACGAAGTGCTTCTTCATTTTGACCAGAGAATTGGTAGTAAAGTTCTAAATTCATTCCTTGACCTTGAAGGCGTTGCTCGAATTCTCTTACCATACGGTCAATTTCAGTTTCAATCATAACAGCTGGAATATCGATTTCAGAAACTTCAGCTGCTTTTTCAACAACAGTATCACGTAGATAATGTTCAGCTTGATGTTCTTTATCGTGAACTAGACGATCTTTAATTTTTTCTTTAAGCGCATCTAAAGTTTCAACTTCTTCATCTACGTCTTTTGCAAACTCGTCATCTAATTCTGGAAGTTCTTTCGCTTTAATTTCATGTACCGTAACTTTAAAAACAGCAGGCTTTCCAGCTAAATCAGCCGCGTGGTATTCCTCAGGGAAAGTTACTTCAACATCCTTTGATTCACCAGCAGCAAGACCTACTAATTGATCTTCAAATCCAGGAATAAATTGTCCAGAACCAAGCTCAAGTGAATAATTCTCACCTTTACCTCCTTCAAAAGCCACTCCATCTACAAAGCCTTCGAAATCCATTACAACTGTATCTCCGATTTCAGCTGCACCCTCTTCTTTTAACACAAGCTCAGCTTGTCTTCCTTGTAGAGTTTTGATTTCCGCTAGTACATCCTCATCTGTTACAGCAGTATTGAAGGCTTCTACTTCAATCCCTTTATATTCGCCAAGCTTCACTTCTGGCTTTACTGTTACAGTTGCTTTAAAAACAAGAGTGCTTCCTTTTTCGATTTTTTCAATATCGATTTCAGGACGATCTACAGGGTCAATTCCTGCTTCTTCTACTGCATTAGCATAAGCTTCAGGCAAAAGAAAATCAATTGCATCTTGATATAATGATTCCACACCAAAACGTTTTTCAAACATTCCACGAGGCATTTTACCTTTACGGAATCCTGGTACATTTATTTGTTTAACAACTTTTTTAAATGCAGCATCTAAACCTTCGTTTACTTTTTCTGCACCTACTTCAACTGTTAAAACTCCACGATTACCTTCTAAAGCTTCCCATTTTACTGACATTCGTTAAATTCCCTCCAACATCTATTATCATGAATGAGGACTACCCAAAAGGGTCTGTCATCCTCCAATAATTCCTAAGTATTTGATATTGTCATTATAGAAAACAATATATATTTGAGAATTGCTTGGAACTTTTCTTTTGGTTGACCTCAACCCATTATTAATTGTAAACATAGTTAAATTCACATAATACAACCATTATATTATACCATACGTTTTTATTTGTTCAACTGCCATACTATATATTAGGGTAAGAAATTTCTTCTAGTTCTCTAATTACCATTTGAGCTTGTTCTATCTCTTCTTTTTCAATGTTATACAGCTCTGCATACTTTGTTATATTCTCATCCTTGCCGTAATATTGATTGACGATATAATGATAGGCAGCTGCCCATGCATCATTTGTAACAGGCTCAAGCTTAAACGGATAGATAAGAAAAAAATGGCGTTCAATTAAGCTTTTAATATTCTCAAATAAAATAGGATCATCATTTTCCAATGCTTCTTTTACAATTTTTTTAATACTTTTAGCTTGCGACTGCCGATGAATATCTTCCAGCTCAATAGGGATAATCGATTTTTGTTTCCCGAATTTTTCTACATCAACAGATTGATCATACTCATGTTCTTTTAAAACATTCAGCAGCATTGTTTTTAAAAAAGGATGTCCCTCAGCTAGTAGTAAATACCTTTTTATATCTTTTAAATAAGGTCGAATATTTTCATCCGCGAGCTTTGCAATTCGCATCATCATTTCTCTTGGATCTTGATCAATAAATAGCTTTAGTTCCTGATCAGCATCATGCTTGTAATCTGCTTGCTTCTCTTTTTTCTCAGTTCGAGCACTCGACATTTTTCTACTAAAGTGGAGCATTTTCGAAAAATGCTCATACTTATCCTTTGGAATCTGGTTATCTTCTAACAAACCTTCAATTGTTGAAATAATTTCTTCATATTCATGCAGTTGAACTAGAATCATGATATAAAGATCGACCATTTTTATATAATCACCGATACCTTCTTGTAAGACGAATCTAACAAGCTTTTTTGCTTTGTTAAGGGAACCTGTTTCATAATAAGAAAGTATCAAGCCGATATAAATATCACTGTTTTCTGGTTCTAATTTCTTTGCCTCTTCAAATAACTCAATTGCTTCACGATATTTTTTTTCCTTCAGACAATCAAGACCTTTTTCCTTTAGTCTTCTTTCAAGATCGGGAAAAAGTATGACATTTCCTTTTTGCATTGGCTTTTCCCGTTTTTTCATATGAAAATAACCGCCTTGTTAAAATTGATTTGAAGTAAGTTTAGCATAGATAACAAAAAAACAAAAACGATCTCAGACTTAAAAAAAGATGATCTAAAGCTATTAGAAAAAGAGACTCATTCAAAAGTTAGTTGTTCCCTCCAATTTTTAAAACTTTACTCTAATTGGAGTTTGCAGTCCTTCCTTTTGAATAAGCCTCTTTTATTAGATTTCTAATTTCCTAAAATTGCGTTTGCTTTTCATATTCACCAATTTGATCATCGTATTGCAACGTAATTTCAATTTCATCCCATCCATTTAAAAGCATTTTTCTCCAATATGGATGGATCGTGAATGATGCTGAAAATCCTTGGTCATCTTTAACGGTTTCATCTTCTAAATTAATCGTTAAAGTATAAGGCTGGTTTTTAGCAGCTTTTAACAAGTAATCTACTTGCTCATTTTCAAGCTGAATAGGAAGCATACCATTTTTTAAACAGTTTTGATAGAAAATATCTGCAAATGATGGGGCAATTACCACTTGAAAACCATAGTCCTGTAAAGCCCAAGGAGCATGTTCTCTTGAAGATCCACAACCAAAATTTTTATTCGCAATTAAAATCGATGCTCCTTGATTCTCAGGATAGTTTAATTCGAACTCTGGATTAGGTTCTCCATTTTCTTTAAAGCGCCAATCATAAAAAGCAAATTTTCCAAATCCAGTTTTCTCTATTCTTTTTAAAAACTGCTTTGGAATGATTTGATCCGTATCTACATTTGCACGATCCATTGCAACAGCTTTACCAGTTAGTTTTTTAAATCCACTCATCATGATCCCTCCAATCAATTTACAATTTCTGCAGTCTTCCATTCTCTTATATCAACAAACTTGCCGTAAATAGCAGCCGCAGCAGCCATTGATGGGCTGACAAGGTGTGTTCTCGCTCCAGCTCCTTGTCTTCCTTCAAAATTACGATTAGAAGTGGATGCACAGTGTTCACCGCTTGGAACAATATCATTATTCATACTTAAACACATGCTACAGCCTGCTTCACGCCATTCAAAACCAGCTTCCTTGAACACTATGTCTAAACCTTCTACTTCAGCAACTTTCTTTACTTGCTGTGATCCAGGAACGACCAACGCTCTCACATTTGGATGAACCTTTTGCCCTTTGATCATATCAGCTGCCGTTCTTAAATCTTCGATACGTGAATTTGTACAGGAGCCTATAAAGACATGTTGAATCTCTATATCTTTAATGTTCTGTCCTTCTTTTAAGTCCATATACTGTAAAGCATTTGTTAAAGACTTACGTTCAATTTCATCCTGACAATCAGCTAATGTCGGAATAGATTCAGTAATTTTTGCCGTCATTGCTGGGTTTGTTCCCCAGCTTACCATTGGTGCAATATCATTTCCATCGATGACAATGACCTTATCATAAATTGCATCGTTATCAGATACTAGCTCACTCCAAATTTGTGTATACTTTTCAAAATCTTTCGGAGCATATTTTCTTCCTTTTAAATAGCTATATGTTGTTTCATCTGGACAAACAAGACCTGCTCTTGCTCCACCTTCAATCGACATATTACATACGGTCATTCGCTCTTCCATTGATAAATTTTTAATCACATCACCAGCATATTCAATGACATAGCCCGTACCAAAATTTACTCCGTGCCTGGATAAAACATATAAAATAACATCTTTTGCTGTAACACCTTGTGCTAGCTTCCCATTAATCTCAAGCTTTAAAGTCTTCGGTTTTGTTTGCCACAGCGTTTGAGTCGCTAAAACATGTTCAACTTCACTCGTTCCTATCCCAAAAGCAAGAGCGCCAAAAGCACCATGAGTGGATGTATGGCTATCGCCGCAAACAATCGTTTTTCCAGGTTGAGTTAAGCCTAATTCTGGTCCAATAACATGAACAATCCCTTGCTCTGGACTATCTAAACCTGCTAAAGGTACATTAAATTCTAAACAGTTTTTTTCTAATGTTGTCATCTGATTTAAAGCAACTGGATCATCAACGTTAAAACGATTGACAGTTGGAACATTATGGTCCATTGTTGCAAATGTTCTATCTGGTCTTCTTACCGTTCTATTTTTCATTCTTAATCCAGAAAATGCTTGTGGAGAAGTAACTTCATGAACTAAATGAAGGTCAATGTATAATAAATCCGGTTTCCCTTCCTCTTGGCAAACGGTATGTTTTTCCCATATTTTCTCAATAATTGACTTTCCCATAGCTATCCCCCTATATTATCGAATTTTTCTTTTTAAAATGTTATAGAAACTTCCTACCTAAATCTATAAAGGCAGGTTGTTCGAATCATTCTTATTCTTTGCTAAAGTAAGTTCACTAAATGAAGAGGGTGTCCCAAAAGCAATTAAGGCTCTAAGATATACTGTCGAAAAAAGTATAATCTTAAAGGTACTTGTTACTTTGTTTAGGGCCACCCTCATAATGATGGTTTTACATTAATTCATGCATCAACCATGTTAGATACAGCTTCATTTTTCTTGAATCACTGCTATGACCGCATGAACCATTTCAGTCGTAGAAACGATTTTTTTATTAGGTGCAGCGATATCATTTGTTCGATAGCCATTTTCCAGAACTTCATTTACGGCTGCTTCGATCAATGCCGCTTCATCCTCGAGACCAAATGACAGTCGCAGCATCATAGCAGCTGATAGTATAGTTGCAAGTGGATTTGCTAAATTTTTACCAGCTATATCTGGTGCTGATCCATGGATTGGCTCAAATAAATACGGTCCATTTTCTGAAATACTTGCAGATGGCAGCATTCCTAAGGACCCGGTTAATACGGACGCTTCATCACTTAAAATATCTCCAAACATATTTTCTGTAACAACTACATCAAATTGCTTTGGATTTCTAATTAATTGCATCGCAGCATTATCCACAAGCATATGCTCTAAAACAACATCTGGATAATCTTTGCTTACTTCCTCTGCTGTTTCTCGCCATAATCTGCTAGATTCTAGTACATTAGCTTTATCAACGGAAGTAACTTTTTTACCGCGGATTTTTGCTAACTCAAATGCTTGTTTTACCACACGATAAATTTCTTCCTTTTGATAAAGCAATGTATCCACCGCACCATTTTTTCCATTTAATTCAGTACGCTCACTTGGTTTCCCAAAATAGATACCGCCTGTCAATTCTCGCACCATTAGCATGTCGACATCTTGAATAATTTCTTTGCGTAAAGGAGAAGAATCTGCAAGACTCTCATAATAAGTGGTTGGTCTTAAATTTGCAAAAAGCTGAAGCTCTTTTCTAATTTTCAACAAACCTTGCTCAGGGCGTAAGGGAACAGGGTTTCCATCCCACTTAGGTCCTCCAACCGCACCTAAAAGTACTGCGTCACTGTTTTTACATAACTCAATTGTTTCATCAGGAAGGGGAGATCCTGCTTCATCAACTGCAGAACCACCTATTAATCCATATTGAAATTCAAATTGGTGATTAAAACGTTCTCCAATCGTTTGTAAAACATCAATCGCACCTTGAATAATTTCTTTTCCTATTCCGTCACCAGGCAATACGGCGATTCGTTTGTTCATGCTTGCTTCCTCCTAATACACTACCCTTGAACGGTTGCTGTTTCTTTTTCTTTCATATATATCGCTCTATTTACCGCATTCAAATAGGCTTTAGCAGAAGCGTCTAATACGTCTTGGTCAAGGCCACGACCACTTGTTTCGATCCCTTTAAAACGTACTTTGACATAAACATGGGCTAACGCATCTCTTCCGCCGCCAACAGATTGTGTCCGGTAGTCTTGAAGTTCAACCTCACCTTGAATACATTTTTCTAATGTATTATATAAAGCCTCTACACTACCCGCACCAGTTCCAGTCTCTTGAATAACCTCGTTATTAATACCAGATAACGTAATGGTAGCTGATGGAACCTGTTTTGAATCATGATGGATTTGAATCGTTTCTAATTTATAAAAACGATCTTCTTTGGATAGCTTTTCCTCTAACACAAGAGCAACTAAATCGTCATCCGTCATTTCTTTCTTACGATCCGCTAAATCCTTAAAAGCGACAAAAAGATCTTTAATATCTTCATCACCAACCTCTAGACCTAGCTCATGTAATCGAGTTTTAAACGCATGACTGCCAGAATGCTTTCCAAGAACCATCGAGTTTGATTGAAAACCGACAAGTTCAGGAGAAATAATCTCATATGTGGATTTTTCTTTTAATACTCCATCTTGGTGAATTCCTGATTCATGAGCATATGCGTTTTTACCAACAACAGCTTTATTATTAGGAACAATCATGCCGGTTAGCTTGCTAACTAAGCTGCTTGTTTTACTTATTTCTTTTAAATTAAGACGAGTTTCTTTTTGATAATAGTCTTTTCTTATATGCAGCGCTACTGCAATTTCTTCTAAAGCAGCATTACCTGCTCTTTCACCAATTCCGTTCAGTGTACACTCAACTTGAGTCGCTCCATTCTGAACAGCAGCAAGTGAGTTAGCAACAGCCATCCCTAAATCATCATGGCAATGAGTTGATAATGATACTTTGTCAATAGAAGGAACATTTTGTTTTAAATATTTGAAGACTTCTCCATATTCTTGAGGAGTAATGTAACCAACTGTATCAGGTATGTTAATAACTCTGGCTCCAGCTTGAATGACTGCTTCAACGATTTCAGCTAAATACGGCAATTCTGTTCGACAGGCATCCTCTGCAGACCATTGAATAACAGGGAAGCGTTTTGCTGCATATTGAACCATAGCTACTGCTTTTTCAATCACTTGCTCTTTTGTCATCTTCAGCTTATATTGGCGATGAATGGGAGAGGTTGCAATAAAAACATGCAACCTCGGCTCTGCTCCAACCTTTAATGCTTCCCACGCAGCGTCAATATCTGATTGGACAGCACGAGCTAGTCCAGTAACAGAGCAATTTCTTACTGTTTTTGCAATTTCGTGAACAGAAGAGAAATCTCCTTTTGAAGCAGCTGGGAAACCAGCTTCAATTATATCGACATTTAATTTTTCAAGCTGTCTTGCAATTTCAAGTTTTTCTGAGAAGTTTAAATTAACTCCAGGTGATTGCTCCCCATCCCTTAATGTCGTATCAAATATTTTAATTTTTTCCACTACCAACCACTTCTTTCTTCTTTCCGCTGTTAACAAATGGCATCATTGCGCGAAGCTCTTTACCAACTTTTTCAATTAAGTGTTCATTTTCTCTTTCATTAATAGCATTAAATACTGGTCTATTTGCTTGGTTTTCTAAGATCCAACCTCTTGCAAATTTACCTTCTTGAATATCTGTTAATACTGCTTTCATTTCTTTTTTCACGTCTTCAGTTACGATTCTTGGTCCTGTTACAAAATCTCCCCATTGAGCTGTATCAGAAATTGAATATCTCATTCCTGCCATACCGTTTTCGTACATTAGATCTACAATAAGCTTTAATTCATGCAAACATTCAAAATAAGCTAATTCAGGTTGGTATCCAGCTTCTACAAGAGTTTCAAAGCCCGCTTTTACTAATGCAGTTAATCCACCGCATAGAACAGCTTGTTCACCGAATAAATCTGTTTCAGTTTCTTCTTTGAAAGTTGTCTCTAATGCTCCCGCACGTAATGCACCGATTGCTCTTGCATAAGATAACGCTAGCTCTCTTGCTTCGCCTGTCACATCTTGATAGATTGCAAATAATGCTGGTACACCTGCTTCTTGTTCAAACGTTCTTCTTACAAGATGTCCTGGGCCTTTTGGTGCTACTAGCAATACATCACATTCTTTTGGTGCCACGATTTGGTGGAAGTGGATGTTAAAGCCATGAGCAAACATAAGAGCTTGATTTTTAAGGTTTGGTTTAATTTCTTCATTATATACTTTAGGTTGAAGCTCATCTGGCAATAGGATCATTACAACATCTGCTTTAGCAGTTGCTTCACTAACTGAAAATACGTCAAATCCATCTTCAACTGCTTTATCCCATGATTTTCCTTGTCTTAAGCCGATGATTACGTTAACGCCACTGTCTTTCATGTTTAATGCATGCGCATGACCTTGTGAACCGTATCCAATTACTGCTACTGTTTTTCCTTCTAAATATGCTGCATTTGCGTCTCCGTTATAATACATTTTTGCCATTTTAAATACTCCCTTTCGAATGTTATGAATTAGTTTGATTTATTCTATTGTTATAATTAAACAATTGAAAACGAATTTTTTGAGCTACTGCGTTGTGTTCCACGAGGAAAAGCTGTTGTCCCCGTTCTTGCAAGTTCTTTAATGCCATAAGGCTTAATCAAATCAATGAAGGCTTCCACCTTATCGAATTCACCCGTTATTTGAATAACGACACTTTCCTTACTGACATCTACAACAGATGCTCTAAATGGTTCTATTAATGAATAAATTTCATTTCTTGTTTGCGGGGTTGCTAACACTTTAATTAATGCCAGCTCCCGAGCCACAATCGATTGGTCTGTAATATCAGTTACTTTAATGATGTCAACCTGCTTATTAAGCTGTTTCGTTACTTGTTCGATTTCTTGACTATTATCCACATGTAAGACACAAGTGATTCTTGAAATTCCTTCTTGCTCTGAGAGCCCAACCGAAATACTTTCAATGTTATAATTTCTTTTTGAAAATAAGTTCGTAATGCGGTTCAAGACACCTGCCCGATTCAGAACGGTTAAACTGATGATTCTTTTCACGATGGTTTCACTCCTACCATTTCATGCAATCCTTTTCCTGGTGCGATCATAGGGAAGACATTTTCATCTGGATCTACTCTAAAATCCAATAAAACTGGTTCATTGCTATTGATCACATCATCTAAAATTGCTTCAGCTTCTTCTTCAGTTTGAATTTGATAACCTTTAATTCCATATGCTTCAGCTAATTTCACAAAGTCCGGTTGAACTGAATTTTTACTATGAGAGAAGCGATTATCATAGAAAATTTCCTGCCATTGTCTAACCATTCCTAAAGCTTGGTTATTTAAAATCACAATTTTAATCGGAAGATTTAATTCTCTAATAACTCCTAGCTCTTGTGCGCACATTTGGAAACCGCCATCTCCGCTGATCGATACTACACATGCATTCGGATCAGCAATTTGTGCACCAATACTGGCAGGTAAACCAAATCCCATTGTGCCTAATCCACCTGAAGTAACCCATTTGTTCGCTTCATTAAATTTGTAATATTGTGCAGTCCACATTTGATGCTGTCCAACATCAGTTGTTACAATTGCATTCCCTTTTGTTTTTGAGAATAACAATTCCATAACTTTTTGTGGCTTTAATCCACCTTTATTTTCATAATGATATGGATACTTTTCTTTCCATTCATTTATGGTTTTCAACCATTCATCATGAACAGGCGGTTTTCCTTGAGCTTGGATTAATTGCTGCAAAGCTTCTTTTGCATCAGCAACCACTGGAATTTGCGTTGGCACTACTTTACCAATCTCTGCAGGATCAATATCCACATGAGCGATAACTGCCTTTGGTGCAAAGTGCTGTAAGTTTCCTGTTAAGCGATCATCAAAACGAGCACCAATGTTTATTAACAAATCACATTCATACAAAGCCATGTTAGCAGTGTAACACCCGTGCATACCACCCATTCCTAAAAATAGGTCGTTATCTGCAGGAAAGCCGCCTAATCCAAGTAAAGTATGAACCACAGGTATTTTCTGCTGTTCAACATATTCCTTTAATTCTGCTGAAGCTTTTGAAAAAACTACACCCGCTCCTGCTAAAATAACAGGCTTTTTCGCTCTGCTTACTGCTTCAGTTAACTTTCTAATCTGCAAATAATTAGGCTTCGTCGTTGGTTGATAACCTGGCAAATGAACTTCGATTTCTTCCTGTTTTTGTGTTGACTCTTCTGATACAAAAGCAGCAATATTTTTTGGAAAATCAATGAGCACAGGACCAGGTCTTCCACTAGTAGCAATATAGAATGCCTCTTTTATGATACGTGGAATTTCTTCAATACTTCTGATTTGGTAATTGTACTTCGTAATAGGTGTTGTAATTCCAAGAATGTCTGCCTCCTGAAAAGCATCCGTACCAATTACACTTGTTGCTACTTGTCCTGTAAAGACAACAAGTGGTAAAGAATCCATCATGGCATCTGCTAAACCCGTTACAACATTGGTTGCACCAGGTCCAGATGTTGCAATAACAACTCCTGGTTTACCAGAGATTCTTGCATAGCCTTCTGCTGCGTGAATCCCACCTTGTTCATGACGAGGCAAAATATGTTTAATTTTGGAATCGTATATTTTGTCATATAACGGAAGAACTGCTCCTCCTGGATATCCAAAAATAACTTCAACATTTTCCTTTTCTAGCGCTTCTAACAATACATCAGATCCAGTTTTCTTTTTGTTTACAGTCTCAGGTTCAGCCTTATTTTCAGTAAAGGCAGCTTCTTGCAACATTGTTTTTACCTCCTATAAATTTCAAATATCCATAAAACACAAAAAACCTCTTCTCCCCTAAATATCTACTATCAAAGTAGAATAAAGGGGTGAAAAGGTTTTATTTCCATTCCACGGTACCACCCTAATTCACGAAAAATTCGTGCACTTATGACAACATCGCGTCCTTTTGATAACGAGTGAAAACACTCGACCGATCCTACTAACGTTCAAATCGATGCTCCGAGGTGAGTTCGTCTTATACTGGTTCACCGGCTCTCAGCACTACCGGCTCTCTGTGGAATCCAAATATAAAATTACTTATCCTCTTCAACACTTTAACAATATATTTTCCAATTTTACATTAAACATTCATTTAAAATTTAATTTTTAATTAGCAACGTTATTGTATTGCTTTGTTGGGACTATCTTACGCTGATTTAGAAGTTAAGTCAACACCCATTTTCATGAATAATTTGATAATTTATAATAAGTTTTAATTATGCGAACGCTTACAATATTGATAAATAAAGAATATCTCACTTAATTTTTTCTTTGAAAAAAAGTAAGATTTTTTTATTTTCTGCTATTTTTGTTTTGGTTTTTAATCCAATTATTTACAACTTAAACAATTGTGATGGATAAAAATAAATTTCATGAAGTATTTTGAATAATTGGTCATCTATGAGTAAATTATGTATATTTCTGCACCTAAATTAATTAAGGAATAAGTATGTGATGAAAAAAGAAAGTAAAATCTATCATCGTTATGTCATATAATAGCACAGAATGAATATTTATGCTACTGAAAACTACATTAGTTTACACGAATTCTATCGAATGATAACATTTTCAAATGTATTTTTATAAAAAAAGAAGCCTGAATAAGAAATCAGGCTTCTTTTTTGTCAGAAATCCTTACTATAGTAGTTAACTTAGTCTTAGAAAGCGTAAAAACAAGCAAAGCTGCCCAAATAAATAAAAATGAAATCCACTGTATAAAAATTACCGATTCTTTGAAAACAAAAATACCTAGAATAAAAGTAACCGACGGTGTAATGTATTGAAAAAATCCGATCATAGTAAGTGTTATTCTTTTTGCACCTTCAGCAAACCAAATAAGAGGGAGTGCCGTTACAACTCCAGCTCCGATTAATAATAATGTGATATGGATCGGCCCAGCCCCAAAAGCTGAAATTCCTTTACCATGAAGATAAATTAAATACATTAGTGCAAAAGGCATGACCATCAACGTTTCAAAAGTCATTCCAATAACGGAGTCGAAATGAATAAATTTTTTCGATAAGCTGTATATTCCAGAAGTTAGAGCTAGGGAAAGCGCAATCCAAGGAACATGTCCGTATTTCAATGTTAAAATAAGAACCCCAAAAGCCGCCATGGAGATGGCAATGATCTGTAGCAAATTTGTTCGATCTTTGAGAAATATCATCCCAAACAAAATACTTACGAGTGGGGTTATGTACAAACCTAAGCTTGCTTCTACGACTCGTTCGTGATTGACAGCCCAAATATAAATAACCCAGTTTGCACTAATAGCTAAAGAAGAACAAATGACTAAAAACAATAAACGAGGGGTAAAAATGAGGGTTTTAAAGTTTGCATAAAATAAAGAAAGCTTATTTTTCTTTAAGCATAAAATGGTAATCATAAAGACAAAAGCCCAACAAATACGATGAGCTAATATTTCAGTAGAGGATACACTCTGTAATGCATTCCAATACAAGGCTAAAAATGCCCACATCAAAAACGCAAAAAAGGTATATAGCATACCAACGGTTTCAACGTGTTTATCATTTTTGTTCATTTTACATTCCCCACAACCTAAAAAATTTAAGTCAATCTCACTAACAACCGATCTCTCTAATTTAAAATTATCCTATCTTTGCATACATTTCAATTCTATTTTTTATATTATTTTCTAAAAAAATAAAAATTTTAAGGTAAAAGTTTTTCATTATAACAAAAAGAGCCAAATCCTATGTTTGAAGGATTTGACTCTTTTCTACTTGTTACGTCCCAGGAGAGATTCGAACTCCCGCATGCGAACGTGCCACGTTTTATTCAACCGTTACTATACCGCTATTTGAACACGATCATTGAGCGACCATTTGTCCGTACTTTCGACTAGTACCTATTTTAGCACGTATTTATATAGAAGGAAAGCGCTAATCCTCGACCACATCGACGCGAACCACGTCCGCCATACGCACACGTTTAAAACCGTCCGAAAACGTTTCGATCCGAAGTTCCTCCGTAACATGGTCGATGTAATGGATAAAACCCGTCACGTATTCGATCATGCCCGCCTGCCAAGTCGTAAATCTAACCGTCAGATTGTACTCCATCGCGTAAAATATACCCTCGTCAAACTCCGCTCGCATAAAGTCGTCCACGATCGGCTTTTCGCATAGGTCCTGCTCACCACGCATTTGACGCAACATGGCGACATGCTCCGGAAACATTAGTCCGGTCCATTTCATTAGTCCGCGATCCTTTAGTCGTTTGTCCATTCGTCATCACCTCTAGCGCAATTATACACGAACAAACGTTCTTTATCAACCGTTCATACACTCCGCAAAAATCCGCGCCATGCTACCGCCATCATTCTGCAATGCCTTCGCCGTATACGTCGCCTGCCTCCAACTTGCGTACAAGTAGTCGTCCATTTTCCGCACCTTGCCTTGCTTCGCTTTTAGTATCGTTGCGTGCCATGCGTCAACAAATGGCGCTGGATTATCCTCGATTGTGACGCTAGAATCGACCGATGATTTTGCCCGTAACAATATACCGTAATATTTATAGATTGCTTCTGCGCTGAAATAACGAGACATGGCGTCGTAGATATTGTTTGGCAGCGCGCCTTTTAGCGCATTTGACGCGATTGTCGTGTCTTTATATGTATTATTATTCGGTTGTTTTAAAGAAGGTGTTGTCTTATGCGTGACATTTTCGCTTACCTCTTGTGTGATATCGTGCATTTCTGCGTCAGTCGACGGCGTATCTTTCGCAATAAACGGCAGTATAACGATAGCATTACTCGTTTGTTGCATATCGCTTGCTCGTTTCATTTCGTGTTGCTTGATGATGTTGAGCGATTCTAAACGGTTGGATACGCGGATAATGGTACGGCGTGACTTGCCGATTAGCTCGCCGATTTTGTTTTTGCGCAGAAATGACACGCCGATGTATTTCGCGCTGTGGCGATGTAGTATGTCAAGCACGGCGACCTCCGTCTTATTTAGCTTGTTATTGCGTTTATGTTCGCGCACAGTTTCGTTTAATTGCGCGATAGATTCGAAGTTTACTAGATTTTCGAGCGTGGCTTCGTTTGCGACTATCATTTCGATTACTCCTTCCGTAATTTACGTTTAACGTAAGTATAAACATGTCCGTTAAAATTGTCAATTACGAATTGCGTAATCTGCAAAAATATCGTATAATTAAGGAAACAGTAAACGGAGGGCGATCGTATTGGAGCTTCGATTGAAAGAGATTTTAGCAGAGCGTGGACTTGAGCAGAAGGATATTGCGGAAATGACCGAACTATCTACGCGGACAGTTAGCGAGTTATGTTCTGGAAAGATGAAGCGTTACCCTAAGGATGCGCTCGGAAAGATTGCGGAGGTGCTTGAAATTACGGACATGAACGAATTATTTACGATAAACAAAAAATAGCCCCGCCTCAACGGATAATTTCCGCTAAGTACGGGGCGTTTTACGTTACTTCCAATTGATAACGGTCAATCTGCGACATTTTGAACACGTCATATTTTCCGCAGTCTTTACGACATAGTGACGCTTTTTACAATGCGGACATTTGACCGCTTGCTTGCCGAGCGATGCGTAAATCAATCCGAGCGACATAAAGAACAAGCCAATTGCCGGAAATATTCCGATGATTGTTACGAATAATAGTGCGGAAATAAGAATGCCGAATCCGCCAAATGTGAACGCAAACACTCGCCCTATTCCGCCTAGTATGGAACCTTTTTTGCGTTCAACCTCGATAACTAACGTTTCATTGCTGATTACTTGCGCTTCCATTACGTAATCACTCCTTATTTCTAATATATCGCGTTATTAGTATGTACGCAAGAGCAGGCGCTAAAGTTTCGCCGACCCTCGCAATATTTCGATTATTTTTCGTCTTTGAAGCCGGACCCGTTAGACGGATTGTTAATTACGCCCGCTAAGATTAAGATATACAGAATTTTATCGACGTAAGTGTTGAAAACTTGCGTATCAGGAATCACGCCGAAATCTACTAGCGCCATCCCAACAACCGCAGCTATTGCAATCCACAATGCGTAATTTTTAAAACGTTTCATATTATCGTCTCCCTTACTTCACTCGTATTTTTTGACCCGCGTAAATTCTGTTCGGATTCTTAATGCCGTTCCATGCTTGTAATTGCGCAATGGATACGCCACAATTCGCCGCAATCTTGCCGAGCGTGTCGCCGGACTTGATGACGTAATGCTTGACCGTAGGTGCTGGCGCAGTTTTTAACGCAGGATTATCGACCCAATAGAGGTTGTTGCCACCGTTTGCGTCAATCCATCCGGCATCTGTTTCGTGCCAATCTCCGTTGTGCGAGTATACGTCGAATTCCTCACCAACTACCGTATTGCGGACAAATCCGGCAGTATGACTCGGCGCTGAACGAATGTCAGAAACGACAGTAGCGCGAACGCGTTGGATTGGTTTAGGCGCCTCGTAGTGAGCCGCCGCTACTTCCGTCTTAGGCGCCTCGATAACCTTGCCGGTGAACCACTCAAGCGACTTATCGCCATTTAATACGTTCAAATCTACGTTACCGGCTACGCCAGCCACGCGCCC
The DNA here is from genome assembly GCF_006546985.1 of Bacillus sp. 03113. GTDB lineage: Bacteria > Bacillota > Bacilli > Bacillales > Cytobacillaceae > VATK01. The sequence goes on from NZ_VATK01000006.1 coordinate 60,384, forward strand.
CGCTGACGTATATTGCCACAACTCGCAAGCATACGCAGGCTTGACGTTTTGATTGCCGTCGTTTGAACCGTAGCGAGGAATCCACGTAAAGTCTATGTTACCTACGCGATCAAGTCCCCACGCTTTATACGAGTGATGACCGAAATAGCCTCCGACCTTGCTTGCGCCAAGCCTGCGCAACTCATCGACAAAAGCTTGCGTGCCCGCTGTCATATCGCCCATCGTTTTGACTTCGACGTCAGCGACCCAAAATAATGCGTCCTTGTCGCCACGTGCGTAAAAGTCTTGCGCCTCCTTGCGTGCGTCAGCGACCGATACGAAGCGCGTAAAGGCGTAGTGCGCAAACGGAATGCCGCGCTTCTTGGCTTCCGCGACGTACTCCTTGTAGCGACGGTCAATCGTGGTTGATCCGTCTTGCACCCGAATAATAACGAGCGCTACTTCCTTCGCAAATTCGTCCCAATTTATTGTGCCTTGGTGATGCGAAATATCAACGATTTTTTTCATTTCGTCAGTTCCTTTCGTAATTTTATGATAAAATAGCGTTAAGGTCGGTGTCGCGATTTGTTACGTAGCCAACGGACAGCCGCGACTACCGACTGGCTTAACTGAAAACCGCTATGCCGACCGTTACAAGCAAGCCGACAACGGTTAAAATCGTTCCCCATACCCATTTCGTGTTCGCTTTCATATCGCGAATGTGTTCCTTATTTTCTTCCGATAGAGCGAGCGCCTTGCCCGCCTTTTCGTCTGCTTCTTCCGCTGTCCGCCTAACCTCGTTTAAATAGTCGACTTTCGTGTCTATGCGCACAAGCCACTCGCGAAGCTCGGCAATGTCGCGTGATATTGGTTCCGCCATTCGTTTACACCTCCGTTAGCTCGCCGTCGACAATGCGATAGTCCGGTATTCCTTGTACGACCGTTCCAGCGTCCTTGTCTGCGATATAAAAAAAGTAATCATATTGTTTCATCGGTACTACACGTGCCCCAACGATACTTTCAGTTATTTTTCCATTTCCGTCTACGTCGCAAAATAGTAAAACTCCCATATCAGCCCTCCTGACAAATATATAAAATACGACCAAACACAAACCAATCAGGATCATTTCCATACATTCGGACATACAACGTTTTTCTACTACCTTCAGGAACTCCGAGGTCCATCGTCACATATGTTGTCCATCCATCGTCATCACCCGATCTTGACACTGTGGCTAATTCAGTTATCGACGTTCCTGCTCCGTCCGATGTATCTAGGTCGAATGACAAGTATCCCGTTATTCCGTTGTGCGTAAAAATACCAACTTTCGCAACTAAATATCGGGTATCATGCTTAAACGTGTACGCTTGAATGTTCTCGAATCTGTTTGTCGTATTTACCTTTACCCAAGGCCCATCTTCTGTTATTCCTGCGGTCCTATAAGGTGGGTATGCGCCTTGAATAGCGAACCCATTCTGCAAAATACCGTCGTTAACGACTACATACCCGTCTGGCCTTTCTATCTGTATAGCGCCACCTTTAACATATAGACCTTCCGCATCTATTAACGTATAAGCGTCAACTGTTCCGCCAAGCACGCTAATGTTATTCGCGTTAATTTGTCCCGCGGTCAATAGGCTCGTATTTACGCCGAGGTAAGTGATCGCTTCGGTAAACGTCTGTCCGCCGTCGGTCGAAATGCCGAGTCCCGCGGAATTGAATAGAACGAGCAAATTCGGGTTTGTTTTATCGCGCGCGATTATGCCGTTATTAAATTCAAGCTCGGTCTGCGCACTTTGCAATGCCTCGGTCGCGATTCTAACGGCTTCATCTAGCACGTTGTATGGAAGCACCTTTTGCCCGTTAAATAGACGATTAACTTGTTTAGACGTTTGCGCAAATCTCGTCAGTACGTCCGTTATGCCTTCGCGAAAATTGGACAGCGTGACAGCCGTTTTGATCGGCAATAAATCTGCGTTAAATTCTTCGCTGATTTCTACGATACGCGCTTCAATGTCGAGGCTCATCGGCTCGTAAATAATAAAGCCATAGTCGCCTTCGTTCGGCTGTTCGTATAAATAGCCGGCTGTACGCAATTCCGCGAAATCAATCGTGATCGACAAATCCGGCTCGTCTTTCAAGTCGTTTTGCAAGCGTGCAAGCAAGCCTTCCACCGTTGTATAGCGATCATCGCGCACAGCCGGCGCATGGCGAATGCCGAGGACTGCTGCGTTAGGCGACGTGTATTCCGTTTCGATGTCCTTGCCATATCCGCGAACATAGGTCGCTAAATTGGTCGAGTCGATTTTTTTGTCGAGCGTCTTAACATTGTGTGCGTAGCGATATTGAAAGTCCGTATCAACGCCGATTTCGCGCTTGAGATTAACTTGCGTGCCGTTGACGTAGAATTCCGCACCGTATCGTTCAAGTATCGTTTGGAATAGCGCAAGTCTGTTATCATCACCGAAGTTATCGAATGTTTCCGCGGTAAATGAATCGATGATATTAAACGTGTAGCCCGTTCCGCCAAATACGAAATTAAGCGCCGCGTTGAACGTCATTGAGCCGGTGTATGTGTCGTATTGATAGTCGTCAATCATGTCGCAAAAGAACTTGTGAACTGCGCCGACTTCCTTAATTGACCGCAAGCCTACGTTCTTTTCACTGACGGTTTTGATTACGTATTCTTCGCCGTCAAATTCGACGGTCGATTCCGTGTCAACCATGCCGAATGAATGTGCGTTTGAAGCGTCGGGTATAACGAAAAAAGCCAACGACTTCTCGCCGTTGACCTTCCTTGTGCGTGTTAATCCGCGTATATTCGTGAGGGCTTCCGTTTCGCCTGCGATGTTAGTTATCGATAAAATGTGCGTCATCCCCTTTCGTAAATTTTCGCAAAAGAAAAAGAGGACTCAAAAGAGCCCTCAAAGGTACTTCCTTATTCAACATAAGAATTCCGTTAGTTAAATTAACAATAGTATGTTTCTATTTTTCTTTTAGTGGCGGCAAAGAAGCGACATATTCTGTATAGGTTTTGCGAACAATTCCTGTTCCTTTGCAAGTCTCACAATCATTAAACACATCCGCTCGTCCTGATCCGTCGCACTCGGAACAAGTTTTATGGGTTAGTGGAGAATAATCCTTGACCGAATATCTTTCATCGTAATTTCCAAAATTCATAATTTTTTTAATGACATCTATCATTCTAAGCATACAACAGAACCTACCTTGTAACATATATTACAAATAGTATACAATATTATAACAACTTGTAACATATCTCTTTTCAAGGTTCTGTTTTTTTACCAGGTGGCTCCTGGTCGTTTTCTGCCAATCCCTAAATGGTCAGTAACAATATTAAACATAATGCCATAACCTTGATCATTTGGATGTAGCCCATCTGCAAGTAATGAATCAATTGTAATATCTTTTAAATCACAATAATTCATGAAATTTTTATAGAGACTAATGTACTCCATGTCAAAATACGTAGCCACAGACATAACAATATGGTCAACATCTTCCATATGATAATTCTTTGGATTACCTACATCAGTTTCATTTGCGATTGACGCAGGAATAGAGCTCATAAAAATTATCTCTTTGTCTAATCCTCGCACATAATTTCCGATAGCAATCAAGTTATCATAGTACTCCTGTTTGGTTGTATTATTACTTGCATTCCTGTCATTTGTCCCAATCATACAAATAATAACATCATCATCAGCCTCAACTAATGTACTTAAATTAGATAGAAGGAAACTCGAAGTCCTACCAGTTGTTCCCCAGTTTTTCACTGTACATGAGAACTTTTCGTAGAGATAATCTCTTAATAAGTTTCCCCAGCAATAGCTATCGGGCGAGGTGTAAAAAGATGTTGAACCTATTTGTTCTCCATTTTGTTGCCATCCAGTTCCTCCTACACCATGAGTAATACTATCTCCAATCAGTTTTATTTTAAAGCCATTGTTTGCGCGAATAGGAGCTATTATAGAGTGTATTGTCTTGAAAATACCGCCGCCGAAACTCATACCTTCGAGATATGATGACGGGATAACCATACTGTCATAACCTACATATTCTGTGCTTTCCGTTCCTTCTTCTAATTGCGCTATTAACAACTTAGAATTAGGGATAGACAAACGTACATAATACACGTTATTGGGTGAAAAAAATGTTACAGAATTATTCGGAGTTGAATTAAAATTAATCCCAGACACATAAACTTTGTTAGCATCAAAAAAAGCGATTTGATCACCAAAGTTAACCGCGTATGCTGTGTCTGGGCTTATAGGTATATACTCACTTACTGAATAATTGACGTTATCTCCAAGATTTCCAATATCCCAACGTACATATTTTTCAGAAGTGATAGCTTCTTTATTAAATAGGTTTTTACTTTTTATTGCTAAAACGACCCTATCCCCATCGATAAGCTTATCTACGCCAATCGCTTTAACTTTTAAATTTTCGTCTGTAACTTTTATCCGCGGTGGTAAAGTAGCCGCTGATGAAGTGCTGATTGTGCCTTCTTCTAATTTATAGATGTCTAAATTTAATGTTGGCATACATACTCGGATATACGCCGCGTTTGTCGGTGATGTAAAAGTAACCTCCTGTCCTAATTGTCCTGTACTATCTAACCCACTAATGTAAACTTGACTTTCATCATAAAAAGCGATCTGGTCAAAAATATTTATGACGTAGTCATTATCAGGATCTATTTCTATAAGATTACTTGATATATAAGAAGGATTATCTACTAATTGACCAGAGTTCCATCTCGTGTATTTCCCATCTATTACATTATCTTTATCGAATAGATTTACTACGCTAATGGTCATAACAAAATTGTCTGCATCAACAAGTTTGTCTGTTTCGATAGATTTTGATTGTATATTAACATTCATCACTTTTGTGGAAGGCGATAACTTATAAATAATAGCACTTTCATACTCTGTGCTTTCCATTCCTTCTTCTAATTGATATGAATCTAAATTTAATGTTGGCATACATACTCGGATATACGCCGCGTTTGTCGGTGATGTAAAAGTAACCTCCTGTCCTAATTGTCCTGTACTATCTAACCCACTAATGTAAACTTGACTTTCATCATAAAAAGCGATCTGGTCAAAAATATTTATGACGTAACTTGTGTTAGGTTTAATCATAATATAATCGCTAGATGAATAATCAGTATTAACACCAAGTTCTCCTGTAACCCATCGTACATAGTATCCATTAATAACATCATTTTTATTAAATAAATTTTTACTCGGTTCTTCTCTAAGTACGATTTTTAGTTCATCGGCATTTTTTTTTGATTGTTCGAATGAAGCTTTTGCTAATTGTTTAGCTTTTTTTGACATTATTGCATCATACCTCCCGAAACATTTACATTTCCTCCGCTTATTACTGAAACATTAGCTCTTAAATTTGTAAACGATGGCAACGAGACAGTGTAAAAACCTGCTGTAGTTATATTATTTCCATCTACAAATTTGTTGTTTAACTCATCCCAAATCTTCAAGTTTCTTGCTGTTCCAGAAGGTCCAACTGCTTGAATTTGAAGAGTAAATGATGTTGCCGTTCCCCATACTTCAAACGAATAGTCACTGTATTGTCCAACCGCAGTATTAGTTCCAGCACCTACCGCACTTACAGCGTTAAGTAATTGAACATTACTCCCCGTTAGCTTAATAGGAACCGCAGTCCCATCGTCATTCTGAATTAATACGTTATTCAAATCTTGCGTCAACGGAAAGAAATCGTCCGCCACCGGATCATAATATTGCGGAATTAAATCACCGTTCACGTCCGTTAACATCGCTTTCGTATTGTATGCCATTTTTCGTCCTCCTTATAGGAATTTATAGGTAAATTCGAAGGCAAACGGATTATACCGCTGTGTCTCCGTATTCTTTGGCGCATGCTTCTGTACTGCCGATCTCTTCGGCGTAGGCACTCCACTAACGACAAACTCGTTCCAGCCTTCCGCGAGCGTAATAAGCTTTCGGTTCGTGTCGCGGTATATGCTCAAGCCATTCTTCGTCGCTCGCACGCCATCAAGCCGAATTTCATCGTCCGCTAATGTCGTACCTGTGTACGTCCACGTTTCGTTAGTCGTCACGTTTTGAATTTGTAGATTCGTTGATACGCCGCGATATGAAATGACGAGCGAGTCGTACCTCGGATCAATTTTTCGTCCGCTTGCGTTGTACACGCGAAAACTAAGCTTTCTAATCTCCGCGTAATCTAACTCGGATACGGGTAAGTCAAGAAATTCGAATGTTTCCGCATCAAGCGTCGTCCCTATCGATTCAGCCACGCCAGCATATGCGACAAACTCAACGTCAAAGAATCCGTATAGCCTTTGCTGATCCAGTCCGAACGAATCCGCGACCTTTACGCGCCAACGCTTCCCTGGATTGCGCGATTCGGTAACGTAAAACGCTTCGTCCGACCGTAACATGCGAAATATTTCGTCGCGCATGAGCGCATAGTCGGCGTTGTCGACCGCTTTGGCGTAGAATGAAGCGTTAATCGGACGGGCGTCATAAACGGTTCCCATATCGATCAGCCCGCTTCTTGCGTCGACTTGTTCGGTAAAATGGCGAGGCTTCGGCGATGAAACAACGAAATCGCGTGTGGTTATGCCGATTGCGTCAAAGTCGTATATGGTGCCGTCAAGTCGCGTTATGATCGTGTTCATCGCTTATCCCCTTTCATAAACGTATTTAAGTTCACGCGATCCGTTTGCATAGCGTCAATGTAAGGCGACGTCGTACGTGCAATCTCGTAGCCGTCTAGCGTAACGACATTCGTAATATAGACCGGCTTAGTGTTCGCTTGTGTCGTCTGTTGCGCCGGTACTGACGATGCATAGCCTTGCGTGGACGGTGGCTGAACGTTAGGAACCGCTGCGTAAGCCAAGTCGCGCGATGCCGATTTAATTTGCGACAATTGATCGGATAGCCCTATTTGGAACCCTTCGCCTGCATAACCGCCAAGCTCCATGAGTACGCGCGATGGCGAATGTATGCCGAGGAATTTCTTTACGCCGTCCGGTATGGAATCGGCGATCTTCTTGACGATTCTAGCGACACCGCCAGCCATCGACGAAATTCCGTTGATCAATCCGTTTATGATGTCCTTACCGATTTGGCGTAGGTCAATTCCTTTAAAGTAGCCGACGATATTCTGCCAGATCGTTTTCGCCGTGTCTTTAATCGCGTTCCAAGCGCCTTGCCAATCGCCTTGCATTAACCGCATGGTTGCGCGAATAATGCCGAGTATCGCCGTAATAAACGTGCCTATGACGGACTGTATTAGCGCCCACGCGACTTTTACTACCGCAACAATTAACGGCCATACGATTTGGAAAACGCCTTTTATTGCATCCATCGCGCCTTTAATGACCGCGACAACAATTCCGAAGTTTGTTTTCGCTAGACTCATGATCTGCGCACCGTTTTCCGCCCAAAACGATTTAATTTCCGCTAGTTTTCCGCCAATGAACGCGGACACAGCACCCATGATCGACTGCACAATTCCGCTGATAAACGTTAGTGCATTCTGCCATGCTGACTTAATCCACGCCCATGCTGCGTCGACTGCATTGCGAAACCAATCGACTTTTTGGTACGCGATATATAAGCCAACGCCAATGAGCGCGAGTGCTGCGACTACGCCTGCGATGATACCGAGTAGCCCCGCCAATGCGCCCGCTGTCATACCAACTGCTCCCGCTATTGCTGTGAAGCCCATCATTAGTGACGGCAGCATAGCGATTAAAATAAGTATCGGACCCGCAATAAGCGCAAGCACCGCCACGACAACGGCAGTAATCGCAATGAACGATTGCATAGCCGGAGACAATCCGTTAAACTTATCGACTAGCCATTGCAAGCCCGCGACGATCTTTGAAATAGCCGGCAATAGCGCGTTACCTAGCGAAATAGCCATCGTTTCGACCGCGCCTTTTAACTGCTCTATACGTCCTTTAACGTTATTCATTTTTTCCGCCGCTACGTCTGCCGCTGTTACCTTCGACATAGCACTGTACATATTGCTTACGCCTGCTGCACCTTCTTTGTATAAAATATTTGCCGCACGAATAGCGTCCGTACCAAACATCGTTTTTAGCGCTAATTGACGTTGTTCATCGGTTAATCCCGCTAATTGCGTCTTTAACAATTCAGCAATTTCCGCGAGTGACTTAATTGAACCGTTAGCGTCGTAAAACTTACTCGTACCATCTGCCGTAAGTAGCCCAAGCTTTTCCATTTGCGTTGCTGCTCCGTCAGTTGACGGCGATAAATTGAGTAACATCGTTTTGAGTGACGTTCCTGCATCTGAACCTTTCAACCCATTTTGCGCAAACGTCGCTAATGCTGTCGTCGTATCTTTAAACGATAGCCCTACGCCTGACGCAACCGCAGATACCATTGAGAGTCCGAATTTAAGTTCACTTACGTCCGTAGCCGATGCGTTTGCCGCCCCTGCTAGCAAGTTTGCTGCGTCGACGACCGTTAAGTTATCCGCCTTAAACGCGTTCAATGCTGTCGAAGCAATTTCAGCAGCATCCGCAAGTTCTAGTTCGCCAGCCGTTGCGAGTGATAGCGCGCCTTTAAGGCCACCGTTCATGATGTCCGCAGTGGAAACACCCGCCTTGATTAATTCCTCAATGCCTTGCGCAGCTTCTTTACTTGAATACTTCGTTTCTGCGCCGAGTTCTTTCGCCAATGCCGTTAATTGCTTCATTTCGTCGCCACTTGCGCCCGATACCGCTTTAACGTTTGACATCTGTTGCTCGAAATCCATCGCCGACTTAGCCGCTAATCCTAGCGCTCCGCCTAGCGCAATTCCTGCGATAGATACCGCTTTGCCAATATCGCCGATCGAATCGAACGCTCGCCTAGTTTGACGATCTAAATTGCGCATAGTGTCCGAAAAGTTATCGATCGCCGTTATACGATACGATATATCTAGTCCCGCCATTAATTCACCGCCTTTCCAAGCGAATCTTCTAATTCCGCTAATGTTTTGCGTTTATGTTCTATAGAGACGACGTTTGATTGTCGTTGTTTTCCGTGCTTATCTTTGCCGAGCAACTTATCCGCTGTTGGCGTTTTATTGCCGAGTTGCGCCGACATAATCCACGAAGCTAATTGCGCCGACCGTTGCCATTCCGCATCTTGTCGGAGTTGGTAGCCGGCGATCATGTTCGCGTGTTCCCTCGGCGTTAAGTACCAAAATTGTTCCGGCGCAAGTTCGAGTAATCCGGTCGCTTGCGTCATGAGTTCGTCATAATCGAAAATAAATGACTCGCGACCGTCTGTTAGTTTGGGTCAGTTTCGCCCTCTGGTGCTTTCGCCGCACCTTTTACGACTTTTGATTCGTTAATGGCTTTCGATAATTTTTCGGTTAATTCTTCAAGCGTAATTTCTTCGTTCTCAATTGCTTCGTCAATCAATTCCTCGATTTTTCCTAGCGTCAATTTTTCTTTGCGTAAACACGCCCAAATAATGACGACTAAATCGGATAGTTTGCCGGAGTTCATTTCCTCTTCGAACACTTTTTGCACCGGCTTGTCGTAGTGCTGTTCAAGCGCCTTAAACGATAAAAATGAAAACCGTAATTCGCGTTCTTTTCCGCCTAGACTTATATAAACGCCTGCCATTTCGTTGCCTCCATTTCAAAAGAAAAAGGCGTCAATTAAGACGCCAATACTTTCGTATATTTTCCTTTTCCGTTTAAAGTGATCGAGTATGTTGCTGAATCGTCGTAAGGCGCCTCAACAGGAAAATCCGTGATCAATGCGTTACCTTCGTACTTGTTTCCTGCCGCAGTTTGAAAGCGCACCTTTACAAATTCAGTGCTTTCGAACGCATCCTCTAGCGCAAGAAATCCAGCGTCACTTTCGACCAATAGACCGTCGCCCTCGATCGACCATGAACCGAAGCTATAGTCCTCGTCCATCCATCCGTCGCCATCTTTCGTCGTAATATCAATCGTGTCGTATGATCTATTTATCGTACCTCCACGTTGGCCTGCGACCTTGATGTACGTACCAGGCGTCACTTTATCCTCGATATAAATTAAAAAATTTACACCTTTTGCCATCGTTCATCCTCCTTGTTATTGTTCAAATTTCGTTAAATCCGCCTCGCCATTTTTCCGCTGAACATAAATCTCAACGTCGAAATAGACGAGGTTCTTGTTCGTTTCATCCGTCACATCCGCGACTGGAATCGGAGTGACTGCGAGCACATCGCAATAAAAAAAGCCGACCGTCGGTGGTGGGAACGGTTGACTCGTATCTAATAGCGCAATATTCGGCTGTAATAGCGCGTTCTTTATTTTTTCTTGTAAGCGCGATCGTTCCGCAATGGATTTCGCATGTAATCCGACTTGAAAACGGTAAAATGTTTCGAAATACTCGCGCTCTTTTGCAATGATGTTCGTGTTACCCGCCATCTGCTCAACCGTGCCGAACGGCTTTGTTTTGCCTGTTAACGTCACGCCATCGTAAATCCAAACGACGTCAACCAATTCGGTTACTTGCGCCTTTATATGCGTAATAATTGAGTAAGTAAGTTCGTGCATCATTGGTTACGGATCACCTCGCGCGCATCTTCGCGCAATTTCTCGCGATGATTCCACACAGCCTTGCGAAAGAATCCTTTTTTCGTCGCGTGCGTATATTCTTGCTTAGTAGCATACTCCACATTGGACCCGAAAACCCGCGACATTTTCATTTGACGGCCGTATAAGTGAATCGAGTTCTTTAGAAGTCCGGTATCAATCGGCGCTCCTATTTTCGCATCATTAACCATCATCAATGTTCGACGCTCGACCACTTCGTCAATTTTATCGACCATTTCGCGTGCGCCTTCTTCTCCTAAACGTCGCAATACTTCCTCAACGCCTTGTACTCGAACCGTTGATCTTCCTCGCGCCATATTACGTCAGCCTCCTTACGACACACTCGCGCCGATTGACTTCGCCTAGGCCTTTTTCATCGACGGTAACGATCGAGTAATTAACGTCGTTCTTTTCGATGCGTATCACATTCAATAAATCGACCGTTAACTCGAACGTCACCTGCACGTCGCCAGCGATTAATTCAACGCCATTAATGACAGAACGCTCACCGTTTGCAACCGTTGAGTATTCCTTCCATATTACGTCGATTAATTCCGTTGATTCCCCGACAGTTGGCTCACCTGTGTACGGGTCAGGCTCTCCGGCAACCATTCGCACTAACGTAATAGAGTCGGTGCGATTCTGCGTTATTTCCGCACGATTAGCCTTTATAAATTCGATGTCTGATTGCGTTAGCATTTACGCACCTCCTATTTCGCTTTTTCCGTTAATACGTAGGTCAAGAAAGATGTACAGTTTACATGTGGATTAAAAACTTCGGAATCCGACGGTAAGTAAACACCGCTTCCCATTCCGTATCTATCCTCTTGCTCCAACTGCGAGCAACGGTGCTCGGGACGATCAGCTTTACCGCGGTGAATCCGAACAGCTTGCACGACAGGACTTCGCTGCGCACAATAGGCATCCGCTACCCTATGCGCTGTATTTCCTTCCGTCACGACTAGCCGCTTAATTTTCCAGGTTTCATTGTCGTGAACGTCGCGCACACGTTTAATAAGCGTGCCGACCGATTCGCCGCGAATAATGCCCGATCGCAATGTTTTCGCCATTTCATCGCGAATATCGCCCGCCACGTTCCACACGCGATCACTTAATACGAGTCCATCGTCGCCAAATCGATTAATAACGTATCGAACCACGTCCTCGTTAATCCTGTCCGTCACAATTCCGCTAATCGCTGCCGCGCCTATAACTTCGGTTAATGCGCCGGTAATTGCGTTTGTTGTGAACGCAGAGGATTCGTTAATGACGGTTTCCATCGTGGTCATTCCGGTTTTTCGTATGCCTGCCTCGATTGAATCAAGATTGCGTAACAAACGTGTAAGGCGTTGTTTTTTAATCGTGCCGTCATCGCCCGCATAGTCCGCAAGCAAGTCGGCGATTTCCGCGCGAATACGTCCGATTTCTTTTACCGCGAATGCCTGCTGCTTTGCGTTAAGCTTACCGTAGTCGGTCGCTATTTTTTCGAGGATTGCGTCGAGGCGTTCTTGGTTGGTCACGGACGATCAACTCGCTTCATATATCGAACGGATGCTCCCGAATCGACCGACTTTTTGCGCTCATATTCTTCGCGAATGTCTTTCGCAAGTTTTCGGTATTGTTCGGGAATCATCGTTTTGTCGACTTGTTCCTCACCGTCCGTGTACTTAAAATAATGCGCCGTGGCAAGCGAAATTTGCGATAATCCTTCCGCTTGAGCATAAAGCAGTATAAGCGTTTCTTGATCGGTTGGAACGGTAGATGTCGACTGATAACCGTGAGCCAGCATAGATTCTTCCGTCCAATCGTTTGTATCCTCGATAGCAACGTTCGGGACGTTCTTAAACCGTTTTAATAAGCGCTCTGATAGTTCGGCTAATGTCGCCATCTAACGTCCTCCCTATTTTTTAGTTGTTCTAGTACGCGCAGGCTTCTGTGTTTCCTCCGCTTTAACTTCCTTTGCATAACCAATAGAAATTAAATACTGCGCAGATTTGTCCGATACTTCGAGTTGTTCGCCCTTAACATGTCCGTCAATAATGGCGTCAAGAACCTCGATTTTCATGCGAACACCTCCCATTAATTTTTATAAAGAAGAAGCGCCCCTAAGAGCGCTCGTTATTAGATCGTATATACGTCAGCGTGGAAGATTAAAGATGGTTTTTCTAACGCAGGGAATCCCGCAGCAACAGCGCGTAAGATAGACTGAATTGGCTCGTCTTTATCCTTCGCCTCTAATGCGATACCTGGTTGGAAGTCGTTCTCTACCGTAGGACCAAGTAAGAATTCGCCAACGCCTTCGCTTAACATTACGATGCGATTAGCTGGCATAAATTCGATTACTTCGTCATTACCGGAATAGATGTCTTTAACCGTAACTTTTCGATCAGTAACGATTTGGATTGGCGGTAATCCGAATCCGCCTAGCACTTCGTTTAGTTCCGCTTGGCTTACGCGATTTGATCCAGTTGGTCGTCCTGCTTCCGCTACGATTACTTTATTTACAAGTAATTTCGCTTGAGCTTCACGGCTCATTAAGATAACAGCCGGAGATTGACCATTTGTTGCTTCGTAAGTTGAAACCCACCCAAGTAAATCAGCGATTACGTCACGGTTAACGTCAGACCAATCGTTAGGAGAAGTTAACGCCAATTTATGTTCCGCCGGAATACCGAAGTCGACGGAAACCTTTACGCCGTTTTTGTTGTATGCGAAATTTCCTTTAGTTAAAGCCTCCATTTTGATTACGTCGATTCGACGTTGGATAGCTTGAACTAAATCGACGCCTTTTAGCGTTAATTTATCGATCATCGCACTTTTTTCTCCGTCATTACGTGCTTGGTGTAACGCAAGCAGTTCTTCCTCGGTTGCAATATATTTAAGACCCATTTTCGCAATTTCGCCTATTTTAGAAGCAACCGCGTCACGGTCAACAACCGGTGGCTCTGAACCGTACCCGATCATAGCGCCAATGTATTTATTTGTTTTAATAACGTCATACGCGAAAGTATTTGAGAAAACGTTAGCGTTCGGTAAGAAACGATCACCAAGCGTTGGTACTGCGTCTTGGACTGTCGCGTCAATTAGTCCGCGAAGTGACGGCTTCTGAAATTCCTTTAAATGTGTAATTCCTGCCATTTTATATTCCTCCTAGATTAAAATTGATTTTTGGTAATAAAAAAGACACCTTCCACCGAAAGCGCCGAGTTAAATATGTTTTACAAATCGAATTGTCGGTACTTTGCCTTTAAATACTGCCGTTGCTCCGACTAACTTTGCATCATATACGGAACCTCTTACTAATACTTCGCCAACAATAGCGTCATAAGTAGTTGCGTCAACATCTACGTTTAAGATTCCGAAGTCGTCATAGTTTGCTACGTCTGCATCAACGAATTTTACCCACTTTCCGTCAGCTGCGACACGCGCGATTGCTTGACCTGGAACAAGAACGCCTTCCCCTGCTTTCACTGTCGCGCCTGCTTCAACGAACTGAAAATGCTCGGAAGCTAGAATATTTTTTCCGCTTTTGAAAGCTGTTTGTGAAGTTTGTAAATTGTATGCCATTTCGTTTTCCTCCTATTTGTTATTAGCGACGGATTTTTCCGGCCGCTTTTAATCTTTCGTAAATTGAGCGCCCTTCTTCCGCTAAGTCTTTTTGTTGTGGTTGCTGTCTTGGCGTATTAACAGCGCCAGGATCAACACCTAACGACTTAGGCGGAATGTCTTTCTTTAATTCTTCGAGTGATGCGTTTAATTCTTCTTCGCTGGCACCAACAATATATTTGCGTACGCGTTCTAACTGCTCGCCAGTGTAGCCGGCATTAACGAGCAAGCTAGTTTTTAAGGATTCGAGTTTTACCGTTTGCGCTTCCGCTTGAATTTTTTCAAGATCGGCTTGCGCTTTTTCATACAACGCCTTAAACTCGTTTTGTTCTTCGAGCTTCTTGCGTTCAGCATCTTCTTTCGTCTTAGTCAATTCCGCAAGCTGACGTTTTAATTCGTTAGCTTCGTCGACCTTTTGTTTAAAACGGTCGTATGGAATTTTATTATCAACGACCGGTGTTTGCGGTTCTAACGGCTCCGCTGCCGGTGGTTCGTTGACTGGTGGGTCTTCTGCGAAATGCTGTAAATTCAAACGTAATAGACTTGGTTTTTCAAATAACATATATACCTCCGTTTAACGTCACTCGGACGAGGTTTGTTCGTTATAAGGGTCTTGCGCTATCTTCGAGGCAGTTCGTTCGTTGTCAATTTCCTGCTTCTTAGCGTTCGTGTTTTCAACGCCTAAACGGTTCATTGCGCCTGCTTGCGACTCCAGTCCTGCGTCCATTTCAAGCGTTAATAATTCGACTAATTCTTTGCGATTATCCGGTAATGGTAATACGAATTTGACTTCGTTTTCGTAGTCCGTTCCGATTAGTTTTACGACTTTACGGTCGTATGCAAAGACGTCTCTATCAACGCGAGCTTGTAAGTATCGCACGGTTTTTTCGTGTAATTCCTCTAAACGTGGACCCCACGAGAGCCAATGTTCCTCGGTTTCTTGAATAATGTCGTGAAATAGCACGTGTAAAGTTTCGCCGTTTAACCCGCCAAAGTTTAACTCTTGCGGAACTACTTGTGGCAATCCAGTAATTTCGTGCAAAGCTCCTTTTACTCGCGCGTATTGATCCTTGAAAGCGTCTTTCCAACGGAATCCGCCCTCGACCTTTTTAATGTCCGGCGATTGACCGTCCGTTGACCCTCTCGCTTCAATGATAGCGCCTGGCGCAATATCAACTTTGTTCGATGTTCCTTCCGGTACGTTAATTAATGCGGTCATCGAGAACATTTCGAATTTTAAAGAGTCGATCGCGTCTTCGTTCATCTTATTAAGAATGTCCGTTTGCTCTTTCATGTCGTCGACTTCACTGTTATCGTATGTTTCCCCGTTTAAATCGTAGACCGGAAAAAGTACAACCGGAATAAAATCGATTCCCATTGATTGTTTTTCGGTAATCGTCTTTTTCAAGCGTAAATTTTGATCGTATATGCCTTCCTCAAGGAAACATTCTCCGTTTTCCAGCGAAAAAGTCTGCTTTTGATAGAATTCTTTATCGTCGATGATTTTCGGCACAATAAAATGAACGGCGACCAAGTCCTCGTAGTCATCGTCGGTATAAACCGGAAATATTTCCGTGTCTGGACGGAATACCCATCGAATTTTACCGGTATTCGGGTTGAACACGATCTTGCATCCGACTCGTCCGGCAATTAAACGATCACGCGCCGCCACTAACAACTTCTCACGCATTTTATTTTCGCGCCACAATTGATAGAGAAGCTTTTCGTAGGATTCCGCGCGTGTATTTTCCGTCACTTGTGCATCGCTTGGCGTGTATTCCGGCTTAACCGCGTCGAGCATGTCATCGATTTGTTTCGGCGAAACGGATAATCCGTGCTTTCCGCCCATTTGCCAACGTGCTTTACGCTTGATGAACGCCTTAAAATAATTCGTCGCGTATCGTGTTGGGTCGTAATCAAGTCCGTCAGGTCGTGGCAATTCCGATGCTTTAACGAGTTGTCCCGTTTGTGGGTCGACGTGTTGCTTGCCTTCGTAATAATCATAGAATCGAAGCTGTCGCTGTATACGCGCGAATGTTTCGTGTCCTAGCGCCTGCTGGAACGGGTTAAAAAGTAATACGTCCATATCTGGCGGTGACATAATGTTGTAATCGGATAGTACGTTGTAGGACATTTAAGCGCCTCCTTTCGTTATCTTGATCGTTTTTTAAGCGTCTGAACTATAACGGTTGATCCTTTCGCTAACTTAAAAGCGTCGGCGGTCGCGTCCGGTCCGTCATCGTGATTATGGTTCGGATAAAGTTCAAACATTTCGAGCAATAAGCGCTGATCTTTGCGAAATCTGATTCGTCCGGCTTGAATGTCCGGCAATAGAGCCTCAATACGTAGCGCTTTTCGCGTTTTCTGCTTAACTTTTGATAATCGCGTATATGCAGGGTATCCATGTTTTTGTAGTTCTTCCTGTAGTTTATCTGCGAACCATTCCTGCGCCTGCTGTGCCTCGACTGCAATCCCTTCGTACTGGTAATGAAGCGTTCGTTTAACGATTTCACGCATGAAAACGTCTGGTTTTACGCGTTCAATAAACGTATCAATAACATAGCAAACGCCCGTGTCGCGTTTCTTTGCAATCGATATAAACGCAGAGTAATCGCCTTTTTGCTTTCCCATGGCGAAATCGGCAGCTGCATAAATGTCGCATTGCGTTATATCTAAATCCGACTCAACGTAGTAAATGAATTCGCTCGGATTAAATATTTGTGATTCTTCGTCGACAGGATTGCCAAGGTATTCTTGGTTGAACGCCCTAGCGCCCATCGATTCGCGTTTTTCCATAAAGTACTTGTATGAGTACATTTGCGGCCATAATACGCTAGTACCTCGCAACATTTCGTCTTTATTGGCTTCGTAAAAACCGTCCGCGCGTTCTTTTGCGTCCTTTTCATCGGCATTGTAAATATTACGCCATTGTTCCCACAAATCTTCGCGTTCAGACCACGAGAGGATCGCCGGAAACTTTCGCGAAACGAAGTCCTTACGCTTAGTGAGCACATGATTAAGCAAGCTATCGTAATGGACTATCGTACCCATGTAAATACACATGCCGCCGAAGCCGAGCGCCTCTAACATTTCTGAACGGAACCAGTGAAGGTTTTTCGCGCGTAATTCTGGCGTGTTCGTATTCTCGCCGGATTCTAAATCATCTAGGATGAACAACCCAGGGCGCTCGGATAAATGACGCAATCCGCGCATTTGCGTTCCTATTCCTTTTGATTCCACCTTCGTGCCTGTTGACGTTATAAATTCGTACTTGTTGTCAACCTCGTTCATCGATGGTTTTGGATGCAATAAAGGACCGAAATCCTCGCGAAGCTTTTCATTAAACTTCAACTGATTTACGGTCCATTTTATAAAGTCGCCGGCTACGTCGGTTGTTTCCGACACTTCGACGATATATTTTTGTAGGCGATAAACTACTTGATGCGCCAAGTAAGAATTTGATAAGTATGCCGTCTTAGCATGGCGACGTCCCACAGACCATCCGACGTTTGTTTCTTGTTCTCCGCGTGTTACCTCATCGAGCAACGAGCAAAGTGTTCGGTGAAAGTCTGCAGCGTTCTGTAGTGACTGCCCTGCCGGAATCAGATTCGAAGAATTGTCCGAATTGCAATCTTCGCTGAAATATTCGTAGGTAAAATAAATCAAATCGTGTTCTGCGCGATGTACGCGATTCAACTTTTCCAATATCGCAAGATTCGATTCCAACCGGTCTAAATCGTAGTTCGTTCCGCTTGGACCCGCAATAATCTTCGCCAATAATTCGTTTTCTTCCGTTAGCTCATCGATGCGCCGTTGTCGCGTATCACGATCGAGCCAAACGCCGTCAATATATGCGATAGCAGCGCACCTCCTTAATTTTGTTCGTTACCTTTCAATCGCTCAAGCAACGCTGCTTTGCGATCCTCGAACGATTCATCGCCGCCGGTCGTATTAATCGTGACTTCACTTTTATCGTTAAGGTCGCCGATCCGTTTCAAGTACAGCTCGATGCCCTTCATCGATCCGTTCTTGATTCCGTCGATCAATTTCGAATAAACTAGCGAAAGTTGAGAGTCGACAACGCGCGATGCAAGGTAGTTCTTATACGCGATGAAGTTCTCATCCGTCGTGTCCCAACGGTGTAATTGCATGCGTGAAATGCCGGCTTCTTCCGCGATTTCTTCCTTGGTTTTCCGATCACCTTTCGGTGTAAATTCGTATTCGACTAGCAATTGCGCGGCAAGTCGTTGACCTTCGCGGAGTAAATGCTCCTTAAATTCAAAGCGCGCATTCGTCATTTTAACGTCCTCCTTTCGTGTTTTTAGCGTCTATGTCTAGCGACAAATTAAAACGGCTGTTTAGCCATATATAGCGCGTCATAACGTTATGCGTTCGCTACAGTACGCTGATGACCCTCGGGTTTAAAAATTTGCAAGAAATAATCGGATGTCAGACCCGACGCTTTAGCCAAATAAAGCCCCCGGGGTGTATTTTTACACTTTCGTACAGAAAAGTGTTAATGTATTACTATGAATATGGTATACATTCCGTTGTATACTACGATTGCATATTCGTGTATTGTATATACGTTTTTAGTTTACATAATACACATTATGGGGAATACATACGTTGCATAAACGTTATTATATCAACGTTCTTCAAGTACGCTAATTTATCGGTTATGCACGGTTTTATACATCGTTGTTATACCGCTGTTTATAGGCTGAATACATACGCTATTTCCCGTTATTATTGAATACGGTTGGTAATCGTTGGAAGTACGTTTATGCATACGATTTGCATAACGGTTGCTTTAGTATAGTAAAGGAAAACAGCGCTTGCCCTCGAGTTTTGGCGACCTGTCCGCGGTGAGCGCGTTTGCTGATTTTTAGCGTAACACCTTCCGCAATAATACGCCGTGTTCCTTCTTACTAATATGCGTAATAGTGTCCATGTTACATCCGCATAAAATTGCCGTGGTAAATTCGTGCAATAAAAGTGTGCGCTTATTCGGAAAAATCGGCTAAAAGTGTGCGCTTATTCGGAATAAGTAAAAAAGGCTAAAAACCGTTAGAAATCGCTTATTTACGCCGTATTCCTCTTGTTTTCTATGCTATACGTTTATAAAAAACGTGTAATTATTTCTTAGTCTTTGTTACCAAAGCCTGCGCCTTCGTTCGTACCTCACTCGGCGCTTCTATCTTTTAATTAAAACCATATGCGGAAAATAATAAATGATAGTAGCGACACGTAATGAGCGATAGCGAATGAAGTGGCGCAAGGTTTTGTCTTTTACTTCCGTTTTGGCTTAACGTTAAATACCGCCTGCAACGTCGCATCTGGTTCGCTACTCTTCCGATAAAATACCCACGGATTAAACATGTACATACGCTTGCCGCCAACGATAACCTGTGCGATTACATATTCGCCATCAAACGTCATTCTCGGCAATCTACGGCTTATTTCGCCAGGACTGACGCCAGTTGCTTCCGCCAATGTTTTCCGCGTAAACCAACGGATTTGTGACGGATTCGCTTCGAACGGGTTAGCGCAAAGTGCGTTTGTTTCGTAATGGATAAACGGCAGCATGCGATAAATCAGTCCGATGTCAGCCGCCTTTACCTCGCGGTAGACACGCTTTAGCTTGGCGCTGTAACTCTTAACAATATACTGATCGTCGAATGCGCCACGAAAATGATAGCGTGGATTAACCGCAAATACGCCGTCAGTTTCAGCGATAATGCCGTGCGCAATACATGCGTCCAAGAAATCATAAAAGGTGCTCGTTTTCTTAGCGAGCTGTAGCACGCTCATCATATCGATTTTAGTCATCGGAGATTTATTCGGATTTACCAGCGTTCCTCCGTCGAAATCTACGTAGCATTGTAGCAGCATTAAATAGCCGCATTGTGCCGTTGTAAGCACGCTATATACTTCGTGCAAATTCAGCATGTTCGACGCGGTAAAACTAGGCTGACGTCCTTTGCGCCATTGTTCGCGTTCCTGTTCCGCCTTATACGCTTCGGTCTGTGCGTTACTAACGACTCGGTGCGTATATGCTGGCGCTGATATACGCGCTTCGCCGTTTTCGTCTACATACGAAAAAACACCGTCGAAGTAACGGTGCTCGCTTGTATTTCCTTTATGATCGATTTTCAAATCGGTTACCCTCCGTTTAGTTGATACGGAAAGGCTGGTCGGAGCATACCCGACTCGTTCGTTCACCTTGCCTACACTGTTTAGCGCAAATAAAAAGAACGCCGAAAAATCGACGATCTTTAATTAGGTGGATTAATAATTTGCCATTAGTTCACCAATATAAGCAACTAGCAAACATAATCCATTATTAGATACCCAAAACTTTCTCTCTTCTCTGCCGTCAAAAGTAGCCCACATGTCATGTAGTAAATCGTGGACCTTATTTCTGTCAACAAAGTCAAAAGGTTGATTTTCTCCGTATTTAACTTCCAATATATCAAATACAGTTTTAGCTTCTAAAGCTTCATTTATAAATTCAATTGTTTCTTTCTCGCCGTTATCTATTAAAGAGTTAACAGAAAGTAAGTATAGATTTAGTGTACTTCTTGTTACCGCGTCCAAATACACACCTCCTTTCTACCTAATTAATTCGACAAAAGGAGGGATTATCCTTTATTTTAGTAAAAATTTCATAGTAACTAAAAACGACCGACCTTGGTCCGCATGATTCCGCGTGGTCGGTTCTATTTATAGCGTTTATTATTTCGTCCCTTTCGGCGTCTATACAGGTAACTAACCGTTTAATTTATAACCTAGATTCCGTATATTTTTCTTAATTTCGACAATGAAACGTCAATATTTTTTGCGACCATCGGTTGCGATATGCCCATAACGAACCCTACTTCTTCCTGCGTCATCTCTTCCCCATAAACTAGCCATAACGATTGTCTTTGACGTGTAGTTAAATTAGCTTTATCTATCGCGTCTAATAAGTCTAAACGCAAATCTACGCTTTCCATTACATCAGTATTGCCAACTAGCTTAGAATTTCTCACTTGCGGGGCTCCATTATCGTCCGTATATGATACTTTCCTTCGTCCGAAGAATCTACGGTCGCCTATCGACATGTCTTTCGCTACCCTTTCACGGAACTGACGTCTTTCTCCCTGGTCTTCGCTTAAAATCGGATACTCTTCGCGAGTCATCTTATCCGGGTGATTATCCGTCAATTCATCAAACATCGTTATATAACTTAGACGTTCTAGCGCAGGTACTTTCGGCATAATTCCAATTTCCTGATAATATGCCTCACATAATACATCGACCCTACGCATTCTTTGCTCCACGGTAACTGGACGTCCTTCTTTTTTGTGTTTACGTAACAAAGAAATCAAGACGTTTATATATTCGTGAATCTGAGCATTGTGATAACCGATTTTGAAGCTATACATTGTATTCGTCAAATCATACCCTCCTCACGTAAATAATCAACGCAGTCTAAACATAGACGCCCGTATTCTCGGTGTATTTTCGCTTTCTCTCCCGAAATCAATTCTTTCCCGCAATGATCGCATTCTCTCGAACGCAATGGCGCACCATGGTATTCTGCGTACGTACGGTTAAAGTCATTATCCCAAACGCTCATTTTTCATCATCCTCCCGACGGCTGACCAGCGCATGGTAATCGCCTAGTAGCATGCGAACTCCCTGCGCATTGTCCAGCGCCTTGTAGCGTGTTTCTAGCGCCCGTTCTTTCGAATTAATATCCACCTTCACTGTTCCGATAAGAATCTCCTCCATTTCCATTAATCGCCTAGTCAAGCACGCTGCCTATTCGTGCTATAATTAAGCGAGGTGTTTTCGATGTTTATTTCGCCAATGTTATTACACAAGTTAGATGCGCCGTTCGAAGATTCCAAGTACCTAACGGAACTCAAACTCGACGGCATCCGTTTAATATATTCCGCAGACAACGCGGGCAAAGTCCGCCTGTATTCGCGCCACAAGAACGAAATAACCGCAAAGTTTCCCGAACTAACCGCGCTTGATATTCCGCCTGGCACCGTGCTAGACGGCGAGTTAATCGCGACAGATAATGAGGGCAAGCCGGACTTTGAGGCGGCTATGAGTCGCTTTATGAGTTCACGCGATACAACGCCTATTTCGTTCGTTGCCTTTGACGTCATACACCACGAAGGCAAGCGTGTGACTAGTCGACCGTTACTCGAGCGCAAAGAACTACTTGCGGAATTGATACCGACCGATTCTGCGCTGCTCGCCAAGACGCAATTCGTCGAAGGTCATGGCGCTGCTTATTTCGACGCAGTAAAGGATCAATCGCTCGAAGGCATCGTCTTAAAGCGCAAAGACTCGCGCTATGAAGTCGGCAAACGTAGTAATTCGTGGCTTAAAGTGATTAACTATCAATACGCTGATGTGTTCGTGACCGGATATCGCAAAAAGGAATTCGGATGGCTGCTTTCGGATGCCGATGGGCGCTATCTTGGCGTAATGGAACTCGGTGTGCCTGCGAGCGAAAAGTCGCGTGTGTACCGAATACCAATCGCTAAATCGACCGATGACTATTCGTATCTTGTGTCGCCAATTAAATGCCGCGTGAAGTTCCGCAACTATACAAAGGCGGGCTTATTACGCTTGCCTAGTTTCGTTAGTTGGCTCGCCTGATTGTTGGCGGGCTTTATTTCGCTTGACACTTCGTCGTTAAACACGCTAATATAGACGCAATAAGACGAAATCAAAACGGAGGTACTTTATTATGTCTCGCTATAACGACCTAATCGACCGCTTGGACGGCTACACTGTCGGCACGCTCATCGTTGACGATAACCTTGTCGTTCTACACTCGGGCGGACGCTATCTGACGCTCGATCACGCGAAATCAATCGAAGTATTGCGCGAAGCCGAGACCGACTCTTACTACGCTGTCACTTACGAGCAATGCCTGACGTTCGTTGACCACGCAGGCTGGCCGTTGCTTGCCGGACTGTACGCGCGAGTGAAGTTTTAAAACACGCATTAGTTAGCCTTCCTTTCCTTTTGTTTTTCGTCTGCGAACCTAAAGTAAAAGTTTCGAAATCGCGGCTTAGCGTTGGCTCGACATTGTTTTTGAATCGTATCTGCCAGCATACCGGTATTACGCGATGCTTCTGCACAACTACTGAACCGGTTGATCACGTGTCCATTTAAATCGTATTGAATTACTTCTTGGGAGTTGAATTTTACTAATATTTCCGTCTGTTTTTCTATATTAACCAGACCCGTTTTTATTGCATGTATATTGTTCTCGCTAGGCGTAACCCATTCTAAATTAGATACGTGGTTATTCGTTTTGACACCATCTATGTGATTGACCATTGCTTTGTTATCTGGATTTTCGAGAAAAGCAATAGCCACTAAACGATGAACCACGTAATACCTTCGCTTTTTGTTACGTTGCAACACAACTTGGCAGTACCCGGATCGTTTTTGCGACGGCTTTAGTGCAAGTCCGGTAGTTATATTCACTACGTTTCCACACGTAGACAATGCATAGTTTTCTCCGTTTTCTACAATTCCGTTTAGATTTCGCCATACTTCCATCTAATAACCTCCCGTTCGTTTGACTTTCGTTTGTTATTACGTTATATTTATAGAAAAAAACGAGGTGTTACTATGCCGTTTGAACCGTTGAAACTCGCTAGTCGCGGTGACTCTGCGTTAACAATTGATAAATACTACCGACTCGGTGTAAGTAGCACGGCTAAACGTGAATTAAAACTGTCTGCTTATCAGTACGTTGTTATCAGCGTTGATGTTGAAAATAAAAGATTAGGTTTAGTTAAACAGGAGCTTGCCAAGGTGCCGAACGCGACTGCCGTTAAGCTCGACAAGCGCGGCTATCTCGGCGCAAAAGCCGGCAAAGAGATTGCGTCGAAATTGGCGTTGACTGGCGATATGCTTCCGGTGAAATTTAAAGACATCGGCTGGGAAGACCAAAACGGCGTTAGGTGGCGTGGATTTGAATTAGCGAAAGATGACACGGAGTAAGCCGGAGTGATTGCCTATTTCACTCCGCTAATTTCCGCCATAATCTCGTCAACCTTCGCCTGCAATTCCTCGACCGTCCCACCGTTAATAATTTCGTAATCTACCTCGAATTTTCCGACATGACTTTCGGTATCGTGATCGAGGTCGCTTTCCGTAAAATCATCGCCAGCCAATCGCGCACGGGCTAGGCGGAGTTCTTCTGGTGCTGTGACGCGAATGATTGTAAAACCGTTGGCGCGCGCCCATTCATACTCGTTAGGCTGGCGGAGATCGGAAATCACGACGCCTATCTCCGTTTCGCCCTTGTCGATGTAGTATCGTGTCATTGCGTCAATCTTACGCTCAACATGACGTACCCACACGTCGGGATCAATCTCGCGCATAAGCTGTCCGTATTGTTGCAAGAGCGCGCGTGGCTTCGTTGATGACGTCACAGACCACGGAAACACTTCCGCGACTGTTCGCTTTAGAGAGTCGCCGAACGCCGTACAATAGAAGCCGTGTTTAGCGTAAAGATAGTCGGCAACAGTATCCTTTCCACTCCGAAGCAATCCCGTTAGACAAATCTTCGTTATTTTGACGTCGCGATGGATCATCGACCCACCAGCCTTTCCGCCACTTTATCCGCAACAGCGTCGAGAAACTTTTCGTATGTTACGACGTCTGTCTGCTTCGCGCTTGCGCCTTCTTCTAACTCGATAATGCGTTCGTCCAAGTCCGCGATGTCGTCCGTGTTAGCTTCGGTAATCTTCGCTAATCCTTGGAGTTTTTCCCATACGCGTTCAGTCTCTTGTTGACGGTACATGTGGCGCTGTGACTCCGCATGGATGTCAGCGTCAAGCTTTTCGTCTACTCTCTTGCGTTCATTCAGCTCCGCCTCTAATTCCGTAACTCTGCGCGCCAAGTTCGCGAGCAAGTCAATTATGCTGTCGGGATCGTCTGCGTGTGCTTCGATAGGTTGATCGTCTTGCTCGATCGGAACGAGTACATAATACTCATAGTCCTCCATGAAGACCAATCCACCATTTTTCGAAGGTATATGAGCGTGATAATCAACACATGCAACCGTATATACTCCGCCAAAGTCGTATTGATTGCAGGCATCGTCAATTACGAGCACGTCCTCGCCAATCTCGGCTTTTCGCTCGACTAAGCGAAAGCGTCTGTCGTCGATTTGAACGATGTCGGTCGGTTCTAACGCATTGTATTCATGTGCGTATAACTGCGCGTCCTCACCATCGATAAGCGTAGTTTCCGCATATACTCCGACTTGACTATCATCATTCCTAAATCTTTTAATAATCGCTATATCACCGTTTCTATATTCGCCAAAATGGTACGAGTCTGACTCTGCATTAACAATAATTACGTAGTCCCCAACGTCAGCCTTCCAGTCAACCTCTACATATTCGCGTAATACACCGCCAAGTGATTCGTCTGCAATCGTATGAATTTTAGTCATATTATACTGCCACCTTTCCGGTTAATTTAGGGTGTGGATCGTAGCCAATAATCTCGAAATCTTCGAATTTGATCTCGTCAATGTCCGTTACTTTACGCTTAATATTCAACGTTGGCAACGGTCGAGGCTCGCGCTGCAATTGCACATACATTTGCGGAATGTGATTCGTATAGATATGCGCATCGCCTAGCGTATGGATAAATTCTCCGACTTCTAATCCAGTTACGTGCGCAATCATGTGCGTTAATAACGAATAGCTTGCGATATTGAACGGAACGCCGAGGAATACGTCAGCCGAGCGTTGGTAAAGCTGGCACGACAATCGTCCATTTGCTACGTAGAACTGAAACGCAAAGTGGCACGGAGGCAACGCCATTTGATCGAGTTCGCCGACATTCCACGCGCTAACTAGAAGGCGTCGGCTGTCTGGATTCGTGCGGATTTGTTGAATGACTTCCGCGATTTGATCATGACCGACCGTTGTAACGAAATCACCGCTGTCATTCCAAACATTCCAACCGCGCCACTGTTGCCCATAGACAGGGCCAAGATCGCCGTATTCATCGGACCACTCACGCCAAATCCTAACGCCATTATCTTCGAGGTACTTTATATTAGTGTCGCCGCGCAAGAACCATAAAAGCTCATGCGCAATTGACGGCCAGTGCAATTGTTTCGTAGTCAGCAACGGAAAACCTTCTGCTAAGTTAAACCGCATTTGATAGCCGAAGGTTGATAGCGTGCCTGTGCCGGTTCGATCGGATTTCTCAACGCCATTTTCGAGTATGTGTCGTGCTAGTTCTAAGTATTGTTTGTCCGCCAATCATTCCGCCTCCTTATCCGATATTTCCGGTCTCACTAAATCGGAAGGTCTACGGTGTTTTTCGTTGTAATATTCGTACATAAAACGTATAAATAATCCGTGGAGTTTAAAGAAGGTTAAAATAAGTTTTACCGCGTAGTCCCATACGTAATAGCAAGCAATAATAAGTACTCCGACACCTAGTATTAATGTTAGATAAATGCTGATTGTAACGATGACATCAAGCATCATTCCGCCTCGCTTTCGTCAAGATAAACCGTCGTTTCCGTATGATAATCGGATAGTTTGCGAGATTCCTTGCGCGGTGTCTTGACGGATGCTTGTCGTTCGATTTCCGCCTGCAATAACGGTTCTGGACGCACAAATGTCGGCGGCTTAATAATTTTGCCAGTTTCCGGATTCGTGCGTGGCTTTCCGTCCGGCCATAGCTTCGACATATTCGCGTTATGCACAATTTCGAATAGGGCTTCAGGCTTGACGCCGATTTCAACTAGCGTACCAATTGCGAGATAAATGAGGTCTATCATTGCGTCTGATTGGTCGACTAATTCGTCTGACTCAAAAAATTCGATTAATTCCTCTTCCATATAATGATAACGATCACTTCGTCTGTCCCATTTCATTACCGTCGGCTTATCCGCCACTGGCTGACCCATTTTGCGCTGAAAGTCCGCCACCATTTCGTATTGTTTATTCATTCGTTTCGTCCTCCTTGTTTAGACTCAAAATGGCTTGCAATTGCGTTTAGTAACCGTACTATTGCCTTGAGTAATAAATCTCTATCACGATAATCCAGACCGTTAAACATCGGATATGCCTCCCTTAATTAAGCTCGCATAAACGCCATACCATCGACCCATCGTCGCTTGGTCAGCGTACTCTAAATACGCGAATAGCTCGCTAACTGTGGCGCAGTCCATCCGACTGACAAACCGCGCCATTGTGTCCTTATTGCTTACTGTGGATAAAACGTGGATAACTTCGGATTTAGACATTGCCGCGCGCCTCTAGTTCCGCAAATTCCGCAGGCATTTCATGATTACGCAGAATATCTTCGACTACTTCAACGACAGGATGACGCTGTGTTTTCGTTAGATTAATATGGTCGAAATATTCATGCGCGCCACGTTCGTATAATCCGTTTAGCAATCGATATAGCCCGTTTGTGTTAGTGCCGCGCAATTTCGGATTATCTATCTGCGAAAAGTTGCCGAGGAAAACGAACTTTGCTTTCACGCCCGGACGCGTGCCAAGCGCAGCAATTGTATGAATGTCGACATTTTGAATTTCATCGAACATAACGAAGGAGTAGTTAAGCGATCGCCCGCGAATCGTTTGAATGGAATCGAAGAACACTTTACGCTTATCATCGTCTCCCTCGGTTAAGTAACGCTTAATTTCGCTTGACTTTTCGCTCATGACTTCGAGATTATCCATAAACGGAGCAATGAATGGATATGTCTTTTCGGTTAGATCGCCTGGCAATGCCCCGACGTCCATCCCGACTTGCGTTTGTAGTCGTGTATAAATCATTTTGCGGTAAACTGGTGCTTCAATTACGCGCTCTAGTCCGACAGCCTGTGCAATTAATGTTTTACCGCTGCCCGCTGGACCTGTTAAGAATGTGAACGGTTTATCGTTGATTAACGCTTGCATGGCGCGTTTTTGTTCCTCATTGCGTGCTGTTACTCCGAAAAATGCCATAAACCCGCCTCCTAATGTATTTAACGGATGAGAATTGAAAAGTGGCCCGTCATAGACCGCATTTCAACTGAACACCGCAGTTATTACATGTGTTGCAACCGCCCGCGTCGATTACCTCACCTTTGCGACAAACAGGACACTTATTGCCAATTTCGTTACCGTAAGTCACGTCGGTAGATCGAACGTCATTAATCGTATCCACTAGCACGACTTTTGGTGCTTCTATTTCCGCGTCCTCAAACGTGTTCTCTTCGGCCGTCAACGAAAGCACTTGTGCATCACGCGAGCCATCGACGTAAATTGTGCCACCTTTTGCTCCGCCTTTGTATAAGCGCTCATATACCGCCTGTACTTGGCTGACGATGTAGCCTTTCGGCGCGTTCACCGTCTTGGAAAGCGAGCTATCAACCCAACGCTGAATAATACATTGGACGTCCGCGTGCGCTTCCGGCGATAATTCCATCGCGCTAACGAACCATGACGGCAAGTTGTTCGGATCAGCGCTCGGATTTGCGTCGAGATATTCTTGTACGATTTCCGCTTTGACTTCGATAAACTTACCGAGTCGACCGCTGCGGAAGTAACTGAACGAGAAGTAAGGCTCCAATCCGGTAGAGCATCCGACCATTGATCCGGTTGAGCCCGTCGGTGCTACCGTTAAGATGTGCGAATTGCGTATGCCGTGTTTAAATATGTCTTCGCGAATATCTTCGGGCATTTTACACATATAACCACTTGCGATAAATTTTCGACGGTTCCCCGTATCGTATCCGTCATCTAAAAACGGAAAGCTCCCTTTTTCTTTTGCGAGATTAATAGATGCGCGATATGCTGTCGTCGCCATTACTTCGAAAACCTTATCGACGATTTCATTGCCGAGATCACTTCCGTATTCAGCCTCGCAATAGATTAGTAGGTCATGAAGTCCCATAACGCCCATACCTAGTCGACGCTCTCCCTGCGCTTGTTTCGTGTTTTCCGGCATAAAGTATGGCGTTGCCTCAATTACGTTATCCATCAACCGAACGCCGATTTCGACGGTTCTTTTAAGGCGGTCATAGTCTACTGTTTTCGTTTCCTTGTTTGCCATGTTAGCGAGATTTACTGCTGCGAGATTACAAACGCTATATGGTGCGAGTGGTTGCTCTCCGCAGGGGTTAGTTGCAACGACCTTCTGACCGTAAGCAACTGCGTTTGTCATTTCATTTGCGTTATCGATGAAGAACACGCCAGGTTCTGCGGAATACGTTGCGCAAATATTAATGAGATTCCATAATTCCTTCGCCTTGATCGTGCGATACGTTTTGATTCCGTACCCTAGAGCTTCCCATTCGCGCACATCGCCGTGTTTATGCCATTCATCGTTATACACCTGCATTTCCTCCGCGCTGTAATTTTCAACGTCAGGAAAGCGAAATTCATATTCCGCGTCATCCTCGACTGCTTGCATGAATTCTTTCGTTAATGCAACGGAGATGTTAGCGCCCGTTAGGAATTCCTCGTTATTGACGGAATATGTTCCTCCATCTTCGAGAATTTGTTCTGCTTTTTGCATTGCTACATCGTTACATTTATCAGCGCCTTGTTCGATGAAACTCTCATAAATATCCTTTTCCGCTTGCATCAACGGCGTAAATTTAAGCTTATCTTTCGCGAGCGTTCGGATTTGCTCGTCGTTCGTTGTTTCGATTAAGTATCGTATGATCCGAGGATTCTGCATTTTCGAAATGATGAACTCGATAATGTCAGGGTGCCAGTCCGCCATCATCAGCATTTGTGCCCCGCGTCGACTTCCACCTTGCTCGACAAGATGGGTTAATTTCGCGATGTCATCGAGCCATGAAACGGAACCGCTTGACTTTCCGTTAACGCCGCGAGCTAATGCGTTCCTTGGGCGCAATGTTGATCCGTTCGTTCCTACGCCGCCACCACGCGACATGATCTCCATTACTTTATTGCGGTGTTCTCCGATGCCTTCGCGTGAGTCTTTCGGATATGGCATTACGTAACAGTTAAAATATGTCACATCGGTATTTGCGCCAGCTCCGTAAATAACGCGACCGCCTGGCACGAAGTCAAGCGAAACTAATATCTCGTAAAAGTCGCGCTGGCTTTGTTCACGCTTTGCTTCGTCCTCTTCAACTGCCGCAAGCCCGCGAGCATTTCTTTTCGCAATCTGCTCGTAATAAATTTCGAGTGGCTTGTCAATAATATCTAACGGACGAGTCACGACGCCTGTAGTAATTTCAACATCGTCCTCCAACACGCCGGTAAATGATTCGTCCAGTTTGACGCTTGCTTTTCCTTCGGCCCAATCTATTGCGGTCACATAGCCGTAACCACGCGCAGGGAATTTCGGGTCAGTTTTTACAGTAAGTACGACGAAATCGCCGACTTTTAACGTTTTCTTTTCCGTATCCTTGAACGTATAACGGTCGAGCATAATTAAGCGCGACACGCCATCGAACGTCATTTTCATATCGGGTGTTATCGGAAACACCTCGGTAAACTGCTTGATGTCCTCGTTTAAACTTGCGTAATTCATTCAATCCGCCCTTTCATTTTCGTTATTCCGCTAATCCCCTCGACTACTTCCGCCCGCCTAGCGAGCAAGTCCGCCTCATGAACGCGAGCCTGCTCGATCTTTCGGTCAATTTCGATAAGCTCGCGTTGGAGTGAGACGAGTAATTTTTCGTACAGTTCAGCGTCGCTCATGTTTCGATCAGTCCTTCGCGAATCAGATACGCAAGACCGATCGCCGCCGCGTCCGATTCATCATTCGATTTGAATACGTAATCGTCCGCAAGCCCTAATATGCGACGAACGCCTGCTTCGACTTCTTCCTTGCTTGCGCTGCCGTTTCCGCCTACGATTTTCTTAACGGTTGTCGGTGTTATCTCCGCGTCTACTTTATAGCCGTATTTACCGAGCGCCGCGTCAATCATCGCCCATGAACCGAATACGAGCTGCGTTGAGCGCTTGCTTCCGCCCTTCGTGAAATGTTCGCGCACTACTACGTCGAATGGACCGCGTTCGTGTATCGCCTTTATTGCGAAAGCTTCTACGTAGGCGAATCTTTGCGAGTCGGGCGTTGATGTGTCCGTTTTGATGGAATCTGCGTAGACAAGCAACGGGCGACCTCGCTTGATTTCGAGAACAGCGACGCCAGGGCTTGCGGATATGTCGAACGCTAGGATTCTCATTTTACCTCCTTAATCGTTACGAATTTATTGTTAAATCTTTCGTAACCAACTCCGTAAAATTCTTCGTATGATTGTGGAGTACGCCCGTTATATTGCGGTTCAAATTTCGTTTTATTTTTACGTGCCTCTTCTCTACGTTCTCTGCGACTTTTTAACATTACGCAATTCCCCCTTCGCGAGTCTCTTTTATAAATTCGTACACGTCGTAATAGCTTTGCTTCTTCCAATCCGGCAATCCAGAACGCATCATTCGGCGAACTTGGTCTTTCACTTTCGCCAATTCTTCCTCTGTAAGTGATTTCGCAATTGACGTCTTGTAGTCGTTATATTTCCATGCGTTTAAGTCCAATCCCGGTGCTACGCCCGTTCTCCACGCTTTCGTAACGCGAGCAAACTTGTTGAGAATTTCATTGCGATGATCCTGCGTTATGAACCTTCCGTAAGTTTTACTTCGACTAAATTCGCGATCCCAATCGGCTCCATACGTTAGGTGATACAGAATAATGTAATAATCCAATCCGTACATTTCCGAATAAACTGTCGTTTGCAATTCGTGGTCGAGTTTCGGCTTATCGTGTTTTTTGAACTCCGTATAGCTTTTTTGAAACGACTTTACTTCGAGTCCTACGCGTAAGATTTCGCCATCATCGCTCGTATATTCGAGAATTCCGTCCGGCAATCCGTTTAAGCCGAACTTTTCGCCATTATGCTCCACTTCGTGAATTACTTTTTTGAAATGTTCAAATGCCGGTTCGTTTCGTTCAGTACGCTCGAATTTAAACTTCGGTTTCTTGCCGGTTAGCTTTTCGTAGTGTAATTCCGCAAGCATTACTTCGCGTTGAATATAAGCCCCAACCTGGGAGCCGAGTCCTGTCCAATCACGTTGATTTCGATTTGACGGTCGTTTATCCTTCTTCGCCTTAATAGCCTTTTCGTATAACTCGCGTTCGCTCTTTCCGGCACCACTCGGCGAAAATAACGGACGAGGTGTTCCGTCGGGCGCCGTTTTCCAATTAAAGTAGCCCCACTTGGATTGTTCGCGAAGAACGCGTGCATATTGTTCGTAAAATTCAGCGTCCATCTTATCGTCATATGGCTGCTCGTATAGGTGAAACTCGTCTAGGAAGTCCAAGAAATCCTTCGCTATTTTTTCCGCTAATTGTTGAGTCAATTAATCGCTCCCTTTCTGTTTGATGCGCCGGAAAGACGCTCCTTTAATTCTCCGTTGGGAAGCGCTCTAGCAATCTCAACGATTTCTAACGGCGTAAGTGCAACATGGTAAATATGACGTATTTTTGATCCTCTCGGTACAAACTTCAATGGGCGACTAGGTTCGTCTAGCACAACGTTAAGCAACACGTAGCCAGGCGCTTCCTTCACATATTCCTTAAATACTTCGATCGTTGCCTCGACATCATTTAAGGCGCGATGATGACCATTTAAATCAATTCCGCGTCGCTTGCAAACGTCCTTTAAACTAGCGGACAATTCTGGCTCAACGTAGCGAGCTAGTGCACGAGTACATATAAATGATTCCGGATAAATGTCACCTCGACTAATAAATGAAAGATCAAACGGAGCATTCTGCGCAACTACGATAGAGTCGCCGATAAAAGTCGCTAATTCCGTTAAACAGATGTTTTCAGGCGGCCATCCTTCTAAGTCCTGCGCGGTTATTCCGGTTAACTTCGTAATGAACTCCGGCAATTCCCGTCCTTTTTCAAGCGAAACCATCGTGTGAAAACGATCAATCTCGTCGAAGTTATCGTCTAACTTAATTGCTCCGATTTCCGTAATTTGTTCCGTTTTATAATCAAGCCCTGTCGTTTCTAAATCGATAAATACGTAAGTGTTTCCCATTAATCGTCCTCCTTTTCGTAAATAAACAACGTATACTCGTCTTTTGCCGTCAACAACGCCCTAGCCACGAATGCCAACACCGTTATGGCTGCCGATTGGATGATCGTTGGCGCAAACGATGGCGCCGCGAATGGTGCGACAAAGTGCACGGTGGCGAATACGGCTAGGAATGCGAGTGCCTTCATCGATTAGCCTTTCGCGACATTTTCGCTTGCTTACGTTTAATTCTGCGCGATTCCTCTTCCTTTACGGATAATGGCTTACGTAAATGACCTGTTCCGCCTTTTAGCTCCGCCAACTCCTGTAATTTTGCCGACTGCATAGCGCGAAATAACAACTGTTGTTTATCTTCCATTTATTCGTCCTCCTCCATATCGAACCAATCTTCGTTACTTACTTTTTCGAGCCATCTTTCCGGATTTATCTCGACATCGCAACGTACAGGAACGAGCAATTTTACCGCCTTTTCCATCGTTGTTTTTATTTCCTGCAACGATTCCTCCGTAATATTACGCGGACAATCAAGAACTAGCTCATCGTGTACTTGGAGCAGAATGTGCGAATCATGCCGTGGTAACACCGTCTGCAAGTCGACGATAGCCTTCTTTAATATCGAACCGGCACTCGCTTGGATCGGAAAATTTCCGCCCATCCTTTGAGCGCTAAACACTCGCCATTTCTCTTTTGACTTAATATCTTCGTGCAATCGGCGCTTGCGTCCGAATATATCCGTAACAAATCCTTGCTTCATTACTTTCGCGTGCTGTTCGTCCATATATCGCTTGATGCCTGGATATCCGCGAAAATAGTCGTCGATAATCTTTTGCGCTTCTTTCTTCGTAATTTCCAACGTATCCGCGAGCTTGCCTGCGCCCATTCCGTACACAATGCCGAAGTTTACAATCTTCGCTTGCTTTCGATATTTCTGTTGCGGTGAGCCGTCCGTGTCCTTGTTCACTTCTATTTCCTCGTATGAATACGGACTGATTAACGCTGCTGTTGTCGAGTGGATGTCGCGACCATGTTCGAACGCATCAATCAATACCTTTTCGTTCGCCATGTGCGCTAATACACGAAGTTCAATTTGGCTGTAATCTATCGAAACGAGAATACGGTCGGGTCCAGTTGCCAGGAATAACTGTCGAACTTCCGGTCGTTTGGCAGGAATCTGTTGCGTATTCGGGTCCTTACATGTAAACCGACCGGTCGCTGCGCCCCAAGTGTTATGCCACGGGTGAATCTTACCGTCCGACTTTACCTCTTTCGGCAACTTTTGCGTAAATGCAGAACGAAGCTTTCCGATCTCCTTATACTCAAGCAACAACGGTATAACCGGATGCTCACGTTTTAACTTCTTCATGAATCGGCTATTCGTTGAACCTTTTCCGTAGTCCGTTAGTTTCAAGTCGATGAATAATTTCTTGCTAAGTTGCGCCGGCGAATTCAGGTTGATTGCTTCGCCAAATAAATCCGTTATTTTTCGGTACAACTCCGCCTCTTCAATAGCAAGTTTCGCGTCAAGTGTAGCCGCGTGCTCTACGTCGAACCTAATTCCGCGAAGATCGGACTTAATAAACTGACGCTGTACCGGCATTTCTACTTCGTAAAACAAGCGCTTGATTTCCTGCAAATCCGGTCGCTTGTCGTACCATTGCGAAATCCAATCGAATAGTGCCAACGTTTTTTCCGTATCGCCTGCCGCATAAGGAAGCGCTACATCAAGCGATATTTCATTAAACGGCGTATTCGGAAACAATTCGTCAAAGTTATCGCTCGGCTGTTTCAGCCAATCCGTTAATAGATTCTTTAAACGGTGGTCGCGATTTTCGTCAAGACTCATCGCCATTATACGTGTGTCTGCGTACAAAGCGTCCGTTAAATTTACGTCGTAATGTACCGCAAACCACTTGCAATCAAAGGGCGCATTGTGCATAACGATTTTAGCGTCCTCTAATACGTCCCATATTTCGCTGATAGAGTGAATGTGTAACTGATCTGCTCCGCGATGATTAATCGGCACGTAGTAGCTTGCTCGGCGAGTGGAAACGGAGAAGCCCGCAACTTTGCCGCGCCACGGGTCTAGCGCCCCTCCGTTTTCGCCAAATGTTTCGCAGTCAAACGCGATTATGTCAGACATTGCTATGTCGTCGCGCAATCGGTATAATTTTTCGAATGTATCGACTAGCACGTAATTACTCGGTGTCTTGGCGACTAATTCCGCTAACTTAGCCTCCCGTTTGCTTTCCGCCAATTCCTTATAAAGCCGAAGCGCCTCCGCCTTACTAAAGCGCTTTGCAACGCTCTCGGGATGTCTGCCTAGAACCCCCGAAAGCATTGCGTTTTTAACCTCGATCAGTCGCGCTTGGTCAGCGTCGGAGTTTTTCATCGCAAGTATTCGCGTCCAAGCTTCGTCGATCGTTTCCGTCGCTGCCACTTTCCGCTGTGCTGCCGATTGGACGCGCTCCTTTGCGTCGTCGGGCTGCGTCACATTTAACCGTAATTTCAATCACCGATCACCTCCGTCACCAAGTCGCCAGCATTCCGCCTGCGCTCGACGTAGCATTGATCGTCACAATACCACTCGTCATCGTACCGGTCGCGAACGTACTCGCATCCGTCGTATAGCTCGCCGCCACAGTTTGCGCATTTTCCAGCGATGACTGGCTCGGGCGGTTGTAGGTATGCGTCGTGACGATGGATCATGCTCGATCGCCTCGGCTTTCGACTGGCGCGATTAGTTCGATTTGATCCGATCTAAGCCACGTATCTGCTCCGCTTTGAATTGACTTCGGCTTAATGACATGATACGGAACCGATGACTCATCATCTTCGTCAATTTCCGAAATAGTCCCGTTATGACCGCTAAAACCACTGCCTCTTCCATTAATCACGCGAACAATATCGCCTTTCTTGAATTCGCCTTGCTTACGTCCTGGCTTCGCGAATTTTGTGTCGGCTTCGCTAACTTTTTCAAGCTGACTAGCGACAAAGTAATCGTGATCACTTCCGTCTAACTTATCAACGCGAATTTCATATGACTCTCCGTGACCTACGGATACTTTACCGATTGTACCAACGTCTACCCCGCCGTACTCTCCTGCGGAAAGGATTTTAACGTAATCACCTACGTGAAATTCTTGCGCTAGTTCCTCTTCGCTAACCTTTTCGAGATTGCTTGCGTTTGTATATCCGCGTGATCCTCCTTTTTTTACCATAAAATCTGACTTACCGACTTTGTTTTCGTGTAGTGTTACGATATCGCCTGCGCTAAATCCACTTAGGCTTCCACGAGTAGATAGCAAACGTGCTTTATCGCCGACTTTTAATTTTGGCTCAGACTCCGTAATCAAACGATACACGTCACGCTGTTCTAGTCCGCCCCAGCCTTTCGTTGTAAATCCCGTATAGCCTTCGTCATCTTTGTAGTAGTCGCTATCGTCGACAACTTCGTACAGCTTACCGGCAGTCGTGCTTCTTCCGTGATCTTTGTGAAACTTAACAAAGTCGCCTTTCTTCGTTTTGATTGCGCCGAGGTTTACTAGGTCGTCATCCGAAATGGATTCGCTTCCGCCAGCTTTCGCATAAACTTCGAAATCATCGCCGCCAGTATCATATTCATCGCCATCATCGTCGATAATCTGCGGGTCGCCGTAACTGTCAATTTCGATAATTTCGTAATATTTGTCCGCGGTAATGTAATCGCTAAGATCATCGTCATATTTAACGTAATCGCCAACTTGTGGCTCACGGTCGGTAACTAGGACGTATTGGGGTTCGTCGCTTTCTTCCGCAGGCGCTTCGCCTTCCAACGCTTCGACTCGTTTCTCTAGCGCGTCAACACGTTCGGAAAGGCTAGGCGATTGCTTGGCGTGATGTTGCATTTCTACTTTGCGGAAAACATTGAAATACCCTTCCGCGTAGTAAAAATTCGCGTCGCGTTCATCGCCGCCGTTATCGTAATACTCTAGCTCCGCGCCAATTTCGAAAAAATCTCCGCTATCAATATCGGTTAACTTATTTACTGTGAAACGGATTAAATCGCCAGCCTGTGCCTTCCCGTCAACCTTCACGTATTCCGCGCCATCATAAGCAACCTTCGTAATTTCACCGTTAACCATGTCGATAGTTTTGACGC
Source organism: Bacillus sp. 03113 (assembly GCF_006546985.1). GTDB lineage: Bacteria > Bacillota > Bacilli > Bacillales > Cytobacillaceae > VATK01. Next base: position 97,830 of record NZ_VATK01000006.1, read on the forward strand.
CTGTTAGTTTCGCCATTAATTTACCGCCTCCGTTTTCGTATTTGTTAATTCAATCCATCGCGTCTTAGCCGTTTGTTCCGTGCTCCAATATTCCGATAAACCCGTGCATTCGAACATAAAAGCACGATCGCCATTTACGCCGACTATCAGATCGATCTCATCACGCGTATAGGGCTTACCGTTTCCTTTCTTCGCATAAACAACGAGCGCATTATTTCGGTCTGTACGGATGCGCAAGGTTTTAACCTGGACGCGATAGCTTTCGCCGTTGACCGGATCGCGCGCCAAGAAATCGTAAACTTCTGGCACTAACGGTCGACTAATTTCCCAGCCGAGCGATTCCATCATCGCCCTAGCTGCGGTCAATTCCGATATAGCGCCCGTTACTTGGGTTTCGTGGGCCATTTAATCACCTCCGTTTAAAATTGTTTCGTTAGATCATCGTCATCTTGCGTTTCACTTGCGCCCAACACCGACTTGTCAATCGAACCGTCTTCCGCGTCAGTCAATAACGTTTTGATGTCGTCAATTTCACGGAAATTCGCAAGCTCAACGTAATCGAACTCCGCGCCGATGAATCTCTTCGCATCTTCTAATTGCTCGTCAGTTGCGTCGCCAGATTCCATCGAAAAGGTTTTATCGACTTGTTTAATATGAACTGCTTCGCCAACGATAGAATAATCCGGATTCTTAGTCGCCTTCTTCATCGTTTTTTCGATTTTATCGTAGTCGGCGATTAAGTTATTTACGTGGAACTCAACGGTGTCGATTACGCGATATGTTCCGTACTCTAAATCGTAAACCGGAATCATTGCGTACATTTTGCGTTTAGCGCCCGCTTTGCACGAAATACATTCGGACTTGCCCGGCTTGAAATATTTCACTAAATCGGCGTTGACTTCTTTCGGCGAATGCAAGCACGTATGCTTTTTAAACGCGTGAGTTGTTCGCCCATTTTCGTATTTTTTGTCTTGGTGAACGAAGTAGTAGAACCATTCGTCCGGATCAGCAAGAACAATAAACGTGCGACCATCCTTATTTACTTCGCCATAGCTTCCCATTCCTACATAGCGTTTTACGCCTTCCGGTAAATCGCTTGGACCACCTCCGTTGGCTGCTGCGTCACGTTGTTCCTCGCGTTTCTTTAGCGTATCTCTAATTCCCATTTAACGTCCTCCTTGATTAATATTCGAACACCGGATTGTTATGGCGGAGTGCCACTTCCGCATCTCTTAGCTTTTACGCTCTTTTTACTACTCGCCGATCGATTCACACCGTAGCTTACGACGGAGATCGTAGTGTTTCCGGCAAGCGTGACGGCCAGCTGTTCCGTCCTCATAACTTCCCGCGCCCGTAGCAAACCGCGAGTCTCTGCAATCGAAACACCGACAGCGTTTAGCGAATCGATGCGACTCTTAATTACTTAACGACTACCCTTCGCGATTTCCTACGGACGCGAGAATTACTTAGTGCGCCTCGTCTGCTCCTCTGATATCAATTCTTTCTTTAAGTTTTGTAATAACGGGTCTTCTCCGTGTATTCTCTTACCAATCGGTTTATATTTCGCTTGATAACGGAAACTACTGCGATCTTTTTTATGCGCCATCCCCATTACTTCGCGCTCATTTTCGCATACGTATTTCCGTAAAACGCAATGTACATTGATTCGATTTGTTTGCGTTTCTTATTTCGCTTGACTTGCGTCATATCAACGACTTTGACGGTCATCTTCCGTTGCTCCTTTCCAAGTTAAATACGTGAATAAAGCGATAAGGTTAACGAGATAGATTGCGATGATTGCGGTCATAGTAGCGCCTCCGTTCCGCTTTTCATTTCCAAAAATGACTCGTTCTCGCTACTTAACTCGATTTCTTTTGCGTTAAATAACGACTGGATTTCGTTCATTTTCGCTTGTATAGTAGCGCGAACCTTTGGCGATCTTGCCTTCGCAATATTCAACCGTAACTGCGCGATCTGTAAATTCAATTCCGCTATTTCGATTTCAAGCGTGCGTGCTATTCGTTTGTGTTCGCGTTGCGCTTTCGCAAACTTGCGTTTAACTAATTGGCGAATGTCGTTCGAGAATGCTTGCGGAATATCGCTCGTTGTTGCGGGCATTCTATAAACGGTAACTATTTTCGAATCCTCGCCGACTATGATTCGCGTGCGCGTTTTATAGTGATCGTAAACTTTTGCCATGCCGCCGTGCTTGGACGGTGTATCGCCGTTATAGAACGCTGTTTGCATCAGTTGAACAATATGATTCGTTGCATGTTCCGCCATAATACCGAGTCGCTCTGTTGCGCGTTGGATTGCGTGGTCCGTGACCGTATATTTTTTCATGCGATGCGAACCGCCTTAATATTTAATGAAACTTCTGCGCCTGTTCCTTCGTATAGATGGATGGGGTCGCATTTAATGCGCTGTAACGTTCTTTTCAGTTTCATTACGTTTACCTCCGTCCTATTGCGAAATGTGTCGAATGCTGATAATATTAGCAAGAAAGCGTTTATTTACGTTTTCACTACAAAGACGTATAATAAACTATAAGAAGCGTATGGGACGTATTGCCTAAATGCCCCATAGACTTCGTTTATTGCGCAACTAAATAGTCGTGGTAATCCCCGAACTGTTTAGTATCATATTTCGCTGCCAGGCGATTTAAAGCGCGTATTACTTTCGAATGGTGACACCCGATTTCCTTTGCGATTGCAGTCGCAGTAGGTTTAGGATGTGCTAGGAACGTTTCAACGATTGCAGTCGTTGTTGTGTCCGCTCCATTCAGGAAAAAGTCGATCAGTTGCATCTGGTCGGCCTTTTTCTTTTTGGTTATATGTCTTTCGAGATTAAATTCGTCTACAATTTCAAAATGATGCATTGCTGTTTCATTCATTTGACTTGCATATATTTCGATTGAATCCACCGTTTGTTTATCACGCATAAAGTTAGCACGCATATTTCTGAACTTCCATTTAAAGTACGGGATGAATCGTTTTGATTCGTTGTAATTTTTAATAGTGTAAATTATGCAATCGTCAAACAGTTCGCGAGTTTCATGTTCAGTTGCATTTATTGATTCGGCAACAGTTTCGATGTACTGTTGTTGGTTAAACCGTGTTTCCTTTTCGATTTCTCGATATACCTTTTCGAATATAGTATCGCTACCGGTTTTTTTAAAATCTGCTATTAAATTTTCAAGATTCATATATTTTGTTTCCCCCTTTTTCATCTGACACATAATAATACCCGCACCATTTTTGTTTCGCGCATATTTTTATAAAATAATTAAATTTATTTTATGCTTACATAATAAACCAATGAAAAGGGAATATTTATAAAATACACAATCTTTTATAAATGATTTTTTGTGTATACATATGTAAACAAAAAACAAACCCCTAACCTAGTTGGAAAGGGGATCACATTTATTATGGTCTTGGTTCTGGGTCGGCAGATTGTATTTCGTTACTTTGATGATTCGCTATTGAAAAACTAACAACAAATGAGGTTAAAATCCCTAAAATCGCTAAAACAGTGATAGCAGTTTTTTTCATATTGGTTTTCTCCTTTTTGATAGAAATTTATTTTTAGGAGGCCGTCAATCACCAACATATTTGGATTTAGTTTTTTTATATCTTGCAGAACTAAGTTAGCATAAAATAATTTTTTATCGGATGCAAATATTGCTACTGATTCGCTTAGATTTTCTACGGAAGATTCTTCTAGGGAGAGATAGTATTTTTTAAATGGAATAGAACTTTGACTGTTTTTTATAATGTCTTTTTCTTCGTCAGTAATTTTTTTGTTAAGCTTTATTTTATTATATACTTTTATTGTTTCATCTTCTTCGCCGGCGATTAAAGTTTCGTAGTGATATGATCTTGCAAAATTTAAGCACGACAATGCGTGTGTAGCTGATCTGTGATGACGGCCTTTTAGGATTTCGTAGTTAAGTTGAAGATTTTGGAGGGCCCTTTCCTTGTCCTCAACAATGTACGACATTCCCATATAATAATACCCAGCCGCAGTTAATGTCGCGCTTATATTTGTATTAATTAATCTTTTTGCGTGTTGTCGGAGGGAATCTAAAGAGTTTAGTTGAAACAAAGCTGGGGCGTAAGCTTCTGAACAACGAATGAAGTAGCATTCTTTTATAAATAATTCTCTTTTATCGCTTAATTTTTTTATGCTATCTTCAATTGTTTCGAGGTCCTCAAGCATTCTTAAATACTTTTTTTTATAATATAAACCTATTACTTTTATTATTTCTATCAGAAGTAATAACGTTTTGTTTTTTATTCCTTTAATAGCATCAGCTCTATCTTTTAGTTCGGTTTCGGGAAATTCATATCTAATATGTTTATATAACAACCCGTATACTATGCAACATTCTTTAACTACTCCAAATGAGTTTTTATGTTTATCCAACATTTTACCTAAAAGTTTTTCATTTTTTGTTAAACTAGCATATTCAAACGCATGCTTTATTCCTTCTGCATAATCTAATCGTAGGCACCAATCCTCCAATTTTTTCTTGTAGTTTTTGCCGTTCATAACGATTACCGCCTTTAATAAAACTCTGAAATTTAAATTTTTACCGAGTTTTGCGTCAGAGAGTTGGGAAGGTTTACACCCGATTTTTACCGCGAATTCTTTTTCAACTATATCGTTATCTGATATGTAATCGAATATTTCTTTTTTTATGACTTTCATAGTAACCACTCCTATGTATAATCACAAGACAATTGTTGTTATATTTGGTATAATTTATATTATAATTAAAATGTTCCATTTTGTAAACATTAATGATATAAGGAGGTGATTTTCGTGATTAACTACGACCCATTAAAATTAACATTGAAAGAGAAAGGAAAAGTACTTAGTGATTTTAGAGAATTGGTAGGTTTAAATGCTAAAACTCAAGCGCAAATAAGTAAAAATGAGCCTGTGAGTATTTCAACGCTAATAAAATTATGTCAAGAGCTTGAAGTTCCAATAGAAAAAGTTATTTACATAGAGTACAAAAGTCAAAAATAAATACATAATTGAGGTGATGCATCACGATTAAAGTCGGAAGGTGCTTGCTTCGAAAACATCGTAAAGCCCGCGGCCTTACGCAAGCCCAACTCGGCGACCGAATAGGTAAATCGAAATCGCAAATATCCGATTTGGAACGCGGTCGCAATATAATGAGAGTCGATACCGCGAAAGTCATTTCGATCGAACTTGGCTGCGATATCGACGATCTATACGAATGGGCATACGATGATCCGAAGCAAGATTTGGACGGGTAAGATTTGACGCTTATGTTCGCTTACCCAAGCCGAAAGTACGGGTTTTCACGTACAAGCATCGCACACTTTCCGACTGAGACACAGATTTCCGCAATGATTCCGCGCCTAATTTAACCAACGCCTCATTAGCGTCCTTCACTCGACTGTCTACGTAAACATTCCGCAATCCAACTCGCCCGCGCAAATAATACGCAATTTCCTCCCGCAACTTTTCACCAGCCTTATCGTTATCCGTCGCGATTAAAAGCTCATCGACCTTCGACTGCAATATGACGTCACGCTTAAACTCGTTAAAGCTCGCGCCACCGACCGCAATCGCAGCATAACCCGCCATCCGCCACGACAGCGCATCGATCTCAGCTTCGCACAGCACTGTTGTCTTTTCCGCCTGCTCAATTCCGTAAACTAGTTCGCGAATAGGCCATGCACCGCGCTCGTACCAAAACGCTTTGCCGAACGTTTTGCGGTATTTAACGTTTGCCAACCGCCCGTCAGCGAGCCGCCACGGAATCACGACCGCCTTATTTTGCGCATCATATTTGACGCCCGCCTGTCGCTGGACTCCTACGCTAATGCCCCGAGATTCCAAGTAAGCGTAATCCTCGGCATATTGCGCCAATAGCCCGTCGTTCAACGACTGCCTAGATCGCTGAACGCGTAGCTTAACGGGCTTCAATTTTATCTCGGTATTACTTACCAAAAATCCGTAGGTATCAAGCAAATATTCCTCGGTTTCCTCATGTGTTTCGTTGCGCAAGAACGATAAGAGTTTCATCAAGTTGCCGCTTGACCACTCCGCGTCATAGTAGCCCGAATCAGCCCACGTGCCAGCCGGATAATTTGCGTAAGGTTCTAGGCGGACAAAGAACGACGGCGAACGGTCGAACCTGAACGGCGATGCTGCGATGAGCTTGTCTGCGTTCCAGGTCGGTCGCGTCCACTCGAATTGGCGCAGCTCCGCCTCTACGTCGATGTCTAGCGTTTGACCGCGTATGTTAATTTCCGCCATCGGCGCTCACGTCCTCTAACTCAATCTCGAAGTCTATTTCGCAATCATCATCGCCCGCACACGTTATATGTCCGCAGAAATCGCCCGGATATACTTCGATAATTGGGGAGCCGCATAACGGACAATATTTCCATTTACTGACGTCGGCTTCGTTAAATACGTAAAAGAATTTCCGCATGATTTCGCCTCCTTAAAATCCGAATTGTTTCGCAGCCACTTCACCGCTAGGAAACTCCTTTAGCACTCCGTAGCCAAATAGCGCCATTAGTTCGAGCCGAAAATCTTCACCGCCATTACGCCCTTTTTCGATTCCAAGCATCGCGATTCCTTCTTTTTCCACGCTATCGAATCCGATTAAATTTGTCGCAATATCGAGCAGGCGCTTCGATGTTTTTACTTGGTCGCGCGTCGGTATTTTTAGCTCACGCGTGCCTGTGTCGTCCGTCTGCTTCTTTTCAACGGTCGCCTGCACCGTATAGAATCCGACCACATCGTTATCGCCGATAATCTGCTCGAATCGTGTTGCCGCATATTCAGCCGCGCCACCGGCCGTTTTATTAACGTTTTTGCCGTAAACGTCCGACAATCCGTAGAATGGATCGATCACCACAGCGTCAATGGTTCCCGTCATGACTTCACGCTCTAAATCGTCGAGTGAACGCGTTAATTCTGCGCCACTTTTGCCTTGGAAAAATAGCGTTCCAGAATAATACGAATCTAGCGTTTCAACAACGGTAAGGAATTGCGCACGGATTTCATCGTCAAGGTTGCCCGCTAATATACGCTTATTCGGCAGCCCCAAATTTCGCCCTAGCTCATCGACCAACAATTCGTCAACTGCGGTCGCTACGCTAATTAGTCGCGAAATCCATACGTACTCCTTGACCTCGAACGACTTGACGAGGACATTAGCGCCCTGACGCAATAACGAATCAATAATGACGCAAAGCAAATACGTTTTACCGCGGCCTGACTCACCGATAACTCCGTAAACATCTCCGCTGAACCATCCGGAAATTTCTCGCGTTAATGACTCGAACGGCGTATCCCAACGCTTGGCTGACGATCCTTCCTCGCGCTTCAAGAATTCCGCCTTAAAGTCCGCCTTAATTTCGGCTAACGTTTTGCCTACTGATTTCCGAACGCTTGTTCCTATTTTAATCCCTTCGAGCGTCGTTTGCAACCATTCGACGTAACTTTCGAAATCTTTTTCGCCTAGCTCGTCGAATTTACGGAACATTTCGCCAGGCTTGTCGGCACTTCCGTTCACTAGCTCGACGAACGACATTTTCGCCGCGTACTTCTTGATCTGACGCGCTAAATACTCGTAGGAATCGCCTACCTGTGGCGTATAAATGAAATCGGGACATTCAGCCGTCAAAGTGGCGTAAGAGGGCGCTTTGCCTCCGTTTTGTTGGGCATAATCGTTGATGAAACGGAAGACTTGGCGTTCGCCTGCTGTTGGTAGATCGGCGCTTGTGATTCCGTAGCGCGTAAGTGCTGAAACGTTATCCTCGTCGCATATTTTCGAGAATAATAGATTAGCGTATTGCAAATACCGTCAACTCCTTTCATATTGCGAAATTACTTCATAAAAACTAACCAATGTGTTTTACTCCGTTTATTACCAAACAACGGTTTAATGTCAATCACTCTTAATATTTCACTAAGTTTTATTTGTTCCTCATTCCACTTAAAAATAAGTGTTCCGTTTGGTTTTAAAACCCTCATACACTCGTCAAAACCTTGTTTTATATCACTCTGCCAACTTTCTTCTAACTTTCCATACTTCTTTGCTAACCAAGATTCTTCGCCTACTTTAAGCAAATGTGGAGGATCGAAAACAACTAGATAAAAAGAATTATCTTCAAAGGGCATTTCTCTAAAATCAGCCACAATATCCGGCTTAACGACCAATTTCCTGCCATCACTTAAAGTTGTTTCTAACTCTCGTTTATCCATAAAAAGTACATCTTCGTTTTCTTTGTCAAACCAAAACATCTTACTACCGCAACACGCATCTAATACTTTGGACAAACCTCCCACCCGCTCTCCTTAATTCGTAATTTGTGTCAACTATCGAATACTTTCGCTTCTATCCAACTTCAACATTAACTCAAGCACATCATCCGTCTTAACCGCATCATCCATCCGACCAAGTTTCAGCCTTAATTCGTTCCATTTTCGCACATAATCGCGATCAATCAGCTTATCATATCGTTCCTCCCACACGTTGCGCCAATATATCGCTTGCTTGTTTTCTTCCGTCACCGCCTCGTACAACATCCGGTAAATATCGCTCCTTACTTGGTCTGGCAAATGCGTACTCAACGCGACCTGCATTACGTGGATTAATTCTTCCGCTTTGTATTTGTACAAGTATAATTCCGCCATTCTAACGTCCTCCTTTTATTTTGACGAATCTATCAAACTAGCGTCCACTTTGACGATTTCCTCAAAGGCGCGCCGTATTACGTTCTTGCTTCCCTCTTCAATCCGGTACAGTAATTCGCCAATCATTTCGTCATCTATCGGACCATATCGGCGTACTTGCTTTACTAGCATTTCGTCATCTTTCTCGATCACATACGATTGTCCGTCAACCTCCGCAGGCACAACGAAATATTTATGCGTCACCTTTATCTGCATATTCATTTCGTCATCAATTCCGCAAGCTTCAACGTTAAATAATCAACGTGCGCCTTGTACGCTTCATCGCCGAATTTGTCCGCAAGTGCTTTATAGTCGTTCAATTCGTCGAGCAGCGCGTTAACTTTTACTTCGCGTTCCTTGCGCTCCTTCTTGCGTCTTTCCGCCTATTGCGCCGATAATTCGCGTGCTGTCAGCTTGCGTGGTTCTTTCGCCATTTTAACCGCCTCCTTTTCATAGGTATCCGGCCATCCGTCGCTATCGTTCTGCACTAGCCTATACGCGATATAATCCTTCGCCATGATTGCCGGCACAACTATCGACAAATCTTCCTCGTCAGCTTCAAGCCAATCACCTGTTTGTACGTCGTGCAATTCGTAAACCATGTCCGTCCATTCTTCCTCCGGATAATGCCAGTGTTCCGTGCGCCAACCGTCGACTTGGAACACGCGAGGAAAGTAGCCGGCAACACGGACCAAATCGCCGAAGTTAAAGCGTTGTTTCGTCATTCGGTCGCCTCCTTCACCTCGATTAACACAGCGTACATCTTGCGATAGCCGTCTTTTGGACTGTGCCACTCGCTTCCTTCTCCTTGACCTTGATAGCGCCTGATTTTACTGCCGTTTGACCACGCTGTTACTACGTTAACAACATCGAAACCTTGCGTTATTAGCGATTCCTTTATTCGTTCCCTTTCGTTCATTTCTTACGCATCCCCCTTTTGCTCGTTCCGCTGAAACTCAATACCGCGCAATGGTCACGAAGCCTATCGTATAATCTCGCGTCAAAAACTTGCGACATTTCCTCGATTGGCAAATTAGACGTATAGCAACTCGGTAGCCCATTCGCCACCCTTGCGTTAATGATCGAATGCAAATCCGCCCTAAACGCTTCGGTCGCCTGCCTTACGCCAATATCGTCGAGCACACAATATTGCGCCTGTTTCGCCAGTTCCATTTGACGGTAATATTCGCGCGATGCTCGTTCCGCAACATCAGCCGGAATGTTGGCACGATTAAATTCGTTATATAACGTCTGCCAGTTATTTACGTCAAGGAAGTAAACCGGTCGCTGCAACGGTTGCCTATTCCGTTTCAACGATCCAATATAATGTTGCGTTAAATATTCGTTAGCGATCGCCGATGCAGTCGTTGTTTTGCCCGTCCCAGGACTTTCGCTGAAAAGGAACAGCGATTTAATGCGTTCAGCGTCCGTCTCAAACATGCGCTCGAACGTCCGAACATATGCATCAACGTTTTTATAGACATCCGGCTGACTAGCGCGCGCTGGCGAATTGGCAAGCGTCACGAGCCGGTAATCGCTCGGTATATTAGCAACGCCAGCTCGACCGCTTTTGCCGGTCATGCCATGCAAGGCAATAAATGCGCCGCACGTTCGGTTGCATTTCGCCGTGCCTGCGAGTGAGCAATGGTCAGCCAACAGACAATTATTCGCATGAGTGTTCGTCAAACTGTTCCGCCTCCTTCCTATCGATTCGCTTTCGAACTGTACGTTCGAGCTTCGTTCGTTTGCGTTTATCTTCGCCTTTTACACGTGGTTCACTCGCCCCATCTAGCGTATAATCATATCCGGTGTAAGTCTTGTCGCTTGAACGTTTTAATATGCGGTTAAGGTTCAATAACCATCGACCTCCGTTTCATCGAACAGCTCAAACACGCGTTTGACTTCTTGGCGCGCTTGTTCGAATGTTTCGTGGGAAAATACGCTATTACAAACTATTTGGCAAAGTTCTTCCGTCAGTTCCTTTACACGTTCGTCCACTGACGCTTGTTCTTCCGCCTGCTTTGCTACCGCAACAAATTCCGGTGTTCCCCACGTCATTCCCTTTACGCTTGTCATTCCGCAACACCTCCGTATTCATAATGGCGATAACACCGCTGACAATGGACGGTGCTTTTCGTGCCTTCTTCCGTCAGATAATTGACGTTTCCGCATTCGGGACACTTCGATGGATGCAACGGTCCGAGCGCTTCGCTGACGGTAAGCCATCCATTTTCGCTCCTCCACCTCGCACAGTTTCCGCGCAGGCAGTCGCCGTTGATGTTCGGGTCTGTCTTGCGGAAACGTTCGAGGCAATAGCATTTATCCGTGGTCATTAGCGATTCATCCCTTTTCCGTGGATTGCGCGATATACCATAATCGGATACCACAGCGAAAGAAGAACGCCAATGACGCCTACGAAGCCATATAATCCGCCAAATTCCGTTATCATAACGTAAGATAGCGTGAATATAACAAACGCTACAAACGCCGAATTTACGAGCAAGACGAACTTTTCAATTGGATGCAGATTAACTTTCGAATTTTCGAACGTATTCATTCCGCCACCACCTTCGGTTCATTTTCGCGACTGTCGTCGATGATTTCATAACGTATATATTTCAATAGTCCTTTACGTACCATACCGGAATTTACATCCGTCTTAAATTCGGAACCATTTAACTCTCTATACGCACTAGTTTTAATAACATCACCCACTCGAACCTCCGTCGGCTGTGGCACCGATAAATACTCCGCAGGCACTTCGAGTCCTAGCGCACGGCGAAGGCTGATTGCGCGTCCTATGTGAGCGTTAAAGCAGTCAGTCGGCCCACATTTGGCGATGCCTCGAAAGCTAGTATGCGTTTTTCCGTATAAATCGTAAGTGATATAGCAAACAACGGTACGTTTCTCGCGATTAATTTCGAAGTTCACCTTTTCCGTTTTAGGATCAAATGCGCTAGGCGGATACATTAACGAAGTACATCCTGCACGCCAAGTCGTACTTAATTCCGTAACATCGCGCTTTGCCTTTTCAATGATTTCGTCGCGTGATTCCTGACGTTGTTCGGATAGAAATTGACGCCCTGTTTTCGGCACTTCCGGCACCTTTCCGTTTGACAATCGGTCTTCCAGCGCAGTCACTTTCGATTTTAATTCCGCAATTTCCGCATGCATTTGTTCGATGATTCCGTTGTTCATTCCGATTTCCACCTCCGTAATTACTTCGTATTCGCTATAATCAATAAAATCCGATTGTTCTTTTACATAAACGTCACCCTTTGCGACAGCGTTTGCTTCAACCACAGTAAGTATGTCCCCGTTTTTATACGCTTGGTCCCATAGTGGTTCCGCCTTCGTAATCAAAATACGTTCGCCAACCTTTGCGTGTCGTTTTTCCGTGCGATAGCCCGTTTCATTCATGCTACCTACCACCATTCCGTTAAATTTGTACTGCTCGTTTGTTCTTCGTGCGATTCCGCCAAATGTCGTCTCTTCTCGTCTGCAAGCACTCGCGGCAATATACGCGCCCTTTGATACGAAAACATAAACGCGAAATTTAAGCCAGGGTAGTCGCGCGTTGGTCGGTAGTCCGCAAAGCATGCATCTATGAACTGGCGCACGACATCAACGCCATATTGCGCTATCATCGTTTTAAGATTACGCCCTTCCATCGCGTAATTGTTGCTGACGTAATCAATTCCGTATACCTCGACGTGGCGTTGCTTTAAGTGCTCTCGGAGAATTGTTACGTCTGATTTCCGTTTAGGCATTACGCACCTACCTCCTTTCTACAGCGCCTTTTTCAGCGCTTCATACGCTTGCTCAACGATGCGTAGGCGCTCGATTTCGGCGATTAGTAGGGGAATGTCTTGACGGGCGTTGGCGATGAATTCTACGTTTTGCTCGGCACCCTCTTTTACGTGTCTTCTAGTTTGCCCTACGCTGACAATCCGCGAACTATAACGTGAAGATGGATTTACTGTTCTCACAACCGTATTCTTACCACTGTAAACTCCGTCGATCTCTTCATCAATCTCCCACGGTCCAGCCGAAGCCTTTTCCGCCCGCTCTTTTATTGCGGCGAGTTGTTCGTCAGTCATTTCCAGTCCTCCTTTACGTATTTTTCCGCTGTAAATTCGCCATACCCAAAATTCCTACGTTTGATAAACGCGATCTTACTTAACGCTTTTGCCTCGCTTTTTGCGACTTCAAGACCGCCGAAATCGTTAAGATACGGAATACCATCGCTATAAATTACGTAAACCACATTCGGGTTAAATCGGTTAAGTTCTTCGAGCGTTTTTCCGCTCATTTTACCGCCTCCAATCCGTCTAAGTATTCGTTGACCGCCTTCGTTAGCTCGAAATTCTCATCGGGATTGTTCGTGATTGTAAATTGCTTCGTACCCTGCGACGTGTGCAAGTCGATTGCGACTACGATTTTAAATCCGGGATGAATCGTTGGACTTACGTATCGTACTGCGGATATTTCCGAGCAACGTTTCATGATTGCATTTAGTTCAGTTAGCGTTGTAGATTTACGTGCCATTTTATCGCCCCTTTTCCTCGTGTATTATCGTCGTTTTAAGCGCCTTTATTGCGTCCGAGACTATTTGTATTACTTCGTGTTTAAAACGTCTATATGCGACTGTTTGACGGCTTAAATTAGGCGTTAATGCCTTCAAGTTTGATGCTGAGAATATCTAGCATTTCTTTAATAGCAATCACCTGTCCTTTATAATATTGCGCCCGCACCGACCATCCTACTGCCAATTCGCGGTGATACTCTGCCGACCGTGCGTTGAAGTACTCGCGCAATCTTTCTTCGGGCGACTTGGCGATTTCATAGCCGTTGACTAGTGCTCGTATATAGTCTAGTCGGCTGTCTTCGAAATACTTTATAATAGCGCCATACCACTGACGATATTCTCGTTTATACCGCTCTCCAAACTTTTCAATGTTGATTAAATCTAATTCGTCCATACCTAGATGAAACCGAAAACCTTCGACTGCTTCGGCGACTTCTTTCGGTAAAACTACCTTTTTGATTTCGGACATTTTTCGTGTGCCTCCTTAAAAATTTAATAGCGCTAAGTGCAATTCGTCTGCTCTGTGAATGACGTTCTGCGGCGTTAACTGATCGCCTTCATATACGAATAATGCTCCGTACCCTTCCTTGTAATACGCGTCTGTACGACGTCCTGTTTGTGCGTAAATACGTCGCTGTAATTCGATAATACCTCGCGTAAAGTCCGGCATGCGAATCGACCCTTTCTGCGTAAATTGGTGGCGCGTGGCTGGCGCCTGTTATTTATTACTACTTTGTATTTACTTCTTTGCGGATAATAGATAAGTAGTACATTTTCGCATAATCTTTTATAAGCGTAGCGACATTATTGATTTTTATAATGGCGCAATTATTTAATCTTTTTAAATAAGTCTTTTTATATTTATCTTTTTCATTAACACTACAAGAGATATAAATCTACATAGCTAAAGAGATAACTTTCAGGCAAGTAATTTAAGCCCCTGCTCCTTACCAAGCAGTTTTCCTATGTTTGTATGCTTCGTAATCACTTGGCGTAACCTTTCCCTTATAACAGCCTCTTGTTCGCGAAACTTACGTCTATCCATTGGATCATTGACAATGTAAATGATTTTGTCCTTTCCGCGACCAACAGGCTTATACTCGATTTTTATTAATCCAACCGCCTCCAATATCGAATCAAGAATCGGTAATGTCGAATAACTTAGCTGAAATTTTTCTACGACATTAGTGCGTCCATTCCACGACTTTCCGAACGTTTCCTTTTCCGACTCATGATTTCGGTAACGCAATAGGTATAGATAGTATAGTGTCGCCTTGTCGCCTATATATGGATGGTACAAGTCGAAAACTTCATGATACATCATCGTAAATCCATCGCGTAACTCTCCGGTGCGAATATATGCGTTTGACACCCTTTAACACCTCCGATAAGTTAAAGTAATAGTTGCGTAGATTTTAAGGTAAATAATTAAATCGCTGTCTAAAACAGATAAGATCAATCTTTCAGATTTATCTCGCATAAGTTCTGGATCATAAATATGTTGGTCGTCGTTATAAAGATACTCCATCTCATCAAAAGGAACATAGGTTTCTAAATTATGCTTTTTTATCACTCTTGAAACCTTTTTTCTACAAATACTTAATTCCCTAGAAATTTGGCAATTGTTATATCCCATATCTAGTAATTCTTGAACATCATCTATATATTTATCATATACGCCCGTCAATAGCCCCTTTCCCGTGTGATTTTTCGTATTCAATATATAATAGGCAGGAGAAATAAAATTCGCGCACTTTAACGAAAAACTCCTCCTATATTTTTATACGGATCAAAACTCCTATGTGGACATTTTCCATGTGATTTTTCTCTGGCACATAATAATACCCGCGTCATTTTCACTTCGCGCACTTTTACGCAAAAAAAATAACGTCAACCCTCGAAAGGATTGACGCCATAATTTCGCTACTATAAATATTTTCGTAAATTCTCTGCTATTTCTTCTTTATCCAAATGTAAATATTGTGAAGTTACCGCTAAATTACTATGACCGAGCGCCTTTGAAATCTCCGCTATGTTCGCGCCCTTGTCCAACAAAGATTTCGCGAACCCCCTACGCAGCGCATGCGGATTTATATTTTTCAAACCGTATTCTTTTGCGTATTTATTCAGCCTCTTTTGTATATTGTTGTTAGACGGACCTGTTGCGATTATACCGCCGTGAATCGTTATAAAGACGTATTGGTTGTCCTGTTTATACTCGCGCCGTATCTCGTCATTCTGACGCGTTAGAACGGTTAGCAAACGGTGCAGTATATCGTCAAACGGTAAAAACAGTTGCTCGTGGTTCTTCATGATTGCGCCGTCAAGACGTAGTATTTTTTGCTCCAAATCAACGTGCTTCTTTTCGAGTTTTACAACCGTTCCGACGCGGATACCCGTCTTATACATTAGAAGAAGCGCTGTAGCATCGCGTAGCTGTACGAAGTCGTTTAGGTCAAGCACGGACAGCAAAACGCGAATCTCTCGGTCTGTGGCGCCTTCTTTAACGTGGCTGTCAACCTTCACGTTCACTTTCCGCCAAAACCGACCCTTTACCCATCCGTTATCAAAACAGCGCGACAAGAACGCTTTTACGCACTTTATACGCGTTAACTTCGTCTGCTTTGACACGTTCATACTTCCGAGCCAATTATATAGATGATCCGTTTCGATTTCGTCAACATATGTAAGTTTCGTTATTTCCGCGAAGTGGTTGACGTACACATTATAGTCGCTGATTGTGCGGGGTCTGTTTCCGCTGATTGTCATTTGACGCGTTATAATTTCGAGAGCTTTTTCGATTGTCATACGATCGGGAGACGGTTTGTTGACCGCTGGACTGGACGCTTTCTGCGTAAAAATTCCGCTCAAATCTTCATCGACGGATAAAATTTTCTTCTTTTTCGTCAAATAAAAAACCTCCTATAACGTTAAACTATATCGAGCAAGTATCGGAAATAATCGCTTATTTGACCGATGCATTGACCGTTTCATTTAACGCTATAGAAGGTTGATTTGACGGGCTTTATCGCCCATTTCTGTTACGTCCCAGGAGAGATTCGAACTCCCGACCGACGGCTTAGCATACCACCATGACTTTCGCCACCAACTATTTGATTGTTTGTAGTCTGGACTATATCTTCACCATTTCAGGTGCGACACGTGTAGTCTCTACGGAACCTCACGATAATCATTTGATTATTCTTCAGAGCTCTTACCTCTAAGCAAACGCTCAACCTTTCAAAGCTCTTCAATCTCTATAAAAGAGATCGTAAGTTTCCTCGGTATTACCATCAGCATGATCTGTTAAGGCTTCACCGATATAGTGTCGTCCACTCAATAGGTTTCTGTTTCCCTATTGAGGCTCCTAATTGAAGGCCGTTGCTCTATCCTGCTGAGCTACTGGGACAATACCTTGTCTCGAGGACATTTTTTATTATATGGAATAACAACAGAAAAGTCAACATAAAAAATGAAATATTTTTTAAAAATTAGTTAGAGGGAAAAACTTCCCTCCTCTAAGAAAAGCGGAAGCGCTTTGTTCAGTCCTGAAGAAAAATGTTCTTTTGACTCAAAAAGCGCTTTTTACTTTTAGAGTCAAAAGGTGATTTTTCACAAGGGCTAAGCGCTGTAGCTAGACACCAGTCCACCTTCAAAAAATTAATAATTCCCTTAAAAAGTAAACTCTTTCCTCAATGCTTCTATTTCTCCACCTTGGATGTCGTATACATGCAACAACAGTTTGTTTCCTACAATATCAAGGATGACATATGTTTTTTCTTTTCGTCCTCGCGGTAGCCTTATACTTCCTGGGTTAATAAATAGAATGTTGTCAATCAACTCAGCTCCCAGTTCATGAGAGTGTCCAAAACAAGCGATAGCAGCGTTTAATTCTTTTGCACGATAAGATAATTTCATCAAGCTGCTTTTGACGGAATAGAGATGACCGTGTGTGGCAAAAAGTTTAAAGCCACCTACATCCTCTAGCACCTCATTAGGGAATCGACTATCATAATCACAATTACCTCTCACTTTAACATATCCATTAAGCTCTTTGTCATCGTAAGCAAGCTCAGAGTCTCCACAATGAATAAAGAGTTCTACTTCATCCCTATGTCTATCTCTCAGCTTACTAAGCTCAGAATCCAAACCATGACTATCACTCACAATTAAAATTCTCATGATATTAGACCCCTTTAAAGGATTTTAGTTGTTCTTCTAGCTTTTCTAATGCTTTTGCACGATGACTAATTTGATTCTTTATATTTGGTTCTATTTCAGCCATTGCTTTTTGCTTCTCCGTTACAAAGAAAATCGGATCATACCCAAACCCATGAGCTCCTTTGCGCTCCCTTAAAATGCTTCCTTCACACGTCCCATAAACGGTAAAGGAAGGTTTACCTGGCATTGCAACGGCTAGAGCACAATAAAATCTCGCTGTTCGGTTATTTTCTGGGACTTGTTCCAATTCAGTAAGAACTTTATCTATATTAGCTTCATCACTTTTATCAAGGCCAGCATATCGAGCTGAAAAAATTCCCGGTCTACCTTCAAGTGCGTCCACGATTAAACCAGAATCATCTGCAATAACTATTTTCCCAAGTTCTTTTGCTACAGCTTCAGCTTTTATAATGGCATTCTCTTCAAAAGTAGCTCCTGTTTCCTCAATTTCATCAATGGCTGGAAAATCTAATAGCGTTTTCACTTGAAAGCCAAGCGGTAAAAGCATATTTTGAAATTCTTTCGCTTTCCCCTTATTTTTAGTTGCAATGATTACTTCCTGCATATAACGATCTCCTCTTAGAGCATTTTTTCTTTACTTGGTTTCACTTTTGTTCATAATCATTTCCGTTATTTGTTCTCCTAATGCTCCTTTTTGAACTTGGATGACTTCATTTAACCCTTTTTGTGCTACCTCCAGTAAGCTTTGCAGCTCTTGATAAGAAAACGTTGATTCTTCTCCAGTCCCTTGAAGCTCAACAAATTCACTATTTCCCGTCATGACTACATTCATATCAACCTGTGCACTAGAATCCTCACTGTAATTTAAATCTAATGCCACCTGTTTATCTTCTAATATCCCTACACTTATAGCTGCCAGAAAATCTTGGATCGGATATTTAGATAGCTTCTTTTCCTCGAATAATTGATGTAAAGCTTGAGCAACAGCGACAAAAGCGCCCGTTATTGAGGCGGTCCTTGTTCCTCCATCTGCTTGGATAACATCACAATCAACCCATACGGTTCTTTCACCGATGGCTTCTAAATTTACAACCGCTCGTAATGCACGGCCTATCAGGCGTTGAATTTCCATCGTTCTTCCTGTCACTTTACCCTTGGAGGATTCTCGAATCGTTCGCTGCTCTGTTGCTCGTGGAAGCATCGAATATTCAGCTGTTACCCAGCCTTTTCCCTCTCCCCTCATAAAGGGAGGTACACGGTCTTCAATACTGGCCGTACAAATGACCTTTGTCTCCCCAACTCTGATTAAGACAGAGCCCTCAGGGTGCTTTAAAAAACTAGTTTCAATATGTATCGGTCGTAATTCTCCAGACTCTCGTCCATCTATCCGCATTCGTTCATTCCTCCAATTCGTATCCTTTAACCATTATGAATGAATAAAGAAGAGGTGGCAAAAAATGCCTCCCCTTTTCTATTTCACTATATAGTATAACAAATTCTTTTTTTTTAAAAACTACCTGTGTTCACATTTTCGGGACGAGTTACTGGTTCTGACAACTTATCACCTTTCTCATTGACAAGCTCAGATTTCCCATTTACCTTTACGGCAACTTCTTTTATCCCACTTTGTTCTGTTAATGATAGAACGAGAGAATCAAGCAGTTGCTTAGAAATCATATTCTCCTTCAGACCACCATAGATTGCCTCGTTAAAATTAAGTGTTACAACTCCATTGTCAATCTTAGGATCATCTAGTAGCTTAACATCAGGTAAAAACTCTGTAAGTAAATGAGAAGAATGTACTGGCCCACTTACAAGTTCAGCAACAGTGGCTTTAATATTATTGTTCTCTTCACTACTTACACGTTTTGTAATCGGAACATAATAATTCGAACCTTCTTCTCCTCCGATATAATAAACGGTTATAGCTTTTGTATTGGTAATATCCACAACATCTGCAGTGTCTATATTAATTCCATTTTTTCTGCTTAATGTTCCCTCAATCGGCGTTCCATTCACTGGCATTTTCGTTAATTCATGGCCATTCATTTGCAGCTTAACCTTTTCAACGGAATCAAACTGAGTGAGTGTCCACGTGACTGCTTGCAGAATCTTCATTTCCTCCTCAGGTTTATAATTTGAAAATTCCTTCGAAAAATCAACAGTAGCTGTTTTATCTTTGATGCTTACACTTAATTTTGTATCAACAGGTAAGACCGCCTTAAAACCATTCGGCAGCATCTCTGTAATAGGTCCATTTTGAACTAAGTATTCCAATGCCTGTTTAGCTACAGAATTTGTTTTTGGTAAATTCAACGTTTGTGGCACGATATAGCCGTTCTTATCAAGTAAATAAAGTTCAGTTGGAATTGAACTGACTTGTTCTTCACTCGCCTTATCCTTTTTGGTTTCTGCTTGCTCTGCGGTCGTTGTTTGATCTCCATCAGAGTAGGTTTCTTCCTTAGGAGGATCTATCTCTTGCTTTTTTCCCCCTCCAAGTAGTCCACAACCCGATAGTATTAATACTAAACTAAGTATGGCAGACACTAAAGTTGCTTTTTTATTCTTAAACATCTTTAATCACTCCTAAGACAATTTGTACTACATGTATACGAGCTTTATTAAAATTTAGACCGTCTTATATAAAATTAGGAGTGATTAATAACTCTTTTTGTCTAGTTTAGATTTTTTTTCATAGAAAAAACGCAGAGCTTTTGATGAACTGCGTTTCTTATAATCTATATACTTCTATATATTTTTTCAAGTTTAATATTTTTTACGTATTCAATTTTACGTTCGAGCCATTTCGATGCAATTTTTTCAAATATTTTACTAGAACCAGTTGTATAAAAGTGATACACAGGCTCTTTTTCGGTCATATTCAACAACCGTTGATGAGAAAGAATGGTACTAACTTCACGAGCTGTTTCCTCTCCAGAGCTTATCACTTTAACGGTATTTCCCATCACATTCTGTATTGTTGATCCTAGCAGTGGGTAATGTGTACAGCCAAGTATTAACGTATCTAATCCTTTATTTTTTAATGGCAGTAAAGTCTCTGCTACAATTTTTTTTGCAACTGGCCCTTCATATTCTCCACTCTCAACTAAAGGAACAAATTTAGGACAGGCGAGACTTTTCACAACAATGCGATGATTAATTTGGGTTAAAGCCTTTTCATACGCTCTGCTTTTTACTGTACCAATGGTGCCTATTACCCCTACATGATTATTTTGCGTCATTTTAATTGCTGTTCGAGCTCCTGGAAATATTACTCCAATGACAGGAATCGATAGCTCTTTTGATAACTCATCTAAAGTAACAGCTGTTGCTGTATTGCAAGCTATTACAAGCATTTTAATGTTTTTCTGTAATAAAAAATGGGTCATTTGCCATGTAAAATCTCTTACTTCATCACTTGAACGTGGTCCATAAGGACATCTAGCTGTATCTCCTATATACACTAGGTTTTCATTTGGAAGCTGACGAATGATTTCCTTTGCTACAGTCAAACCTCCAACACCTGAATCCATAACACCTATTGCCTGTTCCACCAATACCGCCTCATTCTTCCCGCATTTCCTGATGCAATTTCATTAAACAATTTTTTAACACAACGATTTCTTGGTCTGAATAATCTTTTAAAATCTCCTGTAAATAATTTTGTCTCTTTTTCAATACATCCTCTAGAATAAGCTCTCCTTCTTTTAGCAGATGGATGCGTACTACTCTTCGATCATTCGGATCCTTCACTCTTTGAACCAAATTATTTTTTTCCATTCGATCCACTAAATCCGTTGTAGTGCTGCAGGCTAAATACATCTTATTAGATAGATCGCCAATCGTCATATCTCCATCTTCAAATAGCCACTGCAGTGCAACAAATTGCGGAGGAGTGATTGGATAATTGCTTAAGATCTCTCGCCCCTTTTGCTTAACAATCACAGATATGTATCTTAAATCCTTTTCTATATCAGTAACGAAATCAAAAAACTCGTTTGTTTTCATTTTTTCAAGCTCCATAATGGACATCCCCCATTTAAGGTTAATCACTATTTTTAACAATTGCTTTTATTTTCTACCTTTTCATAGAAAATATCAAGAAAGAATTAGCTGACTTTACTCACCAAATGAAACAATTTTTTCCTAAAGTGTTAACCGGCACCTAATTAGGGTGCCGGTCTAGATTAAAGTTCTAGCTCTCCCATTCGAAGGAGCTCTACAACAGCTTGTGAACGCCCCTTAACACCAAGCTTTTGCATGGCATTTGAAATATGATTTCGAACTGTTTTCTCACTAATAAATAGTTCATTGGCAATTTCTTTCGTTGTTTTGTCTTGGACTAACAGTTCGAATACTTCTCTTTCTCGTTTGGTGAGTAACGGCTTGTGAGTATAATCATTCTCCTTCAAGTATTGTAACCCTCCTTGCCTTCGCCAGCTATGAACATTGGGGTGGGTATATATTTAGTCAACATATCATATGTGAATGGAAGGACTGGAGTGACTACATTTGAAGAAGAGAATAGGATTTTTTTTCAAATTGTCGTTTGAATTTACTCTCCTTTTTAAACTATCTCTTCAATAGCTTAATAAGACCCTACAAAATACCAATTTTCATCTAACTTTTCGACTTGTTTGAAGTCTCCATCAAAATCACGGTTACTTGGCCTTTGATCATTAGGTGAATACACAAACCCTGAAAAATTATCTAATACTCCACGGAAAGTGAAGAATAACACCGAAGAATCATCACCATTTTTATCAATGATAATTTCCCCGCCACCTTTAGATAATTGGGCATATTTTTCTGGTAATTGGATAAGTGTTGAATTGTGTGAAACATTAGGCTTTAGTGTACCTTTTTCCACCATCCGAATTACTTCTTCTCTATCAGATTTATTCATTTTGAAGTCTATATCTAATACTATTTTGGTGAATGGAAAGAAAATCACTAACAGGATGGTTATGCCTTGAATTATTATCGGCTTCCATTGAAAACCTTTTCGTATGCTTAAAATGGATATAAATATCACCACGAAGGCAAAGCCATAAACCACCAGTGATAATAAGGGCATTAGAAATGGAGTTAAAATCTCAATGATACTCCACTGGAAAATTTGATAAAGAATAACTAGAATACTGCTTATAATTGATAGAAATAACAAACTATTTAATTTCATGATTGGCCAACTTTCTAGATTTTTCATTTGAGGAATACCCTTCAAATCCTTGATTTTCTCAAAATATGGCTGTTTTTAATTTTTCAATCCTTATGTAACTAAATTACCTTTAGTGAATGTTACCATATAATCCCACTTTATATGTCGATTCTTTACTTTTTTTGTCGAATCTATAGTGATTTTCTCCTCATTTTTATAGAATGAATTTAGTTCCAATTAATTATTATAGGAGGGATAACACATGAAAATATCAACAATATTAAAGTGGGTTACAGGTGGATTAGAAGCAATATTAGGCATTCCTGTACTCGGAGGGGCAATTGTATTATCATTACTTTGGACTCCACTAGGCTTAATGTTAATCTTGCATATCGCTACTCTTGTTTTTTCATCAAAAGAAAATGAAAAATTACATGGAAGCATTTTAGGGATTGTAACTTCTATTCTCGGTTGGATCCCATTTGTCGGAATGATCTTACATATTATATCAGCAATTCTATTAATGGTAGATGCTTATAAATCAAAAAATGAAAGTGTCGCTCAAAATAGTTAATAAGAGAAAAAGGTACATATTAGTCAACCTTTTAAAAAACCTCTATTGGCAAAATAGCCAATAGAGGTTTTGCTGATTTTTTAATGATCACTTCCAAAAAAGCTTTTAAACGCTTGAATGCTTGTTTCTCGATTTAAAGCGGCAATCGAGGTTGTTAAAGGAATTCCTTTAGGACATGACTGAACACAGTTTTGTGAATTTCCGCAATTGGCTAAGCCGCCATCTCCCATAATAGCCTTTAGGCGTTCCTCTTTATTCATTTCTCCTGTTGGATGAGCATTAAACAGTCTTACCTGTGAAAGCGGGGCTGGACCGATAAAATTGGACCTGCTATTTACATTTGGACAAGCTTCTAAACAAACTCCACATGTCATACATTTTGAGAGCTCATATGCCCATTGACGTTTTTTCTCAGGCATCCTTGGACCTGCACCTAAATCGTATGTTCCATCAATCGGGATCCAAGCTTTTACTTTTTTCAAAGAGTCAAACATTCGACTTCTATCCACTTGTAAGTCACGAACAACAGGGAAGGTTCTCATAGGATCTAATCGAATTGGCTGCTCAAGTTTATCAATAAGAGCTGTACAGGATTGACGAGGCTTCCCATTAATAACCAATGAGCAAGCGCCGCATACCTCTTCTAAACAATTCATATCCCATGCCACTGGTGTCGTTGCTTTCCCACTTTTATTAACTGGATTTCGACGAATTTCCATTAAAGCAGAAATAATATTCATATTCGGACGATAGGGAATTTCAAATTCCTCCACATAAGGGGGGGTGTCAGGACGATCTTGACGTGTAATCGCTAATGAAATCGTTTTTTCTGCCATTCCTTAGTTCTCCCCTTTCTTCGATTTAGAATAATCTCGTTTTCGCGGCTTTATTAACGAAGTATCTACATCTTCATAATGAAAGGTTGGTGCAGAGCTTGAGTCAACAAAATTCGCCATCGTTGTTTTTAAAAAGTCTTCATCGTTACGTTCAGGAAACTCCGGCTTGAAATGTGCGCCTCGACTTTCATTACGATGATAGGCTCCCAGTGTAATCACTCTTGCAAGCTGAAGCATGTTCTCTAGTTGTCTCGTAAAAGCCGCCCCTTGATTGCTCCACTTACTCGTATCATGAATATTAATATTTTGATAGCGTTCGAGCAGCTCTTGTATTTTTTCATCTGTTTGCAAGAGCTTGTCATTGTATCGGACAACAGTTACATTATTCGTCATCCATTCCCCTAATTCCTTATGCAATACATAAGCATTCTCATTGCCATCAAGAGTTAAGATTTGCGTCCACTTCTCTTCCTCTTTTTTGATAGCTTGTTCAAATAATGATGAAGGAAGAGCATCAGTGCTTTTTTCTAAGCCGTGTATATACTCAACCGCCTTTGGACCAGCAACCATCCCTCCATATATCGCAGATAAAAGCGAATTTGCCCCTAATCGATTGGCACCGTGCTGAGAATAATCACATTCCCCCGCCGCAAATAAACCTGGAATAGAAGTCATTTGATCATAGCCTACCCACACGCCGCCCATTGAATAGTGAACAGCTGGGAATATTTTCATCGGAATTTTATGCGGGTCATCTCCCATAAATTTTTCATAGATTTCGATAATCCCTCCAAGCTTAATATCTAGCTCTTTCGGATCTTTATGTGAAAGGTCCAGGTAAACCATATTTTCTCCATTGATTCCCAGCTTCTGATCAACGCATACGTGAAATATTTCACGTGTAGCAATATCACGTGGAACTAAATTTCCATAGGCTGGATATTTTTCCTCTAAGAAATACCAAGGCTTCCCGTCTTTATATGTCCAAATTCTTCCCCCTTCCCCACGTGCTGACTCACTCATTAATCGAAGCTTATCATCCCCTGGAATGGCGGTTGGATGAATTTGAATAAATTCCCCATTCGCATAGGAAGCTCCTTGCTGATATACAATCGATGCAGCTGAACCTGTATTTATGACAGAATTCGTTGATTTTCCAAATATAATACCTGGTCCACCTGAAGCGATAATTACAGCATCAGACGGAAATGATTCAATTTCCATTGACGTTAAATTTTGGGCAACAATTCCTCTGCAAAGACCTTCCTCGTCTTTAATAACCCCTAAAAACTCCCATCCTTCATATTTTGATACTAGACCATCTACTTCATATCGACGAACCTGTTCATCTAATGCATAAAGCAGCTGCTGCCCAGTTGTTGCACCAGCAAAAGCAGTTCGATGGTATTGAGTCCCTCCAAAACGTCGAAAATCTAACAATCCTTCTGGTGTACGATTGAACATGACACCCATTCGATCTAATAAATGGATAATACCAGGTGCCGCTTCAGCCATAGCTTTGACAGGAGGTTGATTAGCAAGAAAATCTCCACCGTAAACTGTGTCATCAAAATGCTCCCACGTGGAATCTCCTTCCCCCTTTGTATTAACAGCTCCATTAATCCCACCTTGTGCGCATACAGAGTGAGAGCGTTTAACTGGAACTAAAGAAAACAACTCAACCTTCGTGCCTGATTCTGCTATTTTTATTGTTGCCATTAAGCCAGCCAAACCGCCTCCGACTATAATCACCTTACCTTTACCCAACGCGATTCACTCCCTTAACCCCATCATAAAGTTTCGTAATCTAAGATTCTCAAGAAAAGCGCAAGGCGCCTGCCTATCGGCGAAAAGCATAAGACGAATCACGCAGAAAATCCTGATTTTTGGAGTGATTTGGCTTATGACTCGAGTCGATGGCGCCTGGAGCTAGACATTTATCAACCTTCAAAAAACTTAAACTTTCTTTCTCTTTAAACAAAGGCTGTAATTGCACGAATGCCTACGATTGATAAAGCAATAAAAATGATAAGAGTAATATATGTAGATATTAATTGAGAACGTGGACTAACGGTAATTCCCCAGCTTACAAAGAAAGACCAAAGCCCATTTGCAAAATGAAAGGTCGTAGAGATGACTCCGATTAAATAAAACCAAAACATGGCTGGGTTAGACAATATTTTCTCCATCATTTGAAAATTTACATCTTCTCCTAGTGCAGCAGCAATACGTGTCTCCCATACATGCCAAGATACAAAAATAAGCGTAATAACTCCTGAAATACGCTGTAATAAAAACATCCAATTTCGAAAATAACCAAATTTATTCGTATTATTATTACCTGTAAAAGCAATATAAAGCCCGTATACCGCATGAAAGATTAATGGTAAAAATATCACAAAGATCTCTAAGAAAATGCGAAAGGGGAGACTTTCCATAAAGTGTGCTGCTTTATTAAATGACTCTTCTCCTCCCGTTGCAAAATGATTCACAACAAGGTGTTGCGTAAGAAACAAACCTACTGGAATGACACCAAGCAATGAATGCAATCTGCGAAAATAAAACTCTCGATCACCTGCCATACGATTACCCTCCCTAAAGGATCAAATGATAATTAGGTTTTCTTTACTACTCTATTCCCCATAATTTACGTCTATTAACCTAATGATCAAATGAAAAAATAATTTAAGTTTTTACAATAATGTGACAAGATTATTGTACTCTTATCCTAAAAACGGGTCAAGAAAACGGATACATTCTATTTGTTTACATTTTTTGATTTTTTCCATTTTAATCTATCGACATTAACTATTTTCATACTTTTTTCGCTAGATTGTAAAGTAAGACACCCATCTACCTTCAAAAAAGTTATATTTTCTAATCTATGAAAAAATTATATAATTAGATTAAGAAAGAGGGGAGAATATTGAACAAAGCAAAGCTAATAAATGAAATTTTTACAGAGAACAACATAGAAACTGTTCCTGTATTTGGATATGAATTATTACGTGAAGTGCTCATACCTGATTTATTAGGAAAGGATGCCGCAGAAATCCTTTATTGGGCAGGCAAGAAATTAGCAAGAAAGTACCCTCTTAAATCATATGAAGAAGCGGTACATTTTTTTCAAGAAGCTGGGTGGGGTCAGCTAACCCTTAAATCAGAGAAAAAAAACGAGCAAGAGTTTGAGCTAGAAGGACCGATTGTAACAAAGCGATTAAGTAAAAAGGAAGAGTGTTTTTTTCAACTCGAAGCTGGTTTTTTAGCTCAACAAATTGAACATCAAAAAAATGTTGTTTCAGAAGGGTATGAACAACCGAAAAAGCGTGGAGGTAAAGTACAATTTACAATCAAGTGGGATAGTAAAGATTCCTCTCCTTATTAAGAATAAGCGTAAGCGCCTTTGCTCATCGACGTAAAGTTCTGGACTGAATCGAGTGAGATAAAGGAAACACGAAGAGCGCAAGCTTCGATGTTGACTTATCGTAGACAAGGTGAGGGAAGCACTTCTAGTCGATAGGGTGCTGGCCGATTAAAAGCGCCACGTCCTGTGGCAACATCGGCACTAGTACATCCTATACGTCGGAGCTAGACAGTAATCTAACTTTAGACATAAATTCTGATTATATAAGAAAACCGCGCAAGCGACTGAAGCTAGATACCAGTCTACCTTCCAAAAACTTATACTTTCTTCCATATTAAACAAAGCACCAAACCAATCCAAGACGGATTTGTTTGGTGCTTTATTTCTGGTCTCACTCATCTTTTTATTACATTACGTACTGCTATTTTTCATACTCCATCACTGCCATATCCCAATATTTAAGGCTTGGGAGTGTAAATGTAACTGCTTTATTTTCTTGTTTAAAGTCAAGAGAAATTGGAATGCTGTTTTGTTTGTCAGGAGAAGCCAACCAAACTTTTTTAATGTTTCGCTTCTCTTCTATTTGAACCGTTAATGGTTCACGGTCTTGCGGCTCTGCTTGACTTGCATTTGTATCACGCCATTCTAATGTTGTCGCATCGAAAAAATTAATAAAGTGAATCACCTTTTGATTCTCTTTTTGCTTCGCAAAACTCCAAATTTTCCCTTGTTCTGGCTGAGAAGAGAAATGCACCCAATCAGACGAATGAATAGAGACCGGAACCTCTTGCAGATTATCACGCAGCAGATTTTCATAAGCCACTAGAAAATCATAATAATGCATTAAACTGCTCTGTAAGGATGGACTCATTTTTAAATTTTCATGCGGAAAATATTCTTTCGATAGCATATGTTCACCCAGTTCTAAGTGAGAACCACCAGATGCGAAAATCACACTGTTTGCGAGTAAAATACCAGGTGTATTAAATTCACCTTCATGATTTGAAAACATATAATTCATATAAGCTGCTAAAACTGTATTATGTTTTCCTTGTGAGAACTTGTTGTTCTCATCAATAATACGTTTTAAATCACCAAAATATTTGTATTGATCCCATACCTCCGTGTATAAAAAGTCAACTGGTGACCTGCTAAGCTGTTCTTGTCCATACTGATTGACAGCATTCATAACTAAGCTTTTATTCTCCATTTCCATTTTTGCCTTTTCTAAAAAAGATTGGAATGATTGATCCAATTCCAGTTTTTCGCCATCAAAGTCATACACATTTTCTCTTGGACCAAGCTGGTCGATATGCCAGCCATCAAAAGGCAAAGCTTTATACACTTTTTTTTGTTGATTAAATAAATATTCCTGCCATTCTGGATGAGCTGGATTTACTAAAAACACATCACTTTTCCAATTATCAGGTAATGGATGAAAGTCGTGCGCATTTTTTTCCTGATCTTTAAATAAACGCCACTCTCTTTTTACCCCATCCTTCTCCGCTTCCGCAAAAGCTCCATATAGTAAATTATAGGCCATTGCATTAATGTTTCGTTCATGGACTAAATCGATATACTTTTTAATCGTCTGCAGCGAGGTTGAACGATTTGCAATATCGTCCCAATAAGCTGCAGGCTCATTGTTTTCTAATTTAATAGGCTGATGATGTTTATAATGCCAATCATAAAATTGCAAGCCGTTAATATGATACCGATTCAACTTGGAAATAACAGATTCCATTTCTTCTTTAGGCATATCATGAAACTTTGAAAGAAATCCATATCGCGGAAACTTAGACCAGCTGCTTGAAACATCTACTGCAATCGTTTGTTGATCTTGTTCGGTTTGAGATTCATATTGCACATGAACTAAATATCCTTTGAAATCTTCCTTTGGCGGCTGCCATGTCCATTGCAATTCGTTTTTTGTCACTTGAATTTCTTGCTGATCAATAACATCATTTAAATGATAATACGTGATTTTTAACACTCCATTTGTGTACTTATCCAATAACTGAGTAGTAAAATGAATAATTTCATTTGGTTGGTACGAAGCTTGATCCGTTGTCATCCTTTGAATGATATCTTTATCCTTAAGGGCAAGATTTGTTTCTTCTTGTTCAGGCTTTTGCCCAGGTTTAGAGAAAGACTTATTTATTACTGCTGTCACAACTAACATCAAAAGAATTATAAATAAGATGATTAATAAATATATTTTTTTCGGTAGCATAAAAAATCTACCCCCTCGTTAAAAACTGCCTAGTTGTAAAAGAAGGAACTAACTCAGCTGTTAGTCCCTTCTCTATTTCATTATTTATCAAATTTTTGAATTTTAACTTCTTTCTGTTCGTCAACTGAGATACTTACATAAAGTGTTTTCGCATTTGTGTCATAGAAGAATGTGTTTGTTTTCCCTTGAGTTTCTGCAAGCGAACCAACTTCTTGATAATCATTATTCCCAGCTTTAACTTTTGATGGTTTTTCTACATTATTTAATTTTAATGTATATTGCTGCAGTTTTGAATCTTTAAAGCTAGTAACTTTTTTCTCTTGTTCAAATTTAATTAAGTTTTGTTCACGCTCTACTTCAAATTCCGTTAAGTTGTACTCACCTTTTTTGTAATTCTCTGTTTCCCCGTCATCTTCATAGAATGTATACGACGCTTCTTCGTCTACATACGTATCAAGAACAAGGTTTGTTAATGGTTTCTCATCAGTATACTGCTGTACTTCACGAGTAGGGATAATCGATTCTTTTTTCACAAAAATCGGCAAATGTCCAAGTGGTGCATCTACAGTAATAGTTTGTCCGCCTGTATATTCTTTACCAGTCCAGTAGTCTGTCCAGTTAACATCTTTAGGCAGGTAAACTTCACGGGAAGTTTGACCTTGTTTTACGACAGGTGCTAGCATCATTGAGTCGCCAAACATGTATTGATCACTGATATCGTTCGTATTTTCATCGTTTTGGAATTGATAAACAAGCGGTTGTTGAATCGGTTTACCGCTGTCGGCAGCTTCTTTAAATTCATTATACAAGTAAGGAAGTAATTGATAGCGCATTTCAATATACTTTTTACTTATTTTTTCAACCTCCGGACCAAATGCCCATGGCTCTTGACCTTGTTTTACCGTTGCTTTTGCATCACTATCATAGTGGATACGAGAGAATGGCAAGAAGGCACCAACTTCAATCCAACGAGCAAATAATTCTGCAGATGGACGGGCAGCGAATCCGCCGATATCGTTACCCACGAATGACACTCCGGACATACCAACATTCATATTCATTGGAAGTGACATTTGCAAGTGTTCCCAGTTACTTACGTTATCACCAGTCCATAATGCAGCATAGCGTTGTGTACCTGCATACATATCACGTGTTAACACGAAAGGACGAGTATTAGGCTTGTACATTTTAATTCCTTGATGGGTAGCATCCGCTTCATCATGTCCATATAAGTTATGGTATTCTGTATGCAATATCTTGTTATCGTCTGTTCCAAAATAATTATCAAGAGGCATAGTATGTGCATGGCGATCGTCATCAAGGAAGACTGCCGGCTCATTCATGTCATTCCAAATACCGTCAATCCCTTCATTGAGAATGTCACCATGGTTTTTAGCCCACCAATCACGAACCTCTTGTTTAGAGAAATCAGGGAATGCAGAATCTCCAGGCCATACTGGACCGATATAAGGAGTACCATCAGCATTTTTCGCCCAATAATCATTTTTTGTCCCTTCCTGATATATACGATAGTTTTCGTCTTGCTTAACAGCTGGATCGTTAATCGCGATTGCATGGAATCCAGGCATAGATTTTAGTTGTTTTAATGCTTGCTTATATTTCTCATTCCATGTAAACACCCGGAAGCCATCCATATAGTCGATATCAAAATGCATTGTGTCTAACGGAATTTTCTTTTCACGGTATGTTTTTGCTACATTTACGATTTCATCGGCTGTATATTCCCATTTACTTTGGTGTAATCCTAATGTCCATTCTGCTGGAACATCCATTTTTCCTGTTAGATCCGTATAGCGATCGATTACATCTCCTACCTCAGGACCATAAGCAAAGTAATACGTTAATTTACCGCCATTTGCATAGAAATAGTAGTAATCATCTGATTCGCTAGCCATTTCATAATAGGAACGGTGTGTATTGTCAAAGAAAATACCATATGCTTTTTTATCTTTTAATCCGATAAAGAACGGAATGGAAGTATATACATATTTTGTGTCTTTATTGTATGAATAAGCATCTGTATTCCATAAGCCGATGCTATCACCGCGTTTATTGAATTCTAAACCTGTTTGCTCACCAAATCCATAGAAATCTTCATCTTTTTCTGTTTTCTTAAATACATAAGGCTTTCCGTTCTCATAACCAGAAGTATTCTCTTGATTTACATAATCTTCATTGATGACATTTCCTTCTTTATCAAGAAACTTTACACCAAAGGGCTGTTTTTTAATTTCGACTGTGATTTCATCTGTCTTTAGCGTATATGTATCTGCGCTATCAGATGCTTCAAATCTTGGAGTTTTCCATTCTGATTCTTTTTTGGCAATACCTCGGGATTCAAATTCTTTCTCACCCTTTTTTAATACAGAAACTTTTGCAAGATCTTTGTCGAAAATACGAATATAGGCTTCGTTTGTACCTAGGTCAAACTTAACCCCATTCGACAATTTTTCAACTCCTTTAACACTTAGCTTTTGAAGCTTTTCTTTTTGTAGAGGAGTGTCTGCCTCAGGTTGTGTGACTGCTGCCAATGCACTTGGAGCTGCTGATGTAAAGCCGACAGCTGCTGCAAGGGAAAGACTTGCTAAAACTTTTAATGACTTTTTCTTTAAAACCATTTTCCCACCTCGCATAAAATGTCGTAAATACGAGGTAAATATAGCGAAATACAAAATATTTTGTCAACAAGCGCTTTCATGCAAAAAGAAGATGAAGATTAATACCTAGTCACTTTGATATGATATATTTGTAAACGCTTAATTTCACTTAAAATACTCTTTCTGTCTTAAACTGAAATGAACCATTATCTCTAGATGTTACATACAGTAAGCGAAAAATAAATATATTGTCCTACTATTCTTAATTTTGTGTAATAATATGTCCATTATTTACAAAAAAAAGCTTCTCATTCCATTTTAGTTATGAATCATTCTAGCTATTTTTGTAATCTAATGTCATGATAAATAGATTTAAATACCTAGACTACCTAATCATTTGTCATAATTTTTAAAAAAATATAACATATCGAATTTAAAAAAGCTTTCAGTAATCTATCTCACTGAAAGCTTTACTATATAGAAACTTTATTATACGTTCACAACTTCACCTGCAAGCTCGAATGCAGTATGGAGGGCTTCAACTGCTTGGATCATTTGAGATTCTTCCACAACCGTTGATACTTTGATTTCAGAGGTGCTAACCATTTTTACTTGAATGTTAGTAGATGCAAGAGCATCGAACATTTTTGCCGCTACACCCGGGTTGGAAATCATACCAGATCCAACAATTGAAACCTTCGCTAAACCACATTCTGTTTCAATATCTTTATATTGAAGCTGAGCCTTATTTTGCTCTAACACTTGTAATGTATTCGCTAAATCATCTTGTTTAATCGAAAAAGATAAATTCGTTAATTGATTATCTGTTGAGCTTTGAATAATGATATCTACATCAATATGATTGTTTGCTAGTGTTGAGAAAATAGTAGATAGACTAGTTAGAGAGTTAGCTAGTCCACTTACCGTAACCCTTGAAAGCGCCCCCTCAAAAGCTACTCCACGTACGACTAAATTTTGTTCCATTGAAACTTCCTCCTCTATGATCGTCCCTGCTTCTTTTTCCATACTTGAACGTACTTCTAATGACACGTGATAGTTTTTTGCAAATTCCACTGCTCTCGGATGCAAAACACCTGCGCCTAAATTAGCTAGCTCCAGCATTTCATCATAGGATACAGACAAGAGCTTTCTTGCATCTTTCACGTAGCGCGGATCTGTTGTAAATACACCGGTAACATCAGTGTAGATATCACATTTATCCGCTTTTAGCGCTGCCGCAAGTGCTACAGCCGTCGTGTCAGAACCGCCGCGTCCGAGAGTAGCAATGGCGTTTTCTGCTGTGATCCCTTGAAATCCAGCAACGACAACAATTTTACCCTCTTGTAATTGGCGGTGAATGTGATCTGTTTCGATATGAAGGATACGTGCATTTCCATGCACAGATTCCGACTGAATCCCCGCCTGCCATCCTGTACAAGAAATAGCATCATAGCCCTTCTCCAATAAAGCCATCGTTAAAAGAGATATCGTCACTTGTTCGCCTGTAGATAAAAGGACATCCATTTCTCGTTTAGAGGGCTGTGCCGAAATCTCATTTGCTAAGCTTACGAGATGATCTGTCGTCTTCCCCATGGCTGAAACAACGACAACGACGTCATTCCCTCTCTTTTTTTCTTCAATCACTCGTTCAGCAACATTCATTATTTTTTCAGCACTTCCTACCGAAGTACCTCCAAATTTTTGAACAATGATTCCCATTGACTCCCCAACTTTCTCAAATTTATAGTATTTTTTGGCTTTTTTTGTGCTAGAAAAAGTCGGTAGAGTTCATTACATTCACCATGTAAAACGCTTGTAAATGATCGTATGGATAAGTAATAGACGATCTTGTCTTTCTCACTTTATTTTTTCCTAAACAACAAAAAAAGCAATGAGAACATCTCATTGCTGTGCAGACTAAACATTTCATACCATTCTATAAGCACAAACAGCGAGATAGCTCTCCAAGATAATGCGTATCTTGACAATCTTGCATTTATTCAATGCAAAACCAGCAAAGAAAGTGATGAGACTTCCTCCACTTCGGCGAACCTTCCCTTTCTTAACCCTTCTTTGAAGCTCATTCTTCTCCAGGTTATTACTTATGAAGCTCGCACCTCTACCTTCACCTATTAAAAGTGTCGAATATTAAATTAAAGCTCTATTATTTTAGCATAATATAAAATAAAATACAATTATTTATCTTGCAACTTTTTTTGTAGATCTTCAGCTACCTGAGCAGGTATCCCTATTTCTGTGAACTGTGCAATCGTTGCTTCTTTCATTTTTTTGACAGAACCAAAGGTCTTTAATAACAGTTTTTTTCGTTTTTCACCAATTCCAGGAATTTCATCAAGCATGGATTGAAAAGCATTTTTTCCACGTAATTGGCGATGAAAGGTAATGGCAAATCGATGGACTTCATCTTGAATTCTTTGCAGCAAATAAAATTCCTGGCTGTTTCGAGGAAGGGGTATCGTAGATAAAGGACTTCCAAATAAAAGCTCTGACGTTCGATGCTTTTCATCCTTAATTAAACCAGCTATCGGAATATCTAGGCCTAGCTCATTTTCCAACACATCTCTTATTGCCTCTATATGCCCTTTGCCACCATCAATGATAATTAAATCAGCAAGCGGCAGTCCTTCTTTTAAGACGCGCGTATATCTTCTTCGAACGACTTCTCGCATTGATTCATAGTCATCTGGCCCTTTGACTGTTTTGATTTTGTATTTTCGATATTCTTTTTTCTCAGCTTTTCCATCTATAAAGACCACCATTGCAGAAACAGGATTCGTTCCTTGAATGTTGGAATTATCGTAAGCTTCAATTCGATAAGGGGTATAAATGTTCAACTGCTTCCCTAAATTTTCAACTGCTTTGATTGTTCTTTCCTCATCCCGCTCAATAAGAGAGAACTTTTCAAATAATGCAGCTTTTGCATTTTTGCACGCTAATTGAACGAGTTCTTTTTTTTGGCCTTTTTTTGGCTGTACGACTTTTATCTTTAACAGCTCTCCTGCCATTTCTGCTGAAACCGACTCTGGAATAAGGATTTCCCGAGGCTTGAAATGATTCGCCTTTGAGTAAAATTGCCCTAGAAAGGTTAGCATCTCTTCGTCCGGCTCTTGATAAATCGGAAATAAGGAAACGTCTCTTTCGATAAGCTTTCCTTGTCTAATAAAAAAGACTTGCACACACATCCAGCCCTTATCGACGGAAAATCCGAAAACATCTCGATCCGTCAAATCCTTCATCATCATTTTTTGCTTTTCCATGATCGCCTCTATATGGGCAATTTGATCACGATACTCTTTAGCTCTCTCAAACTCCAGCTCTTCAGCTGCTGCTGCCATTTTTTCAGTTAAATCCTGTTTGATCTTCTTATATCCGCCATTCAAAAAACTAGTAATATTTTCAACAATTCCTTCGTATTCTGCGCTTTTTACCTCCTTCACACAAGGAGCCAAGCATTGTCCCATATGGTAATATAGACAAACACGGTCTGGAAGAGTCGCGCACTTTCTTAAAGGATATATTCGATCTAGCAGCTTTTTCGTTTCATTTGCAGCCTGTACATTGGGATAGGGGCCAAAATATTTCCCTCTATCTTTTTTAACCTGCCTAGTCGTAATTAATCGAGGATGTCTTTCTGCTGTCAGCTTTATAAAAGGATAGCTTTTATCATCCTTTAACATAATATTATATTTTGGATCATGTTTTTTAATTAAATTAATTTCTAAAATCAATGCTTCAATATTAGAAGAAGTAATAATATATTCGAAATCCTCAATCTCATTGACTAGCCTCAATGTTTTCCCATCATGAGAGCCAGTAAAATACGATCGAACTCGATTTTTTAAGATCTTTGCTTTACCTACATAAATAACCGTTCCTTGTCGATCCTTCATTAAATAACAGCCAGGCTGATCAGGCAATAGCTTGAGCTTATTTGAAATCATTTCATTCAACTTATTCAACACCCCCTTAAAAAATCTTCTTTTTTCATCATAGTGATTTGTTGTGAGTTCAGCAAGACAAAAGTCAATTAATAGGCTAAAAAAGCATCAAAAAAGAGGCTAGATCGTCATCCTCTGCTACCTCTCCTTTAAAATCTAAGGGAGCAAATAGATGACATCCAGCCTCTTTTTCATTCATTTAATTATACATGTTTTGTTAAAAGTTCAGACAAAGCTTCTTTTGGCTGGAAGCCAACAACTTTATCAACCACTTCTCCATCTTTAAATACGATTAAAGTTGGAATGCTCATTACTCCAAATTTTGCAGCTGTTTCTTGATTGTCATCTACATCAAGTTTAACGATTTTTACTTTATCGCCAATCTCATTATCAAGTTCTTCAAGAACTGGAGCAATCATTTTACAAGGGCCGCACCAAGGTGCCCAAAAATCTGCAAGTACAACACCTGTACCTGTTTCAGTAGAAAAATTTTGATCAGTAACGTGTGAAATAGCCATGTTACTTACCTCCTTAGTTGTTTACTAAAATACTAACGACAGTATATCATCGTTCTTTTCATCATGCTAATAATTTGTTTCAGCTTAAACATACTCTCGAACAGTTCATGCATGGAGCTAAACAAACATCAATTTGTTTCACACTTATTTTTAGTTATTCCAAAAAAATAGATAGATCATTCCTGATAATAAGAACAAGCCGCATAGGATAAGGAGTATTTTCACTAGCTTAATCATCCGAACCACCTATTGCATAAAGCTTGCGCCAATGACATAGGATAGCCCAATTGAGATCATCATGGAAATAAAACCGACTGCCCGATTATCCTTTTCTATTTCTTCATCGATTTTAAATTTTGGGGTTAAAAACTCATAGATAAAATAGCCAACAAGCAGCAAGAAAAAGCCAAAAATCCCCCATCCAATCGTGGTTATAAGATTATCATGATGCTGAATTGAAAAGCGGAAAATATTTGCAATCCCAAAAATTTTCCCACCTGTCGCCATCGCCACAGCTATATTCCCATTTTTTATTTCGTCCCAATTTTTATATTTTGTGACAAGCTCAAAAACAGATAAAAATACGATCATGCAAAGGATCACTACACTATAGTTTGCTGCAGTTTTGACAAATTCGTTCTCCCAAAAATGATTCATACTTTATTCTCCTGTCCCTTATTTTAATTCAACAACAGTCACTCCGCTTCCACCTTCACCAGCATCACCGAAACGAGCTTTTTTCACTGAACGATGGTTTCGTAAATACTCGCCAACTCCTTGTCTAAGAGCACCCGTTCCTTTTCCGTGAATAATTGAAACACGAGGATATCCTGCCAAAACTGCATCATCAATGTATTTTTCAACTTTTAGCAAAGCATTCTCATATCGTTCACCACGTAAATCCAGTTCAAGGCTTACATGATAATCTCTTCCCTTGACCGTTGCCAATGGCTTTGTTTCTACAAATTTAGGAGCTTGAATGAATTCCAAGTCTTTTTCATGAACCTTCATTTTCAAAATCCCAATTTGTACTTGCCATTCCTGTTCTGTGATTTTTTCAATCAGCTGTCCTTTCTGCCCAAAACTTAATACTTTTACTTCATCACCACGATTAAAAACATGGTGTTTCTTTTTATCTGACACAGCTTTTTTTGTAGGCATGGTAGGAGCAGCTTCATTGAGACGTTTTCTTGCTTCTATTAATTCATGCTCTTTTACTTCAGCTTTTTTCTCTAATTGAATTTGCCTTAGCTCACGAATGATTTCATCCGCTTCCCGCTTCGCTTTTTCAACAATTTCAGCTGCTTCCTTCGAAGCTTTTTCAACTAATAAATCTTTCTGGCTATAATATTCAATCGTTTGCTTTTGAAGATCCTTATGAAGCTTTTCAGCAGATTTTAGTAACTCATCTGCTTCTTTCCGTTCATTTTCAGCTAATCGTTTGCTCTCTTCTAAAGAAGCAATCATGTTTTCAATTTGATGGCTATCCGCGCTTACATGTGATCTAGCTGTTTCTATTACAGCTTCATTCAAACCGAGGCGCTTTGAAATTTCAAATGCATTACTGCGACCAGGGACACCTATTAACAAACGATATGTTGGGCTTAATGTTTCAATATCAAATTCAACGCTGGCATTCATTACCCCTTCACGATTATAACCATATGCCTTTAATTCAGGATAATGTGTAGTCGCAATCACTTTTGCTCCTCGATTATAGGTCTCGTCTAGGATGGAAATAGCAAGTGCTGCCCCTTCTGCCGGATCAGTCCCTGCTCCAAGCTCATCAAATAATACAAGACTATTTGCTTCAACTTGATTTAGGATGTCAACAATATTAACCATATGAGATGAAAAAGTACTCAAGCTTTGCTCTATAGATTGCTCATCGCCAATATCTGCATAGACAGAATCAAAAACAGCTATTTCTGACCCATCTAAAGCTGGTATTTGCAAGCCAGCCTGTGCCATAAGAGTACAAAGGCCAACCGTTTTTAAAGTAACAGTTTTCCCACCTGTATTTGGTCCAGTGATGACAATTGTGGAATAATCTTTACCAAGGGCAATATCATTTGCCACCACTTTCTCTTTGCTAATAAGTGGATGTCGGGCTTTTATTAAAGAAATTCGACCTTCTGAATTTATTCTCGGCTTCGATCCTTTAATCTTGGTACTATATCTTGCCTTTGCAAACATAAAATCAATGTCAGCTAAAACAACAATGATCTCGCCTAATTCACTTTGAAATTCGGCAACCTTTAATGATAATTCAATTAGGATTCTTTCAATTTCCTGCTGCTCCTTCAAACGAATGGCCTGGAGTTCATTATTTAATTGAACGATGGATTGAGGTTCAATAAATAAAGTTTGCCCAGATGAGCTTTGGTCATGAATGATTCCACCATAATGTCCACGGTATTCCTGCTTAACAGGTATTACAAATCGATCATTCCGTATCGTCACAATCGCATCAGAGAGCATTTTTTGAGCATTTGAGGAGCGAATCATGCTTTCAAGCCTTTCTCTTACCCTCGCTTCTTTTGTTCGCAATTGAATTCGAAGAGAGCGAAGCGTTTCACTTGCTTGATCTAATACTTCTCCGTTATCATCAATGGCAATCCGAATAGCTTGCTCTAAATCTGCAAGAACAATGATTCTGTCTACTAATTCCTTTAAAATCGGAATGCTTTCTTTTTCTTCTGCAAATTCCTCAATAAATCGTTTGATGACTCTGCTGGCATGAACTGTACTTGAAACTTGAATTAGTTCATGCGGACTTAGCATCCCGCCAATGACCGCTCTTTTTATGTGTGGACGAATGTCATAAATCCCACCAAGTGGAATCGTTCCTTTCATTCTTAATACGTTTACTGCTTCATCTGTTTCTTCTTGTCTTTTCACCACTTCTTCAAAATCGACAGAGGGAGTTAACCCATCTGCCTTAAGCATTCCAAGAGAAGAAGAAACATTCTCCAGCAACTGTTCCTTTACTTTTGTAAATTCTAATACTTTTAGTACTCTATCTTGCATGGAGTTTTTTCCTCCCTTAATTAAGAAAAACGCAAGCGCCTTGATCATCGGCGTACAAACTGGAGGGGCTTCGACTGAGATAAGGCGAACCTTCCAGCAGGGTGTTCTTTGTCTGATGGTTAGCCTGAGCCGATCAGGTTTTTACGGGCAGTTTTTTATCTATTGTACATTTTTTCAGGTCATATCTTACTGCCCGTTAAAACGTGATAAAGGATACACGATAAGCGACAGCGAATCGATGTTGACTTATCGTAGGGAGAAGACCTGAAGTTTGATAGTCGATAGGCGCTGGCCGATTAAAAGTGCCATGGCCTTATGTCTTCATCGGCACTGGTACATCCTATATGTCGGAGCTAGACAACAGTCTACCTGCAAAAACTTACCCTTTCTTTTTCCTTAAAAAATTCATTAAATCTGTTATATCCATTGTATTTAAGATCGTACTCTTATTCAACCAGCCTTTTTTAGCAGTTGAGACTCCAATATTCATATGACCCAGCATATCAATATTATGGGCATCTGTATTAATAACTATTTTGACGCCTGCCTCCTGTGCTTTCTTTAAATATGGAGGCGCTAAATCAAGTCGATGTGGATTGGCATTTAGTTCAAGCGCAGTATTCGTCTCCTTTGCTAACTTAATAAGCATATCCATATCAACCTCATAGCCTTCTCTCCTCCCAATTAAACGACCGGTTGGATGAGCAATGATATCAACATTAGCATGGAGAAGTGCTGTCTTTAAGCGCTCCATCATTTTCTTTTTTGGCTGTGAAAAAGAGGAGTGGATAGAAGCAATGACAAGATCCATTTCCTCTAGAAGGTCATCATCATAATCAAGTGTCCCATCAGGTAATATATCCATTTCAACCCCGGAAAGAACCGTAATATCATCATATTTTTCATTGATTCGTTTAATTTCTTCCTTTTGCTTTCGAAGCCTCTCTGGAGTAAGTCCGTTTGCTACTTTTAAATATTGAGAGTGATCAGTAATCGCCATGTATTGATAGCCTTTTGCTCTACATGCTTCTACCATCTCTTCAATAGAAAAAGCTCCATCACTCCAGGTTGTATGCATATGAAGATCACCTTTAATATCTTGGAGAGATACTAAGCTTGATTCATGATCAAAAGATTCAACCTCTTTTCCGTCCTCCCGTATTTCTGGAGGAATAAAAGGTAAGCCAAAATGAGCATAAAACTCTTCTTCTGATTGAAACGTCTTCACTTTATTCGTTTCACTGTTTTCAACACCATATTCACTTATTTTTTCTCCACGCTCTTTCGCAAGCTGTCTCATGCGAACATTGTGATCCTTTGAACCAGTAAAATGATGAAGTGTTGTAAAAAATTCGTCTGGTTTCACAAGTCGAAAATCGACAGATACATCATAATCTAGCTCTAATGTAATGGAAACCTTTGTATCACCAGAAGCAATAATTTCTTTTATTCTAGAAAGCTGAAGAAGCTGATCCTTTACAATTGATGGATTTTCTGTTGCAATGATAAAATCTAAATCTTTTATCGTTTCTTTCATTCTCCGAATACTTCCAGCTCTTGAGAATTTCTCAATTCCCTTCATTTCAGATAATGCAGCTTCAATCGATTCTGCAATCGGAAGCATGTACGCAATTGGAAGTCTTTCAGGCCTTGAGCCTGCATTCTTTAAGGCCTCCAAAATTTTCTCCTCTGTTTTCTTTCCAAAACCCGCTAGCCCTTGAACTCTCCCTTTTTGACAGGCTTCTTCAAGGTCCGCTGCATTTTCTACCCCAAGCTCTTGATATAACTTGGCTATTTTCTTCCCGCCAAGACCTGGAAGCTGGAGTAATGGAATCAAACCCTTAGGCACCTCACTCTGCAGCTCATTTAGTACCGTTGAACTTCCAGTTGAGATATATTCCTCTATAACAGCCGCGGTTCCTTTTCCGATTCCCGCTAGCTTTGTAAAATCCGTTAGCTCTGTTAAGCTTTGATCATTCGCTTCAAGTGCAGCAGCAGCTTTTCGAAACGCTGACACCTTAAAAGGATTTTCTCCCTTTAATTCCATATAGATGGCTATTTTTTCGAGCAGCTTTACTACATCTTTTTTATTAACCTTCATTATTTATCACCTGCTTTAATACGTGGATAAAAAGCTATTTTCATCCATCAATCAAATTTGCCTAACTTGCCGCGTAACTAATCCATAAATCTCTTATTTTTTGAGACAAATACGGTGTATGATCAATCATTAAATTTGCCATAAAAGAATTCTGCAACGGAGCTTGAATTGTTTCATTTGGCAGCAATGCAGCTATGTATAGTAAAATAAACATGATAAGATAAACTTCGATAACGCCAAAAATACCGCCAGCTAGTGCATTAAACTGCTTTAAAATAGGTAGTTGAGCAATAAAATCGAGCATACTTCCAATTATTTGTATGATCACTTTCACAGCTAAGAAAATGATGACAAAGGCAATAGCGCGGTAATAGGCGTCTTCAAAATTTGCCTGGTCAAAGAACATTTTTACTGTAGAGTTACTATTGAGGTTAGGATAAGGAATCCAAAGCGTCAGTTTTGGAGCGAGCTCCATATAATATGCTTTCGCTACAAGAAAAGCGATAATAAATCCAGTTAAGTGGATAAGTTGTAGGATCAATCCCCTCTTAATTCCAACGAAGAAACCAAATATTAAAATAATAATAATTGCGAGATCTAGCATTCCAGTCAGTCCTTTACTCTTTTTAATTCAAGTTCAAGCCGTTCAAGACGATCTTTTATCTTTAAGTAGTCATTAACGGCATTGACCGCAGTTAAAACGGCTAATTTATTCAGATCGAGTGAAGGATTCTTAGAGCTGATTTCACGCATTTTATCGTCTACTATCGATGCAACATGACGGACATGGCTTGAGCTTTCAGTGCCCATAATGATATATTGTTGTCCATATATATCTACACTTGTACGGTTTTTCTCAGTTTCTGACAACATCAATGCCCCCAATCTAAAGAATCCTAATGTATATGATAACATGAACCCATTAGACTGGAAAGTAAAGCCTTACAAATCAAACAGAAAAGCGGAAGCGCCTTGATCATCGACGTACAAACTGGAGGGCCTTCGACTGAGATAAGGCGAACCTTCCATCAGGGTGTTTTTTCCTGATGGTTAGCCTTAGCCGATCAGGTTTTTACGGGCAGTTTTTTATCCACCGTAGTACATTTTTTCAGGTTATATCTTACTGCCCGTTAAAACGTGATAAAGGATACACGATGAGCGATAGCGAATCGATGTTGACTTATCGTAGGGAGAAGGCCTGAAGTTTGATAGTCGATAGGCGCTGGCCGATTAAGTACGCCACGTTTTGTGGCAACATCGGCACTAGTACATCCTGTACGTCGAAGCTAGACATCAGTCTGCATTCCAAAAGTTATGCTTAACTAATGAAAAAGGAGAGATACGATTGAGCCAAGTGGTACTTCAATTAGCGATAAATGATATCAATAAAATGAAAAAATATTATGAATCAAATTTATTAGGTAAATTGCCGCCAGG
Source organism: Bacillus sp. 03113 (assembly GCF_006546985.1). Lineage (GTDB taxonomy): Bacteria > Bacillota > Bacilli > Bacillales > Cytobacillaceae > VATK01. Next base: position 141,167 of record NZ_VATK01000006.1, read on the forward strand.
AAGTATATTCGCTGCAAAAACCTCCAACTGCGCAATTACTGCATATAAATCTGGAAAAGTTTTATTTCAGGGCAGCGGAAGCGAAGAGGAGTCTGGGAAATGGGGAAATGGATTACCATCTAAGCAGAAAACAAATAAATCAGTTTCAAATTCAGATACATCCTTCCCATCTAATATTAGTGCCATGTCGGTTATTGGTTCAGATGAAGTCGGCACAGGTGATTATTTTGGACCGATTACAGTTGTAGCTGCTTATGTAAAAAAAGAACATATTCCATTATTAAAAGAACTTGGAGTTAAAGATTCAAAAAACTTAAAGGACGATCAAATTTCAGCAATCGCTAAACAAATCATTCCGATTGTTCCATACAGCTTATTAACACTTCACAATGAAAAATATAATCAACTCCAGCAATCCGGAATGTCTCAAGGAAAATTAAAAGCCCTGTTACATAATCAGGCCATTCTTCATGTTCTAACTAAACTAGAGAGTGAAAAGCCTGAAGCGATTCTTATTGACCAATTCGCAAAAAAAGAAATCTATTTTAACTATTTAAAAGGCCAAAAAAAGATTCAAAGGGAGAATGTTTATTTCAGTACGAAAGCAGAAAGCGTTCACCTCGCAGTCGCTGCTGCTTCGATTATAGCTCGCTATGCTTTTGTAAAGCATTTTGAAAAATTAAGTGATGAGGCAGGCTTTACAATCCCAAAAGGTGCTGGTTCACAGGTTGACGTCGCTGCCGCTCGCATAATTAAGGAAAAAGGACGGGACTCCCTTCCTCAATTTGTAAAATTACATTTTGCTAATACGGAAAAAGCGTTGAAGATTAGTAAAAGGAATGGGATTTAATTGTGAAAGCGGTCTCTATTTTGTTTGAAAACGTCTACTTTCCGGGTGAAAGCGCCTACTTCAAATGAGAAGCCGTTTTCAATCGAGAAAAGCACATACCATAAAAAATAAAGAAGCAGCCATATTCCGACTGCTTCTTCCCTTATTAACTATCCTCTTAAAACTGCACCAGCTTGGTCTTTTACAGCTTCTAATACTTTATCATGTGCTTTTGTAATATCTTCATCTGTTAAGGTACGTTCAGGATCAAAATATTTTAGTGAGAAGGCGATGGACTTTTTGCCTGGCTCCATACGTTCACCCTCGTATAAATCAAAGACAATTACTTCTTTTAATAGGCTTCCGCCTGCTTCGATAATAATCTTTTGAAGCTCTCCTGCTTCTTTTTCTTTGTCGACAACTAAGGCGATATCTCGTGTAACAGATGGGAAACGAGGAATCGCTTCATATTTTAATGGTTCAACATCAGCTTCTAACATTTTTTTCAAGGAAAGCTCAAATACGTAAGCTCCTTTTAAATCCAACTCTTTTTCTGCTTGTGGATGAATTTGACCGACAAAACCGATCGATTCACCAGAAAGGAATACTTCTGCTGTTCTTCCTGGATGCATTCCTTCCACATTTCCTCTACGGTATTCTACTTTGTTTTCTAAGCCTAGCTTGGCAAATAATCCTTCAAGAATTCCTTTTATCACAAAGAAATCAACTGGCTTCTTCTCACCCTGCCAAACATGTGAATGCCACAATCCGGTAATCGCTCCTGCTAATTGTTCTCTTTCTTCAGGCAGCTTTGAAGAATTGTCAGAAAGGAAAACCACACCAGTTTCGTAAACCGCTACACTGTCGTTTTGACGAGCAACGTTATACTTTAGTACCTCTAAAAGCTGTGGCACAATGCTTAATCGAAGAATGCTGCGATCCTCACTCATTGGCATATCAAGTCGAATTGGCTCTCTTTTTTCAAGCGCATATTGACTTGCTTTCTTTTCGTTTGTTAAAGCATAAGTAACTGCTTGGTATAATCCTGCACCTTCTAAAAATCTGCGTACTACGCGTCGTTTTTGTTGATATTCCGTTAAAGCTCCTGGAGTAAAAGACCCGATAGGCAAAGTTGTTGGAAGATTATCATATCCATAAAGTCTGGCAATTTCTTCTACTAAATCCTCTTCAATTGTAATATCTTGACGGCGAGTTGGAACAGTTACCGTAATGGTCTGGTTGTCAATAACCGATTGGAATTGTAGTTTATTAAAAATAGCAGCTGCTTCTTCAATCGTTAATTTAGTTCCTAATACCCGATTTACTTTTTCTAATGTAATAGAGACAACAGCTGGCTCTGCTGTTAGCGTATCAGCCTCACTTGTCCCTTCAAGCACTTCTCCCCCAGCATATAAAGCGATTAGCTGTGCTGCTCTTTCTGCTGCAGCTCGAACTCGGTTAGGATCTACACCCTTTTCAAAACGCGCACTTGCTTCACTTCTTAATCCGTGATCCTTCGATGCTTTTCGAATTATTAGAGGGCTAAAATAAGCTGCTTCAAGTAAAATCGTTGTTGTATCAGATTGAACCTCTGAATTTGCTCCACCCATGACACCTGCTAAAGCAACAGGCTCTTTCCCATTTGTAATAACTAGATGGTCAGCAGTTAATTCTCTTTTTACATCATCTAACGTTTCAATTACCTCTCCATGTTGAGCTCTACGAACAAGGATTTCCTTTGAACCAAGACGATCATAATCAAAAGCATGAAGTGGCTGGCCATATTCAAGTAGAACATAATTTGTAATATCGACAACATTATTATGCGGTCGAATTCCAGCTGCCATTAATCGTCCTTGCAGCCATAAAGGTGAAGGAGCTACTTTAACATTTTTGATGACTTTTGCAACGTATAATGGTGCATCTTCCTTTAGTTCAACCTTAACGTTAATTAAATCAGATGCTTTCGCTGTTGCAGGAGCATATTCAATCGAAGGAAGTTTCACTTCTCTTCCAAGAATAGCCGCTGTTTCGTACGCTACTCCAAGCATGCTTAAGCAGTCAGAACGGTTAGGTGTAAGGCCAAGCTCTAAAACCTGATCATCTCTTTGCAGCTCAGCTAGAGCATCTTCCCCAACCTGAACATCGTTTGGAAAAACAAAAATGCCTTCAGAAAATTCTTTTGCCACTAATTTGCTTTCGAAGCCTAATTCTTGAAGGGAGCAAATCATCCCATTAGACTCTTCACCGCGCAGCTTCGCTTTTTTTATTTTAAAATTGCCTGGAAGCACAGCCCCGACTGTTGCAACCGCAACCTTTTGGCCTTTATCCACATTCGGTGCCCCGCAAATAATTTGAACAGGGGCTTCTGCTCCGATATCAACAAGACATTTATTCAGCTTATCAGCATTAGGGTGCTTGTCGCGCTCTAAAACATGCCCAATCACTACCCCTTTAATGCCCTCGTTTAAAACTTCGATGCCTTCTACCTCAATCCCGCTCTTTGTGATCTTGTCGGCTAGTTCAGCTGCTGTAACTCCAGATAAATCCACATAATCCTGCAGCCATTTATATGAAACAAACATGTGTATTTCCTCCTACCAAGATTATTATTCATGCATTGAAAATTGTTTTAAGAAGCGAATGTCATTAGAATAAAAATGACGTATATCATCCACTCCATATTTTAGCATCGCGATGCGTTCTACACCGATTCCAAACGCAAATCCCGTATACTTTTTGGAATCAAAACCCGCCATTTCAAGCACATGAGGATGAACCATCCCTGATCCTAAAACTTCAATCCAGCCGGTTCCCTTACAAACTCTACAGCCTTTTCCGCCGCAAAGTTTACAGGAAATATCGACTTCAACAGACGGCTCCGTGAATGGGAAAAAGCTAGGGCGAAGACGAATTTCACGGTCTTCTCCGAACATTTTTTTCGCAAATACCTCAAGAGTTCCCTTTAAGTCGCTCATGCGAATATTTTCATCTACAACAAGTCCTTCAATTTGCATAAATTGATGAGAATGGGTCGCATCATCATTGTCACGTCTGTACACTTTACCAGGACAAATAATTTTGACCGGACCTTTCCCTTTATGCTTTTCCATTGTTCTCGCTTGAACAGGTGAGGTTTGAGTGCGAAGCAAAGTTTCTTCTGTAATATAAAAAGTATCCTGCATATCTCGAGCTGGATGATCTTTCGGCAGGTTCAGTGCTTCAAAATTATAATAATCTGTTTCAAGTTCTGGTCCTTCTGCTACGGTATAGCCCATCCCTAAAAATAAATCTTCGACCTCTTCAATGACTCTTGTAAGTGGATGATGATTCCCAGTCTTAATTGGACGTCCAGGAAGAGTGATATCGATCGTTTCAGAAGATAATTTTTCAATTACTGCAGCTTCTTCTAATTGCTTTTGCTTTTCGGCAACACTTGCTGCAATCGCATCACGAACTTCATTTGCTAACGCACCCATTTTCGGACGTTCTTTAGCAGATAATTTTCCCATCCCTTTCAGAACTTCTGTAATAGGTCCTTTTTTTCCAAGATAGGATACACGGATATCATTCAATGCCTTTAAGCTATCAGCATTTTCAATACTTTCAAGGGCTTCGGTTTGAAGGGCTTGTAATTTTTCTTGCATTGCTTTTCCTCCTTTAATCTTATTTATCGCATGACCATTTTTGACAAAATAAAAAACCTCTATCCCAAAAAGGGACGAGGTTTTGATTTCGCGGTACCACCCTTATAACTAGACCATTAAATCTAGTCACTTCATTCGGATAACGGCTATTGCCGGGGCATCTTTACATCTCTTATTTAAAGATTGTTCCAAAAAGTTGTATTCCTTTTTGAACTAATACTTTAAGATCATGGTCCCGATGCCAGCTCGGGAGGTGAACTTCGCTTATTTTCCGATAAAAATGCTTGCAGTCAATGGCATTTTCTTCCTTAATCGGGATGAATAAGCTACTTTTCTCCGTCGTTGCTTTTATCATGCATTTTGCTTTCCATTATAATATATAATTTTTAAAGATTCAATTGTTTAGAAAATTATTTACGTAAATGATAAAGAAGAATTCCTGCTGCAACCGCCACGTTTAACGACTCGCTTTTTCCATAGATCGGTATATATAGGTTGCTCGTTGTCAAAGCCAGAATTTCTTTTGCTACCCCATTTCCTTCATTCCCCACGATTAAAGCAAAGCCTTTTTCAGAGGAAGAAACTTGATTGAAATCCTTTCCGTTTTCTAATGCTGTCCCATATACCGGAATATGTTCATCTGTTAATTTCGTTATCCACTCGATTAGATTTCCCTTTATAATCGGCAAGTGAAAATGACTTCCTTGTGCAGAGCGTAAAACCTTTGGATTATAGACATCTACCGTTCCTTCTCCAATCAAAACTGCATCAACGCCGGCAGCATCCGCTGTTCGAATCATTGTTCCTAAGTTCCCTGGGTCCTGCACAGCATCAATAAGTAAAAATGAATTCCCTTTTTCAATAGAGTATGTTGATTCATTTTGCCTGCAAACAGCGATTACACCTTGAGGAGCTTCGGTATCCGATAAAGAGTGTATAATCTCACTCGTAACCAAAGTAGTCCGAATTTCTCCAACCTTCCATTTTGAAGGAAGCTTTATTTGCTCATCCACGATTAATTCCACTATTTTATTTGAATAAAGAGCCTCTTCGACAAGATGGAAGCCTTCCACTAAAAAAGCCGCTGTTTTATCACGTTCTTTTTTCGTTAATAGTTTTTTCCATTGTTTAACTTGAGGGTTTTTAATAGACTCAATGAACTTCAAAGCTGTATCTCCTTTTGACAAATTTCATTTGCACCAGTTTTTTTATTATATCTTATCAACAATACATAATAAATCCATAAATAGAAATGATAATAAGGTTAATAAATTTATAGGAGGTTTTATTTTTATGAGTTTAAATTTACGAAATGCGATTATTCATAATGTTAGCGGTAATTCACAGGACGAGTTGAAGGCAACGATTGTCGATGCTATTCAAAACGGAGAAGAAAAAATGCTTCCGGGCCTTGGAGTCCTATTTGAAATCATCTGGAAAAACGCATCTGAAGAAGAAAAAGTGGAAATGCTTCAAACACTTGAAGGCGGATTGCGTTAACATCCATCATGTAGATTATAAACGATACAAAAGGGAACACTTTATCATTGTAAAGTGTTCCCTTTTTATCATTATGAGAGTACTTAAATATTACCGTGAAAAATCCGTCTCTTAACCATCAACAAAAAAACAGGAAACGATAAGAAGAAAGGAATAACCGAACCAGAAGATTCTTTTAATGATCCGTCTGAAAAGTAGGTTTCTTTATGAAACATGAGCCATTCAACATCAAATGCATAGCCAATTGCGTACAAGAATAATACTGTAAGTGAATAAAAAAATAAACTCACTACTAATTTGTTTATTGTCAAATGAACCACACCCCTTTTTCAACTTTCATAAGGAAGGGAGCTGCTACCAAAGTTGACAGATTTTTCCTGTTAATCAAATGTAATCCTATCTACCGTTTCTTGATCCAATCGTTTTATGACCTCAACAATGAGCTTGACGGCATTTTCAAAGTCATCTCGATGCAGCATAGCTGCGTGAGAATGGATGTAGCGAGTAGCAATTGTAATGGATAAGGCTGGAACACCTTTATGAGTAAGATGGATGGAGCCAGAGTCTGTTCCACCACCGGGCACAGCATCAAATTGATAAGGGATGCCTAGCTCGTCAGCTGTATCTGTAACAAAGTCGCGCAATCCTTTATGAGAAACCATGGATGCATCATATATGATGATTTGCGGACCTTTTCCCATTTTGCTTAATGCTTCTTTTTCAGAAATTCCAGGTGTATCGCCAGCAATGCCGACATCGACTCCAAATGCAATGACTGGTTCGATTTTCTGTGCAGAGGTACGTGCACCGCGAAGACCAACTTCCTCTTGTACTGTTCCTACCCCATAAACAACATTAGGATGTTCTACACCACTTAATTGCTTTAATACATCAATCGCAATCGCACAGCCAATTCGATTATCCCAAGCTTTAGCTAGAAGCATTTTCTCATTATTCATAACTGTAAATTCAAAATAAGGGACTACCATATCTCCTGGCTTTACTCCCCATTCTGTTGCTTCATCTCTGCTTGAGGCTCCAATATCAATGAACATATCTTTAATTTCGACTGGTTTTTTACGAGCTTCAGGAGGTAAAATATGCGGAGGCTTTGAACCAATAACGCCGGTTAGATCCCCTTTTCGAGTGACGATCGTCACTCGTTGCGCAAGCATAACCTGAGACCACCAGCCGCCAACCGTTTGAAAACGCAGGAAGCCTTTATCATCGATTTGTGTCACCATAAAACCTACTTCATCTAAGTGGCCTGCAACCATGATTTTTGGGCCGCCTTTTTTGCCTACTTTTTTAGCTATAATACTGCCTAAATGGTCATAGGTCACTTTATCTGCAAATGGCTCAATGTATTTTTTCATCACCGCACGAGGTTCCCGTTCGTTCCCGGGAATCCCTTTTGCATCGGTTAATTCTTTTAGCATCGTCAGCGTTTCATCTAATTTAGCCATTATTTCGACTCCCTTAATATGTAGTTTCTTCCTCATTATACTAAAGTCTACTAACAGAAAACAAAAATAGGCTTAATATCCCTGTTTCTGTCTTTCATAATTTACTTCATTTTTTTTCATATATGCATCTTCAATATCTTTATGGCTGAAACCTAATAAAATAGCTAAATCTAAATAAGCTTGAAACATCGTTATATATGTATCCTTTGAAGGATTTCCACTAAATTGCTGAATGGCTTCAAAGACATATAAAAATTGATCCGTAATGGATACATGTTTGTTTTCGGAAGCCAATATCTCAGTAATTTCTTGGAATCCCTTCTCCAATCCTAACGACAGGATAAAGTGCACTCCATCCACAAACTCTTCTAAAATCACAGACTGCTCTGAGGAAGGCTTTACACTCCAAAACTTAAAGCAGCGTGTCTCATTAGCAAGCTCACCAATCTCGACTAATAAAGCTAATACTTTTCGATTGAAAAGATTTTCTTCCTGCAAATTATGTTTTTTTTCTATATGCTGGTCAAGTGCTTTTTGCATTGAAAATAATTTTTCTACATTCATAATTTTATCTCCCACTTCTTTTTTTCTTCTACAAAAAATTATATCAAATTGTAGAAAAGTTGAAACTTTTTTTCAGTTGAAACGTAAATAATCAGATCGTTGTATTTAGGAGATTTCTTCCTTTTGAACCATACTTTACAGTTTAATAGCATTTACACTTTTAATCCAATCAGCCCTGTACAGAAAAACTTTAACGGAGGTGCTTGTAATGATGTGGTTCATCCGCTTTCTATTATTTGCTCTTATCTTTTTTATTATCTACAAAGGTTTTAAATATTTGATAAACCCTATGAGAAAGCTCGAACTAGCTCATGAACAAAAACGATATTATTTTTTAGATGATCAAAAGAATGCAAGAAAAAATTTTCATCTCACTTATAATGGTGTGCTATTTGAGGGAGAAAAGTACTTAGGTACTACCTCAAATGCTTTTGAAGTGGTATCCGTTTTCGTTTGGCCAAAAAATATCGCCTCTCTGCAAGGAATGGTTCGAGACGATTTTCTTTTTATTGAGCAAAAAATCATGGATAGTTATCCTAACGCTAAAATTGACTGGAAAAGTCCAATAAAAGAATTTTTAGCTAAAAACTAGAGTATTTAAAAACAACGTTCAGTTTGCTGGACGTTGTTTTTACTAACGAATTCATAATTACATTAATAAAACATAACAAATGGCTGTAGATTCAATCATTCCAAGTAATGGCAATCCAAATTTGAACTGAGCATGCTTTGTTTTATGTCTAAATACATTCATCCCCACAGTCATGCCGATTGCCCCAAAGCAAAAAGCAATGATCCATAAATGCTTCTCACGAATTCGATATTGCTTTCTTCTTGCCCTATTTTTATCAACCATCATGATATAAAATCCGATAATATTTATAACTATTAAAACGAGAAGAAAGATGGCATTCAACAATTTTAATACTCCCCTTTGTATATACGAAAACGCCATCCTCATGGAGAATGGCGTTTATGTTTATTATTTGCTTAGGCTTTGCTTAGCAACAGATGCTAATTCAGCAAAAGCTTTTTCGTCAGCAATTGCTAACTCAGCTAGCATTTTACGGTTTACTTCAATACCAGCAACTTTTAATCCGTGCATTAAACGGCTATAAGATAGACCGTTGATACGAGCAGCTGCATTGATACGAGCAATCCAAAGCTTACGGAAGTCGCGTTTTTTCTGGCGACGATCACGATAAGCATACATTAAGGATTTCATTACTTGCTGATTTGCTACTTTATATAATGTATGTTTTGAACCAAAATAACCTTTAGCTAATTTTAGAACTTTTTTACGACGCTTGCGCGTAACTGTACCGCCTTTAACACGTGGCATGAGATTTCCCTCCTATTTTCGAAAATGGCTTAAATATTGTCTAATAAGTGACGGATACGTTTATAATCGCCTGTAGAAACTAATGCTCCCTTGCGAAGTTTACGTTTTTGTTTTGTAGATTTATTGGCAAATAAGTGGCTTGTATAAGCGTGAGAACGTTTTAATTTACCAGATCCAGTTTTCTTGAAACGCTTTGCAGCGCCGCGGTGTGTTTTCATTTTTGGCATTTGGTATTCCTCCTCTTTACTTGTCGTTTTTAGGTGCTAAGACCATAAACATGCTTCGTCCATCCATTTTCGGATGTGATTCAACAGTTGCAACTTCTTTGCATGCTTCTGCAAATCGAACTAACACGCGTTGACCAATCTCTTTATGTGTAATTGCACGACCTTTAAAGCGGATCGATGCTTTTACTTTATCGCCTTTTTCTAAGAACTTAATTCCATTGCGCAGCTTCGTATTAAAATCATGCTCATCAATAGTTGGGCTCAAACGCACCTCTTTAATATTGATAACCTTTTGATTTTTACGAGCTTCTTTTTCTTTCTTCTGTTGTTCGAATTTAAACTTTCCATAGTCCATAATACGGCCTACTGGCGGCTTAGCATTCGGTGCAACCAATACAAGATCAAGATTTACTCGGGCAGCAATTTCAAGTGCTTCATTCTTAGATTTAATTCCAAGCTGCTCGCCATTTTGGTCAATGAGACGAACTTCGCGGGCACGAATACCCTCGTTTAACAACATATCTTTGCTAATAGTTAGACACCTCCAAGGTTTTATACGAATACAACGTTCGGGTCAAGAAATGTATAATAACGTACGAGACTAGTCCATTACTCCAATCTCTCATTCTAAATACAAAGCTTAAACCTGACTCCTCTTGTTGAATCGCGAGAAAAAATAGTAAACGGCTGCAGATCTATTATTCATCAAAATAAAAAGTGTGGATGAATATCACCCACACTTACGAAAACGAATAAAAAATGTTAATTGTTCACGTAAACCTGCCAACAACTAGTCGCGTCAATCAGGTGAGAAGCGGGTGCTTCTTCTTTTCCTCAAAGTTATATTCAATTTACCCTAGTTACTATATCACACTACATTATGCAAAGTCAAACAAACTTTATTTCCTTAAAGAAACAATTAATTTGTTGCCTGTTGATAACTTCAATAGAAATGTATTAACGTCCAGCTCTAGCGCCTAGCCCTTGTGAAAAATAACTTTATGCCACTAAAAGTAAAAAACACTTTTTGAGTCATAAGAACATTTTTCTTCAGGGCTAATCAAGGCGCTTCCGCTTTTGTTTATTACAACGAGAAAAATTTTATCAAATTCATTAAGAAGTTGCAACACTTTTTTTCTCAGCTATTTCTCCATCTTTTTAAGAATCATCCTTTTAGTAAGGAAATAAAGGATTGAAGAGACATCGTTTCAGATTTTTGCTCACCATACTTACGAACGTTTACAGCGCCTTCTTCTGTTTCTTTATCCCCAACCACAAGCATGAATGGGATTTTCTGCATTTGCGCTTCACGAATTTTATAGCCGATTTTTTCATTTCGTTCATCTAGCTCAACACGGAAGCCTTCTTTTTGCAGCTCCTCTTGAACTTTTTTCGCATAATCAAAATGAATGTCCGGCGATACAGGGATCACTTGGACTTGAACTGGTGCAAGCCAAGCAGGGAAGGCACCTTTGTATTCTTCAATTAAGAAAGCTACGAAACGCTCCATCGTTGAAACGACCCCGCGGTGGATAACAACTGGGCGATGAGGTTTCCCATCTTCACCGACATATGTTAAATCAAATCGTTCTGGCAGTAAGAAATCTAACTGGACAGTTGATAAAGTTTCTTCCTTACCTAAGGCTGTTTTCACTTGAACATCCAGCTTAGGACCATAGAAAGCCGCTTCACCCTCTGCTTCAAAATAGTCTAAGCCAAGATCATCCATTGCTTCCTTTAACATGCTTTGAGCCTTTTCCCACATTTCATCATCATCAAAATATTTATGTGTATCAGCAGGATCACGATAAGATAGACGGAACGAGTACTCCTTTAAATCAAAGTCTTTATAAACTTCCATTACAAGATTAACCACTCGCTTAAATTCATCCTTGATTTGGTCCGGACGAACAAAAATATGGGCATCATTAAGCGTCATTCCACGGACACGCTGTAATCCTGATAAAGCTCCAGACATTTCATAACGGTGCATTAAACCAAGCTCTGCAATTCGTATCGGAAGCTCACGATAGCTGTGCATATCATTTTTGTACACCATCATATGGTGCGGACAATTCATCGGGCGAAGAACAAGCTGTTCATTGTCCATTTCCATAGCAGGGAACATATCGTCTTGATAATGATCCCAGTGACCAGAAGTTTTATATAGATCGACACTTCCAAGAACAGGAGTATAAACGTGATCATAGCCTAATCTTACTTCCTTATCAACAATGTAGCGTTCAATAATTCGGCGAATTGTCGCTCCTTTTGGCAGCCATAGTGGCAGACCTTGACCAACTTTTTGGGAGTTTGTAAACAGACTTAATTCTTTTCCGATTTTACGGTGATCCCTTTCTTTCGCTTCTTCTAATAGACGTAAATGTTCAGTTAAATCACTTTTCTTGAAAAATGCTGTTCCATAAATACGTTGAAGCATCTTGTTTTCACTATTTCCACGCCAATAGGCACCTGCAATGCTTAATAATTTAAATTCTTTCAGTTTGCCTGTTGAAGGTACATGCACACCGCGGCATAGATCAAAAAACTCTCCTTGTGCATAAATCGTAACATCTTCGTTCTGCGGAATGGCTTCGATTAGTTCAAGCTTATATTCATCAGCAATTTCCTTGTAACGCTGAATCGCTTCGTCACGACTTACTACCTCACGGACAATCTCAATATTTTCATTAATAATTTTTGCCATTTCCTTCTCGATTAATGGCAAATCTTCTGGAGTGAGAGATTGTTCCAAATCAATGTCATAATAAAAACCGCCATCAATGACTGGACCAACACCTAGCTTTGCACCTTTATACAATCTTTTAATCGCTTGTGCCAATAAATGCGCCGTACTATGACGTAATATTTCTAATGCATCAACATGATCTTGGGTTACAATTTCAATTGCACCATCCACTTCAATTGGGCGTCGCAGATCATATAATTGTCCGCTTAGCTTTCCAGCAATCGCCTTCTTTTTAAGACCTGGGCTGATTGAAGCCGCAATCTCTTCTGTCGTTACACCTTTTGGAAACTCCTTTATAGCTCCATCAGGAAATGAGATCTTTACCAACTCTGACATAAATAATCCTCCTAAAAAAAATAGAAAAGCGCAAGCGCCTTGATCATCGACGTACAAACTGGAGGGGCTTCGACTGAGATAAAGGAAACACGATGAGCGTTAGCGAATCGATGTTGACTTATCGTAGGGAGAAGACCTGAAGTTTGATAGTCGATAGGCGCTGGAGCTAGACAGTAATCTAACTTCAGAAATAAAATTCTGCTTACATAAAAAAGCCCATCCCAACAAAGGGACGAGCTTTTATGCACGTGGTTCCACCCTAATTTCCGATCATATTAAATCAGCCAAGATGCATTTAAATGGCTTTCTTCTTAATAATCGGCTTAGTTTATCTGATAACGGCAGTAACCGTCAATCATTACTCATTGAAGGGAATGACATATAGTCCATTCAATTTTCCTGATCAAAGTTTAAAGGGGGTAAGCATTCTAATCGTGATAGGAAGTTTGCAGCCTAGCCTTCCCTCTCTGAAAACCGTAAAAGAACACTATTGTCCTCGTCATAACCTTTAGATGATTTCTTTTATTATGTACGTAATTATAGTTCTTCCAAATTGGAAAATCAAGTACATTAATGACAATTTTCATCTACAGGCGATGGGAAAATCTTTTTCAAATCGTAAAAGCTTTTTTTAGATTTTGTTTGAACCCTCTCTTCAAAAATATTTTGAATGGTTCTCACTAATGGCTGTTCTATATCCTCTGTATACAAAAAGATCGTCCTAGGTGCAATTGACAATAAGGGGGCAATCGATATGGAGTCAACATAAACCGGATGATTAATTAATAACTTACGATCAATCATTCTTACTAATTCTGCACGTTTCATTTCACAAAATTGTTCATTAAAAAAAGTAATGATTCCATCCTCAATAAGTAAATGTAAATGCGACAATCTTGCAGGTCGATCGAGTAAAAAGTTTCGGAGTGTATGAATAAACATTTGATATTCCTGTTCCATTTTATATTCATCAATAGAAACTTCGATATATTTTTTCAGCTGCTTTATAAAGGAACGCAATCTAAATTTAACAAAGGAATCAAATGAAAAAGCAACCTCGCTTTTAAACATATAATCAATCTCATTTTTTAAGCATTGTTCAAGATTCAATCCTTGTAGAAAGCGTGTAAGCTCCTCCCTTTCACCTTCTATTACAGAGTTAATAATATCCAATATTTGCTGCTGTTCCTCCATATCTTCAAAAAAATATTGTGTAGCAAGAATATTTAGTACCCATCTATCCAGTTTGTTTCGCATAATAAATTGGTAATAAATTTCCTTCAACTCACTAGTCGCTTCAAAATGATTTTCAATTTTCACTATATATTGATCTTCCAATGGAAGAACAGAATGATTATATGTGTAAGAGGATAACTGCTGTTGAAAAAACACTGCATCCTCTTTGCTTTGGAAGATGATTTCAATCAACCAAATCCCCCCTTCATATATCTCTGATTACATATATATGGGAGACTTGTATAAAATAGAAGCAAAAAAAAGAGTATTCAAAGCAAAGTGCATTGCACTTTGCTTTGAATACTCTTTAATGCTGTAGAAAACTACGTTTTATATCCGACGGTTATGGCCATTCACTTGAATCGGTTCTACTAAATACTTGATCCGTTCCATTAATCTTCTCGCTTTTATTTTTTCTTCCTCGCCGCGTTGACTATAGGTTAAATGATGCTCAAGCTCTTGAAAATTAAAATTGGAGGTAAAGAAAGTCGGTAAATTTTCTAACATTCGAAATTGCAAAATCGGACCAAGCACTTCATCACGAATCCAGCTTGACATTGTTTCAGCTCCGATATCATCAAGCATTAAAACCGGCACTCTTTTAATCGTTTCCATTTTATCATTTAAAGTAGCATCCCCAATAGAGCTTTTCATTTCTCTTAATAGTTCTGGAACGTATACAAGCATCGTAGATATTTTTTTCTTCGCAAGCTCATTCGCAATTGCTCCTAATAAAAAGGATTTCCCTACTCCAAACTCGCCATAAAAATACAAGCCTTTTAGCCTAACACCCGTACGATATTGATCGACAAAAGCTAAAGCCTTATCAATCGCATCGTACCGTTCTGGTGAAGTTTCTATTGTGCTAAATGAAGCTCGAACGATATCCTTAGGCATATACAAGCTTTGAATCAGTTTTTCATTTTTCTTCCGCTCATCATCCATGATCTTTCTTGGACATCGGTGATATTCGATATCAATCGTACCTCGGATCAACACAAGCTCAGGATGATAGCCTTGCATGATATTCTTGCAACTTTCAAGATTTTCACAGCGGCCGCATTCCTTGCTTTGATTCGTATATTCAAATAGTTTAATTAAGCTTTTCTCAATCATTTGTTCAGTTACTTCAAAATTATGAGCTATTAAAAAATTTCGTACATCCGGATGCTTCATGATTTCCTGTCTCATCTGTTCGTATCTCTTTTGAAAATTAGTATTAGATGCTAATCGTTTGATCGTATCATTAATTTTTTCCATCTTGCAATGTCACCACCTAGCTTCTATATTTCTTTAATTTCTCTTCTAATTCCAGCTTTTTCTTTTCATAATCGTCTGTTTTGCTATGATTGATTGTTTCTGCTTCAGATGAATCCTGATTCTCTTTAAACCACTCCGGAAGCATTTCAGTACGAATAGATTTGTTTTTCGATTTATTTCTAACATTTTTATTTTTTCCATTAGCCCAATCCAAATATTGTTGATGCTCTTTCTTAGCTAAACTCATCGCTTCCTCTGCAGTTTTTATTTTCTTTCGCACCCAATGGGAAGCTATCTTTTCCACATAGCCTTTTGATAGCTTCATATCCGTTCTTAACATCACATATTGAATCAATACATTTATGACGCCTGGAAGAAGTTTTTGCTGAAACATTACATCTTCAATAATAAGCAAATCGGATTTAGAGGGCTTTGCTCCTCCAGATATATCCGTAAGCAGTTGCCTAGGAGAGGTGTTCTCTAAATAATGGATCAGTTTTTCCTCTTTTGTTTTTGGCTCCTGAACCTGGGTTTGATGCATTCTTGGTTGAATGCGATCTACAAGTGTTGGAAGCTCGTCCTGATGCTCAAATTGATACCAATCTCGTGCTGCTTTTCGCAGCTCTTCAATATCTATTTCATCATCCTCATTTAATGCGTTTAAGACAAGGTTTTTCATTTGAATTGCATCGATCCCATACAAGAAAGCAAGGTTTTGAATCGCTTCATTTACTTTTGCAGTGAAGGCTTTTTTAGGAACCAATGAATTATTAAGCCCTGTTTTCAGAAGGTCGAAATCGAAATCAGATTGAATGATCTTTATTCCTGCTGTTTCATTTCGTCCTATATAAACGTTCCCATCTTCTTTATATAGCCCTTCTTCCTCGTCTTTATTTGCTGTCAATGCACTTGGAGAAATGGACATAAATACATCCTGAAAAGATTTTGTAATCGTTTTAAAATCATTTGTAGGAGGAGTTTTTTGATCACTGAAAAATCGTTTTAAGCGAACATATTGATTTTTGCCGATTTTACGGTATAAAAAAATATTCAACATGCCATCTAAAAAAAATTGTTCAGGTGTAAGTGGAGGGTTAATCTCATATAGAAACAATCGGTTTTCTTCTTCTTTTTTCATATATGATCTCATTAATCCAATTCCTTCAAGCTTTACTCTTGCATCGTATATATCGCTTAAATTCATATTCATAAAGTTCATCAAGCTGTGGTGCGTATTTGATTGCGACCAAAGACGATTTTCTTCAATTTCAGCCCAAAAGGTCATATAGAGACTTAAACATACTGGTCCAATGAGCGGCTGATATAAAAATGTTAAAACCTTTCGATCATATTCATGTAAAAGACCATTGGCAGCTACTGCATAACGGTCAACTGGAAGCAACTCTTGCCAATGCTGTACCATGATATTCAACCCTTCTATTCTTTCTTTTTAAGAAAAGCGCAAGGCGCTCTCAATTCACCGTAAAAGCACAAAGTAGTACGTGAGGTAAATCTTTTTTCCTTTGGTTAACTAGTCTTGTGATGCTAGCTGATTCTAGACACCAAACTATCTTATACTTTCTTTCAAAAAAAGAGCTAAAGATTTCCTTCAGCTCCTATGCCTGTTCTTTTTTTATTAATTCTTTTAATTCATCAATAAATACATTGATATCCTTAAACTGACGATAGACAGATGCAAAACGTACATAAGCAACTTCATCTACCTTTGCTAATCGATCCATCACCATTTCACCAACAATCTCACTTTTGATCTCAGAAGTTCCTTGACTGCGAAGCTCTTTCTCGACATTTGATGTAATTTCCTCTAATTCCTTTAAAGCAACTGGTCTTTTTTCGCATGCTTTAATAAGACCTCGAAGGATTTTTTCTCGACTGAATTCTTCACGAGTTCCACCCTTCTTCACAACGATAAGCGGTATTTCTTCGACCTTTTCAAAAGTCGTAAATCGATATCCACATGCTTCACATTCTCGTCTGCGACGAATAGATCTCCCCTCATCTACAGGACGAGAATCAAGAACACGAGTATTGTTATTGTGGCATGAAGGACATTTCATATCATCAACTCCGAATCTATCTTGAACTTTCTTATATTATTAGAATAGCGCGTGCACATAATATGTAGTTTAAAATCATCCACACTTTATCCCATTGTACTATTTTTTAAGCCAAAAATAAAAGAGGTGTATCAATTACACCTCTAATTTTTTTATTTCTAAAAATTATAATGCATTCGCTTCAGCAGGCTTCACTTGAATCGGTCCCATACCACGTGGAATTTCAATATTTTCACGTATTTGAGCTCCTAAAGCTTCTGCTATATAATCAGCCGCAATATTTGGATCAAGATCTCCACAAGTATATACATCAATACTTGCATAACCATGCTCCGGGAAGCTGTGAATGGTTAAATGTGATTCAGATATAATAACCACACCACTAACTCCTTGTGGTGCAAATTTATGAAAAGCAACCTCTCGAACCTCAGCACCTGACTTCAATGCTGCCTCAACAAAGATTTGCTCAATTTGATCTAAATTATTCAATCTTTCAACATCGCAACCCCATAATTCAGCAATTACGTGTCTGCCCATTGTTTCCATATTTATTTCCCCCTTAAACCTTATTTAAACAATGAAATTCCTAATTTTTTATGGATTACAACTACAACGGGGGAAAGTTAGTCCTAAGAGGTCCTAACCCTTTAAGTAGGTATAGATTCCATCATTAGAGAAGTTCACGAGGATTAGTATACTTGGTTTAATTTTTTTTTGCAACATAAAAATTTTTCGTCTCACATTGCAGGATTATCGGGGGTTACTCTTACTTTTTCCTAAGGACAAGTTTTTATCCAATCTTATTATTCTTATTGTTTATCCCATTTATATATAAGAAGAAAGCTTCTATTATCCCATACTAACTGGTGATGATTGAAACATTTTCTGCCCAACAAAATGAACGAGATCGACCACTCTGCAGGAATAGCCCCATTCGTTATCATACCATGCTAATACTTTCACTTTATTTGCTCCAATCACCATTGTAGAAAGTCCGTCAATAATAGCTGAATGCGGATTTGAGTTAAAATCAATGGAAACTAATGGCTCTTTTGTGAAGCTTAGAATTCCATTCAGCTTTCCTTTTGAAACTTGAATAAATGAATTATTCACTTCTTCTATTGAAACTTCTTTCTTAACATCAACAACTAGATCCACAAGTGAAACATTTGGTGTAGGAACTCTTAATGCCATGCCATGTAATCTCCCCTTTAAATGAGGGATAACAAGTGACAGTGATTTGGCAGCTCCTGTTGAAGTTGGAATAATCGATTGGCCACAAGCTCTTGCCCTTCTTAAATCCTTATGTGGATTATCGATGTTTTTTTGGTCATTTGTAAAAGAGTGGATGGTTGTCATAAGTCCATTCTCTATCCCAAATTGATCATCCAAAACTTTTACAACAGGGGCTAAGCAATTAGTTGTACATGAGGCGTTTGAAATAATACAATGATGATCAATATTTAATGCGCTTTCATTAACACCCATGACAATCGTAACATCTTCATTTTTTCCAGGTGCTGTTAAGATGACTTTTTTAGCCCCTGCTTTTACATGTAAAAGAGCTTTCTCCCTCAGGTTAAATTTTCCTGTAGCTTCTATGACAACATCTATATTTAGTTTCTCCCATGGCAGTTGTTCTGGATTTCGTTTATTAATTAGCTTTACTTTTTTCCCATTAACGATAATTGAATGGCCTTCAGTTCTAACCTCACCAAGAAAAGGACCATGAATGGTGTCATACTTTATTAGATGAGCAAGAGTTTCTGCAGGATAGCTAGCATTAATAGCAACAATATCTAAAACCTTATCATCGATAGCTTTTCTAAACACCATACGCCCTATTCGACCAAAACCATTAATAGCTATTCTCGCCTTCATCTTTAGGCTCCCTCCACATTAATGTTATACTAAAATTCCTCACAACAATAATTAGTATAACACATTTAGTGGAATTATGAGTTTTAATTATGTAAAATTAATAAATTTTATTATTATAACCTCGTTTTTCTACAACTCTTTCCATCCATTTAAGATTCTAAGCAGTTGCAAGTTTGTATTTTCAACAGAACCATTGTTATCAATGACTGCATCAGCAAGAGTTCTTTTTTCTTTTAAAGAAAATTGAGAATGTATTCTAGCTAACGCTTCTTCTTTGGAGAAGTGATTTCGATTCATTAACCGTTCGATTTGTTTTTCTTCATCCACATAAACTAAAATGGTTTTGTCGACGAGATTCGTTAATCCACTTTCAAATAAGAGGGGAATATCCAAAATAACAATTGATTCCCCTTGTTGAATTGACTGTTCTTTTTTCTGAAGCATTTTTTTTCGAACTACAGGGTGTACAATATCATTTAGTACTTTTCTCTTTCTTTGGTCCGAAAAAATAATCGCTCCAAGCTTCGAGCGATTAATGGAGCCATCAGGCAGAAGAATTTCAGAGCCAAAATGATGAACAATAGCCTTGTAAGCTTCTTCTCCTTTTTCTACAGCCAATCTTGCTTCTACATCCGCATCGATAACTGTAATACCTCTATCCTTTAACATATTTGAAACTGTGCTTTTTCCACTTGCGATTCCGCCTGTCAACCCAATTACTAATGTCATCTTTATACCCTTCCATTTCGCTATATTTTCCATATCCCAATTAATATTAATAATACTCCAGGAAGAAAGGAACATTTTTGAACCCAACTGCTTTTTGAAAAGGAAGTGCCCACCATAAGACCCGAAAAAACAAAAAATATACTCATTATGGAAACAGATATGGCTAAATAAAGTGGCGAGAAGCCAAGTAAAGCAGCTCCAATTCCAGCTCCAAAAGCATCTAAAGAAAGTGCAAGACCAAGCATAAAAGCTTCTATCCCTGTTATCGTTCCTGATTGATCAAAATCAGCTGCCATTGGTTTTTTTAAAATATGAATAACAATTCCAAGTGATTTAATTTCAAAATTTACAATGGTTTTTTCAGATGGAAGGATGTCTTTTTCTTTATCGCTTTGAAAAAATTGAAAAAGAATCCAGCCTCCGAGCAAAATTAATATGGAACCACCAATACTATTGGCTATGGACGTACTAAATATTTTCTGCAAAAAATGTCCAAATATCATTGCAATGATTAATGTAATTGCCGAACAAATAGAGATGATGACCATTGATTTAAATGGAATTCGTACTTTTCTAAGCCCGTATGTTAACCCAACACTAAAATTGTCCACACTAACGGCTAATGCGAGTAATAAAAGTGAAAAAGAATGCCCCATGGAAAAAGCTCCCTTCCAATTAAACATATACAATAGTATATGGAAGAAGCCTATCCAATGTGAAAAGCGGCAGCGCCTTGTTCAGCCCTGAAGAAAAATGTTCTATTAACTCCAAAAGCGTTATTTGCTTTTTGAGGCAAGAGGTTATTTTTCACAAGGGCTAGGTGCTAAAGCTAGACAGCATTTCGTTATTTCTGACATGTGGGGCAGAAAACAGTTCCTCTTCCGCCAACAACCTTTCTTTCAAGTATGGAACCACACACCTTACATTGCTCACCTTTTCGTCCATAAACAAATAATTCTAGCTGAAACATGCCTATTTGCCCTTGAGAATTGACATAAGATCGAATCGTACTGCCTCCTTTTTCTACCGCTTCTGATAAGGTTGCAATAATTTCATTATAAAGCAAGGCAATTTCTTTAGAATTTAGTGAATTGGCTTGCCTTTCAGGATGAATTCCTGAACGAAACAGAGATTCATCTACATAGATATTGCCAAGACCAACGACAATTTTTTGATCGAGAAGAGCCGTTTTGATAGCCCTTTTCGATTGAGCTAGCTTACTCGCAAAGCTCTGCAAATGGAAGTCATCTGAAAAAGGCTCTGGACCTAGCTGAGATAATGGTAGGACCTTTTCTTCATTCCCTTTTGAAAATAAATGCATTGTGCCAAATTTTCTAACGTCTCGGTAGCGAAGCTCAGTTCCATCTGTAAAATGGAAAATGACATGAGTATGTTTATCTACTTCTTCATTTTTTTGAAATAATCCATATCTCCCCTCCATACGTAAATGTGAAACTAACGCATATTGATTCGTATAGATGATCAAAAATTTTCCTCTTCTACCGATACCCAGGATCGATTGACCTATTAATGCATCCTTAAATTGAGTAATCTCCTCTGGATGTTTAATGATTTTATTCCATTTCACTGTGACATCCTTAATTTCTTTATTAATAACCAATTCCTGTAATGTTCGTCTAACCGTTTCTACTTCAGGAAGCTCTGGCATTCTATTCACTCCCTTATCCGACGGCTATTTTGCATCAAACCATGTTGGACCGTATGCGTAATCAACCTTTAGAGGAACCTTTAATCCAACTGCATGCTCCATAACTTCTGGCACTATTTTTTTTAATATTTCAATTTCATCTTCTGGTGCTTCAAATATCAATTCATCGTGTACTTGAAGTAATAATCTTGTTTTTAACTCTTCTTTTTTCAATCTCTCTGCCATGTCGATCATCGCTTTTTTAATAATATCAGCAGCACTGCCTTGAATCGGTGTATTCATCGCTGTCCGCTCAGCAAAGCTGCGCAAATTAAAGTTTCTGCTTGTAATTTCCGGGAGATATCTTCTTCTTTGTAGAAGCGTTGAAACATATCCCTTTTGTTTTGCTTCGACAACAATATCTTCCATATAATTTTTTACCCCAGGATAGCTTATTAAATACCGATCAATGAATTTTCCTGCTTCTTTACGAGTAATCGCCAAGCTTTGAGATAATCCATAATCACTAATGCCGTAAACAATACCAAAATTTACAGCCTTTGCATGACGTCTCATTTGCGAGGTTACCTCTGTTTCCCCAACATGAAACACTTCCATAGCTGTTTTCGTATGAATGTCTTGATCCTCTTGAAAGGCTTCAATTAATTTTTCATCGCTTGCTATATGAGCTAATACTCTAAGCTCAATTTGTGAATAGTCTGCCGCAAAGATAACCCATCCTTCTTCTGAAGGAACGAACGCCTCTCTAATTTTTCTTCCTTCCTCTAATCGGATCGGTATGTTTTGCAAATTAGGATCGGTAGAGCTTAATCGCCCAGTCTGTGTCAGCGCCTGATTAAATCTAGTGTGGACTTTCCCCGTTTTTGGATTAACCATTTTTAGTAAACCTTCAATATAAGTTGATTGAAGTTTGCCTAACTGACGAAAATGAAGGATCTGCTTAATGATTTCATGATCGTTTTCAAGCTTTTCAAGAACATCCGCAGACGTTGAATACCCTGTCTTTGTTTTTTTTAATACAGGGAGGCCCATTTTCTCATATAAAATAACTCCTAGCTGCTTAGGAGAATTAATATTAAACGTTTCATTTGCTAACTCGTATATTTTCGCCTCAATGTCTTTTAATCGTCCGGTTAGATCCGCACCCATTCGTTTTAGTGTATCTAAATCCACTTTTATGCCATAGGATTCCATATCCGCCAAAATAAACGAAAGCGGCATCTCAAGTTCATAGAAAAGCTCAAGCTGCTGATTTTCCTTTAATTCGTTTTCTAATTTTTCTTTTAAAAAGTCAATTGCTACAGACTTCCGTACAAGATGATCAGCTAATTCGGTTTCCTCTGGAATCTTTCTTTTGGCACCTTTTCCATAGAATGCCTCATCTGATTGAAGTCGTTCAAAGCCATATCTTTTTCCAATTTCAGCAACATCATCAATGGCTTCGGCAGGATTCACAATATAAGAAGCAAGCAATAAATCAAAGGTGACTCCTTTTAGATGGATGCCATGATGACGTAAAGCAACTTCTGATCGTTTGGCATCATAGACAATTTTTTTCTTGCTCTCATCTTCGGCCCATACTTTAAAAACATCAGATTTTACAGCGATTTCAGTTGATAAAAAGAAGCTTCCTTTTTCATTGACAATAGAAAAACCAATAATATCTGCATAATGGTAATTGTCCTCTAAAATTTCGATATAAAAAATATTTTCATCAGTAAAAATGTCTGCTGTTACTTCTTTTATTTGTTCAAAATGAATGTTATCCAATGGTTGATGATCTTCTACTAGGTTGTGATCTGGATCAAGCTTATCTAATAAGGAATTAAATCCCAGTTCTTTGAATATTCCTTTTACATGTTCTGTTTGGTATCCTTCATAGCCAATTTCCTCCAATTTAATTTGAACCGGAGCTTCTCGTGTAATGGTCGCGAGCACTTTACTCATGAGTGCCTGATCCTTAAATTCCTCTAGCTTTTCTTTTAGTTTTTTGCCGCTTATTTGATCAATAGAAGCTAATACTTGTTCAAGTGTCGTAAATTCTTTTAAGAGCTTAATAGCCGTTTTTTCTCCTACTCCAGGTACTCCGGGAATATTGTCAGAGCTGTCACCCATTAATCCCTTCATATCGATAATTTGATCAGGAGTTAATCCGTATTTTTCTTGAATATGTAAAGGAGAGTATTCTTCTGTTTCAGTGATTCCTTTTTTTGTGATGGATACAGTTGTTTGCTCGGAGCTAAGCTGCGTTAAATCCTTATCACCTGAAATAATTTTGACCATAAAACCTTCTTTTTCAGCTTGTAAGGATAATGTACCAATAATATCATCAGCTTCATAATTTTCCAGCTCATATTGAGATATCCCATACGCTTTTAATAGGTCTCGTATAAAAGGAAACTGTTCTGAAAGCTCAGGCGGTGTTTTCTGCCTTCCTCCTTTATATTCGCTAAAGGTTTTATGACGAAAAGTTGTTTTCCCTGCATCGAATGCGACAAGGATATGTGAAGGCTTTTCCTCCTCTAAAATCCTCATCAGCATCATCGTAAAGCCGTAAATGGCATTTGTATGAATCCCTTTATCGTTATTTAATAACGGTAAAGCAAAAAAAGCTCGATATGCTATACTATTGCCATCTATAAGCACTAATTTATTATTCACCGAAACTCCTCCTGTAAAAATATGTATGATAGAACAGACAAAAAACCGTCATTTTCCTTTCTATTCTATCATGAGTAGAATAAGAAAGAAAAACAACGGTTTATTCTTTAATTGTCTGTATAGCCCATTAACAATCTTGCATATGGAGAATCCGATGGTAATACGAGAACTGTTTCGCCAT
Organism: Bacillus sp. 03113; assembly: GCF_006546985.1. Lineage (GTDB taxonomy): Bacteria > Bacillota > Bacilli > Bacillales > Cytobacillaceae > VATK01. The sequence continues at coordinate 165,522 of NZ_VATK01000006.1, forward strand.
TGATCGTTTTCTTATAGGATTCAAGTGTACGGAACATTGAATAGAAGCTAGGATCCTTTGAAAAAGATTGATTGTATATTCTTGCAGCTTCTGCTTCTCCTTCCGCCCGAACTGTTTCGGCATCCGCTTGAGCTATCGCAAGCATTTCCTTCACTTTACTATCTGTTTCAGCTTCAATCTCATTCTTTTTTGCATCTCCCATAGATAAATATTCCTGTGCCTTTGATTCACGCTCAGATACCATTCTTGTATAAACAGATTGCTCATTTTCCTTTGGTAAATCTGTCCTCTTCATTCTAACATCGGCCACAACAATGCCATATTCGTCATTCGAGAGCATTTCATTTACTTTCGCAGTGATTTGATCATTGAGTGAGCCTCTCGTTGATTTTTCGTCATTGATAATTTCATCATAATTCAATTGGCCTAGTTCTGATCTTACAATCGAATAAATAAATTCTTCCATCCTCGTTTCAGCATTTTCAACTGTACGTGCATTTGAAATCATTTTCTTAGGATCTTCTATTTTCCATATAGCGTAATTATCAATAATCATTCTTTTTTTATCTTTTGTATTGATTTCTGCCTCAGATACATCATAGGTCATAAGATGCTTCGGCAAGGTCGTTACACTTTGAATAAAGGGAATTTTGTAGCTTAAACCAGGTTCTTCTTCAATTCGGACCACTTCTCCAAACTGTCGGACGACCTTAAATTCTCCTTCTTTTACAATAATAAGATTTGAAAAGATCGTGATAATGATTAATAAAAAGATGAATAAAATCATTCCCAGTTTGATATAACCTCTCCACTTAAAATTACTTGACCCATTTTCATTCATATTGACAATATTTTCATTACCCATTCTTTTCACTTCCTTTCTCCTCTTTTGGCTGTTCTTTTTCCAACGGTCGGATTGGGAAGTATTTCATTGTGTTCCCATCATCATTCATGATATAAACCTCTGATTGCGGGAGAACCTGCTCGATCGTTTCAATTACAAGCCTTTTCTTTGTTATATCCGGATTTTTTCGATACTCTTCATACAGCTTATCAAAAATAGCTACATCCCCTCTTGCAGTTTCAATACGAGCTGCTTTATCTCCTAATGCTTTTGACATAAGGGCAGCTTTTTCCCCTTGTGCTTCATTCATTTTCTTATTTTGATATTTACTTGCTTCATTAAGTTTTGTATTCATAGTTTCACGCGCATCAGTTACGTCCGTAAATGCCTTACGAACCTTATCATTCGGTAATTCTACATCTTGAAGCTTTACAGCTAAAATCGAAATTCCAATATCATATTTATCAATTAAAGATGATAATAAGTCTCTAACATCTGCTTCAATTTCTGCTTTTCCTGAGGTAAGTGCATCATCTATTTTTGAGCTCCCTACAATACTTCTTAAGGAAGCTGATGTTGCATCATACAATATTTCTTCTGGATTATCCGCGTTATATAAATATTTGGTCGGATCTGTTATTTTCCATTGGACAACTAGATCAGCCAAGACTATATTTTCATCCCCTGTGATCATTTTTGTTTCACTTGGGAAATCTTGAATTTCCCCTTCATTTTCTTTGTAGCCAAATTGGAGACTATACGTTTCCTTTGAAAGCGTCTCTACACTTTGTATTGGCCAAGGCAGCTTAAAATGGAGACCTGGTTCGTTTATTTCTTCTTCAGATTTTCCAAAAGTTAAAATAACTGCCTGCTCGGATTCATCTACTGTGTACCAGGTTGTAAAAGCCACAATACTAAGTCCCGCTACAAGAAATGTGAGAGCAATAATCACGTATATTTTTTTTATACTAACCATCTTTTTCCCCCTAATACGTTTTTCTCTATAACTTCTTTTTACGTAAACAAAGGAAAAAAGTTTCATTTATGTATAATTTAAGTTACATATAAAATACAAAAAAAAGTGAAAGCGGGGTCAGCTTTCACCTTTTTCATTCCTCCTTGGATGAAGGGGTTTTTCATATATGATTTTAACAACTATATGTTAAGCTATCATAAACGATATGTTAAGTTCATGTAAAAAAATACACGATAAATAAATTCAAACATTCCTACATCTTTTTATTTAGCTTAATCGTGAAGATTGTCCCTTTTCCAACTTCACTTTTAACTGAAATATTCCCTTTATGGGCTTCTACTAAATGCTTAACAATAGCAAGTCCTAATCCAGTTCCTCCTGAATTACGGCTTCTTGCTTTATCCACTCGATAAAAACGTTCAAATATACGCGGGATTTCTGTTTTGCGCAATCCAATTCCAGTATCCTTTACAGCTACAGAAACAATTGAATGCTGATCACATATGAATACCATGACTTTTCCTTGTTTAGGAGTATATAAGATAGCATTAGTAATTAAATTTATAAAAACTTGCTTAAGCCGATCCACATCCCCTTCTATCATAAGTGATTCTTCATGATAATCAAACTGCATCTCTATTGCTTTTTTTTCTGCTTTTCCTTTTAGTATCGCCATAACCTCATGTAGCATTTCAACAAGATTAAAGGATTGAATATTAAGTATAAAGCCTTGCTGCTCAATTTTAGAAAGATCAAGTAGATCTTGAACTAAGGTTTGCAGTCGATCACTCTCTTTTAATATGATGGTTAAAAAGGTTTCCAGAGTTTGCCTGTTTTCCATTGCCCCATCTAATAATGTTTCAGAGAAGCCTTTTATAGACGTAATTGGCGTCTTAAGTTCATGAGATACATTCGCCACAAAATCCTTTCTCATTTGCTCAAGCTTTTTTATTTCTGTTATATCATGAAAAACGAGCAATATACCTTTCCAAACATCATTTGTTCCAATGATTGGCACACCGTATACTTCAAAATGACGTCGTTCAATACCCAACGGGATCAACATTTGCTTTTTTACTTTATGCTCGGTCATAAAAATTTCTTCAATTAAATCCGTTATTTCATGATGTTCAATCACTTCAAAATAAAGCTTATACAAATAATCAGAAGAATGAACATTAAAAAAATCTTTATAGGCTCTGTTTATCAGACTAATGTATCCCCTGCTGTCAATCAGGATTAAACCGCTTCCTATGTTTTCTATCAACGTTCCTAACCGATCTTGTTGAATCTCCTGAGCTTTCACCATCTCTTGTAAATTTCTTGCAAGAATGTTAATGGAAGAGCTTAACATCCCTGTTTCATCAATATGATCCTCATAAGTACGAGCTTTATAATTTCCTTTTGCTAATTCGATTGCTGCATTTGTAGCTGATTCAATCGGTTTTGTATAACGAGAAGTAATCCGAAAGCTTAAAATAATGACAACGATTAATGCTAATCCAAGACTGACAGTTAAGATCCACCAAATTTGTCGATAGGCCTTTTGTGTTTCAATCATTTTTGTACTAATAAACACATACCCTTCTTTTTGGCCATTATGCAAAACAGCTTTCCAGTAATAATGTAATTCACTATCTCCACCTAGAATGAAACCGTTCTTATCAGTAGACCCTTTTTCAAGAATTCGCATTATATTTTGCTCATGTTTTTTATCACTTTCTTGATACGTTTGTCCACTGTCATAGATGATATCACCTTGCAAATCTATAATCGTAGCTCTTACATCCAGCATTTCACTATACTCAGTCATTTTTTCTAAGTTAAGGGATACTAAACCACCATTTTCCTCAATATTGGACGCAATTAAATTAATTTCTTTTTTTAACCTTTGATCAAAGGATTCTAAGTAATAGTTTTTAAACAACTGGCCCAATAATAATCCAAGGCCAATTAACACTGAAAATACCAGCGTTATTAGCCCAACTAGAAGTCTTGTTCTAAATTTGGTCATTCACCTTTTGGCTCCTCTAGCTTATAACCTAACCCACGAATCGTTTTTATATAAGCTGGCTTTTTTGTATTTTGCTCTATTTTTTCTCTTAGATGACTAATATGTACATCTACAATCCGTGTATCTCCAGCAAAATCATAATTCCAGACAGCACTTAACAGTTGATCTCGTGTTAATACACGATTTTTATGTTTAGCTAAATAGAGCAATAGCTCAAACTCTTTAGGAGTAAGCTCTAATAGCTCATCTAAAAAATAAGCTTCATAATGCTCTGGGAACAGCTTTAAATCAGCAATTTTAATACTTTGCAACTCATCATCAGTATCTTCTGCTTCTTCTACTTGGGTATTCGTTCTTCGTAAAATAGCCTTTACCCGTGCAATCACTTCTCTAGGACTAAACGGTTTAGTCATATAATCATCTGCACCTAGCTCTAATCCAAGAACCTTATCAAATTCATCATCCTTTGCTGTCAGCATCAGGATGGGAGTATTCACTTTTTGCTGTCTTAGCTGCTTACACACTTCTATACCATCAAGCCTTGGGAGCATCAAATCTAATACAATTAAATTTGGATTTTGAGTTATTGCTAGTTCCTTTCCTTCCTCTCCATCCATTGCTGTCAAAACATCATAACCTGCTTGCTGCAGGTTGTATTGTAATAAAGTTACGATTGATTGCTCATCATCAACTACTAAAATTTTCTTTTTCATAGAAGCCTCCGTAAAGATATATTACCCCTTTATAGAAAAGTACAATGCAACAAACTTTCCTACTTTTAAAACCCCAAGTTTTTCTAACATTTATATTATATTATACATCTATTTAAGTTTTGCAATGCAAAACAAAAAAATATGAAAATCTCATAAGAAAAGTGTAAACGCCTTGTTCAGTCCTGAATAAAAACGAAAAAATCAGGGAGGATCCCTGATTTTTTCATTAAGCTAATACTGCCATAACGTGTTTAACTGAATCAGCTGATTTATCTAACTCTGCTTTTTCTACATCCGTTAAGTCTAATTGGATTACTTTCTCGATTCCATTTCCACCTAAAATCGTTGGGACTCCAAAATAAATTCCACTATAACCATATTCCCCCTCTAAATAGGCGATTGTAGGTAATACCCTTCTTTGATCCTTTAGGATGGCTTCACACATTTCAACTAATGAAGCAGCAGGCGCATAATAAGCGCTTCCATTTCCAAGCAAACTAACAATTTCCCCTCCACCTTTGCGCGTCCGCTCTACAATGGCATCAAGGCGTTCTTTTGGAATAAGCATTTCTAATGGTAATCCACCTGCATAAGAATAGCGTACTAATGGAACCATTTCATCACCATGTCCCCCAAGAACAAAGCCAGTTATATCTTTCACAGACAGATTTAACTCTTGGGCAACAAAGGTCCGAAAACGTGCTGTGTCTAGTATTCCCGATTGTCCTATTACTTTGTTTTTTGGGAAGCCTGACTCCTTAAAAACAGTATACGTCATAGCATCTACTGGATTTGTTAATACAATAATAAAGCAATTTGGTGAATACTTTACAATTTCCTTTGTCACACTTTTCATCACTCGTTGATTCGTCTGCACCAAATCATCTCTGCTCATACCAGGTTTCCGCGCAATCCCAGCTGTAATAACAACGATATCAGAATCTTTTGTATCATCGTAATTAGAAGTTCCAATTATCCTAGCATCAAAACCCTGAACTGGGCCGGCTTCAAGCATATCCAACGCCTTCCCCTTCGTTGGATTTTCCATAGATGGAATATCAAGTAACACAACATCCCCTAATTCTTTTTGGGCTAATAAAAAAGCTGTAGTAGCCCCAGTAAAGCCTCCTCCAATGACTGAAATCTTTTTACGTTTCATTGTCATAGCAAAGCTCCCCCTTTGTTTTATCCGACAAAAACGAGAAATTCTCCATCCCAAGAATTTTGAAATTGCAGATAAAGAGAAACTTCCTTCAGTGGCGGTTTTGTTCATCCTCCACTGATGGAAGCATAATTTTATATTAAAGATAGCCACTCAATGAGTACAAAACACTTTTACCTGAGATCTATCTCAAATAACTTACCCCATATTCTTAATTAATTCATCCCCAAATTCAGAGCATTTTACTTCAGTTGCCCCATCCATTAATCGTGCAAAGTCATACGTTACAACCTTTGATGAGATTGATTTCTCCATTGATTGAACAATCAGAGCAGCTGCTTCTGTCCATCCTAAATGCTCAAGCATTAATACCCCTGAGAGAATAACGGATGAAGGATTTACTTTATCCAAACCTGCATATTTAGGAGCTGTACCATGTGTAGCTTCAAAAATGGCATGACCAGTCTCATAGTTAATGTTAGCTCCAGGAGCTATACCAATTCCCCCAACCTGAGCAGCAAGTGCATCAGAAATATAATCACCATTTAAATTCATCGTTGCAACGACATCAAACTCAAGAGGACGAGTCAGTATTTGTTGAAGGAAGATATCAGCAATTGAATCTTTAATAATCAATTTACCAGCAGCTTCCGCTTGAGATTGTGCTAAATTCGCAGCTTCAGTTCCTTGTTCTTCCTTGATGCGATCATATTGTGCCCAAGTAAAAACTTGGTCTCCAAACTCTTTTTCAGCTAATTCATAGCCCCAATTTTTAAATGCTCCTTCAGTGAATTTCATAATATTTCCTTTATGTACTAAAGTAAGAGATTTACGTCCTTCTTTTATTGCATATTGAATGGCAGAGCGTACTAAACGTGACGTTCCCTCTTTTGAAATAGGCTTAATTCCGATTCCAGAAGTTTCAGGAAAACGTATTTTATTTACACCCATTTCATTTTGGAGGAAATCAATTACTTTTTTTACATCAGCAGAACCATTCTCATATTCAATACCCGCGTAAATATCTTCTGTATTTTCACGGAAAATGACCATATCTGTATCTTGAGGTCTCTTTACTGGAGAAGGTACTCCTTCAAACCAGCGAACAGGTCGCAGACAAACAAACAGATCCAACTCTTGACGCAAAGCTACATTTAATGAACGGATTCCACCCCCAACAGGTGTTGTTAATGGCCCTTTTATCGCTACTAAATATTCATTAATGACGTCCAATGTTTCCGATGGAAGCCATTCACCTGTTTGATTAAATGCTTTTTCTCCAGCTAATACTTCCTTCCAAACAATTTTACGTTCACCTTTATATGCCTTTTCTACAGCAGCATCTAAAACTCTTGAAGCAGACGCCCATATATCAGGTCCTGTCCCATCTCCTTCAATAAACGGAACAATTGGATTATTTGGAACATTTAATATTCCATTCGTTACTGTAATTTTTTCTCCGTGCATAATTATCCCTCCAAGTTGTAAAAAGTTATGTCCTATGCTCCATACATAATCTTTTAATTACATGATTCCTCTTGTTTTACTTTCATAAGAAGCGTTTTAATGAAAGTTTAATAAAAGAAATTTCTTTTTATATCGCATAGGACTCATAAAAATGTTTAAGTAGGGTGACCTATAACAAAGTTTCAAAAACTGCTCTCAGTTCATTAAATTTAAATAGAACATTCGCACTTCTTTATAGATGATATGCATTTTGGGACACCCTCTTAAACCATTTTTCTATTTTTATATTACAAGAAATTTTTCTAAAAAGTAAAATAATACAGTCATTTTTTTATTTTGTTATATTCGTTTTTCAATTGGAATAAATTGTTGCTTTCTTGGCCCAATATATTCTGCACGAGGACGAATTAAGCGATTGTTTTCATATTGCTCTAAAATATGAGCGATCCACCCCGAAACCCGACTGATTGCAAAAATAGGTGTAAATAGATCGTGATCGATATTTAAGCTGTGATAAACAGATGCAGAATAGAAATCAACATTCGGAGGAATTGATTTCTCTCTTGTCACAATAGCCTCAATTTTTGTTGACATCTCATACCATTTCAATTCACCAATATGCATGGTCAGCTTCTTTGACATTTCTTTCAAATGTTTCGTACGAGGATCACCATTTCGATATACACGGTGACCAAATCCCATAATCTTTTCTTTCTTATGGAGTTTCTCTTTAATATAATGTTCAACATTTTCAAGGGATCCAATCTCTGAAAGCATATTCATCACTGCTTCATTGGCACCTCCATGTAAAGGACCCTTTAATGCACTTATAGCCGAGGTAATACCTGAATAAATATCTGATAGAGTCGCTACACATACACGAGCTGTAAAGGTCGAAGCATTCAACTCATGATCTGCATGCAAAACTAAGGCCTTATCAAATGCCTCAACTGCAATTGCTTCAGGCTCTTCTCCTGTAAGCATATAAAGAAAATTCGCTGCTATTCCAAGATCTTTTCTAGGAGCAATTGGTTCTAACCCTTTCCGTATCCTTGAAAAACTTGACACAACAGCCGGCAATTTTGCTTGTAAACGAATGGCCTTTCGATAATTAGCATCTTCCGTCATTAAATCTGCTTCATCATCAAATAAGCCTAAGAGAGAAACGGCAGTACGAAGAGCAGCCATAGGATGAACATGGTTAATTGGAATCATCTTAAAATGTTCGATTAATTGTGGTGGCAGCTCTGTATTTTCAACCAATAAATTTTTGAATTGTTGCAGCTCAAACCGTGTTGGCAATTTTTGATGCCAAAGAAGGTAAATCACCTCTTCGAAGCTAACGTTTTTAGCTAAATCATCAATATCATATCCAACATATGTTAATGTATCATCAATGATAGAACTAATGGAGGAGTTCGTTGCCACTATCCCTTCGAGACCGCGAGTAATTGTCATAGATAATCTCTCCTTTACAAAATAAATTTCCCCTTACCCCTATATCACTTAAGTAATTTATTAAGGTTGTTAATATTAATATTCAATTAAAAAAAGGAAAAGAATGACCTAAAACAAAGAGCCGCATACCTCAAAAACGATTCTGATTGATTAATACGATCCATATACACGGTATTATAAGGATGCTAGGCACTTTTTATGTCACACTTCCTCCTGAGTGCAATTTTGCTAATAAAGGAGGTGACTATTATTCACATGATTTGATCACTTAAAGCTCCTACAAGTTGGGGATGCACTTCATCAACGAAAGCTATCAAAACTCAGCTTCTGTTGAGTCAGAACTATTAGCGTTTCTTTTTTTCCAGGCTCAGTTAAACAATAATGTCGTTTAAGGGAAGGGAATCTGCGAGACTCCTGCGGAAAAACGGGCTGGCAAGACCCCGCAGGGAGGTACGAGCGAGGAGGCTTGCCGGTTCGTCCGCGGAAAGGGAGTAGATTCCCTGACCTTTTAAAAATCAACAATGGAATTTAACAGAGCCTTTTTCTAAAATAACAAAGGTAATAAAGTTCATAACTTAATAACTATTCATTAAATTGTCAAAATAGAAAATGCTTACATTTTGTTACATGTTAAAAATGCTAATAGTTTAATAATTATATATGATCATAAATATTTTTACCACCCTAGGATGCGCTTACAAAATAATTATAAACAATTAATTAAGAAATGTTAAATATTTTAGAATATTTTTTACAGTTTTAATATGTAATGAAAAATAACTTTACCTGACCCAATCAAAAATTCTCATTGCCATATATGCAATGCCAGCTCCAATTAATGGACCAACGGCTACTCCTTTAAATAAAGATACTGCTAAAATTGTGCCAAGAACTAATGCGGTTGTAATATGAGGATCTTTGGTTAAGAGTGTAATACCTCCTTTTGCAAGTAAAGCGACGAATATCCCAGAGATAAGTGCAACCCAAGCATATGGAGATTTAAAGGAGCTAGTTAAATCTTTAAAACCAATTTCACCACTTGCGATTGGTGCAAGTACAGCAATGGTAATAATGGTGACTCCCCAATTAATTCCTTTCGCTTGTATATAAGAAAAAAGCTTTGACTCTCCACCCATCACTTTAATTATTAATAGTACGCACACAGCGAATAATAAAGATTGATTTTTGGCGATAATACTAATCGCTAATAATAACAATAAAAAAATAATAGGCTGATTAAGCAACAAAAGGACTCCTTTCACAAAGCATTTAAATATGCTTCTTTATCTAAAAAAGTGAATTATTTTGGATTAAATGCTAAACTATTTTTATCTAATATAGGATATTTCCTTTAAAAAGGTTTATTCCCAGTTATATCCAAAATCATGCACTGTTTCATCCCATCATTATATCTATTAAGAAAAGGAGGTTCATTCTTGAATCCAGTATACATATATCGATCTTTACGATTTCTATTTGTCATTGGTATTGTAGTATTATTTTTCGTTAGCTTTTATTATTTATCCAAAATTACATACCCATTTATTATTGGTCTTGCAATTGCTTTTATTATTAATCCTCTTGTCAATTTCTTAGAAAAAAAGGGGAGAATGAATCGCGTCCTAGCTGTATTTATCGCTTTAGTGATCATGTTCGCCATTTTTGCTGGCTTAATAACTTTACTAATTGCTGAAATTGTTTCTGGTGCAAATTATATCGCAAGTGTCGTACCAAACCACTTAGATACGTTAATTAGCTATATTGAACAATTTTTCGCTTCACAAATAATACCATTATACAATCAGCTAGCGAGCTTATTTAAAAGCCTTGAATCAGGTCAGCAGGATACGATTTTGAATAATATTCAAAATGTTGGCAGCAGGATTGGGACAACCGTTGGAACATTTATTAAAAACTTTTTCGGAAATATTCCTAATATTATTGCATGGATTCCTAATGCAGCTACTGTATTAATCTTTTCGCTACTGGCTACATTTTTCATTAGTAAAGATTGGTATAAGCTATCCAGCTTAGCAGGACGAATTCTACCTAAACGGTTAAAATCAAGCAGTAAAACAGTTCTGGCCGACCTTAAAAAAGCATTCTTTGGATTTATTCGTGCGCAGGCTACTTTAATTTCCATCACTACAGTAATCATTCTCATAGGCTTACTTATTTTAAGAGTCGATTATGCCATTACAATCGCGTTAATCACAGGAATTGTAGATATTATCCCTTATCTTGGTACTGGGTTAATTTTTGTACCATGGATCATTTACGAAGCTATAGCAGGAGAAATGGGTCTTGCAATTGGTTTAGGTATTTTATATATCATTGTCTTAGTTCAACGACAAATTATGGAACCTAAAATTTTGTCTTCGAGTATTGGTTTAGATCCACTAGCTACATTGATTGCTCTTTTTGTTGGATTTAAATTAATCGGATTTTTAGGTTTGATAGTAGGTCCTGTAACACTCGTAATCCTTTCAACTTTGAATCGTGCGAACGTATTTCGTGATGTTTGGGCATTTATCATCGGAAAGGACGCATAAAGCAAAGTATTTAATGTTGAAATAAAAGTCAGCCTTTATTGAAGGCTGACTAATTTTTTATCCCGCATTAACGGACAGTAAACTCCCAAGGTTATGAGTGTAAACGAGAAATCCTAGGTGGAGGATAACTGTCCGTAAAAGCCCGGATTGGTGAAATAAGACTTTTCTTTGGGCTTCAGCCCTTAGAAAAGTCAATCAGGCTCTGCGTGACTAACAACCAGTGGGGGATGAAGCAGACAAAAGCGCGACGACTAGTCGTATTGTCTGCCCTAGTACTTCCTGTACGTAGGAAAGTCCCCACTGATTGAAGTTTCACTTTATCTAATAACGCGAAACGTTCTATTTTCCATTTGTTTTTTTAATTTGTTAATCAAAATTAATTTAATAAACTTTCGTGTAAAAGGTATAAATAGAAGAATCCCTATCGCATCTGTAATAAAGCCTGGCAAAAGCAATAAAACTCCACCTACCAATATACATATCCCATCTATCAAGGCATCACCAGGCATATATCCATTTTGCAGCTGTTCTCTTGCTTTTTGAATAGTTTCTAATCCTTGTTTTTTCGCTAAATAGGTACCAAGGATTCCTGTAAAAATAATGAACAAAATTGTCGGAAAGATGCCTATCGATTTTCCTGCTATAAATAAAACGCCTATATCTACAGCTGGTACAAATATTAATAATAATAAAAGATAACGCATGTTTCACTTTTCCTCCATCTCACCAAGCTATTTATTCTTATAGTATAGGAGTAATTTCTTCAATATACAAATTAATAAAAGTGAAGCAGCCTTCAAATTACCCACACAGCCAACTATTTTAGAGTTTCTTAAAATCAAAGAAAAGGGGCTTCCATAAGTCGAAAAATCGACTTATGACAGCCCCTTCTTTTTTAGACATAAATTATAGTACTGATGCAACTCCGCTATAAATAACTCCTCTTTGTGCATCTACTGTAATTTCTTCACCGTTTTTCAGTGCAGAAGTAGCATTTTCTACGCCAACAATTACAGGAATTCCTAAGCTTAATCCCACTACTGCTGCATGGCTAGTTAAACCGCCTTCTTCTGTGATTAGTGCACTGCATTTTTCAATCGCAGGTACCATCTCAGCATCGCTGCTAGTTGTAACTAGAATAGAACCTTCTGTAACGTTTGCAAGTGCTTCAGCCGCTGTTTTTGCTACTACAACTTTACCATTTGCAGATTTGCGGCCAATTCCTTGACCTTTAGCGATGATATCGCCAACAACTTGAACTTTCATCATATTAGTTGTACCAGATTCTCCTAAAGGTACACCTGCAGTGATCACTACTAAGTCGCCGTTTGCAACACTTCCGCTATTCACAGTTTCTTGAACTGCTGCACCTAGCATATCGTCTGTGCTTTCAGTTTTATGGCTAAGTAACGGATTTACACCCCACACTAATGCCAATCTTCTTAATACGCGATCATCGTATGTTACAGCTACAATAGGAGCTTTTGGACGATATTTTGAAATCATACGAGCAGTATGTCCGCTACCAGTTGGAGCAATAATTGCTTTTACGTCTAAGTTAAGAGCTGTATGAGCAACAGATTGTCCAATTGCATCCGTAATATTTTGTTCTGAATCCTTACTTCTAATAGAAAGGATTTCTTTATGGTCTAAAGCAGTTTCAGCACGTGATGCGATATTATGCATTGTTTGAACTGCTTCAAGAGGGTAAGATCCTGCAGCTGTTTCACCAGAAAGCATAATTGCGTCTGTTCCATCAAAAATCGCGTTTGCAACATCACTTGCTTCTGCTCTAGTAGGACGTGGGTTTCTTTGCATCGAGTCAAGCATTTGAGTAGCTGTAATAACAGGTTTACCTAAGATATTACATTTTTTGATTAGTTGTTTTTGCACTAATGGAACTTCTTCTGCAGGAATTTCAACTCCTAAATCTCCACGTGCAACCATTAAACCGTCAGAAACTTCAAGAATTTCATCGATATTGTCGACACCTTCTTGGTTTTCAATCTTTGGAATGATTTGGATATGAGTTGCATTGTTTTCTTCAAGCAATTGCTTAATTTCAAGTACATCAGATGCTCTACGAACAAAAGATGCAGCAATAAAGTCAATTCCTTGTCCGATTCCAAAACGAATATCGTTTGCATCCTTTTCAGTAATTCCAGGTAGTTTTACTGAAACGCCAGGAACGTTAACACCTTTTTTATTTTTTAATGTTCCACTATTTAAAACAGTTGTATAAATCTCTTTTGCAGCTTTATCAATTTTTGTAACTTCAAGACCAATTAATCCATCATCAAGAAGAATTTTAGAACCAACTTCAACATCTTCAATTAGACCTTCATATGTAATGGAGAATTTTTGAGGTGTCCCTAATACTTCTTCCATCGCAACAATTACTTCACTGCCAGTCGTTAATTCAATCGCACCATTTTCCATATTGTTTGTACGGATTTCTGGACCTTTAGTATCCAATAAAAGACCAATATTCGTACCAGTTTTTTCAGCTGCTTCACGGATGTTTTTAATACGAGCTCCATGCTCTTCATAGTCACCATGAGAGAAATTTAAGCGGGTAACATTCATACCAGCTTCCATTAATTGAGTTAATTTTTCTACACTTTCACTTGCAGGACCAATCGTACAAACGATTTTCGTTTTACGCATAATTAATAACCTCCTAGTTTATGTAAAGCTTTCTTAAATAGAAAGCTCTTTCGATAATTGATATAAGCTTAAATCTAATGTATGTGGTTTTCCAAGAGCCTCAATAATATCATAGTCAACTAGCTTGTTATCTACGATACCAACTGCGCGACCACCTTTGCCTTCGAGAAGCAGTTCAACTGCATACGCACCTAAACGGCTTGCAAGAACACGATCAAATGCAGTAGGAGATCCTCCACGTTGCATATGGCCTAAAACGGAAACACGAGTATCAAAGTCTGTCTGTTCTTTGATCTTTTTACCAAATTCAACTCCGCTGCAGACTCCTTCTGCCACGATAATGATACTATGTGTTTTACCACGCTCACTACCTTTTTTCAATCTGTCTACAATTTCATCCATATTATAATTTTCTTCCGGGATTAGAACTGTTTCAGCTCCCCCAGCAAGACCTGCCCATAAAGCAAGATCTCCAGCATTTCTTCCCATAACCTCGATAACAAAAGTTCTTTCATGAGAAGAAGCTGTATCACGAATTTTATCAATAGCTTCAATAACTGTATTAAGTGCTGTATCAAAGCCAATGGTAAAATCCGTGCCCGGGATATCATTATCAATCGTCCCCGGTACACCCACACAAGGGTATCCTTGTTCTGTTAGAGCTTTGGCTCCCATATATGAACCGTCTCCACCAACTACGACTAGTGCATCAATCCCATGAGCTTTTAATTGTTCAATTCCTTTTTGCTGTCCTTCTTTTGTCTTAAACTCTTCGCATCTTGCTGAATAAAGAAACGTTCCACCGCGTTGGATAATATCGCCTACTGAGCCTAGCTCAAGCTTTTTAATATTTCCTGAAATTAAGCCTGCGTAGCCTCCGACAATCCCATAAACTTCCAAATTGCTGTAAATTGCTTTTCGAACTACTGCACGAACGGCAGCATTCATTCCTGGAGCATCTCCACCACTCGTTAGCACACCTATTCTTTTCATATCTTTCACCTCGTACATAATAATTGCATATGTAAAAATAAATAAAATAGGAAGGATTAAAAATCCTATCATTAAATATCTAATGTCTTTTATAAAATAACATGAAGAAACGTGTATCTCAACTGATTATTAAATAAAAAAAAAAGACGGAATTATCGGTTAAATGCAACCGTTTAACTTATTGAAGAGTAGTTACTTTGCACACATTTCAAGGGATTTTTTCACAAAATTTTCATTTGACTTTTGGAGTTTCTTTCGAATAATCGTCATTACTTTAAACAAATTACTATATCTATTCACTAGATTGTTGAAAGTTATATTCTCCAATTGCCTTAAATTTATCATAGCGATGCTCGATTAATTGATCATTCGATAGCTTTTTCAATTCAACTAAAGAATTCTTGAGAATTTTTTCAATTTCATCTGCTTGATCTTTCACACTCTTATGTGCTCCGCCTTTTATTTCTGGGATAATTTCATCAATAATCCCTAATTCTTTTAAATCTAATGCAGTTATTTTCATGCTTTCAGCTGCCTGTTTTGCCAAAGAAGCATCCTTCCATAAAATAGCTGCAGCACCTTCAGGTGAAATAACAGAATAGGTTGAATTCTCTAGCATATGAATATGATTACCTACTCCTAGTGCCAGAGCTCCTCCGCTTCCACCTTCGCCAATCACGATGCAAATGATTGGAACCTTAAAGGTAGCCATTTCAAATAAGTTTCTTGCTATTGCTTCGCTTTGACCTCGTTCTTCTGCTGCTTTCCCTGGATATGCACCCTTTGTATCAATAAAGCATATAATTGGTCTTTGAAATTTATCTGCCTGCTTCATTAAGCGCAATGCTTTTCTGTAGCCTTCTGGATGTGGCATTCCAAAATTCCTACGAATATTTTCTTTTGTATCCTTACCTCTTTGATGACCAATAATCGTTACGGGAAGTCCATGAAACTTTGCAATACCACCGACAATGGCTTCATCCTCTCCGAAGGTACGATCACCTTTACACTCAAAGAAATCTGTAAATAAAAAGGAAACATAGTCTAAAAAGGTTGGTCTAAGCGGATGCCTTGCGATTTGTACTCTTTCCCACGGCTTTAAATTGCTGTAAATATCACCTTCAAGTTTTATCAAGCGTGCCTCTAGTTTTTCAATTTCTGGTGTTAAATCAACCTCAGCAGTTTTTGTAAACTCTTTTAATTCAGCAATTTTATCTTTTAAGTCAGTGATCGGTTTTTCAAATTCTAATTCCCCTACCAATCAAGATCCCCTCCTGGTTGATGTAAGTCAAGAATATTAGAAATGGATTCCTTCAACTCTAAACGAGGAATAACAGCATCTAATTGTCCATGCTTTAAAAGAAACTCGGCAGTTTGGAAGTCTTCAGGCAATTCTTCTCTTATCGTTTGTTCGATAATTCTTCTTCCTGCAAAGCCTATTAATGCTTTTGGCTCAGCCAAATTGTAGTCACCTAAAGAAGCAAAACTAGCGGACACTCCTCCAGTAGTAGGGTGCGTCATTATGGAAATAATTAACCCTCCATGGTCACTAAATCTTTTTAATGCTACGCTTGTTTTTGCCATTTGCATTAAACTTAATACACCTTCTTGCATCCTGGCTCCACCTGAAGCGGTGAAAATGACAAAAGGAATAGACAGTTCGTCTGCTTTTTCAATCGCTCTCGTAATTTTTTCTCCTACTACAGATCCCATACTTCCCATTCTGAAAGTTGAATCCATGACCGCAATCGCAATATTAAAACCATTCACTTTTCCTATTCCAGTGACAACTGCTTCATTCATTTTCGTCTTTTTTCGATCTTGTTCAATTTTTTCGATATATCCAGTAAAACCCAAAGGGTTTGCTGTCATCATTTCATGATCTATTTCTTGAAATGATTGTTCATCTAAAAAGCTAGTCAAACGTTCCTTTGAATTCATTGGGAAATGATATTGACAATGGAAGCAAACCTTCAAATTTTTTGAAAGCTCTTTCGTATACATAATTTTTTTACAGCTTGGACATTTTATCATAATTCCTTCTGGAACATCCTGCTTTGATACTTCAGAAGGAATCGTTGCATATTTCTTTTTTTTGGGCTTTGAAAATAGCTCCTTTATCAAGAAAAAATCCCCCCTTATGTTCAACTTAAAAACTGGCATGATGAAACTTGGTAATGACCATTACTGTTTAAACCATCATATTTATTTATTGCCATATTTTTAACATAAAATAAATGTCTACAAACCAAACAATATTTTGAAAAAAGAAGAATCAAATTTAGGAATTCTTATTTCTTTTTTCACTACTCCGTTTTTCCAATAGCTGAAAGCGTGTATGTTTGTTCTTTAATTTCATTTGGATCCCTGTTAAACCTAGCAACTCCTGTTTCCATAGCAGCTTTAGCTACAGCTGCTGCTACTTCTGGAGCGACCCTAGGATCAAAAGGACCTGGGATAACAAAATCTTCATTCAGCTCATTTTCGTTAATCAATCCAGCAATAGCCTCTACTGCTGCCATCTTCATTTCTTCATTAATATGAGTTGCGCGTACATCAAGAGCCCCTCTAAAAATCCCTGGGAAAGCAAGAACGTTATTGACTTGGTTAGGAAAATCTGATCTTCCTGTTCCAACTACTTTTGCACCAGCAGCTTTTGCTTCTTCTGGCATAATTTCAGGAATTGGATTAGCCATTGCAAAAATAATTGCATCCTTATTCATTGATTGAATCATTTCAGTCGTTAATGCACCTGCTGCAGATACCCCAATAAACACATCCGCACCTTTGATTACATCTTCGAGAGTTCCTTTTAAGTTCTCTCTATTCGTAAATTTAGCAACTTCATTTTTGATATAATTCATTCCCACTGGGCGGTTTTCATAGATTGCCCCTTTTGTATCGCACATAATTAAATCTCGTACCCCATAGCTATACAATAATTTAATAATGGCAATTCCTGCTGCACCTGCACCATTTGCTACTACTTTTATATCGGTTATTTTTTTGTTAACTAGCTTAAGTGCATTGACTAATCCAGCTACTGTAACTATTGCTGTTCCGTGTTGATCATCATGAAACACTGGTATATTTGTTTCTTTTTTTAATCGCTCTTCGATCTCAAAACAATTTGGAGCAGCGATATCCTCAAGATTAACTCCGCCAAATGTTGGCTCAAGTAATTTAACTGTTTCAATAATCTTTTCCACATCAGTTGTTTTTAAACAAATTGGAAATGCATCGACACCTGCAAAGCTTTTAAAAAGAACAGACTTTCCTTCCATAACTGGCAGAGCAGCCTCCGGTCCTATATTCCCCAAACCAAGAACAGCAGTTCCATCTGAAACGACAGCCACTGTATTTCCCTTCATTGTATATTCATAAACTGTCTCAGGTTTGTCATATATTTCTTTACAAGGTTCTGCAACACCTGGTGAGTAGGCTAGGCTTAAATCTTTTTGATTTTTCACTTCAACTTTAGACTTTGATTCTAATTTCCCATGATGAACACGGTGCATATGTAGTGCTTCCTCACGCAATGACAATCGGTTTCACTCCTTATAATATATACGTATACAAGTTAATAAAAGAAAGCTTATTCAATAGGCAAAATTCTCTGTATTTAGCTATATCTGTCTGAGCACAACGGTTCTTATGTAACTTCATAGCTTCACACTTATTTCTATATTACACTGCTCAAGACACAGCTTTATTTGATCGTCAGACCAGAAAGACTCTTAAACAATATACCATAACACTGAAGCTTGTAAAGATGCTTATTTTAAGATGACATTATTTTCACCAAGAACTATTTTTAATTTATTCAAGCATTCTTCCGTAGGGTTAACTCGATCAAACTCACTTAATCGAATCGTTCTTTGTGAACGAACATAATGTAAAATAACAAAAGTAGAACCCGAATAGAGTTTAAAAATCTCCCTTAATTGCATCATCCGATCTTCCGTTTCCTTTTCCTCAGTCAATTTCAAGTATAAGATACGAGGATCTTGAAAATATTTTTCCTTATCCGCTATATCGTTTAGATCCTTCACATTCTGGATAATAAATTGTTTTTTCCCATCCCTTTCCTCTACTTTTCCTTCTACTAATAGGATGTTTCCTTGAACGAAGAATGATGAAAATTTCCGATAAACATTAGGAAAGGCAACAGCCTCCATTTCATCACTTTGATCACTCAACATTAAAAAAGACATTGGATCTCCTTTTTTTGTCCTTATGCTTTTAACATCCGTTAAATACACTACAGCCGAAGAACGAGGATCATTGGGAAGAATATCGATAAGTGATTTCACTTTTAATGAAGAAAGAATTCCGTTAAAAATGGAAACAGGATGAGCAGATAAATACAATCCTAATACTTCCTTTTCCTTTGCCAATTTTTGTACGGAATGAATAGGATCAGCTTCTGCATATTTCGGTTTTATGAAAAAATCATCATCAGAAAACAAATCTGCTTGCTCTAGGTCATTTGGTTTTACTAATTGAGCATGCTCAATAGCTACATCCAGACTTGCCAATAATACCGCTCTGTCCTCCCCAAAATCATCAAAGCTGCCGGAGTATACAAGTGCCTCTAGTACCTTACGATTAACAATTTTTAAAGACACTCGTAAGCAAAAATCAAATAAATCATCAAATTTTCTAATTTTTCTCGCTTTGAAAATTTCCTTTAAGACAGATTTCCCAATCCCTTTTATCGCACCAAGACTGTAGCGTATTGCATTTTTTTCTACTAAAAAAGTATAGCTGCTTTTGTTAATGGATGGAGGAAGCACCTCAAAGTTTTTTTGATTTACTTCTCGAATATATTGTGCAACTTTTCCTTCATTTCCGACGACTGAGCTTAATAAGGCTGCCATGAAATGTAAAGGATAGTGTGTTTTCAAATAGGCAAGCTGATAGGCGATTAAGCTATAAGCAACGGCATGACTTCTGTTAAAACCATAATGAGCAAAGCGGACAATTAAATCATAAATTTGATCGGCTGTTTTTTCTTCATAGCCTCTTAACCCAGCGCCACGAACAAAATGCATTCTTTCTTTGTCTAAAACGTCCTTTTGTTTTTTGCTTACCGCTCTTCTTAATAAATCCGCTTCCCCTAAAGAGAAGCCAGCCATACTAGCCGCAATCTGCATGATTTGTTCCTGATAAACAATAACACCATATGTATTTTCTAAAATTGGCTTTAAATCAGGATGAGGATAATGGATCTCTTGCCTTCCATGCTTCCGATCGATAAATAAAGGGATGTTTTCCATTGGCCCTGGCCGGTATAGGGCATTAACTGCCACAATATCTTCAAAAGAACTTGGCTTTAGCCTTTTTAACACACTTTGCATCCCTTCAGACTCTAATTGAAAGATTCCTGTTGTTTCCCCTCTGCAAAGCAACTCATATGTAGCATTATCCTCGAGTGAAATCGCTTTAATATCTAGCTTCTTTTTTGTTGTATGAGAAATAGAACTGATGATGGACTCCATGAGTGATAAATTTCTTAATCCAAGAAAATCCATTTTCAATAAACCAAGTTCTTCTAGATGCCCCATTGAATATTGAGTTACATACATTTGACCATGACTAGATTGGATAGGAATGATATTCACTAAAGGCTCTTGACTAATTACGATTCCTGCTGCATGAATAGAATGATGTCTTGGCAGTCCTTCTAGCTGCAGGGCTGTTTTAAAAAGCTTTTGTTGTATAGGTGATTCCTGTACAAAAGCTTTTAAAGCTTTTGATTCGCGGTAAGCCTCCTCTAAAGTGATCCCAAGCTTTGTTGGAATAAGCTTTGAAAGCTTATCTAATTCTTTTGTATTTAACCCAAACACCCTGCCAACATCTCTTAAAGCTTGTTTAGCCCCAAAGGTTCCAAAAGTGATAATTTGAGCCACATGAAGTTCTCCGTATTTTTCCGCAACATAACGAATCACTTGATCACGCTTATGGTCAGGAAAATCAATATCAATATCTGGCATGGTGATTCTTTCTGGATTTAAAAAACGTTCAAACAACAATTGATAACAAATCGGATCAACATCTGTAATATAAAGCACATACGCAGCCATGGAGCCTGCTGCAGAGCCCCTTCCTGGTCCAGTTAAAATACTAGTTTCTCTAGAATACTTCATAAAATCCCAAACAATTAAAAAGTAGTCGCAAAAGTTCATTTTTGTAATAATACTTAATTCATATTGTAATCTTTGTACATGTTCTTCTGTAGGATTAGAATATCTTTTATAGAAACCTTCCCAACAAATATTCTCTAGCAGCTCTTCCGCTGTTATCCCATTTTCAGTTGGATACTTTGGAAGATTCATTTGATTTATTTCAATCGTAATATGGCATGCACGAGCAACTCGTATCGTGTTTTCTAAAGCATCTGGAAAGTGTGAAAATTGCTCAACCATTTCCTTAGCATCCTTCAGATAAAATTCATCATTCTCAAGCTCTATTTTATTTATATTCTCTAATTTTTCTCCATTTTGAATAGCATTTAAACATTTTTGCGTAAATGATTCCTCTTTATATAAATATGAAACATGATTGGTAACAACTTGCTCAATTCCCGTCCTTTTATTTAACTCCATAAATGTTTGCTGAACTTTCTTTTCTGCAGGAAGTTGATGGTCTTGAAGCGCGAGGAAAAAATGGTTAGAATCAAAAATTTGCGTATATGTATTGATTACTTGAATAGCTTTTTCAAGGTCGTCATTTACAATATAGTTTTCAATCTCACCTTCAATTCCTGGGGTAATCGCGAACAATCCTTTAGAATAATGTTTCAACCATTTGGTAGGAATCCCGAGTTGAGACTTTGTTTGAACAACACTTGATATTTTTAATAAATGATGATAGCCTGTCTCATTCTCTGCTAAAAGGACGAGAGGATACGCTTTTGAATCATCGATTTCGCTTATTACATCCACTGTCAAACCGATGATTGGTTTTATCCCTTGTTTTATGCATTCCTTATAAAATGAAATGGCTCCATACATAACATTTCGGTCCGTTAACGCTATTTCCTTAAAGCCCTTACTTTTGGCAACAGCAACTAGATTTTGAATTGTAACTGTGCTCGACAACAAACTGTAAGCACTATATACATGAAGGTGAGCAAAAGACACACGGTTCACACCCTTAAATCTTCTTTATTAGTTTTAGTATATTATATATGTTTTATCAATAAAAAGAAAATACGTTCTCTTTTTTGCTTTTTTGATATCAATAATTTAAATTTCGAAAACATATTTACCTCAGTTTGTCCATAAGTTGATAGAGAACGACTATTTAAGCAAGGATGAGATCATATGAGGGAACAACCGTTTTTATTCTCTTTTATTGAAAGCTATTTTATTGCACTCGGCGTCTTAATTGGAGGGTCTATTATCGGTGGACTAGCTGCTTTTTTAACAGGTAAGCCTCTTCTAACCGAAATCGTTCAGATTTCTAAAATGATTAGGATATGGGCAATCATCGCAGCCATCGGAGGAACATTTGATACCGTTTATAGCTTTGAAAAAGGCTTGTATAATGGAGATACAAAGGACATATTTAAACAGTTTTTATTAATTCTATCGGCCTTAGGAGGAGCACAAACAGGAGCTTTATTCATTTATTGGCTCACACAGGAGCATGCTTCATCATGAGAATTCCTCCATACTATCGGAACCCGTCCATACAGCGTTTCTTTGTTGGAATGGTAATGGGCGGAATAATCAGTTGGTTTATTTTTCTGTTTATCTTTGGAGAATCGCAGGAAAAGTATAGCATACAAATTAAAAGACAAAGCGAACTCATTAAAGAATTAAAAGAAGATAAAAAAATATGGCAAGAGGAATTTCAAGAACTCAATCAAAAAAATGAGAAAAGGCTTACTGTTCAGGAAATAAAAGTAAATATCATCAACAGTAAAAAATATGATCTTGATTCCTATAGTAAATTTGAAATGGAAAACCTCATAAAAGATGATTTAAATATGCTTGAAGCTAAAGATATCGAAACCGTCTATAAAAATAGAGATTTGATGATGAAAACAATTGAAAATAAAAGAATGAAAATAAACGATAAAAGATTTCAATTTCGCGTTACTGAAATCGTCTTTTACACAACTCTAAGCATTCAAATTGAATTGTTTTTAGCCGATTAAGAAAAGCGTAAGCGCCTTGATCATCGACGTACAAACTGGAGGGGCTTCGACTGAGATAAGGCGAACCTTCCATCAGGATGTACTTTCCCTGATGGTTAGCCTGAGCCAATCAGGTTTTTACGGGCAGTTTTTTATCCACTGTACATTTTTTTAGGTCATACCTTACTGCCCGTTAAAACGTGATAAAGGAATCACGATGAGCGTTAGCGAATCGATGTTGACTTATCGTAGGGAGAAGCCCTGAAGTTTGATAGTCGATAGGCGCTGGCCGATTAAGTGCGCCACGTCCTGTGGCAACATCGGCACTTGTACGTCCTGTACGTCGGAGCTAGACAGTAATCTAACTTCAGATATAAATTCTGATATTATAAAAAAACTGATAGGATAAGTTGTTCTAATCTATCCTATCAGTTCATTCCTTTATTCTTTACAGACAAGTTCTAAATCTTCTATTACCCCTTTAACTTCATTCCATGAATAAATCGATGCTCCAGCTGCTAATGGATGGCCTCCCCCACGATACTTTTTAGCTACCGTATTAATAACCGGGCCCTTCGAACGGATGCGTACACGAATTTGATCCTTTTCTTCAATAAAAAATACCCACGCTTTTATCCCTTTAACATTTCCTAAAATCCCTACAAGCAACGAGGCTTCAGAAGGCTTCACTTGAAATCTTTCAAGCAAATCCTTATCTATGATCATGGAGGCAACTCCACTCGGCTCTGATTTAAAATTTTGTAATATATATCCGTTAAGCTTTACGACATTAGACTCCATTTCATACATTTTATTGTATATATCCGTTCGTGAAAATGAATAATGAATTAATTCACCTGCATATAGAAACGTTTTCTCTGTTGTGCTTGGAAATAAGAATCGACCTGTATCTCCCACAATTCCCGCGTACAGAAGTCTCGCAGCCTCATCCGACATCTTCAATCCTTTGTCGCGGCCAAAGAGATAAAACTCATAGATCATTTCACTTACTGAGCTTGCGGTTGTATCAACCCATAATACATCTCCGTAAGGATCTTCGTTGGGATGATGGTCAATCTTAATTAACATATCGCCAGAAGTATACCTCTGGTCACATACTCTTTCTTGATTAGCTGTATCACAAACGATCACGAGTGAACCTTGATATACATCATCATCAATTTGATCAAGCCTGCGTAAAAAATGCAATGACTCCTCTTCTTTTCCTACGGTGTAGATAGTCTTATTAGGAAACGATGCTTTTAAAATTTCTGCTAAACCACCTTGTGAACCATAAGCATCAGGATCGGGACGTACATGGCGATGAATAATAATAGTTTCATATTCTTTAATTGCTTCAAGTATTTTTTCTTTCATTAAGATCTCCTTCTTATCGCAATATTTAATTGATTATACTTTATATTTAGTAGACTGTAACCACTAATTTTTATTGTAAAGATTGTAGCCCTATAGAAGAGAAAACTCGATTAATGGCGGTCCATTATTTGGCACATCATCATTGCTTTTCCGACTAATACCCCTTCATTAAAAACCTCCACATCCACTTTTCCAAACTTTCGTCCAACCTCAAGAATTCTAGGATAAATTTCAATCGTGCTTTCAATCTGAACAGGCTTAAGGAAATAGATTGTCATATTTTCAACAACTAAGTCCCCCTTTTTGTATCCTCTTAATACACCATTTGCAGCTTCAGTCACAATTGTAGTAAACACTCCGTAAGAAATGGTTCCTATATGATTGGACATTTGCGGAGTAATTTCACATTGGAAAATATCCTCACCCTTCAATTTTCCTTTTGTTAATACAAGCTGATTGGTTACGATATCATCGATCGTTTCACCCACTTGGGGCTGACGCTGAATCATTTGAAGAGCTTTTAAAACATCCTGCCTACTAATGATGCCTTGCAATAAATTTGTTTCATCTACAACCGGTAATACCTCTAACCCCTCCCAGACCATCATATGAGAGGCTGAAGCGACACTAGTTTTTCCGCTAACAGAAATTGGATTTTTGGTCATGATCTTTTCAATAAGGGTTTGCGAATCTTTACCCATAATATCCTTTGAAGTGACAATTCCTTGTACCTTCTTTTTTTGATCAACAACAGGAAAACGGCTATGCATCGTTTCACGATTTAAATTCATCCAATCAGAGACAAGATCTGTTGTTTTTAAAAATATCGTGTCCTGTATCGGTGTTAAGATATCCTCTACAAGGACAATATCCTTTTTTATTAATTGATCGTAAATGGCTCGGTTTATCATCGTAGCAACCGTAAAAGTATCATAGCTTGTTGATATAACCGGCAGCTCCAATTCATCTGCTAAATTCTTTACATCTTCTTCAGTATCAAATCCTCCTGTGATCAACACAGCTGCTCCAGCCTTAAGTGCATGTTCATGAGCCTGAAATCTATTTCCAATAATAAGAAGGTTCCCTGCTCCTGTGTAACGCATCATCGCATCTAATTTCATAGCTCCTATGACAAATTTATTTAAGGTTTTATGTAAGCCAGCTCGTCCCCCTAGTACTTGTCCATCTACAATATTCACCACTTCAGCATACGTAAGCTTTTCAATATTTTCTTTTTTCTTTTGTTCAATACGAATAGTTCCTACTCGTTCAATCGTGCTTACATATCCTTTATTTTCAGCATCTTTAATCGCTCGATAAGCCGTTCCTTCACTAACATTCAACGCCTTGGCAATTTGTCTTACGGAGATTTTTTCACCAACTGGCAGTTCATCAATGTATAGTAATATTTGTTCATGTTTCGTAGCCAAGATCGTCACCCTTTTCATAGTATCAGAAAAAATATCTTTGGAAGTTGTATAAATATTAAAGGACAACTCCATTAGTACCTTTTCTTTTTTTTTTGCTGCTAGGCACTAGAATAGAGTTGCCCCTTTTTACTATTTACTCTCAATTAGTAAATTTTTCTTATTCCATTATAAAATGATTACTCTTTCGATTCAAATCAAGAGGATGTAAAAACTAGTCATAGTAATGAGCTTTCTTTTTCTTTTTTCGTACCTGATAAACATCTTGATATCCGTTTTTTCTAGGCTTGAATAAAAAAGCAGATAGATTTCCAGCAGTAGCAATAAAAAATAACACAAGCCATAAAAAAGCAAATAAACCTTCTATACCTCTACTATACACATTTAAGTGTGGGAGTGCATAATAGAGCAAGACACCACTTACAAGTAAACAAAGCAGGTATCGATTTTTATTCATTCAGCATCTCCTTTCTTTTATATATATTTATGTATCCAGGGAAAGAAAAAAGTACGCTTAAATGGAATCTATTAAAATATATAGAAAAGTTTACAATCCTCCACCATATTGTTACCCTTAAAGATAGGCATTATTTCTGTGTATCAGGAGGCGAAAATTCATGCAGGAAAGACTTACTCATTTATCAAACTGGATGAAGCTAAACGAAATTCAAGTATCTTTTCTTACTTCAACAGAAAACGTATTTTATTTTAGTCAATTTTATAGCGATCCACATGAAAGATTGCTGGCCATCGTTCTATTTCAGAACGATGATCCCATTTTAGTTTGTCCCGGGATGGAAAAAGAGGAAGCGAAAAAAGCAGGATGGCCATACTTAATCATTGGGTACAGTGATACCGATCATCCATGGGAATTAATCGAAAAAGAAATAAAAATACGAGTTTCAAAAATAGAGCGCATTGCGATTGAAAAAGAACATATGAATGTAGAAAGATATGAAAAAATTTCTGCTTTATTTCCAAACGCCTCTATTCTTTCAGCAGAAGGAAAAATACGAGAGCTGCGAATGATTAAAGATAAATCAGAATTAGAGAAAATACGAAAAGCCTGCACTTTTGCCGATTATGCGATCGAAATTGGCTGTCAAGAAATCAAAGAAGGCAAAACCGAACTGGATGTATTAGCCTCAATTGAATATGAGCTTAAGAAAAAAGGCATCAGCAAAATGTCCTTTTCCACCATGGTTTTGACAGGAGCAAATGCCGCTTCACCACACGGTAGCCCAGGTAATACGAAAATACAAAAAGGGGATTTAGTATTATTTGATTTAGGGGTTGTTGTGGAAGGCTATTGCTCCGATATTACAAGAACAGTTGCATACGGTGATATAAATGAGCAGCAGCTAAAAATATACGATACGGTATTAAAAGCACAGCTTGCAGCCATAAAAGCAAGTACACCAGGTATCGCATGCTCAGATATTGATACCGCTGCTCGAAACGTAATACGTGAAGCTGGTTATGGAGAATTTTTTCCACATCGCTTAGGACATGGATTAGGAATTAGCATTCATGAATTTCCTTCTTTGACAGAAACGAATCCGCTTCTGCTTCAAGAAGGAATGGTATTTACTATTGAACCAGGTATTTATGTACCTGAAGTGGCAGGTGTCAGAATTGAGGATGACGTACTCGTTACAAAGGATGGTCTTGAAGTACTGACACAATTCCCGAAAGAGCTCCAAATTATATCTTAATTCTTTATAACCAGAACAAAGGCTGTAACTGAAGTAGCTGCGATATGATTGAATCTATTCGATTAAATATTACCTTAATAATTGCGAAAAAGAGCCGAATCGGCTCTTTTCTTATTACTGCTCTTCCTCGTATTGCTTTCCGTTTTCAGATTGAAAAACGGATTGATCAACCACTCCGCTGTTATAGGAATCCATAATTTGCTCTGTTACTTGATTAATCCCTTGATCATCAAGTAAATTTACTTTCCCTTTAAATTCCTTGTTTTTCATGATCTCACTCCTTTTCTAAGATACATTACCTTTCTTATTGTTCGAAATATTGTTACAGATATTCATCATGAAATCATGTATAATATAGGGAAAGGAGGAGATAGCCATGGGTTTGCATTATCAAAAAATTTTAGTTGCAATCGATGGTTCAAAAGAAGCTGAATGGGCATTTAGAAAAGCAATCGAAGTAGCGAAAAGGAATCAAGCTAGAATGGTGATTACCCACATTATTGATGTTCGAACTTTTGCGACAGTTGAAGCTTATGACAGGACCATTGCTGAGAGAGCAGAGCACTTTGCAAAAGAGCTTCTCGAAAATTATAAGCAAGAAGCAATCGAAGCTGGGATTCATGACGTAGAATATGAAATTGATTATGGTTCTCCAAAAGTAAAAATCCCTAAAGAAATTGCCAAAAAACATCAAGTTGATTTAATTATATGTGGGGCTACAGGAATGAATGCTGTGGAACGATTTATCATTGGTAGTGTTTCTGAGCATATTACTCGTTACGCACCTTGTGATGTTTTAGTTGTTCGTACAAAAAAAGATTAAATTATATTTATAACCGCAAAATGTAAGCGTTTTTAATTTTCATCAAAAAACACGCTGTTTATTTCACAGCGTGTTTTTTGTCTAAGCAATCCTTCGCTTTACTAATCGCTAATTTAATTTGTGCAAACCCTGTACCACCTGCACTGTTTCTTCTTTCAACAGCAGTTTTAGGATCTAACACTTTATAAATATCTTCTTCAAACAGATCACAAGCATCATGGAACTCGTCTAAAGTAAGGTCAGCTAGGAAACAGCCCTTATTTACACAATAGAGAACTAATTTACCTACAACCTCATGAGCTTCTCTAAAAGGCATCCCTTTATCAGAAAGATAATCGGCAAGCTCTGTTGCATTGGAAAAATCATTTTTCGTTGCTTTTTCCATTTGATTAGTTTGTACCCTCATCGTCCGTACCATGCCAGCAAAAATCTTTAAGGAACCCGTAACCGTTTTAACGGTGTCAAACATTCCTTCCTTATCTTCCTGCATATCTTTGTTATAAGTAAGAGGAAGACCTTTTAGTACCGTTAATAGTCCCATTAGGTTCCCATAGACACGGCCAGTTTTCCCTCTAATCAACTCTGCCATATCTGGATTTTTCTTTTGTGGCATAATGCTTGAACCAGTTGAAAAGCTATCATCTAACTCAATAAATTTAAATTCCTGACTAGACCACAAAATAATTTCTTCACTAAATCTAGAAAGGTGCATCATTAAAATGGAGCTTGCAGATAAAAATTCAATGATAAAATCACGATCACTCACGGCATCCATGCTGTTTTCATAAATACTATCAAAGCCAAGCAGTTCAGCAGAGTAATAGCGATCAATTGGGAAGGTTGTACCTGCTAATGCCCCTGCTCCCAGTGGAGAAACATTTACTCGTTTAATATTTTCTTGAAAACGCTGCTTGTCTCTTTCGAGCATCCAGAAATAAGCCATTAAATGATGTGCAAAAGAGATCGGCTGTGCTCTTTGTAAATGTGTATATCCAGGCATAATTGTTTCAACATGAACCTCAGCCTGTTCAACAAGAGCTTCCTGCAGCTCATGAATCAACTCAAGAATAACTTGAATTTGATTTCGTAAATACAAATGAACATCTGTTGCAACTTGGTCATTGCGGCTTCTACCTGTATGAAGTTTACCGCCGACAGGTCCAATCATATCCGTTAGCATGCTCTCTAAATTTAAATGAATGTCTTCTAGTTTAACAGAAAAAGCAAGCTCATTTTGAGCTGCTTTTTCCTTTAATGAGGATAAGCCTTTTCGAATAAGCTCTGCTTCTTCGTTCGTTAAGATACCTGTTTTAGCAAGCATCGTAACATGGGCAATGCTTCCTTCAAGATCTTCCATAACCAGCTCTTGGTCAAAGGAAATGGAAGCACCAAATTCATCTACCCATTCTTCTGCTGATTTGGTAAATCTTCCGCCCCAAAGCTTTTTCACACTGTCACCTTCTTATTCTTTTGAACAATGCTGTTTACTTTTGTTGGTAGACCCCAAAGCTTAATAAAGCCTACTGCTGCTGCATGATCAAACTCATCCTCAGAAGTATAAGTTGCAAGCTTTTCATCATATAGTGAAAATGGTGATTTTCTACCTTCAATGATCGCATGACCTTTGAACAATTTCACTCGAACAATACCAGTTACATTTTTCTGTGTATCCTTTAAAAATGCTTCTAATGAAGTTTTTAAAGGTGAGAACCACAGGCCTTCATAAATAAGCTCTGTTAACTTTTTCTCAATAACTGGTTTGAAGTGGGCAACTTCTTTTACTAACGTTAAATCTTCTAATTCCTTATGAGCTTTAATTAATGTCATGGCTCCTGGGCATTCATATACTTCACGTGATTTAATTCCAACAAGACGGTTTTCAACATGGTCAATTCTGCCAACTCCATGTTTTCCTGCAAGGTCGTTAAGTTTTAGAATTAATTCAGATAATGAATATGATTGACCATTTATACTAACAGGTACACCCTCTTCAAATGCAATCTCTACAACTTCAGGAGTGTCTGGTGTATTTTCTAGGCTTGCAGTCAATTCATAAGCTCCTTCTGGCGGTGCAGCCCAAGGATCCTCTAAAATACCACATTCGTTCGCTCTACCCCATAAATTTTGGTCTACTGAGTAAGGGCTATCTAAATTAATTGGGATCGGAATATTCTTTTGTTTTGCATATTCGATCTCTTCTTCACGTGACCAGCTCCATTCACGAACAGGAGCTAAAACTTCCAAATTAGGATTTAAAGCTTGAATAGATACTTCAAAACGAACCTGATCATTTCCTTTACCTGTACATCCGTGAGCAACAGCAACTGCATTTTCTTGTTCTGCTACTTCAACTAATTTTTTTGAAATTAACGGTCTTGATAAAGCCGAAACTAAAGGATATTTCCCTTCATATAATGTATGTGCTTGAAGAGATAATAACGCAAAGTCTTGAGCGAATTCTTCTTTAACATCTAAAACATAAGACTTTACAGCACCAACTTTAAGCGCTTTTTGCTGTACGAATTCTAAATCTTTTCCTTCTCCAACATCAAGGCAGCACGCTACAACTGAATATCCTTGTTCCGTTAACCATGTAATTGCGACAGATGTGTCAAGGCCCCCTGAATAAGCAAGAACCACTTTTGGATTTGCCATTTTTATTTCCTCCTATATACGAATAAATATTCATTTATTTATATTTTTATTCAAATCTACTTTAAATACTTTAACAATTTTCTTCATAAAATTCAATACTTAAATCTTAAAAAAATAAAAAATAAATTTCTATAAGCAAAGCTAGCAATTATTATCTAATAGCACGACAAATGAAATTAATTTTAGCATGATCTTGTATAAATACATTTATACAATTTCAAACGTTATAAATCTTTTTTCAGCTCTCTCACAACATGGCCCAATTCAGGTAAGATCAATTTTTTCATCGCTAATTGAACAGCTCCTGTAGATCCAGGTGTCGAAAAAACAGCAGTATTGACAACAACTCCTGCGATCGCTCTTGATAATAATGCGGCAGAACCTATATCTTCTTGATAGCTAAGCATTCTAAAAAGCTCTCCAAATCCAGATATTTCTTTATCAAATAAAGGCTTTATCGTTTCAATCGTAACATCTCTTACAGCAATGCCTGTCCCTCCGTTGATAAGAACAATATCTGTTTCAGGATGATGACACCCTTTTAATACTTCCGTTTTGATGAACCCAGTATCATCTTTTACAATGACATAATCAGAAATTTGATGTCCTGCATCTTTTAAGAGGCGAACCATTAATTGTCCACTTTTATCGGTATTTTCCGTTCTCGTATCGCTTACCGTAATGACTTTGCAAGAGACATGTCGCGGAGCTTCCTGTTTATGTTCAAATGTACTCATTTGTTTCGCTCCTTTTTCTCAAATAAATATCTCATTTGGTAATACTTATGAGAAAAATCTGTTACTTTTCGTGTTAATTGATAGTTAATGCCTGCTCCTATTGCCATACTAATAATTGGAAACCCTTGGAATGTTTTTTTTCGAAGCAGGAAAATGACTACTATTTTTAAAATTTCTTTTAAGATTTGTTCAATAGAAGCCATATCACTAAGTTCTTCTTTTTGTGCATAAAAAAAATTATCAGTTTGATGTTCTTCTATCTCCCCCATCAGCTTCTCCCACGCCTTCATTCGAATATGAGGAGGCAAAATTGCTGCATGGAAAACTTTTAAGGATGTTTCCATTTCAACCGGAGAACTAGTATCAAATCCGTAGGTAACAGCAATCAATTGTACTGCTCTTAAATTAATCACTACTACACCTGGTAAATCAGAACCAAGCAATAAAGCTTTACCAGTACCAGATACTCCTCCATGTGCAAATGAATAGAGACGATGACGAGAAATTTGTTGGTCAGCAATATATTTTATTTGATCAATTTTTAATTTTTTCAAATCCTGCACTGAATCGATTTCCGGAAGAAAAGAACGAGCTATTGTTAATATTCTTTCTTTTGCTTCTGCTTGGAGATGAGAGCTTTGGATAAGTGACTGAAGGTGAAACAGCCATTGATCCAAGGAAGAAAAAAACTTCTCTTTGATTACAGTAGGTAATAACGAAAATGATTGCTCAATATATTTTTGAAGCAATAAAGAAAAATCGTTAGGCTCGTAACTGCGCAGCTTATTCTCCCATTCCCTAATCTCAGTTAACGTCACTATTTCTCGTTCATCTAAAGGCATGGATTCGACCCCCTATTTAACCATTCATTTAGACATTTGGTTTGTACTTACGGACAACGATAAATTCACATTAAACCTTCACTTATAAAGCAATAGTAGGAAAGGTTCTTTTCACCTTTCCTAACTTTTTTATTTATTCCTTAATGAAATAAGTTTCTCCACGAAGTCATTTAGCCTGAAAAAAGTTTTATATTTTTTACATATAGGCGATGTTAAATAATTCTGTTGATTTTTGAATCATTTAGCACGATCTTAAAGCTACACTTCAAGGCGTTGAAACATGGTTTCACACAAATGATTCAAAAATCGCTTTTATCAACAGTACTCTTTAACAAAGCCTACATATAAGGAAATCTTCTTTAATTAGTAAGGCGTACTACATCACGTGCAATCATCACTTCTTCGTTCGTTGGGATGACCATTACTTTAACTGGAGAGTGCGGATACGTAATAAAGGCTTCTTTTCCAGTCACTTTATTTAATGTTGGATCCCAATAAATTCCCATGAACTCTAAACCTTTTAATACACGTTCTCTAATTAAAGCACTATTTTCCCCAATACCTGCTGTAAAAATAATTGCATCCACACCATACATACGCGCTGCATATGAACCAATATATTTATGTATGCCATTTGCAAACAATTCTAGTGCTAATTCTGCTCTGTTATTGCCTTCATCTGCCTGTTGTTGGATATCACGAAGATCACTTGAAAAACCCGAGACTCCTAATAAACCACTTTTCTTATTTAAAATATGTAAGACCTCATCCGCTGTTTGGTTAGTCTTCTCCATAATAAAAGGAATAAGCGCAGGATCAATGTTTCCTGAACGAGTTCCCATCATAACACCAGCTAGAGGAGTAAAGCCCATAGATGTATCGATTGATTTACCTCCTTTAATTGCAGCAATGCTGGCTCCATTTCCTAAATGACAAGAAATGAGGCGAAGCTGGTCAATCGGAC
The DNA here is from genome assembly GCF_006546985.1 of Bacillus sp. 03113. Taxonomy (GTDB): domain Bacteria; phylum Bacillota; class Bacilli; order Bacillales; family Cytobacillaceae; genus VATK01. Next base: position 199,054 of record NZ_VATK01000006.1, read on the forward strand.
GTCCAAGTATTTCTGCCGCTCTTTCAGATACATATTTATGAGAAGTTCCATGAAAACCATACTTACGAATTCCATATTTTTCGTAGAATTCATACGGTAGGCTATATAAAAAAGAACTATCAGGCATAGTTTGATGAAAAGCTGTATCAAATACAGCTACAGACGGAACATCAGGAAGCACTTGCTGAAATGCCTTAATCCCTGTTATATTAGCTGGATTATGAAGGGGAGCTAGTTCAGAAAGCTGATTAATTTTCTCGATCACTGAATCATTAATTATGACAGAATCTGAAAATTCTTCTCCCCCATGAACTACACGATGACCTATCCCATTAATTTCACTAAGGGATTTAATAATTCCAAGAGAAGTCAACTTTTCTAATAATATCTTTACAGCTATATCGTGTGCCGGGATATCTGTCACTTCTGTTATTTTTTCATCATTAACTGTTATATTAAAAACCGAGTCATTCAAGCCAATTCGCTCAATTAAACCTTTAGTAATAACTTTTTCACTAGGCATTTCAAATAATTGAAATTTTAAAGATGAACTACCAGCATTTATCGCAATAATTTTTTCCATCTGTAATATCTCCTTTCAGGTGCAACACATCTTTATTTATAAAATTCTCATTCTAAGCAACTTTCAAGATCTATCTTATCGAATTTTTAATTAGTTTATATCACCAATTTTGTTCTATTTTCATGAAACGAGCGGAACAAGGATACTTGTTTTGCTCGTTTCATGGAAATAGATCCTTTAGAATACAATAGTACATAAATACCTTAAACCGCTAACTTTTTTGGTTCTTTAGAAATAGGTGGAGTTATTACTCCACCTAAAGCTTTGTATTAATGTTCAAAACACTTTCAATAAATAGTTTTAGTAATTCTCCTTAAACCATTTATCAATTTTAACAAATATTTTTTCCATTTCATTTTTATTAGAAAAACTTGGCATATCGACCAAAAGTACTTGCTTTGGCTGCTTTGTTTCGATCCCTTTCTTTTGCAGGATGAGTAAGCTTTTTGCCGCATTCTTATTTTTAAACATGCTAAGTGGAAGCTGAAGCAGTCCATGAATAACAGCATGCTCTTTCAAATATTGTTGTAAACCGTTCGCCTGTTCCCCTTCAAACAATCCATTTGGAATGATTAAAAACAAAAACCCACCATTTTTCACATGGCTGATGCTTTGCTCAATAAATAAATAGTGGGCAAATGAATGTCCTATCTTAGAATGCAAAATATAATCAGCAGCTCTAATATCATTAGGATAATACCCAACCGGCAAGTCGCTTATTACAGCATCGACGGGATCAATAAATAACCGCTCTAAGCTATCTTGACAAAATAACTCAACAGAATGTGTTAGTAGATTCGCATTAATATAGGCTAGTTTAATTAATAAATCATCTATATCTACACCATACCCTGAAATTTGCTTATTCTCATTTTGATTTATGACGGTAGCAAGCAAATTTCCTGTTCCAATAGCAGGATCTAATATACGAATGGAGGAACCAGTCATATATTTCTGAACAAAATACCCAACTAACATTCCAATTGAGTCTGGTGTCATTTGATGATTAGGCTGAATATTTTCTTGCATCCCTTTTAATATACAAAGCTGAAATGCTTTTCTAATTTCTTCTTGCTTATATTTATCCATATTTAACTTTTGATAATAATTTTTTAATTTTCGTGTTGATAACTCACTTATTTCTTTTTGAAGAATTGCATCCTCAAAAATATTTTCCCCTGTTTCACCTAGTGCTTCTAAGTAAGAACATGATAGTTCTCCCATTATAATGATCGCTGTTTCATTCATCAGGGTGAACAATTCTTCAACTGAATGAATGCTCACTATGTATGCCTCCCGTGCTTTATTAAAAGATAAGAAAGTTCGCTTCTCCATCTTTCTTACGCCTTTATATTTTAACGGGCATTTGTAAATGGAACAAGTCTGAGGGAATTTTCAAAAATTATTCAGCTTTTCTAGCTGCTTCAATGGCTGATTCATAATCTGGATGATTAGTCGCTTCACTGACATATTCAGCATAAACCACTTTATTATTTGAATCCACAACAAATACAGCACGAGCTAAAAGTCGTAATTCTTGAATAGCCACACCATAAGCTTTTCCAAATGAAAGTTCGCGATGATCCGATAAGGTTTCAACTTTATCGATTCCAGCTGCTGCACACCAGCGTCTTTGAGCAAAAGGAAGGTCAACACTGATTGTTAATATTTTAACATTGTTTAAACTCGAAGCCTCTTCATTGAATCTTCTTGTTTGTGCATCACAAACGCCTGTATCTATGGAAGGAATTACACTAATAATGCGTACCTGACCATTTGAGCTTGCAAGTGTTACTTCAGAAAGATCATTAGCAAGGACTGTAAAATCCGGAGCTTGATTTCCTACTTCCACTTCATTTCCAAGTAATGTTACTGGATTTCCTTTAAAAGTAATGGATGCCATATTCGTTTTTCCTCCTTTTATTCATGCAACCTTTTATACACAGTGTAAATATATATGTTCGGCTTAGTTTTTGCAATTAATTCAGATAAAATAATCTTTTTCTTTAAAAATAGGCTATGTTAAACTCTGTAGATTTTTGACTCATTTAGCGTGATATTCATGAAATGTAGGAAGAGCACACTTGCTACCTGCATTTCATGAATATCACGCTACCTTGAAGCGCTGCTTCAAGGCGTGTGAAACAGGGTTTCAAACGAATGAATCAAAAATCGCTTTTATAAAAAAATATTCTTTAACAAAGCCTAAAAATAAAGAAAGTGCCAAATGTCTTTAGCATAATATAAAGACATTTGGCACTTTAAGAGAACCTTCTATAATTCCAAATTTTGCTTTGGTCCATTGTAGTTTTCTGTATTAGGAGGTATGTCACTTCCAGATGAAGCACTCGTTTGATTTGTATTTTTTGAAAACATCTGCTGAATTTTATCCGCAGCTTGAGGAGCTAAATCTAATATTTTTTCATATAGATGGGTACTCTCATCCAAATGAACCATTTTTACTTCGCTTCCGTTAACAATTAGAAAAGCGATAGGAGTAATCGAAACTCCGCCTCCGCTTCCTCCTCCGAAAGGATGTTTTTGAGTGCCTTCTGAATGAGTCTGTTTTGAACTCTCTAGAGTAAATTCGCTTCCACCAGCTGCAAAGCCAAACCCTACTTTTGAAACAGTCAATATCACACTACCATCAGGAGTTTCGACAGGGTCTCCAATAATTGTATTTACGTCAATCATTTCCTTCAAACTTTCCATTGCAGTAGTCATAAGTCCTTGAATCGGATGATCAGACATTTTTACTTCCTCCTATTCTATAAAGAGTTTTCCTTCTGATTAGAAGTTTCAGATAACGGTTTCTTTTTCAGAAAAGGTTTGTCTCTTTTCCAATATTTAACCAATTTAATTCCTGCTACCATAGCATGCCCGACCCTAAATTGAAACATACATTTAAAAAAAGTTTCTGAGATAAACATTTGAAATCTAGGTGTAACAGTCATATGAGGCATCTCTTCCATTTTAAAATGATGACTTAATATTCCGATTATACTCCCTTTTAATGACCAAATAGCACCTGCAAAGATAGCAGTATGAGCAGCATCACCAACTCCCATCACGGAATGCCATTCAATTTTTTTAATCGAGACCTTCTTTAGAAAATGCTTTATTATTTTATGAAATGAAACAACATGTTCAAGTAATTCTTTAAATTGACGAATACTATTTAATAGGTCTTCTACTGAAAATTGCTTTGTTTCTTTTTTTGTTTTTTCTTCGTCCGTACCTGCTGTAGCATTTTCCTTTACAACTAAAGTTGGTGAATCTTCATCGATTTTTATGAGAGGAATGTCCTTTTTATACCTAATTAAACCAAACCACGCTCTCATTTCAATCTTAGCGTGATCGTTGTCCTGACCATGATAATATTGAACAAATAGCTTTATTTTTGTCATAATAAGGATAAATAAGAGCAATATAAAGATGCAAAAGGTGATAAACACCCAATTCAAGCCGAACACAACCTTTCAACAAAGAATACCTTAATAGAAATACCTTCCAAAGTTATCCATTATCTATATACTTTCCTAGTTCTTTAAAAAATAAACAAAAAAATGCCAGACAACCATTAAGGTGTCTAGCACTCATTTATCTTTCATGAATAACGGAAGTATCAGCAAAGAGATCATGAATCCCTTGCTTTTTAGGTGTAAAGGCAACTACAATATATAAAATAAAAATTGTAGAAGAAATAAATCTACCGATCCACTCTCTAAATATAATCGTTCCCCATGAAAGCTTTTCATTGTTTAGATCAATGACTTTTAAACCAAAAACCATTTTTCCAATTGTTTGGCTTCTCCATTTCGTCAAAAGAACAAAATAAGCATAAAACATAATAGCCGTCGTTATGGATATTGGGGAAAAAATATTTCCTTCATATACTGGAAAATCTAATGCTTGAAAAATCGGATGAAGAATGATCCTATTTAAGCTGCCTATAACTACTAAATCTAATAAGTAAGCCCAAAATCTCATCCAAAAACCTGCAAAACGTAAATCCTCTTTATTTACCGAGGAAGATATAGTATCATTTGTAAATTCATGAATCGACTCTTCATTACCCATTTCTAGCTTTTCATTTAACTGTTCTTTATTTTCAGATAGATTCTCATGAGTGTCTTGATTTGAGTTCATTTCTTCCACTCCTATTCTGCATAAAGATACATTAATCGAGGTGAATTAGGATGAGATAAAAGCTTTGCGAGTCCATAAAGCTCCATATCTTCTCCTATCATCTTCCTTGCACTCATGTTAAGTAAAGAAGCTATCCCTGTATTTGCTGTATATTGAATAACCTTTGCATTTTTTAAATGATGATCCTTTTTCAATTGTGCAACCACATCATCAAAATAACCAAAATCATCAACTAATTTTAAATCCTTGGCTTGCCTTCCATCATAGATTCTGCCATCAGCAATCTTTTTCACTTCATCGACTGGGAGACCTCTGCCCTCTGAAATGACCTTTACAAATCCTTCATAGGAATTACCAATCATAGATTGCAGTATTTTTCTTTCATCCTCAGTCATTTCCCTTGTAGGGCTCATTATATCCTTATAAGGTCCACTTTTAATAGTTTCAAATTTCACACCATACTTTTCTGCAAGTCCTTCATAATTGTATCCATGCATAATTACACCTAATGAGCCTGTTAAAGTTTCTGGACTTGCAAAAATTTTATCTGCAGCTGCAGAAACATAATAACCCCCTGATGCAGCCATGGATCCCATTGATACATAAATTGGTTTTTTTGTTTCCTTTTTAATTTCAACTATTTTGTCATGAATTTGCGCACTTTCAACCACCCCGCCACCAGGCGAATTTACACGTAAAATAATTCCTTTAATGGTGGAATCCTCTTTTACATGAGCAAGATTCTCCATAAATAGCTGGTGGTTATAGCCTGGACTTTCGAAAAAGGACTGTGCATCTCCATTATCTTGAATGACCCCATTAATATCTAATACAGCAATTTTATTAAATTCACTTCCATCTTGAATCGTTTCCTCTGTAAACTTCTCATTTCCAGTATTCATCAATTCATTTAACGTATCTTCCAAATTTCCAAAGGCAAAAGATGATAGCAAGCTTATGACAATTGAAAAAGCAAATAGAACACCAGCAATTGCTAAAGCTGCCCAACGTTTCCCGTTCATGATGTTACCTCCTTATCATTAATCCCTTGCATCATACACAATTTGACATCCAATGATCGTCTTAGAAATGCCTATTTTATATATTTCTGATTTTTCTACAGAAAATGGGTCTTGTTTAAGCACCGTGAAATCACCATAGTACCCTTTTTTTATTTGTCCTCTTTCCAATTCATGACCCGCGGCATAGGCACTGCCTTTTGTAAATAAACAGACAGCTTCATAAATCGACAATGACTCACTTGGGATATATTGTTGCATAGGATCTTCAACTTTCGTTCTTGTAACAGCTGCTTGAATACCTAGTAGAGGATCTAGTGGTTCAACTGGTGCATCAGATCCCCCTGCAATATGGATTCCTTCCTTCAACATTGTTTTCCATGCATAGCAGTATTCTAAATAATCTTCTCCAATTCGATCGATTACCCAAGGAAAATCTGATAAAACAAACATTGGCTGAATATCAATAATCATCGGCAATTTCTTTACTCTTTCCACTAAATCCTTACGAAGAATTTGCCCATGAATAAGCCGATCTCTCCCTTTTCCTTGATAAGGATATGTTTCAATTGCATTTAGAGACATTTCAAAAGCTAAATCTCCTATTGCATGAATCGCAACAGGCATGTCTATTTCACGAGCTTTTTTTACTAATTCGTTTAATTGTTCTTGAGAAAAAATAGCTACACCTGAAGTAGACGGATCATCTGCATATGGTCGACTTAATAAGGCTGTTCGCCCCCCTAATGCCCCATCAGAAAAAATTTTCATAGCACCAAATTCAATCCATTCATTGCCTGCTTGAAATTTTCCTCCTGCGTCTTTAAAATCCTCAAATACTTCATGGTGAACGAGTAGATGAAGTCTAAAAGGATATTGTTCTTCTATAATAACCTTTTTAAAGGTTTCATACGTATCTTTAAAGCTTTTATAGTAGCTTAAATCCTCTGTATGACCCCCTGTTAATCCTAAGCGATAAGCATCTTGAATCGATTTTTTTAATGCTGATTCAACATATTCATTTGTTAACTCTGGCAATGCCTGATAAGCTAATTCCATTGCCTGTTCTTTAAATAATCCATTTAATCTTCCATTTTGATCTTTTTCGATCTCGCCACCAGCAGGAGTTTGTACTGCATCTGAAAGACCAGCTGCTTCAATTGCTTTGGAGTTAAGGGAGCAGACATGATGACAAATTCTCTTCAGTAAAACTGGACGATTCGATACATATTGGTCTATTTCATCTCTTGTGATAGGTAAGGATTGTTCCCACAAATTTTCGTTCCAACCATCTCCTATTACCCAGGCGCCTTCACTTAATTGATTGGCATAATCACGAACAGCACTAAGCATTGCTTGCTTCGTTGTATAAGATGATAAATCAAGACGAATAAGCTTTTCTCCGTGTCCAATGATATGGAGATGGCTATCAACAAAGCCAGGGAGCATCGTATCCTCCTTTAAATCGATTCGCTTTGTAATCCGTTCATAATATTTTTCTTCTAGTGCTTGTAAAGCCCCAATATCAATTATTTTCTGTCCTTCTGTAAAAACAGCTTCTACTTGATGCCCCTCTTCTTGAAGAGTGTATATGTTACCTCCATACCAAAGTGTCCCCATTTTTTTCTCCTTCCACTTTGCTTTTTTGACCTTATCTATTTGCTTAGCTTTATCCCGCATTAACGGTCAATAAGACCCCCACCTCATGGTTATGAGAGTAAATAAGATATCCTAGGTAGGGCCTAACTGACCGTAAAAGCCCGACGACGAGGACGTCCTAGTCAGGCGAATGCCACAGGATGTGGCTGGTATGAGCGTGATTGGATCAACTAACAATCAGTGGGGGATGGCAGATAAAGGCGCGACGTCCTTTCGCCATAGTCTGTACTAGTCTTCCTGTACGTCGAGAAAACCCCCACTGATTGAAGTTTCACCTTATCAACTCTAATTCTCTAAGCTCTACTCTTCTTATTTTCCCTGAGTTTGTTTTAGGAAGCTCTGCTAAAAATTCTATTTTTCGCGGATATTTGTATGGAGCTGTGTGATTTTTCACATGAGTTTGTAATTGTTTAATCAGTTCATCCGTTCCTTCTACTCCATTTTGCAACACAACAAATGCCTTCACTACATTTCCTCTGATTTCATCCGGACTAGCTACAACCGCACATTCTTTTACAGAAGGATGCTTAACAAGTGCATCTTCTACTTCAAAAGGACCGATTGTATAACCAGAGCTAATAATCATATCATCACTTCTGCCTTCAAACCAAAAATAGCCATCCTCATCTTTTTTGGCCCTATCTCCTGTTATATAGTAATCTCCTCTAAATTGTAGCGACGTCCTAACGGGATCTTTATAATACTGTTTAAATAAAGCAGGAGTGTTTACATGAACAGCTATGTCTCCTACCTCACCAACTGCACAAGGTTGACCCAAATCATTTACAATCTCTACATCATTCCCAGGGGTTGGTTTTCCCATGGAGCCTGGTCTAAGCCGCATTCCCTTTGTAATTCCAAGTAATAGTGTGTTTTCGGTTTGCCCATAACCGTCTCGAACATCTATTTGAAAATGAGTATTAAAAGTATCAATGACTTCTCTATTTAATGGCTCACCAGCAGATACAGCACTTCGTAGCTTAGGCAGACGATAGGAAGAAATTTGATCTACCTTAGCCATAAGTCGATATTCTGTCGGTGTACAGCACAATACATTTATTTCGTATTGTTCTAGTAATTGCAAATATTTTTTCGCATCAAATTTCCCATGATAAACAAAACCTGTTACACCTGAGCCAAGCACAGATAGCAGTGGACTCCAAACCCATTTTTGCCAGCCTGGTCCTGCAGTAGCCCATACGGTATCTCCGTCTTCAATGCATAACCAATTAGGGGCTGCTGTACGAAGATGAGCATAGGCCCAAGCATGAGTATGAACGACTCCTTTTGGGTTGCCAGTCGTTCCAGACGTAAAGGAAATAAAAGCTTTATCTTCTCTATCTGTTTGAACCACATCTAATACACTTGAAGCTTTCGTCATTTCACTATTTAAGTGAATCCAATCTTGAAATGAGCTTCCAACTACAAACTTTTTCAAATCTTTTATCTCTTCGACTTGATTTAGCTGTTCTACATACTCATGATAACAAATAATTCCTTTTACATCTCCATGAGTAATACGATATTGAAGGTCCTTTGCTCGAAGCATTTCTGAGCTAGGTAAAATTACTAGTCCAATTTTTAAAGCTCCAATGTAAATTTGATATGCATCTATTAATCGGGGAACCATAACCAATACAACATCCCCTTTTTGAAAACCGGCATTTAAGAAAACACGCCCTATTTGATTCGCTTTTTTCATTAATTCTTGATAGGTGATTTCTTGTTTATCTCCTACTTCATTTTCCCATTTTAAAGCTATTTTTTCTTTATTCGTTACATAATTTTCGATTTCAGAAACTAAATTATAATGACTTGGTGCTATTAAATCTGCTCGACTCATGTGTTCTCCTCCCATATTAAAACGAAAAATTAACCTATCTTGTTTATTTATGTAAAATGATCATACTTAGTCATTATACTAAATCCACTTGAGATAACAAAACAAAATAGGAGCGGGATCGAAATCCCGCTCCTTGTAGCCATATTTATATGATTGTTATTTTGAAAAGCCGCCGCCTAGTTGTTGTTCTGCCATTTGAACTAAGCGTTTTGTGATTTCACCACCGACAGAACCGTTAGCACGTGAAGTTGTTTCAGCTCCAAGGCTTACTCCAAATTCAGTAGCGATTTCGTACTTCATTTGATCAAGCGCTTGTTGTACACCAGGAACTAATAATTGGTTAGAAGTATTGTTTGGCATGTAATATCACCTCCTTGTGCTTATAGATTGTGTAATATCACATAGCTTCATTCAAATCAACAAATGGTAATTGTTCACAATTTTTTCAAGAAAAGCGGCCGATTAAGAGCGCCACATCCTGTGGCAACATCGGCACTAGTACGTCTTATACTTCGAAAGCGACTTGTCAGCCCTGAAGAAAAATGTTCATTTGACTTCTAAAGCGTGATTTGTGCTTTTTGAGGCAAATGAACATTTTTCACAAGGGCTAGGCGCTGTAGCTAGACATCTAGAAAAGATCTTCATGTACAGACAACTTATTTGATTTTGGTTTAATAATAAGTGTCTCAACTTCTGAAATTGCTTTTGCCATATAAGGCTCAAAATCAACAAAGCTCTCATAATAGCTAACCTTTTCACGCTTGGGTTTCGTTTTTGGAGATGCTGGAACGAATATGGTACAGCAATCTTCAAATGGCCTTATTGAAATATCATGTGTATCAATTTCTCGTGAAATAGAAATAATTTCTGTTTTATCCATTGTCACTAAAGGTCTTAATATTGGCGTATTTGTCACTTGATTTATTGTATACATACTCTCGAGTGTTTGACTTGCTACTTGTCCAATGCTTTCCCCTGTTATTATTGCTAATCCATTCCTTTTTTCTCTAATGGCATCTGCAATCTTAAGCATTAATCTCCTCGTAGTCGTCATCGTATAGTTTTCAGGAACCTGCTGGAGAATAAATTGCTGAATTTCAGTAAATGGTACAATGTGCAGGATTATTTGTCCATTAATACAAGAAAGCTTTTCCGCTAAATCGATTACCTTTTGTTTAGCTCTTTCACTCGTATAAGGGGGACTATGGAAATGGACAGCTTCTATATCAAGACCTCTTTTCATTGATAAATAACCTGCAACAGGGCTATCAATTCCTCCAGAAAGCATCAGCATAGCCTTCCCACTTGAGCCAACTGGCAATCCACCCTTACCCTTGATTGTTTCACATGATATATAAACTGCCTCGCTTCTCACTTCCACTTGAAGATTAATATCTGGGTTTTTTACATTAACGATCAATCCTGGAATATTTTTTAGTAAATGCGAACCAAGTGTATAATTAATTTCATGAGTATCTAAAGAAAATGATTTATCTGCTCTTTTTGCTGAAACTTTGAAAGTTTTTCCTTCTTGATATTTTTCCTTTAATAGTTCTAAAGCCGAATTCTTCATTTCTTCAACATCTTTAGCTGTTTTTATGACTGGACTAAAGGATTGAATACCAAAAATACCTTTCAACAAGTCAATGACTTCATTTCCATTTTCCCCATTTAATAGGATAAACATACGATCTCTTTCAGCATTTATCATTATCTTTGGAAAATCTATTAATGCTTTTTTTATACTGTTTTTTAATTTCCCGACAAATTTGCTTCTATTTCTCCCTTTTGTAGAAATTTCCCCATATCGGACAAGTATTCGATCATAATACATTCTAATTCAATACCTTTCTTAATTGAATAACTAATTCTTTGACTGCAGCTACTGCTTTTTTCGCCTCGTCGATTGTATTTTCATAGGATAAGCTTATTCGTATCGCACTTTGTGCTAACTCTTTTGAAACGCCCATTGCCAATAAAGTCGTACTTGTATTTTTCTTTTTGGAAGAACAAGCGCTCATCGTCGATACATAAATGTCTTTTTCCTCTAGTGCATGAACAAAGACCTCTGCTTTGAATCCTTCAATGGAAAAATTCAAAATATGAGGTACACAAAGCTGTTGTGGAGAATGAATGGTTATTCCTTCGATTTTATTTAATTCCTTCCTTAGGAGCTCATTCAACAATTGCATTTCTTTTCTATTTGATTGTCCATTAGATATCGCTAATCTTAATGCCTTAGCCATGGAAACTATTCCTGCTACGTTTTCAGTTCCACTTCTCAAATGGCTCTCCTGACCACCGCCTGAATGTAAGGGAGATAGCCGAACACCATGACGTACATAAAGAACTCCTGTACCTTTTAACCCATGGAATTTATGACCTGAAATGGTACAAAGGTCAATTTTTGCTTTTTTTATGTCAAGTGGAATCTTGCCAACTCCTTGCACAGCATCTACATGAAATAAGATGTGATTAAAAACACTTAAAAATTCTCCTATTTCCTCTATTGGTTGAATCGTTCCTATTTCGTTGTTCACATGCATAATAGAAACAAGAATGGTGTCAGGACGAATTTCCCTGCGTAAATCATCAATATTTACTCTTCCTTCTTTATCTACAGGTAGATAAGTAATTTCAAAACCTTGATCCTTTAATTGCTCCATAGGATTTTTTACGGAAGGATGCTCTACACTTGTCGTAATCAAATGCTTCCCTCTACGCTGATGCATGTTAGCTGCACCCTTAATGGCTAGATTATTTCCTTCTGTCCCGCCTGAAGTAAAATAAATCTCTTTTGAAGTGACTTTTAGTAGTTCAGCCATTTGTGCCCTTGCTTGCATCAGTAATTGTTCAGCTTGTAATCCTAGCCTATGTAAAGAAGAGGGATTGCCAAAATATTGACTTGAGACCTTCACATATGATTCAATCACAGCCTGAAATGGCTTAGTTGTTGCGCTATTGTCAAAATAAATCATGCTATCCCCTCTCAGGTTCTAATCAGATTATGCTAACTGTAGATATTATCATAAATTAGGATCGTTTGAAAACAGTAGAATAAAAAAAAGAGGATGCACCATATACCATGGAGATCCTCCAATTGTTCCTTATTACGATAATCTTTGCTCCTCGAGCATTTTTTCAATTTTTTTCAGTGCTCCAGGTTCCACATTTTCCACTGTCGAAGCAGCTTGTTCAAGTGCAGTTTTATAATCAAAGCTTCTAAAAGCCTCTTCAGCTTGTTTAAGCCCTTCTTCAATGTTTGGATAACTGCTTCTATAACGATTTCCGTATTGGATAATTCTTTCAGCTAATTCCACTGTTTCAACGATTTCATTCGTTGTTTCGACTACCTTTTGAACGATTTGTTCAGCAGCTTCTAAATACTCTTGGATTGTCTGAATACTTAAAGGCATTTCTTCAAGCTTTAATTTTACATGAGAGATGCTTTCCTTTGCATCATCCATTAAATATTTATACTCTAAGGATAGCCCGGGCAGATTACTTTTAGAGACTAAACGCATTGTTTCAGAAATTTGCTTACTTAATACTTTTACTTTCTCTCTTGCGGTAAATTCATCTTTTCGTAAAGCCTGAAGTTTTTCAAAATAAATCGCCTGTTCGTCTGAAATCATCTCTAATTGACTTTTGATCTCTTGTAATTCTTCACTTAATAAAGTGTGTGCAGCACTTTCGGTATAAATTTTATGCTCTAATAAATCAAATCGCTTTACTAAATGAGCTAGCTTCATATCAAGATGATAATGATCTTCAAGCTCATTTTCTTGTAATTGATAGCTTTGTTGAACCTGCTCGATATCAATTTTCAACTTATCATTATCTTCTTTAATTTTATGTAAAATCGTTTTTGATGTTTGATTATTCTGCTCAAGATAATGCTTGGCATAGACTTCCTTTTCGAGGAGATCATATAATACTTCCAGACTTTCCTTCATTTCTTCCACGCCTTTTTGGACGTCCTCTAATTTTATTTGCTCAATATCTTGTAAAAATGAGGAAAGTTGTTTTTCGATTTTCTCGACTTCTTTCTCTAAATTTATATGCTCTAATCGATAGCCATCATCGAGCATTTCGCGATAGCCTTCCTTTAGCTCACTAATTTGAGAAGGTATTTTTGAAAGACAAATTGCTAATAATTCAGGAATAACATTTAATTGATCATTTACACTGGTCGTAAGTTTTTCAATCGTCATGACCGTTTGACGTGCTTCAAGATAATTTCCGTTTTCTGTTTTTTCATTAAACTGTTGAAATAAATCAGCTAGCTCCGTCAATTCTTTTTCAATAAAAGCTTCCGCTTTCCCATAAGAATGACGATGAGCTAAAAGCTTTTTCTTATTTTCTCGATAACTTTCTTTTAAAACTTCTATTTCAGCTCTATTTTTTTCTTCACTGCCTACTAAATGATTAATCTCCTCCAGGAGAGATTTTATTTTTTCCTCTATTTCATTCATTCTATTATTGATTGTTAATTGAATTTCTTTCGCTTTACGAAAACGGTATTTATCAATCATTTCCTCGCCGTCAAAAAGCATTTCTTCTACATCCGGAAGCTCACTTACGACTACATCATCCCAAGCACTTCTCCATTTTTCAAATAACTCCTCTGTCTCACCGTTCATATTTAATTTTTTCACTTTGGTCATTTCATCCAAAACGGGACGATTCATTATTTCCATTTTCCAGTCTTCTAACCGATCAATTTCTTTATAATACTTTTTCTTTAAATAATAGCCAATAAAAAATAAACATATTAAAATGGCTATTCCACCAAGTATGTATTCCAATTAAAAGCCCCCTGTTCTATTACCGAACCATTTATATAAAAAGCGAAAGTGCTTCGTTCAGACCTAAAAAGCTAGACACATTTACAAAAATATGTTTCCTAACTCTATAAAAAAGTTAAGATGTCCAATTTAATGTTTTTATGATACCATGTAAACGTCATTTTTTGACTATTAATTTCTTTTTTTTATAAATTATTACGAACAATATTTTCTTTGTTTACGCTATTATTAAAATGATTTTAACATAAATTAAATGGAGGTTTTATAAATGAAAAAAGATGGACACATTCACACTCCTTATTGTCCACACGGAACAAAGGACAAACTAACGGAATATGTAGAAAGGGCTCTCTCTCTTGGATTTACTGAAATCTCATTTACAGAGCATGCACCATTGCCAAAAGGTTTTGTTGATACGGCGCCTACAAAAGACAGTGCGATTTCTTCTGATTTACTTGATTCTTATTTTGATGAAATTAGTCAATTGAAAGTAAGATATTCAGATAAAATAAAGATCAATGCAGGACTTGAAGTGGATTACATAGAAGGTTACGAAAAAGAAACAACGAGCTTATTAAATAGTATTGGTTCAAAGCTTGACGATGCCGTTTTATCCGTCCACTTTCTTAAAAATGGTGACCGATATGATTGCTTAGATTATAGCCCAGATTACTTTGAAGGGATGATTCATCAATACGGTTCCATTGAAAAAATATACGATCAGTACTATCGAACACTTCTCATGTCAATTGAAGCAAACTTAGGTGATTTTAAACCAAAAAGAATCGGACATATTACTCTCGCTAGAAAATTCCAAAAAAGATTTCCCAGTCAAATTAATGATCAAGAAGCGATCATTTCTGTCTTACATGCCATAAAAAAACAGGGCTATGAAATTGACTATAATGGAGCCGGCTTACGTAAGCCGCTATGTAAAGAAACTTATCCACCGCTTTGGGTAGTAAATGAAGCTAAAAAATTACAAATTCCTCTTGTGTATGGATCTGACGCACACCAAGTCAAAGAACTAGGACAAGGATATGCGGAAATGCA
Organism: Bacillus sp. 03113; assembly: GCF_006546985.1. GTDB lineage: Bacteria > Bacillota > Bacilli > Bacillales > Cytobacillaceae > VATK01. The sequence goes on from NZ_VATK01000006.1 coordinate 214,168, forward strand.
GCTAGATAGCTAATCATTTCCTTTTCCTAAATATAATCTTAATGCAAATAATGTGATCCTAAAGTTCAGGCTTTTAAAAGAGTATCGCAACATGGGCTAATAACAAGTTTGATACTTCAGGTCACTTTTTGCAGCGTGATTTTATTGCTATATTAATTAGCTATAAAATCCGTTTTCTCTTGGACAATAAATTTGTCCTTGCCTGTTCCTTTTGCTTGATATAATGCTTTATCCGCTCGTTTAAAAAGGGCTTGATAGGAATCAGGAATATTTTTATTCCAATAAGCTACTCCACATGAGATGGTGACAGAAGGATCTGATAATGCTCTTACTCTCTTTACTAATCTTTCTGCAATTGCAATGCCTTTTTTTAGAGAAACCTTTGGTAAATAAATGGCTAGTTCCTCTCCTCCCCATCTTGATCCAATATCCGTTGCTCTAATATTATCAATAATGATATTCGCTACTTGAATAATGACCTGATCACCAACCTGGTGACCAAAATGATCATTTATAAATTTAAAATTATCAATATCGATAAGTATAAATACCCCTTCAATATCAGCTTCCATAGAATGCTTTATTTTTCCATCTAAAAAGCTTCTCGAATATAATTTCGTTAAATGATCTGTTACAACCATCTTTTCAAGCTCTTCTCTAAGCATAGAATTTGAAAGAGCTAAAGTGGAATGGATAATTAAAGATTGCATTAATTTGAAATTTTCAAATGAGAAATGATACGATGATTTGTGCATAGCTAATGCAAAGCCTTTTAAATCACCTGTTTGAATCATCGGCACAGCCATATGAGACTTAAATGATTGACCATAGCTTGATTCAAATTGAAAATCTCCAAGAAAGAGTGAATCCTTTTCTATTTTTATTTTTTCTTTAAAATATTGAATATACTCTTCAGCTTCCTTTGACATAAAGAAGCTTGTACTTCCTTTTAATATTTTTATTTTATCAGAATTAGGATAAAAAAGGAAAAAACCGACTTCTTCTGCTTCAAATGATTTCGAAATTTGGTTTGCCATGTAAGACATTATTTCAGCAATTCGCAAATCCAAATTTAATCGATGAGATATCTCATTAATAAGCTGTAAATCAGCAATCAGTCTATTTGATTGTTGATACAATTGTGCATTCTCTAAGGCTCCCCCTGCTGTGTTCGCTAATAAAGTAATAAATTCTACTTCACTTGTTGGGAAAGAAAAAGTATTAGGAGCAATAACTTGGAGGACTCCATAAACACCTTGTTTCCCCTTTAAAGGAGCATAAAGCACAGATCTTCTTTCATGAATGGTTTCTTCAAACTGAATGTAGCCCGTGACATAAGCTTGCATTGCTGCAATATTTTCACTATCATACTCTAAATCTTTAATAGGAAGATCACTATGACTATTATTATCATGTGATAAAAAAAGATAATATGTAAAGGAAGGATATACTTCTTGCAGCGAATAAATAATCTCTCCTAAAACACTTTCAATTTTCATAGAAGAGTGAAACTTTTCAGTTACTCGAAAAAGCTGTTTATATCTTTTTTCTTTATTTATAATTTGATTAAAAGAATCGAGTTTATATAAAAATCCTTCACATAAACTGCGAAGCTCTTCAAGAACGTTCGAGGACAAAGTAGGATTGGCAGATTCGTTTACTTTTATAGCTAAGAATCCTTGAACAAGTTGGTTTCTTTTAAGTGTTAGTAAGAAATCGTAATCATTTAAGCCCTCAAATGGAATTGGTTTGCAAACTATATTTTGCCTGAGTACTTTATTTCGAATTTCAACAGAAGATGTAATAGGAGACTGGTATTTACAAGCTATACTTGCACTAGTAGAAGCTTGTATTAATAAGTGGTCATCCGACTCATTGAATCGATAAAGAGTTATTTCCTCTACATTAAAAAATTTATGAATTAAATGTAACATTTTATGAATATTTTCTTCATACAAGTCAGCTTTCGTGTCAATAAGATCAAACAGATCACTTTTTAATTTCAACACCCTTTGATTATCGGCTATATACATCCTTTTCATCACCTAATTTACTTACTAATTTTCCAAAGCTCGTCCAAATTGAACATACATCCCACTATATTAACAAATTCAAATTTTAAAAATAATGATTTTATTAGCTAATTATATCACATGCACTTATCAACCGCCTTGCATAGATAAAAAATAATTCAAAATAATGCTAAAAAAATCAACGACTCTTGTCGCTTTCAAGCCTATTTAAGTCCTTATTAATTTTCTTTTGCAAGAATAGATATTGACTTTTTATTGTTAGTAAGCTTATAATCAAGTTTGTGTAAAATATTGCAGCCTATGTATGCTGCATAATGTTTTTATTTTGTTCCTCATAATTTCTTATGATGGGGTACTGCGTAACCCTCTGCTGCTAGGGTGAAGGTACATGAAAACAAAATAGTCATAATGCGTGTGCACAACGGTTTTTATTTTACAAATAAAAACATTGAAGGAGGAGTCATTCATGGCTCGTTATACAGGTCCAAGCTGGAAATTATCCCGTCGTCTTGGCATATCTTTAAGCGGTACTGGTAAGGAATTAGATAAACGTCCTTACGCTCCTGGACAACATGGTCCAAACCAACGTAAAAAACTTTCTGAATATGGTTTGCAACTTCAAGAGAAGCAAAAGCTTCGCCATATGTACGGAGTAAATGAGCGCCAATTCCGCAACCTATTTGATGCGGCTGGTAAAGTATCTGGTAAACACGGTGAAAACTTCATGGTTCTTTTAGAATCTCGTCTTGATAACGTTGTTTATCGTTTAGGTTTAGCTCGTACTCGTCGTCAAGCACGCCAAATCGTTAACCACGGTCACGTATTAGTTGACGGAAAACGTGTTGATATCCCATCTTACCGTTTACAACCAGGTCAATCTATTTCTTTACGTGAAAAATCTCGTAATCTTGAAGTAGTAAAAGAAGCGATTGAAGTAAATAACTTTGTTCCTGACTTCTTAACATTTGATGCTGATAATTTAGAAGGTACGTTTACTCGTTTGCCAGAACGTTCTGAGCTGCCTGCTGAAATTAACGAAGCTCTTATCGTTGAGTTCTACTCTCGTTAATGGAAAAACCTGCCGATATGGCAGGTTTTTTTGTGTATCATCCCCCACCTAAAATTCGATTGAATTTTTGAGAAAGGGGACTTCTGGCTTAGGTTCGTTAAAAAATAAATATAGTGAAAGCAGGTAACATCCTACTTTCACTATTTCATCAATATTTAATAAGGAAGTATTTCTTTTTCCCCCGACGAATAATGGTAAATTCTCCTTCAATTTTATCCTTTTCCGTTAGAATGTAATCAATTGAAGTGATTCTTTCTCCATTAATAGAAATGGCTCCATTTGTAACGTCCTCTCTTGCTTGGCGTTTAGAGGGTGAGATCTTCGCTGCTACAAGCATTTCAATAATTTCAAATTCATCCCCTGTTGTGTGCTTATAGGAAGGAACATCCTTAAATCCTTGCTTCATTTCCGCTGCAGTAAGATTTTTTATTTCTCCACTAAAAAGCGCAGCAGTAATATTTATGGCTTGCTTTAACGCTTCTTCCCCATGAATCAAACGAGTCATTTCCTCAGCTAACGTTTTTTGCGCTTTACGCAAATGCGGCTCTTCTTGAACAGCTTGCTCCAATTGATCAATTTCTGAATGTGAAAGGAACGTAAAGAATTTCAAGTATTTCACTACATCTGCATCAGCAGTATTAATCCAAAATTGGTAGAATTCATACGGGGATGTCTTCTCTGGATCCAACCAAACAGCGCCACTTTCTGTTTTTCCAAACTTTGTTCCATCTGCTTTTGTCACAAGAGGAATCGTCATCCCGTATGCCTTTGCACCTTCTGGCATATTTTTACGAATAAGCTCAAGCCCCGTCGTAATATTCCCCCATTGATCGCTGCCCCCAATTTGCAGCTTACAGTTGTGATGCTCATATAAGTGAAGGAAATCTAATCCTTGCAAAATGGTATACGTAAATTCCGTAAACGAAATTCCAGTTTCTAATCGAGAGGAAATCGTATCTTTTGCCAGCATGTAGTTTATTCCAATATGCTTCCCATAGTCGCGTAAAAAGGTAACAATATCCATCGACCCTGCCCAATCATAGTTATTAACCATGACAGCGCCATTTTCTCCTTCAAAATCGAAAATTCTTGCTAACTGGCTTTGAAGACACTTAACATTATATTGAATCGTCTCTATCGTTTGCAGCTTGCGCTCTTCACTTTTTCCACTTGGATCTCCTATTAAACCGGTGGCTCCACCTACTAACACAATTGGACTGTGTCCAGCCAATTGAAATCTTCGTAATGTTAAAAATGGAAGTAAATGACCAATATGCAAGCTATCACCAGTAGGATCAACCCCACAATATAAAGCAATTTGATCTTTTTGAAGAGTTTCCTTCAGTCCCTCTGCATCCGTTTGCTGATATATAATTCCACGCCATTCTAAATCCTGTAATAGACTCACTGTTATTTTCCTCCTAAATTCGTATTTCTTTAAACAACAAAAAGCGCCCCTGCACAATGCAGGGACGCAAAAAGCTTGCGCGATACCACCCATAATTGAGGAATTACTTCCTCCACTTCATTTACATAACGGATTAAACCCGTCCACTGCTACTACTTTATAAAGAACCTAAGATTCACAATGAAAGCTCAGGGAGGTAATTCATCCTTCTATATGTACCAGCTTTCATCACCCGCTGGCTTTCTAAAACAGTGATAGAAGCACTACTCATTCCCATCATGGCTTATTTTATTATATGTTCTGTTGATTTTTGACTTTTCAACTCACCATCCGCTATTCTAAAATGTGAGTGAAAATTCATTATTAAACAATATTTGCTATCAATAATATTTATTCAATAAAGAATTTTTACCATAAAGAGTATACATTTGTCAAATCTATGAGTGAAAATAATGATCTTTGTAAGAAAAGCTTCAACGCTTGCCATGTTAACAAGAGGTTTATGCTATAATGTATGTGATTTTAGGGGGGAATGATTGAATGAAATTCGATAAGCAAAAATGGAGTGACCTCTGGGGGAGGATGCTGAATTTTTTTACGGATAAAAAAACAGTAAAAAGGGCCAACATCACCTATCAAGTCTTCTGGAATTTGACGCTTCTCTTTTCTATATTATTAGTTCTTGGCGGTGCATTCTCATTAGGAATTGGAGCAGGCTATTTTGCTTCCCTTGTGAAAAAAGAGCCGATTCGTTCTTATGCTAATATGAAAAAGGATATATATAATTATGAAGAAACATCAGAGCTGTTTTTTGATAACAATGTCTACTTAGGAAAATTACGGACTGATCTTGAGCGTGAAGAGGTCAAAATAAGTGAAGTGTCACCACAATTGATCAATGCGATTGTTGCGACAGAGGATGAATATTTTTATCAGCATAACGGTGTTGTTCCAAAAGCCATTATGCGAGCGTTATTTCAAGAAGTGACCAATTCCTCCATTCAATCAGGAGGAAGTACATTAACACAGCAATTAATAAAAAACCAAATACTAACAAATGATGTCTCTTTCGAAAGAAAAGCAAAAGAAATATTATTAGCGCTTCGCCTAGAAAAATTCTTTGATAAAGAAGAAATACTTGAAGCTTATTTAAATGTTTCAAGCTTTGGAAGAAATTCATCTGGACAAAATATTGCAGGTGTTCAATCTGCTGCGAAAGGTATATTTGGTGTAAATGCAAGCGAGCTTAGTTTACCACAGGCAGCCTTTATTGCTGGTCTTCCACAAAGTCCCTTTGGGTATACTCCTTTTACTCAGCATGGGCAAATAAAAGAAAATTTAGAACCCGGTTTATCGAGAATGAAAACCGTGCTAAGCAGAATGTACGATCAGGATAAAATCACAAAGGAAGATTATGAAAAGGCACTAGCCTATGATATTACAAAAGATTTTATCGCACCCATTGATTCTCCTCAAAAGCAATACCCTTGGTTAATCCCTGAAATTGAACTCAGAGCGACCAACATTCTTGCTACAATTTTAGCAAAGAAGGATGGCTATGAGGAAAAGGATTTAAAGGAAAATGATGATCTATACGGAGAATATCAAGCACTAGCAGATCGTAATTTGCATCAAAACGGGTATGAAATACATACGACCATAAATAAACCAATCTACGATCAAATGCAAGTAGTAAAAAATCAATACACACAATACGGGCCTGACAAGGCTGAAATGGTTATCGATCCTGATACGAAAGAAAAAGTACAAGGAAAAGAGCCAGTAGAAGTAGGCGCAATTTTAATAGAAAACAAAACAGGAAAAATTATTAGCTTTGTCGGAGGACGTGATCACAATCGTCAGCAGCTAAACCATGCTACAGCAGCTGTAAGACAAAATGGATCTACAATGAAGCCTTTACTTGTTTACGGTCCAGCGATTGAGCTTGGAAAAGCAGCACCTGGGACCATTCTTCCTGACGTCCCATTAATGCTAGCTCCTGGTCTTAATAGACCTTGGCCAAATAACTATGATATGAGGTATCATGGGATCGTTTCAGCGAGATATGCATTAGCTAAATCATACAATGTTCCAGCGGTAAAGCTATATAAAGATATAGTGGCTCAGCAGCCAGCCTCTTATCTAGAAAAAATGGGCTTCACCTCGCTTACAGAAGATGACTATTCGAATCTAGCAACAGCGATAGGATCGCTAGGTAGGGGTGTGACAGTCGAAGAAAACACTAATGCATTTGCTACCTTTGCTAATGGCGGGAAATTTATTGATGCCTATATGATTGACAATATCGTTGATAAAAACGGGAAAGTCATTTACCAGCATGAAGTGAAGCCTGTAGATGTATTCAGTCCGCAAACGGCTTATTTAACACTCGATATGATGCGCGATGTTATTTCTAACGGGACAGCGACAGCAGTAAAAGGAAGACTTAAATTCAGTTCAGATTGGGCAGGTAAAACGGGAACAGGGAACCAATTCTATGATTCTTGGTTCGTCGCTTTTAATCCGAACGTCTCTTTTGGTATATGGACAGGCTATGATACTCCTAAATCACTTAAAACTAGTGGTTTAAATTACAGCTTAAGAACGAACTATTTGTGGACCGATTTAATTAATGCAGCGTACGATATTGATCCGCAGCTTATTGATCCAAATGAAAACTTCCAGATGCCAGGAGGAATTGTACAGCGATCTTTTTGTACAGTATCTGGATTATTACCATCTGACGCTTGTTCGAAGGCTGGGCTAGTTCAAACGGATTTATTCAATGCGAAATATGTTCCAACAACTGTAGATGATAGCTTAATGGATGGAAAATTAGTTCGCATCGGAGATAAGAAATATATGGGATTGCCTTCTACACCAGCAGAATTTACTGAGCCAGGTCTTATTTTAAATCCAGATTATCTTAGCAAGATTTTTGGTGTAAAAGTTGGAGACCCACGAAAGCTTATTCCCGATAAGGATCGTTGGTCTAAAGTGTTAGTCCCTGATGAAAAAATGGATGATAACGGCGGTACACCTTCAGCTATTAATATCCAGCAGAATGGAAGCAAAATCTTTTGGGGAAGCCATCCTGAAGGAGATGTTATTGGCTATCGTGTTTATCATAATGGACATAAAGTTGGCAGCGTAAAGGCCGGAAATTCATTGGATTTTTCTGGTGGTGATGGAGACTATTACGTCACTGCTGTAGATATTGCAGGAAGGGAGTCATCCCCTTCAAATACAATAAAGATTGGCGTTCCTGAGCAGCCTAAACCAGAACAAACAGAAAATCAGCAACCACAGCAACCACAGCAACCACAGCAACCTCAGGAGAATATTAACAATGAGAATGCTAATCAGCCTAATCCGAATCCAGTAAATCCTAACGAAAATAATCCTCCTGCCCCAACAGGACAATGATTGCTTTTAAACCTAAGAGGGGGTGACCGAAACTAAAATCGTTTCGATCACCCCCTCTTTATTTGGAAAAAGAAAATGATTTTTCTTACTCTTAATTAATCAATCCTCTAAGGTTGACAAATCCCCTGTCGGCAAGTCAAGCTCCCACGCTTTTAATACTCTCCTCATAATTTTTCCACTCCGAGTTTTAGGGAGTTTATCACGGAATTCTATTTCTCTTGGCGCAGCATGCGCAGCGAGCCCATTTTTTACAAATTCCCTAATCTTTAACTTGAGCTCTTCTGTCGCTTCATAACCATCTCGAAGCGCTACAAACGCTTTAATAATCTCTCCTCTGACAGGGTCAGGCTTCCCAATGACACCTGCTTCAGCTACCGCTGGATGCTCAATCAGCTTGCTTTCAACTTCAAATGGCCCGACCCTCTCACCAGCTGTCATAATAACATCATCAATTCGGCCTTGAAACCAAAAGTACCCATCTTCATCCATATAGGCTGAATCCCCTGATATATACCAATCCCCAGGCATAAAGTAAGAATCATATTTTTGCTTATTATTCCAAATGCTATTCATCATTGAGGGCCAGCCCTTTTTTATCGCTAAATTCCCCATGCGAAAAGGGGGAAGCTCTTGACCTTGATCATTAATAATAGCTGCTTGAATTCCGGGTAACGGCTTACCCATCGAACCAGGTCTTATTTCCATGCATGGGTAATTACAAATCAATTGACCGCCTGTCTCCGTCATCCACCAAGTATCATGTATTCTTAACTGAAATACTTTATAGCCCCACTTTATCACCTCAGGGTTAAGAGGCTCTCCTACACTTAAAATGTGCCGTAGACTCGACAGATCAAACTGCTTAACAATTTCGTCGCCTGCTCCCATTAGCATTCTAAAGGCTGTAGGCGCACTGTACCAAACCGTCACACCGTATTCTTCAATCATTTTATACCACGTCTCAGGATTAAACCTTCCCCCAACAATTACGTTCGTTGTTCCTGTTAGCCATGGACCAAATATTCCATAGGACGTACCTGTTACCCACCCTGGATCAGCTGTGCACCAATAAACATCTTCCTCTTTTAAATCAAGTACCCATTTAGCTGATTGAAAATGCTGGATCATTGCTTGATGAACATGTAATACTCCTTTTGGCTTTCCTGTTGACCCTGATGTATAATGTAGGATTAATCCATCCGTTTTTTCCACCCATTCTAGTTCTAGTTTTGAACTAGCAACCTCCATTTTCTTATTAAAGTCGATATAAGGGCTTTGAATATTTTCACCTATCAGCATAATATGTTCAATAGAAGGAAGATCTTGAATTGGGACTCGCTTTAGCAAGTCGGGCGTGGTGATTAATACCTTTGCTTGGCTGTCTGCTAATCGATCGCGAACAGCTCCCTCCATAAAGGCTTCAAACAATGGACCTACAATCGCACCTATTTTAATCGCACCTAAAAAAGCAAAATAAAGCTCTGGTGTCCGGGGCATAAAAATAAATACCCTGTCTCCCTTTACTATCCCTCCGTCATGTTTTAATACATTTCCAGCTTTATTAGATTGTTCTTTCATTTCTTTAAATGTATATTTTTCATTTCTTATTCCATCTCGATAATAGAGAGCTATTTTGTTTTTTCGAAAGGTTTGTGCATGACGATCAATTGCCTCATATGCCATATTTACGCGACCTGTTTCAAACCATGAAAATTCTTTTTGAACTTCATCCCAATGAAATGTTTTCAAAGCATCTTCATAATTTTGCAAGTTATATTCCCCTTCAATAACTGGTAACGCTTTCAATTGCATCGAACATAACCCCCTTTATTCCAAACTATTACCATTATAGATGAAAATAACGATTTTCTCAATTTTTTAAATTGTAGGACGAATGAAGAGGAAAGCAATGGGTTGCAGAAATTGAAAGCGCTATAATTATCTTCATATCATGTATAATAGAATTAGTTTCCATGTTCGAAAGAGGTGATAAGCCTATGTATCATCAGAAAAGATATTATCGTAAAGAACTATTCATGACTGAAGGACTTTTAATAATTGAAGGACCTATTTCTTCCAATTCACTATTAGAATTTGCTTTTCATGAAGATTTAACCTCTTTTCGCCCTTCAGTACAGCAGCATAAAGCATTAATTGAAATTGCTGAACTACCAGAGGGGAGAATTATCATTGCCCGAGAAAATAATACGATCATCGGATATGTTACTTTCTTATATCCAGATCCATTAGAGAGATGGTCAGATGGTCAGATTGAACAGCTTATTGAGCTAGGTGCAATCGAAGTCATTTCTAAATATCGCGGTTGCGGCGTTGGGAAAAATCTTTTAACACTATCCATGATGGATGACGCAATAGAAGACTATATTATTATTACTACAGAATATTATTGGCATTGGGATTTAAAGGGAAGCGGATTAAATGTATGGGAATACCGAAAAATGATGGAGAAGATGATGAATGCAGGAGGGCTGCAATGGTATGCAACAGATGACCCTGAAATCTGTTCACATCCTGCAAATTGTTTAATGGCAAGAATCGGAAACCGAGTTGAACAAACAACGATTGAAAAATTTGATCATTTGCGATTTGCAAACCGCTTTTTATATTAATAAAAAGGAGAACATCATGAAAAATGATTCTATTTTTATTTATTCAGAAGAACTATTAAGCTATAAATTTCATCCCCATCATCCTTTTAATCAGCTTCGTATTAAAATAACATACGATTTATTAATGAAAATGAACGTTCTACAAAATCATCAAATTATTGCACCAAGAAAGGCTTCAGATACTGAGCTTCAATTATTTCTAGATCCAGGCTACATACATGCTGTAAAACTAGCTAGTCATGGAGAATTATCAAAAGAGCAATGTGAAAACTATGGATTAGGGACAGAAGATACTCCGATATTTTCTTACATGCATGAAGCTAGCTCTCTTTTAGTAGGAGGAACACTAACAGCTGTTGACTATGTTATGTCTGGTCAAGCACTCCATTCCCTCCATTTAGGTGGCGGGTTGCATCATGGTTTTAATGGCAAAGCAGCGGGTTTTTGCATTTATAACGACAGCGCCATTGCATTAAAATACTTACTAGAAAAATATCGTGTAAGAGTTTTATACGTTGATACGGATGCGCACCATGGAGATGGGGTTCAGTGGGCATTTTATGATGATCCAAATGTTTGCACGCTCTCTATACACGAAACAGGCCGCTATCTTTTCCCAGGAACAGGAAATGTAAATGAAAGAGGAGAAGGAGCAGGCTATGGATATACGTTTAATATCCCATTGGATGCTTATACGGAAGATGAATCTTTTTTATACACTTACCAAACCGCACTTGAAGAAATAGCGGCATTCTTTAAACCAGATGTTATTTTTTCTGTAAACGGTGTAGATGCTCACTTCCTTGATCCATTAACCCACCTATCAACCACCGTGCGATTGTTTCGTGAAATTCCAAAAATTGCGCATCAAATTGCTCATCAATATTGCAATGGAAGGTGGATTGCTGTTGGTGGCGGAGGATACGATATATGGAGGGTGGTACCGAGAGCTTGGTCTTATATATGGATGGAGATGATCGAGCTTGATCCTATTCCGAAAACGCTTCCTAAAGAATGGATTCATAATTGGAGGAATCACACTACTGTTCCTCTCCCTCAAGAATGGGACGATCAAAAGCATTTAATTCCACTTATCCCTAGAAAAGAAGAAATCACTCAAAAAAACATGATGACTCTAAATCAAACACTCTACTCTATACGAAATAATTCTTAATAGAGAAATCCAAATAGTGACAGACCCTTTGCAAGATTTTTGGTTCGGTTTTATTATCCAAACATCTAATATCTCTTACAAGGGGCCTGTCACTATGTATGAAAACAATCTCAATTTTTATACTGTTAATTAGTAGAGCTTCTTGCCTCAATACGATGAGGAAGAACGACAATATGATCTTCTACCTTCTCTTTATTCATATATTTTGTTAATAAACGCATCGCAACAGCCCCAATATCGTATAATGGCTGAATGACCGTCGTTAACTGCGGACGAACCATCAATGCTAGCTTTGTATTATCAGAAGTAACAATTTCAAGATCTTTTGGAATACTAAATCCTTTATCCTGAGCCGCGTGAACAACCCCTAAAGCCATTTCATCAGATCCAACAAAAATTGCTGTAGCTTTTTGTTTATCTTCTAAAAGCTTCTCAAAGGACTCCATACCTGAATCATATGTATAGTCACCCTCAACCACTTTTTCCTCTTTAAAATCAATTCCAGCGTGTTCTAAAGCTAATTTATAGCCTGAAAGCTTCGCAGCATTAATTGGTTCATATAAAGGACCAATTACTATGGCTATTTCCTTATGCCCCTTCTCGATAAATGATGTAACCACATCATAGGTTGCTTTCTCATAGTCAATATTTACGGAAGAGATTTTTTGTGATTCCTCAACGGATGCAGCTAATACGATAGGAACAGGAGATTTTTCAAATTCTTCTACATGCTCTGCTGTAATATTTCCACCCATAAATACAATCCCATCTACTTGCTTGCCAAGCATTGTATTTAATAAATGGAGCTCTTTATCACGATTTTGGTCAGAGTTGCTTAAAATAATATTATACTTGTACATGGTAGCAATGTCTTCGATTCCTCTTGCTAGTTCCGCATAAAAGGTACTAGAAATATCAGGAATGATAACACCGACAGTTGTTGTTTTTTTACTTGCCAACCCTCTTGCTACTGCGTTCGGACGATAGCCAAGCCTATCAATTACCTCGAGAACTTTTTTTCGTGTCGAAGGTTTTACATTCGGATTTCCATTCACTACGCGAGATACAGTAGCCATCGATACATTCGCTTCTCTCGCTACATCATATATCGTTATATTCACGATTATTCCACTCCTTTAACATTCACAGTTCTTTCTATTTATTTTACTGCAAGTAGCCTTAACCTAATCATTTAATAATGTATGAATATAGCTAAACTTGTCTAATTATGTATTTAATCATACGACAACGTGACAAATGCCGCAATCTCAAGCTTTCATTTTTTTTCAAAAATTATTAGATTTTTAAAGAATCTGTCTATAAATTGGTTAATTTGTCAATTTATCTTATATTTTATTATAAGGCTCTGTTAAATTTCAGTGTTTATTTATAATCGTCAGGAAATTCACTCGCTTTCCGCGGACGAACTGGCAAGCCTCCTCGCTCGTACCCCGAGGCCACTGAAAAAGTCCAATTTTTTATTAGGCAGTTGAAAGTTTGATTTAATCGAACTTTCAACTGCCTTTTTGT
>NZ_VATK01000007.1 GCF_006546985.1 Bacillus sp. 03113
AAAAATCGGAAGAAATAAAGAAATTCTTTAGAATTAGTGAGTGAATGTGGTGCAGGCGGGAAACCCTATCAGCGGGCCTTTTAGGCCAAGGCCGGTAAAAGAGGCTTTCAGCCGCAGAGCAAACCACCAGTTCACACTGGTGGTTTTGATTTTATATCGTTATATTCCAATATTTGATTATATTATTCAGCAGCAACATATGGTTATCTAGACCAGTATACATTAATGGACCCTACCAGTTTGGGATAATGATTGCAAAGGATGGCTTTGCCATTGTAGGAAATCGTTCATTTATGTACAAGATTTTTCATAAGCGTAGATGGATTAACCAGGGCTAATTGATGAAATCATAAATAAAAAAACTGGAATTCAAGGAGTATATATCTCAGTTTCTTGTTTTGCCTTTTAAACTTAATATGTTAAAAATAATTGCTCATCCATATGTTTATAGAACACAATAGTATAAATATTGATACTATACCACAATCATGTGCGTACTTACTATTTGTGAATATAATCTCGTATATTTTAACTGTAGGCAAAATATTGAAAAACATTTTTATACAAAAGGAGAGTTATCGTATGGCAGAGATGAATGCAGTGGGATTGTACAAATACCTTCCCATTAGTGAGCCTGAAAGTCTTATGGATGTGACTATCCCTAAGCCTAAAGCTGAAGGAAAGGATATTTTAGTTAAAGTTAAAGCTATTTCAATTAATCCAGTTGATACGAAAGTAAGGGCACCAAAAGATAAAAAAGAAGAAACGCCGAAGATCCTTGGGTGGGATGCTAGTGGAGTGGTAGAAGAGGTAGGTCCAAATTGCACTTTATTTAAACCAGGAGATGAGGTTTTTTATGCAGGAAGTATCACAAGACCTGGTACATATAGTGAATATCAAATAGTGGACGAAAGAATTGTAGCGAAAAAACCACAATCATTCAATTTTGCAGAAGCAGCCGCGTTGCCATTAACAGCTATTACAGCTTGGGAAGGTCTGTTTGATCGATTAGCAATTGATTTCAATCATAAAATAGAAAATGAAAACAAAAAAATTCTTATTATCGGAGGTGCAGGAGGAGTTGGCTCTATTGCCATTCAATTAGCTAAGTTAGCTGGTCTTACGATCATTGCTACTGCATCTCGGGAAGAAAGTAAAAAATGGGTAAAAGAGCTTGGAGCAGATTATATTATTAATCACCATCAACCGTTCCTCTCTCAAATTAAAGAATATGGTTTTGATGAAGTGGATTATATTTTCTGTCTCAACGACACAGATCAGCATTGGTTAAATATGGCTGAGGTCATTACACCACAAGGTAAAATTTGCTCGATTGTTGAGAATAGCGAACCGCTTGACCTTAATGTTTTAAAAAGCAAAAGTGTTACATTTGTATGGGAGTTTATGTTCACTCGTTCAATGTATCAAACACCAGATATGGTAAAACAGCATGAACTTTTAACACAATTAAGCCAGCTAATTGATGACGGAAAAATTCGTACAACATTAAAAGAAAAGCTTTCTCCGATCAACGCTGCCAACCTGCGTAAAGCTCATGCTATGGTTGAAGAAGGAAAAATGATTGGTAAGATTGTTTTAGAATATTAACAATTTACGTGAACCACCCTTAATAATAGAGCCTGTTTTATCAACCCAAACAGGCTCTTAACATATTTAACAAATTTACTTACTAAATCACCCCGCTTTTCCACTAAAAAGTCCTTCCTGCAACAATTCCTTTGCAGTAGAATATAAGCATATTCATTAGAGTAAAAAAATTCCAACTGTGAGGAGAAGAAAATAAAATGATCAGACGATTAAGCAAAAGCGATCATGAAGCTTGTTTCCAACTGTTAAAAAAGCAGCCAGCAGAGAATTTATTTATCATTGGGGACATTGAAGCATATGGATATGAGCAATCATTTCAAAAGATATGGGGAGAGTTTAATGAAGACGGTACATTAATAGCTGTTTTATTAAAATATGAAGAAAATTACATACCGTTTGCGATAGGTGAATTTGATGCTGAAGGATTCGCTGACATTATATCTAGTGATCCTTCTTTTTTGATGATGTCGGGAATAAAAGACATTACAGAAAAAATTGAACTGTACTTAAAGCAGCCTCTTAAACGAAAAAGACAAACCTTTTATGCCAAGTGCAAAAAATTAAATCCCAACATCATAAATATGGATGTCTCAAACGTCCAACAAGCGCTCCCAAAAGATGCAAAAGAACTTGTAGAATTAATTAAGGCAATTCCTGAATTTGATTCAACGATAAATGAAGAGAGAAAACGCCGGGAGTTACAAGAGGGAGTTTCACGATCTTTTTTTATCAAGGAAGATGAAAAAATGGTATCAACAGCTTCGACCGCAGCGGAAAACTCCTTTTCGGCCATGGTCGTTGCAGTAGCTACGTTAGAAAAATATAAGAAAAAAGGATATGCTACTCAGTGTATGGTCAAGCTTTGCGGCAAACTTCTAGATGAAAATAAAGAACTTTGCTTATTTTACGATAACCCCGAAGCTGGAGCAATTTATAAACGAATCGGTTTTGAAGATATTGGTTATTGGATGATGTATACGTATAAAAAATAGTTGAGTACAACGAATATAACTCTGAAAAATCCCACCTCTTTATATTTAGAAGTGGGATTTTTATATTGGTAATTTCTAAAGCAGCTGAGTACCTAATTCCACGTCCAGTATGTACTAGCGCTAATTAAGACTAATCGGACAGCACTCTGTCTTGCAAGACTAGCCTAATTCCAAAAAAAGTGTATCTTTTTATACTGTTGCTAATAAAGTAATGAAAAAGAAGATGAATAGCATCCTAAATTTTGTACAAAATAGTAGAAAAAATATGCAGATTCAATCCAAATTCATGGTGTGAATCCAAGGGGGGTTTGAAAGTGCGAGGTTATTTTTGGAAGAGAACTAGGTGGAGATATTATCGTTTGTGCAGGATTAGAAATTCATTTAAATGGATTTAATTAAAATAATCCAAATTTATTTTGAAAGATAAAAAACAGTAAGCTAATTGTCATAAATCCCGTCCTTAAAAGGTGTGAAATGAAGATTGCCAGAGAAGATTGATATAAATGATCCGAATTATTATAATAACCGCGAACTTAGCTGGTTAGCTTTTAATAAACGAGTCCTAGAAGAAGCAATAGATGAACGAAATCCTTTATTGGAAAGGCTTAAATTCCTGGCTATTTTTAGTTCAAATCTGGACGAATTTTATATGGTCCGTGTTGCTGGTCTTAAAGATCAGATCAAAGCAAGATTTACGAAGCCAGAAAATAAAGCAGGATTGACTCCAAAGGAACAATTAACACAAATTACAAAATTCTCTCATGAATTGGTTAATACACAGTACAATACATTTAAACGGCTTTTAACTATGTTAGAAAAAGAAGAGGTTACTTTCCTTTCTATAAGTGATCTCTCACATGAAGCATTGCTTGATCTTGATGAGTATTTTGAACAATTTATTTTGCCGGTATTAACTCCAATGGCTGTAGATGCTTATCGACCTTTTCCGTTATTGGCTAACAAAAGCATTAATCTTGCAGTCGTCTTATCAAGTAAAGCGGAAAAAGGAACGATCAATAATAAATTGGCTATCGTACAAGTGCCAAGAGGACTGGAACGATTCATTGAAATTCCTAATAAAAATGAAAATATGAACAAACAATTTATATTAATTGAGAATGTCATAAGCTACTTTGTACATAAGTTGTTTCGCGGGTTTCATGTTAAGTCCGTGACACAATTTCGCATAACGAGGAATGCTGATTTAGAAATAGATGAGGAGGATGCAAGAGACCTATTAAAAGAAATAGAAGAAGAGTTAAAAATGAGAAAATGGGGAGAGACCGTCCGGCTGGAAATATCAAAAAATTTCATGGATGAAGAAATATTAACTTATTTATTAAGCGAGCTGGAAATTCATGAGAAAGATGTTTATTTTTTATCGGGTCCTCTTGATTTAACATTTCTATTTCGATTTTATCAGCATGTTTCTCCGTTGAAGGAACATCTAACTTTTGAAACGTTCATTCCGCAGCCTTCTAAAGATCTTAACATGGATAGAAGGAAACAAAGCATATTTGATATAGCTGCACAAGAGGATATACTTCTGCACCATCCTTATGAATCATTTGAATCAATCATTGATTTTATTAGATGTGCTGCTTCGGATCCAAATGTTTTGGCAATCAAACAAACCCTTTATAGAGTAAGTGACGATTCCCCTATTATTGATCTTTTAAAAAAGGCAGCTGAAAACGGGAAACAGGTACTTGTACTTGTTGAATTAAAAGCAAGGTTCGATGAGGAACATAATGTACATTGGGCAAAAGAGCTTGAAAAATCAGGTTGTCATGTCATATACGGGAAAACCTTCTTAAAAACACATAGTAAAATTACGCTCGTTGTACGCAAGATTAATGGAAATATCCAACGTTTTGTTCATTTAGGAACTGGAAATTATAATGAAGAAACCGCAAAAATTTATACAGATTTAGGGTTGATTACATCAAATTCTGAATTTGGAATAGATGCAACTAATTTTTATAATTATTTAAGCGGGTTTATGGAAAAACCAAATTTTCACCATTTTTTGATGTCACCCATGGATATTCGTGATGATTTCATTCGGTTAATTGATAAAGAAATTAAATTCCATGAAAAATATAAAAATGGCAGAATTATCGCCAAGATGAATTCATTCACAGAAAAGAAATTAATTATGAAGTTCTATGAAGCTTCACAAGCTGGAGTTAAGATTGACCTTATCGTTCGTGGTGTATGCTGCCTCCGTCCTGGAATTAAAGGGGTAAGTGAAAATATTCAAGTGCGCAGTATCGTTGGCCGTTTTCTAGAACATAGCAGAATATATTATTTTCATCACAATGGAAAAGAAAAGACCTTTCTCTCATCAGCTGATTTAATGACAAGAAATATGGAAAAACGAGTTGAAATTGCTTTTCCTGTTATTCAAAAAGAAAAAAAGGATCGAATTAAACAAATACTATCTACTCTTCTTTCTGATAATGTGAAAGCTCGTGAACAAGATGAGTACGGATGTTATTCTTATGTAAAAAATCGTTCAGACCAGAAAGAAATTGACAGTCAAACGGTTTTTTTCGAACTGGCTTACCAAGCTTTCGATAAAGAAGAATAATGGTGCATTCACTCCTTATTTATGTCCAAAATTTCTCATTTTCACATGGATCGCTGAAATGATAAATATTCTATTATGGTTTAAAGATGAATTGGGTACATTAAAAAAAGAAAGGAGGGGTCAGCATGTTTAAAGGAGTTTCGCTTTGGGCAGGGGTCATTTCAGGTGGAATGGCACAATTAAAAGACACTCAAGCTATGGCTTCTGGTGAAATGGGAGTGAAAGAATATTCCATTCAAACATCCCAAAATCTAACTGGCAGTTTAGGGCTTATGGCAGGGCTTGAGTACGGAGCGGTACTTGGATCAGCTGTTTTGCCAGGTGCAGGTACAATTATAGGCTCTATTATTGGAAGTATGATTGGAAATCGGGTTGGGAATATTGCAGGCTATCAAGCCGGTCATATTCTTTTTGATAATCAACTTTTGAATAACAATCGCTTACTTAATCGTGAACAGACAAGACTTTTTAATGAAGAGGCTACTTAAGATCTACCCAAAAATTGATTCCAAAAAAATGCTTCAATAAAAAAAGAGGGTATACCCTCTTTTTTTATTGAAGCGGTGGTTTTCCCATTAGAGAATTAAATGATTTATCACTCAAAACATTTTGTACGTTGTTTTGTGTACGAGTACTTTTCTTTTTGGGGATAGATTTATTTCTGGCGTTTTTTGATACAGGTGCTTTAGGAGTATGATCAATCGTATGATCGATTAATTCTTCTCCAGCTTCCATGGAGTGAGAAAAGCTCGATGCAGGCTTTTCCATTGTAAACTTCATATCATCAAATACATGACTCATTTTTGATTTTGTTGTTTCTCCGGCATTTTTAATCATTTCTGAAAAATCTGGCAGATTCATTTGTTCTTTTTCAACTTTGGCTTCTTCGGCAATGGTTCCGATTTCTTTTCTTGCCGTGCTAGATAGTTCTTTCACTTGATCGCCAACCGAAAGTAATGCAGCAGCCCCCTTCACGACCATTTTTCTTGTCGCTCTTCTTGCATTTGGTGACAAGGTTAATATTATAGCAGCTGCACTAAGGGCAATACCCAGCGGATTGTTAAAAGAAAATAAACGCTTGAACATTTACAAACCTCCTCATATTCTTCATTTAATCTTTTCCAAAACAGCCACAAAATATCCTAAATGTTTCTTAATTTTTTTGTAAAGAAAATGTATAGTTCGACTAAAAAAGCTCAAAATAGTTGAGTATATCTAAAAGGATAAGGATAGAATCTCTAAAGAATGGGGGGTGCGAAATGGCTATGGAATTAAATTATAAGAAAAGATCTTTTCATGTTATTAGAGGAAGATTAAGAACAGAGCTTTATGGTTTAAAAGATGATCCAAAGGTTGCCCTTTGCTTCAAACAAGCTTTTTCCTCCATTGAAGGAATACAACATTTAGAAACGAGCATTATTACAGGGAAAATTCTTATACATTTTGACGAAAATGTACTTAATGCGAGTCAATTATGTATGTGTATTTCCGAATTCGAAGAGATTTTATTTCATCAATATTATGAGATTCAAAAAGAGGAAAATCTAGAATCACATATATACGATCCTTCTAATGTTCCAGTAGAGACTTTGAAAGAAGTCGCAGCAACGGCTGATTATCCTATCGGCAATGGCAGAAAAGGCTCTTCCATGCAAAATGGTGTCAGCTTTTTCTTTGATAGAATGCCTGATCAACGGGCTCGTGCACCTGCAGATGATAAAGTTCCATTGCCGCTTGCCTTATCCGTCGCAGGACTCGGAATTTTAGGAATTAAACAATTATTTTTTGGAAGATCTATGCTGGCAAGACATCCTGTTCCATTTTATATAGCTGCAGCTTTATCTATTGGTACAGGTTACCCTTTTATTAAAAGAAGGCTTCAAAAGTTTTGGAAAGAAAGAAAATTCAATCTGGATTTTTTGTTATCCGCTAGTGCTTTAACATTAGCGATTGTTCGTGAAAACTTAGTTGTCCTAGCAGGTTTAAGCTTGATCCAATACTTGAATTGGAAAAGTAGAAAGTCAATAAAAAGAGATGTAATGGATCAGGAATTTGTTTCAGAGGAAATGGAATCGTATAGCCGTTCAGCAGGAAAGATTGGATTTATCGGAGCTGCTGCAGCGCTTGCTGTTACGCGTAATCCGGTTATTTCTTTAGCTGTATTGCTTGCTGCCAATCCGCGCCCAATCATTGTTTCTACAGAATATACGTGGAAACAGGCAGACCATATGGCAAGGAAGAACAAAGAAACCATCCCTCATAACGGTTCTCTTTATCAATTATCCAAAACCAATACGGTCGTCTTTGAGGATGCGTCCTTACTTTCTACCGATGGAACCCTTCGTAAAGAATGTGTTCCTCTTTTCTCTCTATTAAAGGGAGGAAAAGTGGCATTTATAAACAATCAAAATAAAGTGGATTTAAATAAAATAAATCAAAATTTAAAAGAATATCAGGTTCAACTGATTTCCCACCAAAAATTAAGCATAAAACGCCGTGAAGATGTACTCATGGTTATTAAGGATGAGGAAGTAGAAAATAATAATGTCATTTCCTTTTACCCATACTGTACGTTCAAGCAAATATCCAGTATTGCAAAAACGATGGAAACTAGTAATGATGTAAAAAACTTAGTCAAGCAAAATTTCCGTATCACAAAAGCATGGAACTTGGTCGGTAGCATCATTGCTATGCCACTTCTCATAAGTGCACCTCTGATTAATCTTATTGGAGACGCATTATCATTGACATTTATGTCAAGAGCAAATAAATGGTCAGAAAGAAAATTTCGTTCCAATCAAAGTATGTATAAGGAAAATGGTTTAGTTTCGAATAAAATTCCTTGGCATTCAAAGAAAAAGAATGAAATATTACATTATTTTCATATTGACACAAATAATGGGCTTAAATCTGAGCAAGTAACGGAGGCTGCCCGTGTATATGGGCAGAATCAGCTTGTTTCAAAAGTACGCCCACATTGGTTTAAAACATATATAGGTCAATTTAAAGAATTTACGACTCAAGTTCTTGGAGCTACTGCCCTTTTAAGTGCTTTGACAGGGCATTTGTTTGACGGTTTAATTATGGGAACCATTCTTCTGATTAATGCAGGAATCGGTACATTCCAAGAAAGAAAAGCAGATCGTGCAGTAGAAACAATGAGTCAATTTGTTCCACCTAACTGTCGAGTTATAAGAGATGGTTCGATAAAAGAACTTGCCGCTTTTGATTTAGTTCCGGGGGATATGGTCGAATTAGAAGCAGGTGACCGAGTCCCTGCCGATCTTCGTGTGATTCAATCATGGAGCTTAGAAGTGAATGAATCAACATTAACTGGAGAGTCTGTTCCTGTTGAAAAGAAGGAAACGGAGTTAAACGAGGACGTTCCGATCACGGATCGTTCGAATATGCTTTATATGGGCACACACGTTACAAAGGGGAAATGTAAAGCAATCGTTGTGGAAACAGGTAAGAATACGGAAATGGGGCACTTATTAGCTCTTTTATCAGAAGATGAAGATCATACAACTCCCCTTCAAAAGCAGGTTACATCGATTAGTAAAAAATTTATGAAAGGTGCTCTTATCGTTGGCGGGATTGTCTTTTTGACAGGTTTATTAAGAGGTATGCCGTTAACAGAAATGGTCACAACCTCTGTTGCATTAACAGCATCTGCTATTCCAGAAGGGCTTCCAATCACGATTACATTTGCTCTTACAGCAGGCGTTTTCCGCATGGCGAAGAAAAAGGCATTAGTTCGTAAGCTGTCCGCTCTTGAAACATTGGGAAGAACGACGGTGATTTGTTCTGATAAAACAGGTACCTTGACGAAGAACGAAATGACGGTTAAAGGAATTGCAATGGTTGATCATGAATATGAAGTAACAGGTGATGGGTATGATACGAAAGGAACCATTACAGGAAATGATCAGTCTGAAGCATCCTTAGAAGATTTAAATCTGCTGTTAAGAATTGGGCTGCTATGCAATAACTCAGAGCTATTTGAGGAAGATTCCAAATGGAAAGTAAAAGGTGATCCAACTGAAGGCGCTCTTCTTTCTTTGGCAGCTAAACGTGGGATGTTTGCAGAAAAACATCAGCACTGGAAGCGGACAGAAGAAATTCCATTTGACTCAAGCAGTGGAAGAATGAGTGTCGTTTGTCATGAAGTAAACAAAGAAGAAGAATGCTTTGTCATGTCAAAAGGTTCTGTAGAAAAAATATTGAATACTTGCTCACACTATCAGAAAAACGGAAAGATCTATTCGTTAACTGAAAAGGTGCGCACTCAAATTATGAAACAAAATGATGCTTTTGCCCATCAAGCATTGCGTGTCTTAGGTTTTGCATACAGGAAAATAAATAAGCAACCAGGCTGTTTACAGGATATTGAGAATGATCTTATCTATGTAGGAATAGCAGGGATGATGGATCCGCCAAAACCTGAAGTCGAAAAAAGTATTCGTGAAGCGGTCAAATTAGGAATAAGGCCAGTTATGATCACAGGAGATCACCCGCTTACGGCTCTTTCTATCGCAAAGCAAATTGGAATTTACGATGATAAAATGAAGGTGGTAACGGGACAAGAGCTTGATCAGCTTTCTGACCAACAATTGAAATCGTTTATTGATGATATTGCCATTTTTGCAAGAGTAACTCCCGAGCATAAGCTTCGGATTGTAACCACTCTTCAACAAAAAGGGCATATCGTGGCCATGACTGGTGATGGAGTAAATGATTCACCAGCGATAAAAAAGGCAGATATCGGCATCGCCATGGGACAAACAGGAACACAAGTGACAAAAGAAACAGCAGATATGGTATTAAAAGAAGATCATTTTGGCAATATTGTTGATGGAGTAAAAGAAGGCAGAACGATTATAGGGAATATTCGGAAAGCAATTGGGTGCTTGTTAAGTGGAAATCTAGCAGAAATTCTTGTCACTTCCATGGCTGTAATGGCAGGTCTGCCACTCCCGATTGTACCTGTTCAAATTTTACTTATGAATATGCTGACTGACGCTCTTCCGGCAATGATTCTTGCTGTAAATCCTGGCAACAAAACAAAAGAAACAAAACGCCAGGAAATCGTCGATAGCACTTTATACAAACAGGTGATTACTCGCGGGTTCGTTCTAGGATTAGGTGCTTTAGGTCTCTTCATTTGGAGTCTAAGCTCCGGTATGTCATTAGCTACAGCTCAAACAGCTGCTTTCGCAACGTTAGTAGCGGGACAATTGATTCAAACGTTCTCATGGAGGCAAGCAGATTCAGAGGAATCAATGAAAGATTGGACGAGAGACCGTTTCTTGGTAGGAGCACTTGGAATATCATGGCTAGCACTATTAAGCGTGATCTATATCCCGCCATTAGCAGGAATCTTTAAAACCGTTTCTCTGCCTCTTTGGAACTGGGGTCCAATTCTTTTAGTAGCAACTGCTTCGACTCGGCTTGCAAAACCTTTATCAAATTTATGGATAAAGTCTGTATCACCTGTAAATCGTAACGTTCAACTGAGAGTAGCTTAAAGGATAAAATGATACTTTTTTCAATGGGGGTAAGAAGTGCAGAAGTACTGAGGCAGACGATGCAACAGGATAAAGCGCCTTCGTCTGCTTTACTCCCTACCTTTGCTTCCTTAATTCTCGTTTCGAGAGAAAATTTAATAATGTCACGAAAGGGGTCAAATTTGTGCTTGAAAGAAATATACAGCGTATTGTTGTAGGATCGGCATTGGCACTTGCAACTACAGCATTATTGCCTGTCGTTAAAAAGACTTTGCGTCCAATTGTCCGGGATATGTCGAGGCAAATGAAGTATTTCATTGTCGTGACAAAAGAAGGACTGGAAGATATTGCAGCTGAAGTAAAGTTTGAAAGAATGAGAAAAAGCCTCGATAAAGATATTTTTATCGATGGTGAAGGATATGAGGTCGAAAATCAAAGTCGTTTATAAAAAAGTAGAGGAGTAGAGTAACATGCAAAATCAGCAGGAAAACGAGGTGATTACTCATTTAAGACAGGCCTTATCACACCTAGATGAAGCATTACATTCGACGATTCAATCGCTTCGTACAGATCCAGCCTCAAAAAATGCAATGGGTTCACTTTGGGAAGAGTTCCTCGGAACATTTTTTGGACGAGTAAGAACAGTAGGAAAACAAAATAAAATTAATCTGCTTAATTTAATCTCATTTTCAAGGTTGAAAAAATTTTAAGTAATTAGGTTTAGAGGCGACCCAAAACAAAAGGTCGCCTGCTCTATTAACGTTTATTTTGTGATTTAGCTCTGTTATAGTGTCGTTGTGTACTCATATGTGAAATGGCATCATCTACTATATTTTTTGCTTTTTTGTTACTGTCATCTTTTTCTTTCGCTTTTTGCTCAATCTGGTTAACTTCATTCGGGGTATTTTCAAACATTTTTCATCACTTCCTTCAATTGTTTTTGTTCATATTTTCTGTAGAAATGATGATTAAAATAAACGGAACTATTTTCCTTTTTTCTGTTATACTCTATTAGCTACAGCAACCCCTATTAGGGAAAAATTAGAAAATAGAAAAATGTTTGTAAAAAAGTCTATAGTTGAATAAGAAAAAGGCAGCCTAAATGATTGCCTTTTCTTATTTTTACGATTCCAGCCCCTGCAAAATAGCCGTTAGTAATCCAGGAAATCTCTCATTCAAATCCTCATATCTCAGAGATATAAACCGTTGGGTCCCTTCTAATCTTGTGTTAATAATCCCTGATTCTCTAAGCACCTTAAAGTGATGAGAGAGGGTTGATTTTGGGGCGGATATGTCTAGTGAGCTGCACGATTGTTCACCATTTTTATCTAAAATGTTAATGATATTAAGTCTTATTTGATCACTCAAGGCATAGAGTACGGTTGATAGATTGATTTCATTACGGTTTGGATGATAAAGAGTTCTCAAAATGTTCACCTACCAAAAAATGATAAATTATGGTTGCATTATATCACATTTCGATCTATAATTTCTTTAATTCGATTATATTCGAACTATAGAAAAAGGGAGAGAAATTGGCTTTGAAAAAAATAATAAGTGTATTTTTCTTTATGATGTTCATCATAGGAACCGATACGTTCATTGTTTCACCACTTTTGCCAACACTTCGAAATGCTTTCGATATTTCTATTGAAAGTTCAGGCTGGATTGTTTCTGCTTACGCTTTAGGATATGCTGTATTTGCATTGATTGCAGGTCCTCTTTCGGATGGATGGAATCGAAAAAAAGTCATGATTGCAGGAATGATAAGTTTTGGTGTGTTTACCTTGCTATGTGGTTTTGCAACGGGCTTCTGGACCATGCTTCTCTTTCGGTTTTTAGCAGGGGTGAGTGCTGCATTTACTTCCCCACAAGTATGGGCTTCTATTCCACAATTAGTACCGCCAAATAAAATATTAAAAACAATGGGAATCGCTACCGCAGGTCTTGCTGTTTCTCAAATGCTCGGAGTGCCTATTGGAAGTTATCTCGCGACTTTTGGATGGAAAACTCCGTTTGTTGTGATTGGAATCTGCTCTTTCATCATGGTTATTCTCATTGTAGCCTTACTTCCGTCAATACCAGTCATTATTTCAAAGGACAAAGCTCCTTCTATTTTTGAACGCTATCATACATTATTAAGTGAATCAAAATCAAAAATAGCTTTCCTTGCTTATTTTATTTTTCAATTAGGAAACTTTGCCGCTTTTTCATTTATTGGAACATGGCTATCTGATCAATTTTCGCTTAGTGTTGCAAGTATTGGATCTGTTATTTTGTTTCTTGGTCTTGGGAATACGTTAAGCAGCTTTTTTAGTAGTCGATTTGTTCAAAAATTAGGACTTAAAACCTCATTTGTTTTTGGAATGATTTTACTCGTGATCCTTTTTGTATTTCTTCCATTTTTACCTAACGTAGTATCTATTGCAGGTATATATTTTTTGATTTTTTTCATTTTAGGAATGCTATTTCCACTCATGATGACTTTATTACAAACACTTTCTTCTACAGCTCGGGGAACAATCTCCTCTCTTGCGAACTCATCTATGTATTTCGGAGCAACCATCGGATCCTCTGCAGCTGGAATTCTTTACGCAAATATGAACGGCTTTTTTTCTGTTATCTTATTTACCGTACTTAGCTTTATTTTTGCCTTACTATTATTTATAAAATGTGGTGTTTTGCCTTCCCGACAAAAAAGTGATTCTAAAAATGCCACCGCTTAAGTTTATATTGGAGTCGATTTTTTAAGGAGAGTAAATATTCATGATATCTCAATTAAATGTGAATAAGAAAAGGGTTGCTAATGAAATATTATCGATCCAAATTCCAGCTTATAAAGTAGAAGCAGCCCTTATCGGTTTTGATGGAATTCCGGCTTTAAAGGATACGATAGAAACGATAATGGAATGTCGAGAAACTTTTATAGGCTATGTGTTAAATCAAGATTTAGTTGGATTTATATCTTATACAGAATCAGATAATCAATTAGATATATGTCGTCTAGTTGTTCATCCTCTTCATTTTCGTAAGGGGATAGGCAAAGAGCTTGTTCAGAACATCCTCGACAAAGTTTCGGTCAATAAAAAAATCGTTGTTAGCACAGGGAAAAAGAATACACCTGCAAAGAAATTATATAGTAGTCTTGGTTTTCATGAATGTAAAGACGTTGAAGTAGCTCCTGGGATTTTCATCACCTTTTTTGAAAAAAATTAGATTGAACTTATTTGAACACATTTTATCCATTATGGATAAAATGTGTTTTTTAATTCTCTTTATTTGAAAATAAATGTTTATCTTGCTATTCTAATGATGGAATTAGAAAATTCACTAAAAAATAAGGCGAGAGTTATGCAGAACCGAAATGACGTAGGAACATTGAAAAAAGGCTTAGATATTTTTCATTTACTTGTAGAGCATTCGAGCTTATCGACTAAAGAGATCATTCAGAAGCTACAGCTAAATCAAAGCACTGTTTATCGTTTAGTAAGTACGTTAGAACAAAATCATTTCATTGTAAAAAACAAGGAAAATCGATATGAGGTTTCTGATGTGCTTATTTCAAGGCTTCTCCAACGAAATCAGCAAAAGCATTATGACTTGATGTGGAGATCTGTTTCGTTCATGGATGAATTAAGTAATAAAACGGGGGAGACTTCTTATATTGGGATGCTCCAAGGGGCAGAAATTATGATCACACAGGCTGTACAAGGAAAATACGCTACACGAACACATCATGAAATTGGGGATCGATTAGCTCTTCATACTGATGCCATCGGGAAGTGTATTTTGGCTTTTCAAGACATAGAAGAGCAAATACGTATCATTGACGAATTATCTTTAGATCAAAAGACGGAGCATACTATTACATCTGCAGATTTATTTCGTAAGGAATTAGACTGTATTAAAAAGAACGGTTATTCCTTAGATAATGAAGAAGCTGAGATTGGCGTTAGATGTGTAGGGGCACCAATATATAAAGGAGATCAAGTAATTGCTGCGATAGCAATATCTGGACCCTCGGTTCGAATGAGTAAAGACAAGGATGCAATTCATATAGATTTGGTAAAAGCATGCGCAAGAGCAATTTCAGCAACACTTTAAGGAGAAAAGGAGACGAAGGTGAAAGCCTTTGTTTATCCCTAAATAAGTTTGGGAGGAAATAGATGATGAGTAAAAAAATTGCTACTGTCATAACCGATTTATTTGAGGATGTAGAATTTACAGAGCCTGCCAAAGCATTTGAAGCAGCTGGGCATGAGGTTGTAACAATTGAAAAAGAAGCAGGCAAGGAGATTACAGGTAAGCATGGTGAAAAAATAATGATTGATAAAGCGATTGGTGACGTAACTCCTGCCGATTACGATGCGCTTCTTATTCCTGGAGGGTTTTCACCGGACCTATTACGTGCGGATGATCGTTTTGGAGAATTTGCTAAAGCATTTGTACAAGAAAGCAAGCCTGTTTTTGCTATTTGTCATGGCCCGCAGGTGTTAATAGACACTGACCTTCTTCAAGGCATCGATATAACTGGATATCGCTCTATTCGTAACGATTTGAAAAATGCCGGTGCAAACTACAAGGATGAAGAAGTAGTTGTAAGCAGCAACATTGTAACAAGTCGTACTCCTGATGATATTCCTGCATTTAATCGTGAATCATTAAAGCTATTATCTAAATAGAAGGAAAAAATTGATTAAGCAAATTAGAAAGTTATTTTAACTTGGAAGTAACAGTATCGACATATGAAAATAAAGTTTGTTTAAAATCTTATCTCGAAGTCAAAGGAGAAATGATGTATGAATATTGTTACGCTAAATAACGGATTAAAAATGCCTCAGCTTGGATTTGGGGTATGGCAAGTTGAAGATGGCAAAGCGACCACTGCTGTTTCTAAAGCAATTGAAGTAGGATACACTTCTATCGATACAGCGATGATTTATCAGAACGAAAGAGGAGTTGGAAAAGCGATTCAACAATCTTCTGTTCCTCGTGAACAGCTATTTATTACGACAAAAGTTTGGAATAGCGATCAAGGCTATGAAAATACGCTGCGTGCTTTTGATGAAAGCTTAGAAAGATTGGGTCTTGATTATGTTGATTTATATTTAATTCACTGGCCTACTCCTCAATATGATGAATATGTTGACACGTACAAAGCTTTAGAAAAGCTATATCATGAAGGTAGAGTCAAAGCGATTGGGGTATGTAACTTTGAGATTGAGCATTTAGAACGTCTCTTTAAAGAATGCGATGTCAAGCCTGTTTTAAATCAAGTTGAATGTCATCCATACCTTTCTCAAGATGCATTAAAAGATTTCTGTGCTAAACATGACATTTTTGTGGAAGCTTGGAGTCCATTAGATCAAGGTGGAGAAGTGCTGCAAGATGAAGTCATTCAAACCATTGCTAAAGCACACGGTAAAACACCAGCACAGGTTGTGCTGCGCTGGCACTTGCAAAGTAACTCTATAGTTATCCCTAAATCTGTTACACCAGCACGTATCGAAGAGAATTTTAATGTATTTGATTTTGAGTTAACGGCAGATGAAATGGAAGAGATTAATAAACTAAATCGTAACCGCCGCAAAGGTCCAAAACCAAGCGAAATGAATGTAAGATAATAGAAAGAAGAAAAAAGAAGCGACCATATCATCGCTTCTTTTTTGTATAATAAATTTAAAGTTAGTTGTTAACGGGTTATTCCTAAACTAAAACAAACTGCCCCGCAACATGTTTTTTAAATCCTACTTCGTAATTTCAGCTACGATTTCAAACGAACGAAGACGTGCATTGTGATCATATATTTGGCCATT
Organism: Bacillus sp. 03113; assembly: GCF_006546985.1. Taxonomy (GTDB): domain Bacteria; phylum Bacillota; class Bacilli; order Bacillales; family Cytobacillaceae; genus VATK01. The sequence goes on from NZ_VATK01000007.1 coordinate 16,517, forward strand.
CACAATCATTTCGTCTGCTTGTGTTTTATCTAAAAATGCCTGCAGCTTTTCCTTAACCGTTTTTGGACTTCCTGCAATCGATGAACCTATTCGCTGCTTAAGTAATTGCTTTTCATATTCGCTCATTTGCTCTTCTAGGTTCTCAATAGGCGGCCGAAGCGGTGTTAAGTTATTTCTAATAAGGTTTATAAATTGTTGATGCAATGAAGTCTGTAAGAGTTCGGCTTCTTCATCAGTATCAGCGGCAGCAACGTTTACACCAACCATAGCATATGGTTTGCTAAGTGCGTTTGAAGGCTTGAAGTTACGACGGTACAATTCTAAAGCTGGCAACGTGTACTCGGGTGAAAAATGACTGGCGAAAGCAAAAGGGAGACCTAACTGCCCCGCAAGCTGTGCACTAAACCCACTCGATCCTAGTAACCAAATTGGAATTGCTAACCCCTCACCTGGAAATGCTCGAATAGGCATTCCGCTAGATGCCATAGATGGATCGAAATAAGCACGGAGCTCAGCTAACTGCTCTGGAAAATCATCGCCGCTGCTTCTGCGGTCGCGTCTTAAAGCGTGTGCTGTAAGCTGATCTGTTCCGGGTGCACGACCAAGGCCAAGATCAATTCGCCCAGGAAAAAGAGATTCGAGAGTTCCAAACTGTTCTGCAATAACAAGAGGTGCATGGTTTGGGAGCATAATTCCGCCTGAGCCTACACGGATTTTTGATGTTCCTCCTGCTACGTGCGCGATAACGACAGAGGTAGCTGAACTAGCGATGAAAGGCATGTTATGATGCTCTGCCAGCCAATACCGATTATAACCCCATCTTTCAGCATGCTGAGCAAGATCAAGTGTATTTTGTAGAGACTGAGAAGGGCTGCCTCCTTCGATAATTGGAGAAAGGTCAAGGATTGAAAATGGTATATCACTTAAACGTTTTGATCGATTATTTTCTGACATGATCTCATCTTCTTTCTTTCACAATACATGTATTAGGGTCATTATTCTGGCGTTTATTTAGCAAATTTCCATTAAAACACATCTACATTCTATCAATTTAAGATCATAGTTTAAAATATATTGACTTGATGGAAGGAAGCGTTTGATCAATAGGTTTGCATCTTAGAAAGCAAGTAGATATGATTTAATTATTATCAAAAAAATATAAGAAAGGTTGAAGCGAAATGGCGAACCAGCTGCCACCAGGACAATTTGAAACAGACAAATGGCCTATTTTGCACGAAGGTGATGTTTATAAATTTAATGAAGACATGTGGAATTTTAGGCTTTTTGGCGAGGTTAAAGAAGAAGTTAGTTTATCCTATTCAGATGTTATGAAGCTGCCAAAAACGGTATCAACCATTGATATGCATTGTGTTACGACGTGGTCTAAATTTGGAACCTCCTTTGAAGGGATTGCACTCCGCGAGTTAGTTAACTTAGTAGACCTTAATAACAATGTTCATTATATAAAAATATACGGCTACTACAATGGAGATCGGTTTGGATATTCAGCTAATTTGCCATTGGATGCACTGTTTGGAGACGATGCACTGTTTGTGTATAAATGGAAGGACCCAAATCAAGAAGATTGGCAATATATTTCCCCAAAACATGGATACCCGTTACGTTTTATTCCACCCTCTTCGTTTTATTTATGGAAAGGATCCAAATGGGCTTCTGGCATTCAATTTATGAAAGAAGACGAAGCTGGATTTTGGGAAGGATTCGGCTACTCAATGACGGCAAATCCGTATAAAGAGGAACGATATCGCTGAAGTGTTTTAAAATTAAAGTAGAGTGAGTGATTAAGGTGTCTCTAGAAAATGTCAAAGCTTATTTGCAACAATGGAACCGAGATAAGGATATTATTGAACTTGAATTGTCTAGTGCTACTGTTGAATTAGCGGCTGCAGCTCTCCATGTTCAACCAGAAAAAATTGCAAAAACCATTGCCTTCAGAGGGGGTGAACAAGAAGACGCTATACTGATCGTAGCTGCTGGAGATACAAAAATTGATAACCAAAAGTTTCGCCATACATTTGGAATGAAGGCTCGAATGCTGACTCCTGAGGAAACGTTAGGACAAACAGGGCATGCAGTCGGAGGTGTTTGTCCGTTTGGGTTGAAACATGATTTACCTGTTTTTATGGATGTATCACTACAGCGCTTTGACATTGTATTCCCTGCCTGCGGCAGCAGAAACACAGCAATTGGACTTTCTTGTGACGAACTATACAAATATGGTGCTGCAAAAAAATGGGTGGATGTTTGTAAAGGATGGGATGAGAATATTTAAAAATTGAGAATTTTAACTGAATATATACAAATATATGCTATAAAATTGAAGTACAAATAGTGTGGTATTCATTTTAGTTCGTAATACAAATATAGATCGAAAAAAACTTGGAGGAGTGATCTGTAATGTCGAATATATTAATGATTAATTTTCCAGCAGAAGGGCATGTGAATCCTACTCTCGGCATAGTAAAAGCATTTACAGAACGGGGAGACAACGTACACTATATTACAACTGAAAAATTTAAGGAAAGACTTGAAGGTGTTGGAGCGAAGGTTCATCTTCATCCAGATTTACTTCATAAAGCCTCCATTAACGCTGCTACTCCTTCAGGGATGAATGCATTTTTGAACATTCATATTCAAACTTCGTTAGACACACTTGAAATCACGAAACAATTATCAGAAAGCATTCAGTTTGATTTTGTTTTTTATGATAAATTTGGAGCGGGTAAATTAGTAAGAGACTACTTAAATGTACCAGGTATATCTTCATCTCCATCATTTTTAGTTCCAAACGAATTTTTTAAAAAACATCCATTTCATCCTGACTCCGAAACTCCAATTCATCCAGATCAAAACGCTGAAAAATTATTGGATCAAATCCAAAAAAGATTCGGTGTTTCACCAGAGAACATGCTTCAATTCATGAATAATGACGGGGAATTAACGATCGTATATACAAGCAGGTATTTTCAGCCAAACAACGAACTTTTCGATAAAATCTATATTTTTATCGGTCCAAGCTTTCCGAAGAGAAAGGGAACGAATCACTTTCCTCTTGACGAATTAAAAGATAAAAAAGTTCTTTATATTTCAATGGGAACGATTCTAGATCAAGTAGAAGAGTTTTTTAATACATGCATTGATGCTTTTTCAGATTTTCAAGGTAAGGTTGTCATAGCTGCTGGTGAAAGGGCTGATTTCAGTAAAATTAAAAAAGCACCCGATAACTTTATTATTTCTTCCTATGTCCCTCAATTAGAAGTGCTAAGTGAATCAGACGTTTTTATTACGCATGGCGGAATGAATAGTGTCAATGAAGGCATCCACTATAATGTACCCCTAGTTGTATTACCTCACGACAAAGATCAGCCAATGGTTGCTCAGCGACTAATAGAGCTCAGCGCTGGTTACAGATTATCAAAAGATAATATTCACACCCAGTCTCTGAAAGATGCAGTAAATGAAGTTCTATTAAACAATGAATATAAAGAAGGAATCAAAAAAATTAATGATAGTTTCCATGATTGTGGAGGGGTAAAGCTAGCACTCCAAGAAATTGATTCTTATTTAAAAATGAAAACTATTCATAAGGAAAGCAAGAAGTGTTGAGGCTCCCACCCTTTATGCCATACCAATAGTTTACTTTTTTAACTAACTAATATTTTTATATTAGTTAGTTGACTTTATATTTATTTGTAACTATAATAGTTACATAAAGTTATGGTATATAATTTAACTTTTTCGGTAAAATAAGTAGAAATATAGCGTGAATTTTTGAATTATAGTGGATTTAACTTTATTTTTTGTAATTGTTAAAGTTACATATTTACATCTCTATAATGGTAATAATAAGGAGGAAATAAAATGAAAATTGGAATCATTGGTGCAAGTGGGAAAGCGGGAAATCTGATTATGAAAGAAGCGATTGAAAGAGGGAATGAAGTGACCGCAATCGTAAGAGATGCGTCTAAGATTACGGAACAAAATGTTGGTGTGTTAGTAAAAGATGTACTTGATTTGACTTCAGATGATTTAAAAAAATTTGATGTAGTGGTCAATGCTTTTGGGGCGCCATTGGGACAAGAACATCTTCATGTGGAAGCAGGAAAAGTATTAATTAATGCGCTGAAAGAAACACCACACACAAGAATCATTGTTGTTGGTGGAGCAGGAAGCTTATACGTTGACGAAGCGAAAACAATACGAATTTTTGAAACTCCTAATTTTCCAGCGCAGTTTCTTGCAACGGCAACAAATCAAGGGAAGAATTTAGAGGATTTAAAACAGTCAAAAGAAATTCAATGGTCATTTATAAGCCCTTCAGCCCTTTTTGATCCAGAAGGGCCAAGAACGGGCTCTTACCAAACAGGAAAAGATCATCTTCTCTTCAATTCTAAAGGCGATAGCTATCTTAGCTACGCGGACTTTGCCATTGCCGTTTTAGATGAAATAGAACATCCAAGACATATAAACGAACGATTCACTCTTGTTTCTGAAAAGGAATAAAATCACAATACTGCTACCACTAGATTAAGAAATGCTTAAACTTCTAACAAAAGTAGTTTTTGCATTTCTTTTTTTGATGGAAAATAACAAATAACAAAAAGTAAAATTTGTCACTTGTTTCTTTGTGTGTTAATCTTTTATCAAAGGACTATTAAGAAATCATATGGAAAAATTTGTAAATTTTAAAATGAACCTATTATGAAAGGAGTGTTATGTATTAACGATTATGGAAAATAAGAATACCGTTTTAAGTAAGAAAGACATTTTAGACGCAGCTGAAAAAACGTTGCGGCGCTATGGACCAAAAAAAACGTCCGTAACAGATGTAGCGAAAGAATTAAATATAAGTCACGGTACAATTTATAGACATTTTCCAACTAAAACAGCATTAAAAGAAGCAGTAACGGAAAGGTGGCTGGAGGAGGAAATTATTACTCCATTGAAACAACTCATTAATGCGGATAAGACAGATCCGGATCAATTAATGAAAACGTTTATTCTTAAGTTGATTTCTCTTAAGCAAAACCATGCCGCAAATGATGTAGAGATGTTTGAAATGTACGCAGAAGTGACAGCTACATCTATTGAGCTCGTTGATAACCATGTCAATGGCATCATTGAAATGTTAAGTTTCATAATCGAACAAGGGATACAAACAAATATCATAAGAAAAGTAAACCATCGTGATTTAGCTCGTTCTATTTTTTACGCTACGACAAAATTTCATCATCCTTTTCATGCAAATGAATGGAAAAGAGGAAGCATGAGTAAAGAATTTGATAAGGTATGGGAGCTGATAAGAGGAGGCTTTAAGGTCTCAAAAGAATAGAGTTTTCTCATCGATAGTTGAACTAGCACTAGGAGGATAGCGATCATAATTGGCATCCTCCTTTAATTTAGCTTTTCATCTATACACTGTGTTTCATTCTTCTTTTTCATATGTTCATTATGAGCTAATCCCCATTGATGCATGGATTCCAATAACGGCTCTAAGCTTTTTCCATATTCTGAAATGGAGTACTCTACTTTTGGTGGTATTTGCGGATAAACAACTCGCTTAATAATGTCTTGCTCCTCTAATTCGCGAAGCTGCAATGTAAGCATTCTTTGGGTAATATCGGGTATTTAATCTTTTAAGCTCATTAAATCTTTTTGTCCCACCATGCATTAAATTTAGCAGAATCATAGGCTTCCATTTTCCTACGAACACATCTAATGTCACTACAACTTTACATTGCTTTGGATTTTTTTCCAATCTAGTATCACTCCTTTTGCAGTATACTTTTCAATACTATAGCACATATATGTGCCTACTTACTATTTATAACTACTCGGATTAAAATTAAAATGTATAAAACAATTTAATTAGGATCAATACAAGGAGGAATTAATATGATTAGTACGACTAAAGATTTTTATTCAGTTGTAGAAGCTAGACGCTCTATATATGGGATTAGTAATGAGCCTGTTGTTTCAGTCGAACGGATTAAAGAAGTGATAAATCATTCTGTAAAGCATACCCCTTCCGCATTTAATTCTCAAAGTGCTAGAGTGGTCGTTCTATTTGGAGAAAACCATACAAAATTATGGAACATTACAACTGAATCCTTAAGAAAAATAGTCCCTGCTGATCAATTTGGGCCAACTGAAGAAAGAATGAATGCTTTTGGCAGCGGTTATGGTACTGTTTTGTTTTTTGAAGATACGGATGTTGTAAAATCCCTTCAAACACAATTTGCTTCATATGCGGATAATTTCCCGATTTGGTCTCAGCAATCAAATGGTATGCTGCAATATGTCATTTGGACATCATTAGAACTAGAAGGTTTGGGTGTTTCATTGCAGCACTATAATCCACTTATTGACGAGGAAGTCAAAGATGAATGGGATATTCCAAACAGCTGGAAATTGATTGCTCAAATGCCATTTGGTAAACCAATTGCTCCGGCTAGAGAAAAGGAATTTAAACCTCTTGAAGATCGAGTTAAAGTATTTGAATAAAACACAAAAAACGGGGAGAAAAAATCTTCCCGTTTTAATTTTACATAAAAAATAGTCATTTTAATTTTCTTTATCCTTTACTCATATTTCTCTAAATAAACAACACTAAAATCGTTTAATAACTTAGTATTATTCTATAATAATGCTTTTTTTTCAATTTAGAAGAGCGCCTGATTGTGGAACATTCCTCTCCTTAAATACAATTCACTAGGAGTCAGCAATATTCTTTTTGTTAATTACATCGACACACATAGTAATATGTGTTACGATGTATATCAATATAGGAGGTTATATATGGAAAAAGAGATTCCGATTAGTAGTGACCTTATCCGAGGTCACATTGATACGATGATTCTTCGATTGTTAATTAATGGTGATAGCTATGGATACGAAATTATTAAATCAATATTTGAGAGAAGTAATGGGAGATTTGAACTGAAAGAACCTTCCCTTTATACAAGCTTAAAAAGGCTTGAAAAACAAAAGTTGATTTCGGCTTATTGGGGTAATGAAAGTCAAGGTGGAAGGAGAAAGTATTATAAAATTACCCTCAGTGGAGAAAAGACTTATGAAGAAGCAGTTGATGCATGGGTGTTAGCAAAGGAACTAATTGATCAGCTGATTGTTAAGGGGGAGGAAGGTAAATGAACGAGCTAAGGGAATATGTTGATCATTTGTTTAGAAACTATAAGAATTACAGTGGTACCATAGAGCTGAAGGAAGAGATTGTAGGAAATTTGGAGGCGAAGGTATCACATTTAATAGGAAATGGATTGAATAAGAAAGATGCAATTGCTAAAGCCAAAAATAGCATTACGAAAATAGATGACTTGATTGATGGCAATATTCCAGTATTCATCGGTCAGTTTCAATTTAATATTTTTCAAATTGCCTATATTTATATTCTTATTGCTTGGATTGTGACGATCCCATTTTCCATCTTTAGAGTTGGTATCGTTATTAGCTACGGATTGTTTTTCATTTGTATAATACTAGGAATTGTTTATCTGTTCTTAATAAATAAAATGAAAGAGAGTTCAAAGAAAATAAAGCACTTGAATGTTATTTCCATAGTGAGAACAAACAAAATTGTCTGGCTACTGTGGGTGTTATATATCATGATTTACTGGGTTTATTTATCAGCTGTTTTTTTCAGCAGCAACATATGGTTTTCTAGAACAGTTTACATTGATGGCCCTTATCAGTTTGGGATATTGATAGCAAAGTATGCTTTGCCATTAATCTCAATTGTGATCCCATTAATTTTGAACGCTTGCATAAAGCTGTTACCACAATACGAAGCGAGGGAATTTCATGAATAAGCAAGGAAAACTGATTGTATCATTACTTGCTGCAGGATTGGTGGCGTCTATTGTTGTTCAATTTATCATCATCCCGAAGCAGAATGCTACTGCAGAGCAATATGTAATCGATCAAAGAAGACCACAAACGCATAATTTAGAGAATATTATTCCATTTAAACACCCTTATATGGGCAATGCATCTAACATGATCAATTTATTTAATCATTTACCAACGAACGAGATCGAAAAAGACTTTGAACTACATTCAGATACCTTCACGATAAAAGTTAACTACCATCGTCCGATCTCAGAAATTGGCATCAGGCTGGTTAATCAGTCCACCATTTATAATTCAACTGCCGCTTTTGCATTGATTGGAAATTTAGAAAAAATCGAATATTCCTTTCTTGATGAATCTTTTACTGTCAAAAGGGAAAATGTTGAAAATTTATATAAAGATTTTGATCAATTGATTAAAAGTAATGAGGTCTGGGATCAACAAGTTCGTAATCCATTAAAAGATGAAGGTTATACAGAGAAATGTTTAAAATCAATATTAAACAAATAGTAGTGTTAGAATCCTTTATCATTCCAATCTAATCCCATTATTGTATAATCATAACAAGGAGTGATTATGCAATGATATTAACAATGAAAAGGCAGGAGTTTGATGCATTAACTCACGAAGCTCTCTTCAATGCTTGTTTTAACCCGTTGATCCTCGTTTATAAAAATAGGATGGTAGAGCAAAAGGAAGAAAACACTTCCATGGTTAAAGAACAGTTTTATAAACAGTTGACTAAAGGGCAACAAGCACTGTTTGCATTTCAGGTGTATTATACTCATGTAAGCCATTCTTTAGCTGAGTTCTATTGGTGGAGTACTTATTTTAGAGCGCAGCCTAAAACTTGGTTAGCAATTATATCAGGATTACAGTATTTTGGAGATAAAGGCATGCTTCTACTTTTAGAAGAGATTGATGAGGTCCTTGAAAGACATAATCACCCGAGTAGTCTAGAAGGATTTTCTGTTACGCGTGAAGACCTTGACCGAAATCAGGAGCTTTTTGCATCTATTAGCCCCTTGCATATTAATTTTGACAAAGCTGCCCCATTAACTATAAAGATTATAAGTGAACACATACGTAACAGTCAGAAAGAGTTTGTAAAAATAGAAGACTAGTTGTCGCAACAAAAATATTGTTCTATAAACGGGGAGAAACGCTTTTCCCGTTTTTTTATATTTATAATTTAAAAATTAGTTTTGATAAAACTTTAACTTGAATATTGATAAGAAATAAAACATTTACAAACCGATGGTCGGTTTGTATAATAAGATTAAGTTAATACATTTTAACAAAAGGAGCAAATATGAAACGTGAACTAAAACGACAGCAGACTAAAAAATTATTGTTGGATACGACCGAAATGCTCATTAGGGAGAAAGGATGCAGCCAAACGACGTTGAATGACATCATGCAACATTCTGGGCTTTCAAAAGGAGCCATCTTTCATTATGTAAAAGGGAAAGACGAATTATTTGCACTTGTTCTTGAGGCAAGTCTTGAGGAGACAAATAGCCGATTTTTCGATGCTATTCAGAAAAAGGGAAAGCAGTTTGAAGCTCCAATGCAGGAAATAACCAATAGTTTGTCTATGTTAACAGATTCTAATAATGTTACCAATCGAATTTTAGTTTATCTTCTAGGAAAGAGTGATCAACCAGCGGTAAGTGAAGTGGTTCAGCGGTTTTATGACCAAGCGGTTCGAATGTCTAAGCAATGGATTGCAGCTGGGCAAGAGAGTGATGTCATTTCCAAAGATGTAAATGCCGACAAAACAGCCGAACTATTCGTATTAGTATCTTATGGATTCCGTTTGAGGACAGCAATCAATTCAGATCCATTTGCATTTGGAATTTCTGATTTTGCCAGTCTTATTGTCGACATGCTAAAACCTAAAAAATGATTCAATGGAAAGGTAGGAATAAGAAGTGAAGGTTTACTTGATTCTGCATCTTCTGGGTGTTGTTCTTTTTTTGGGCAATATTATTACGGCTGCTTTTTGGAAAGTAAGAGCGGATTTAAAGGGGGATTTAGCTGTAATTCATAGCTCTGCAAAAAATGTTATGTTAGCTGATTACTTCTTTACCATTCCTGGGCTAGTTCTCATTATTGTAACAGGAAATCTAATGGCCGTTAAAGCTGGTTTTCCCATGTCTGGTTTCAACTGGATCACGGTTTCCCAAACGTTGTTCATTTTAAGTGGTTTAATCTGGGGAGCTTTACTTATTCCTCTTCAGCGGAGTATGATTCGCCACAGCGCTAAAGCAATTGAAACGGGTGTTCTTCCCAAAGCCTACAAAAAGGCCAGTCTATATTGGGCGATTTTTGGAACAGTTGCAACCTTGTTGCCAGTTTTTGTTTTATACATGATGATTTACAAACCTTATTCGTGAAGGAGAGACCATTGAATGGCTCCATTTATTGTGCTTGTTAGCTCGTTCTTATTGTTTCGTGTATTAGGGATTTTTGGATGGTCCTATTTTGATCACTGGGTCATAGACTTACGGTTTGCTGTATCCTGTATGTTTCTAGTAACAGCATCTGCCCATTGGGGGAAAAGGCGCCCTGATTTAATCAAGATGGTTCCACCATCGTTTCCAAAACCAGAGTTGATGGTGACATTGACTGGGTGGCTTGAATTAATCGGTGCTATTGGAATTATTCTTCCTGCTACATCTCAGCCTGCATCCATTGGTCTATCACTTATGCTTCTTGCTATGTTTCCAGCGAATATTCGTGCAGCAAAAGAGGGAATTGAGATTGCCGGAAAGCCCGCAACACCGATTGTGCTACGTACCATCTTGCAAATCATTTTTTTGACAGCTATTATCTTAGCGGGATTTGCTGGTTGAAAGACAATTGAACTTTCCCCACTTAGGTACCATGAAGTGGGGGATACTTAAGATTCATTTATAGGCAAGCCTTTTAATAAGTTCTGATAGACATATCAACCCTTTTTCTAGTTCTTCTAATGAAGCATAGGAATAGGACAAGCGAAGGTGCTGCTGATCATTTTTATCGTAGACACTTCCCGGATTTAGTAAAATGCCTTCCTGGAGGGCTGCGTTGAATAGTTTTTGAATGGAAATCCCTAATGACAAACGAAGCCAAATATAAAATCCTCCCTTAGGTGTACTCCAAGTCGCTATCTCTGAAAAATATTTATTTAGAATTTGGATGGTAAAATCCCTTCTAAATCTTAATTGTACTCTGATTTGTTTTAAATAGTCCTCATACATTCCGCTTTTAAGCCATTTTTCAACTGCATATTGCGATAAGGAGCTTGATCCATAATCCGTTTGCATTTTTATATCGGATAAACGGTCAATAACAGGTTCAGGTCCAACAATCCACCCAATTCGTAAACCTGGGCTTAATGTTTTGGATATGCTTCCTATGTACAAAACATTTCCCTGTTTATCATTGGCTTTCAAAGATTTTGGAGGAAGGTTATCAAACCATAGATCTCCGTAAACATCATCCTCAATAATGGGAAGAGCTTCTTTTTTACAAACCTCTAATAATTGATTTCGTCTGTTTTCAGACATTAAAACCCCAGTTGGATTGTGAAAAGAGGGGATGGTATAGAGCAAAGCCCCGTTATGTTGTCGTTTTAAGCGCCCGATTGAATGGCATATAATGCCTTGGTCATCGAGAGAAATGCCAAATAAATGCATTCCAGCAGATTGAAACACGTGAACTGAATTTAAGTATGAAGGCGTTTCATGTAGGATGGTTGAACCTCTTTTTAATAATCCAATTGAAATCAATTGCAATGCTTGAAGTCCCCCTGAAACTATTAAAATAGATGCAGGTGATGCATCAATTCCTTTCGTTTGTAAATATTCACTCACCGTTTTTCGTAAAGATGGACTTCCTTTAGGTTCAACATATCCTAGCGAAAAGGTCTTCTTCTCATTTTGCTGCAATACTTTTTCCATCTGCTTATTTGGCAACAAATCTGGTGAAAGCTCGCCCGTTCCAAGTCTAATAATACTTGGATCTGCTTCTGCTTTATTAATTTCTTGGATGATTGATGTATTGGGTTCATGAATCCCAGATTGCACATAACTAATCCAATCAGGTGGTGGAGCTGAAGACATTAGGCTCCACGTATTATTGACAACCCTAGTCCCACTTCCAATTTTTGATTCGATTAAACCATCAGCTATTAATTCCTCAATTGCCGTTACAATTGTACTTCGGTTTACTTGAAATCGTTTTGCTAAAATTCTTTGTGGAGGTAATTTAGTGCCGACCGTCCATTCACCGTTCAAGATTTTTAATTTTATATAATTAGAGATTTGCCGATATAAAGGAATTGATGAAGTTTTTTCGGGCTTCCAATCTATCTCAGACATTTGACGTACTCCATTCTTTTTAATCATTTTAACAAAATGGTTGGATTAAATTCCATCCAATTGGTTGGAGACAGATTGAGTATCCTTCGTTATTCTAAATAAGAATAGGGGGAATAAGTATGGAACCATTACTTCATGGAATGATACTGGCATTTGGCTTAATCTTTCCATTAGGTGTACAGAATGTATTTATATTTAATCAAGGCGCAACACAAAAAAAACTTACCAATGCTTTACCTGCAGTTATTACAGCAGGAATTTGTGATACCGTTTTAATTTATTTGGCTGTGGCTGGTGTATCTATCATCGTTTTTAGTTTTGAATGGTTAAGGAATTTGCTATTTTTGATAGGGTTCTTTTTCTTAGCTTATATGGGTTGGCTCATGTGGAAAAGTACACCTGAATCAAGCAATCAAAAGCAGGCAAACCAATTTTCTGCAAGACGGCAAGTAACATTTGCTGCCTCTGTATCATTACTTAACCCGCACGCTATTATGGACACTATTGGAGTGATTGGAACAAGTTCATTGGTTTATACGGGATATGAGAAATGGATTTTTACAGGATCATGCATAGGTGTCTCTTGGTTTTGGTTTTCTGCTTTAGCGATTACTGGAAGAAAGATTGGCCAAATTGATAAAAGTGGACAACTACTGAGAAAAATGAACCAAGTTTCTTCTATTATAATATGGGGGATGGCCTTTTACTTAGGATATCATTTATTTTTAGATTAAAGAGAAAACCATATAGCAAACCTTCATTAAAAAAGTCGCAACACCTATTCAATATGATGAAAGTATCCCTTCTTCAAGTACCTTTAAGATGGTGAGGAAGGGTCTTGATTTTGGTAGTGATTTATTAGCTGTTGAGCCATTTCAACCACTTCTTGAGCAAGGGATGCAGGCTCTATAATGAAGGCCTCATTTTTTAGTGAAAAGAAATAGGAAGCAATATGTGTCTGCTCTGATTTTTCCATCCACGTTTGAATATAACCGCTCCCATCTTCATTTTCTGTAATGGTTTTTTCTAGCCATGGATTGCTTTTGCATTGTCTGGCACCTTCTCTCGTAAGCTTAACATAAAGTTGTACAGGATTTTTCGTTGTTTGTTTTGAATTATCGTTAAACCATTCGTCTAGATTAGGCAGTGATTCTATTTTAGATTGAATATTTGTTTCAAAAAGGGTTTCAATCCGATCAACACGGAGAAGGACCATTCGCTTTTTTTGTTGATCAAAAGCTGGGCAATACCATAAACCATTGGATGTATAAATGCCAATTGGGATGATCAACTTATTTGTTAAACCAGACTTGGATGGTATGCGATTTTTATCTCATTTTTATTTAAGGATGCGTTCATTAAAGGGCGTAGATAAGGGGTCTTTAGTTGCCGTTTAGGAATCCGGAAAGCTAAATGTTCACTAAATTTATCTACCTGCATTTTTTTATTTTTAGCAAGAAGATTATATAATTTTCTTGTTACAGAAGAATATTCAGCTTCAAATGGTAATTGATGATAGTTCCTTAATGCATGATAAGCGAAAAAAATAGAAAGGGTTTCTTCCTCGGTGAATGATATCGGTGGAAGCAGGCCATTATTAAGCAATTCAAATCCTCCCCCTCTTCCTTGAACCGACATGATAGGAATCCCCAAATCAGCTAGATCATTCATATATCGATTTACTGTACGGACGGATAATTGAAATTCATCTGCAATCTCTTGAGCTTGGAAACGTCGTTTTTCAGTGATATATAGCCATATATCCATTAATCGATTTGCTTTTGCCATTTTTTTGACCTCCTTTCTTAAACATGACTAAAACTGTCATGTTTGTATTTTATTATAAATACATCGAGCGATTGACACAAAATCGATAGAAAAGGAGTGTAGAATATATGTCTCATTCACGTAAGGTGGTTGTCTTTATTGCGCCTTCATTAGATGGATTTATTGCAAGAGAAAATGGAGAAGTGAACTGGCTTTATAATATTGAGGGAGAAGGTGATAATGGGTATTCTGATTTTTATCATACGGTAGATACTGTTTTAATGGGTCATAAAACGTATTTAGAACTTCTAAATTTCGATATTCCTTTTCCTTATTCGGATAAAGCTTGCTACGTTTTTTCAAAAACAGAGGAAAGCAAAAATAATGATGTCACATTTATAAATGAAAATATAGAATTCTTTGTACAAGAGCTTTTGAAAAATGAAGGAAAGAATATTTGGTTAGTAGGTGGGGGCGAATTAATTACATCGTTTTTAAAGACGGGGCTAATTGATGAAATCATTGTAACGATTGCTCCGGTCATCCTGGGTAAAGGAATACCATTATTCAAAGAGGGTTTAGAAGAACATTTTCTACAATTAATAAGTGTTCAGCAATTTGGTCAGTTTGTTGAATTACATTATAGGGTGATAAAGGAAGAGAGGTGACTATACTATTACCGCCTAATGGGAATTAGTAAAAGAATGAATAAACTAAATGTTTGATTGCAATTTAACATGGTCTTTAAAAATGGCTTTGTTAAAGAATATCGTGCTAAATGATTCAAAAATCAACAGAGTTAATTAACATAGCCCAATAAATAAATAGGTAACTAGAACAAGGATCCAGTTTTTGATCATTTTTTTAAAAAACTGGATCCTAATTAATTTTCTCTCTGAAGGGAAGTAAGATACATTTTCTTTTATCTCGATGATAAATGACAGAAATATTAAAGTAATTCAATTTTCAAACATTTTCTTTGTCAGATAATGTTACATATAGATAGATTGAAATGAAGTTGTGGTACATAATTAATGGTACAAAATACAAGTTAAGCCTTAAAGTAGGTTTTTTTTACTATGATAAATAGAAATAATATACATAACGTTGAATGATTATAGAGTAATAGACTAGGAATAAGATAAAGGAGGGAATATATTGTCTCAATATGCAGTGAAAATGACCAATATTGTCAAAAGATTTGGAGAAGTTCTGGCAAGTAATCATGTTGATTTTTCTGTTAAGACAGGTGAAATACACGCTCTGCTGGGTGAGAACGGAGCCGGTAAAAGTACGATTATGAGCATACTTTCTGGAATATACAGACAAGATAGCGGAGACATTGCCATTAATGGTCAAGAATCACTCATACGCTCTCCAAAAGATGCAATGGCATTAGGAATTGGTATGGTTCATCAAAATTTTCGACTTGTCGAAACATTAACCGCAATTGAAAATATTATTCTTGGGGAAAAAGGCAGCGTATGGCGCGGTTCTTCTTGGAAGAATAAAAAGAAAGTAGAAATCGAAGAAATTTGCATAAAATACGGACTTTCGTTTCCGTTAAATGTACCGATTTGGCAACTTTCTGTTGGCGAACACCAACGAATAGAGATTGTTAAAACCCTTTATCGCGGAGCAGACATTATTATTCTTGATGAACCAACTTCAGTGTTAACTCCAGGTGAAGCCGAGCAATTATTCCTGACTATGCAAGAATTAAAGCGAAACGGGAAAACAATGATTATTACAACCCATAAATTGAAAGAAGTAATGGCTGTAGCGGATCGAATCTCGGTGATGAGAAAAGGAACGATGATCGCATTAACAAACAAAGAGGAAACCAATGTCCAACAGTTGGCACAATTGATGGTGGGGCGTGAACTGAAGACGACGATTCCTGCTCGTGATAATCGATTAGGAAAACCGATTTTACAAGTTGAAGGATTAGTTGTTAATGCAGAGCAAGGGTTTCCTGCCTTAAATGGGATTGATTTAACGATTAGTGAAGGTGAGATTGTCGGTGTTGCTGGGGTTGCAGGTAATGGTCAAAAAGAGCTTGCGGAAGTATTAACCGGACTTCGCTCTTGGAAAAGTGGGAGCATCGTCTATAACAAAGAGAAGATTCATTCATCTTCAGTTAAGATGCTAATCGATAAGGGAATATCTCACATACCGGAGAACCGTATGAAAAGCGGACTAGCAGGCAGTTTAGGAATTGTTGATAATCTGTTGTTCAAAACTTATCGTACAAAAAAGCGTTCCATGTTTGGGCTGATGAAAAAACAAAGTAATGAAGAATGGGCAGCTGAGCTCATAAAAAAGTTCGATGTACGCACCCCAGATTTAACGAGTCCTGTTCGGCAACTATCAGGCGGAAATCAGCAGAAGCTTTTGTTCGCGAGAGAAATTGACCAAGACCCGATTTTAATGGTTGCGGTTCATCCTACACAAGGATTGGATGTTGGCGCAACCGAAGCGGTTCATCGGCTTCTCATTGACTTGCGGAATTCTGGAAGCGGTGTACTAATTATTTCCGAGGATTTAGATGAAGTTATGCAATTGTCTGATAAAATTCTAGTTTTATACAATGGACAAATAAACGGGGTACTATCACGGGAGCAGGCTGATAAAGAGCAGATTGGACAGTTAATGGCTGGATTAAATCGAGAGGGAAGAAACGTCATATGAATCAAAAACCTGTTTTAGAACAACAAGCTACTGTAAATACATCGAAAAGCTCTTTTTTAAGTCGTCTGCTTCCTTTCAGATTGGAATATGATCCTCATAAAAAAACGGGAAGCTGGTGGGTTCCGATCGTTTCTGTAGTCGTTGCGTTGATTATTTGTGCAATTTTCATTGTGCTAAACGGAATTAATCCGATTACAGTTTATTTGAAAATGCTAAATGGAGCTTTTGGTTCAAGATTTGGCATAAGTGAGACGTTGGTAAAAGCAGTTCCGTTGCTGCTTTGCGGATTAGGGGTTGCCATCGCCTATCGAATTTCAATTTGGAATATTGGGGCAGAAGGTCAGTTCATATTAGGAGCCATTGCCGCTACTTCCATTACGATCTATTTTCCTAATTTGCCAGGATCACTTTATATTCCGTTGATGATCTTGGCAGGGATAGCTGCAGGAGCTATCTGGGGATTATTAACGGCAATCCCCCGTGCCTATTTTCAGGTTAATGAATTAATCACATCGCTTATGTTGAATTATATTGCGCTTTTGCTTCTTGATTATTTCGTATTTGGTCCGTGGCGCGATCCTGCTGGATTTAATTTTCCAGGAACGCCTATTTTCAATGACACACAAATGTTAAGAAGCTTTAATGGGACAAGGCTTCATTTTGGTCTAATCTTTGCGTTGCTTGCTGTTATTCTTTTTGCCTTTTTTATGAGTAAAACTCGATGGGGTTATGAAATGCGCTTGTTAGGTGCAAATCCAAGTGCAGCTAAATACGCGGGTATAAAAATCAACTTCCATATTCTCATTGTGATGATGATTAGCGGTGGATTAGCTGGTCTTGCAGGCATGAGTGAAGTTTCAGGAGTCGCCCATCGATTAATGTATGGCATATCTCCAGGCTATGGCTATACAGCGATTATTGTGGCGTGGCTTGCTAAGTTGAACCCATGGGCGATGATTTTTACGTCTGTTTTTGTGGGCGGTTTGATTGTCGGAGGATTCAGTGTCCAAACGATTGGGTTGCCATCTTCAATGTCGTTCATGCTGCAAGGAGCGATTCTGTTTTGCTTAATCGGCGGTGAAATGGTCAGCAAATATCGATGGAAATGGAACAAGCAATTAAACGAATAGTTTCCATGAGTAAGACAAGCTGGGAGGAGAGAGAGCAGGGATGGACTTTTACATTTTATTGATTATTGCAGCCATTTCTTCAGGAACACCTTTGCTGTTTGCTATTTTAGGCGGGATTTTAAATGAAAAATCGGGGGTCATCAATTTAGGAACAGAAGGCATTATGCTCGTTGGTGCGGTTATTTCCTGCATCGTTTTTGTAAAAACAGAGAGTTTAATTTTGGCGATGATCATTTCCTTAGCAGCAAGTGGTCTGCTTGGCCTAATCCATGCATTTTTATGTATTACGTTAAGAACGAATCAGATCGTCAGCGGTCTCGCCATTACATTATTCGGTACGGGACTTAGCGCTTATATTGGAAAGCCTGTTGCAGGGGTTGCGTTGCCGGTTTCTGTACCGAAATTACGGATGGAATGGCTTGATGCGGTTCCTTTTATCGGGAGAATCTTTTCTAATCTTGATATTTTCGTTTGGATGAGTATTGGCCTTGCCATTCTACTTTATCTATACATGTATAAGACGTCGTGGGGGCTTCATCTGAAATCAGTTGGAGATAGTCCATCCACATCAGATGTTATGGGGATATCTGTTAGCGGATATCGTTATATTCATGTCATCGGTGGAGCTATGCTAATGGGACTTGCTGGATTTTACTTGATTATGGTTTATTCGCCGAATTGGATTGAAGGAATGACTGCAGGCAGAGGATGGATTGCTGTTTCCTTGATTATTTTTGCACGCTGGAACCCTCTTTACGCGGTCGCGTGTGCCTATTTTTTTGGCGGTCTAGATGCCTTAGGCTTTCGGATTCAACTGCAAGATTTAGGTATACCATCCTATTTCTTGAAAATGATTCCTTATTTTTCAACGATTTTAGTTTTGATGTTTATTGGGTGGAGAAATCGAAATAGATCGTCAATTGAACCAAAATCATTGGGTATTCCTTACTTTCGAGAACAAAGGTTTTAACCTTTATGTTCATACATTTCATACAATAGGTTCAATTCCAGCCCTGCTTCAAAGAGACTTGAACCGTACCAGCAACCTTTAGAAAAGGAGGAAGTTATAAATACAAAACGGTCTGGTAATAAGCCGACAACCGAACAATCAAGTAAAGTTCTAAATTAGTAAAATAACAGGTTAATAGGAGAGGGGTTTAATGAAATGAAAAAATGGCTTATGCTGATTATTATTTTGTTAATGAGTGTGATGACCGCTTGTTCCCAAGCTTCAAATTCACCGAAAGAATCTACCGATAAACCAGCAAAAACGAAAGGTGAAAAGCCTAAAGTTGCATTTGTTTACATAGGGGTTCCTGGTGATGGTGGCTGGACCTTTGAACATGATAAAGGCAGAAAAATGGTTGATGATAAATTTGGAATCAAATCAACGGTTGTAGAAAATGTACCGGAGGGACCTGATGCTGAACGTGTAATAGAAGAGCTCGCTCAAAAAAATGATATTATTTTTACAACTAGCTTCGGATATATGGACCCAACTTATAATGTTGCGCAAAAATATCCCGACGTAGTCTTTATGCATGCAACTGGATATAAAACACTTCCTAACATGGGAACTTATCAAGGAAGAGGATATCAATCAGGTTACTTAGCAGGGATTGCCGCTGGAAAGTTGACAAAAAACAATAAAATTGGTTATGTCGGTGCCTTTCCAATTCCAGAGGTTATTTACACGATTAATGCTTTCACATTAGGAGCCAAAAGTGTAAACCCTGATATTGAGGTATCGGTCATTTGGAGTAATACATGGTTTGATCCAGCAACAGAAAGACAAGCTGCTGTCACTCTCTTAGATCAAGGAGTAGATGTATTAGCAAACTATCAAGATTCACCAGCTGGTATTCAGGCGGCGCAAGAACGCGGAGTGTGGGGAATGGGGAATGATTCGGATATGAATCGTTTCGCACCAGAAACATATGTAACGAACCCGGTATTAAATTGGGGACCTTACTATGTTGATGTCGTACAAAGCGTTGTTGATGGAACATGGAAAACTCAATCCCATTATGGCGGCATGAATGAAGGGATGGTAGATATCGCTCCATTCGGTAAAAATGTTCCTCAAGAAGTGAAGACTTCTGTTGAAGAGGCAAAGAAAAAAATTATAGATGGTAGTTTCGAAGTATTCCACGGGCCTATTAAAGATCAATCTGGTAAAGTCATCGTACAAGAAGGACAAAAGATGGAAGACAAAGACATTTTAAGTATGAATTGGTTTGTAGAAGGTGTAAACGGAACTATCCCTGAGTAAAGATAATGAAAGGATGAGCATCATGATTATACAAGACCCCGTTCTTATACACCAATGGCACCCTGTACTTCTGTCATCTGATTTGAACAGTCAGCCCATGTCCGTACAAGTTCTCGGTGAACCAGTGGTAGTGTTTCGTACTACCTACGGTATTCACGCCTTTAAGGATCTATGCATACATCGTGGTGTACCGCTTTCACTTGGCAAGGTTGTAGAGAATGAACTTGTATGTGCATATCATGGTTGGACTTATGATCACTGTGGAAAATGTTCGCGGATTCCGTCAATGCCGAAGGAGCAAACGATCCCGCCGAAAGCAAGGGCACAGGCTTATGCTTGTAGAGAAGCTTACGGACTTGTTTGGGTTTGTATGGGAGAACCAATCCAGGAATTTCCAGAAATTGCACCAGGCAAGCTGAAAAATCCTCAATACACTAAAGTATATATGGGTCCTTACAAAGTGAATGCGGCAGGTCCACGAGTCATTGAGAATTTTTTGGATGTGTCTCATCTCATGTATGTACATGAAGGGTTGCTTGGAGATAGTCAGTTTCCAGAAATCAATAATTATCAGGTTCATGAATCAGAAGGTGTACTAACATCCGAAAAAATAGAAGTATATCAGCCTGATCCAGACGGTAGAGGCTATGGAGTTGTAAGCCATTATGTCTATGAAGTGTATAAACCACTCTGTGCGGGGTTCACGAAAAAAATCGACAATTCCGATGATTTTTTTGAGCTGTTTCTCATCGTCTTGCCAGAAACAGAGCATAAAAGCACTGCTTTCATGATTATGGAGCGCAACTATGCCCCGGATGAACCAGATAAAGTATTTATTGATTTTCAAGATAAGTTACTTGAACAAGACAGGGTGATCGTTGAAAATCAAAAACCAGAGCTATTGCCACTTGATTTACAAGCTGAATTACATCTAAAATGCGACCGTATGAGTAT
Source organism: Bacillus sp. 03113 (assembly GCF_006546985.1). Taxonomy (GTDB): domain Bacteria; phylum Bacillota; class Bacilli; order Bacillales; family Cytobacillaceae; genus VATK01. Next base: position 37,585 of record NZ_VATK01000007.1, read on the forward strand.
TGCCTATCGAAGGATGCTGAAAAAAATCGGCGTTACATTTGGAACAGCATAGAATGAAGTTTTATTCATAAGGTAAGAAAGAATAAATATTCAAAAGTTCGACGGGTATCTAGCTGAGGTAGTATCGAATGTAAATGACATTGCGAAATAGTTCATTATAGAAAAGAGGTAACTTAACAGAGCGAATCTATTGTTAAGTTACCTTTTTTATTGAAAATTTTATATGGAAATATCCAATCGCTTCATTCGATATTGTAAACTTTGACGAGTTATGCCAAGAACTTTTGCTGTATTCGTAATATTATAGTTGTGTTGTTTTAACAATTTTTTTATATAAGTAGCTTCGAATAACAATAATTGCTCTTTTAATGAAAGAGATGAATCAAAGTTCGTATCGTAAACGAACGATTCTGCTGATGCAGCAGGCAAAATGTGTTCTTTCAATTGAAATTTACTACGATAATGAAATGGTAAATGAGAATAGTGAATCGTTTCTTCATCCATAACCATATTCATTGCACCTTCAATAACATGTTCCAACTCACGTACGTTGCCTGGCCACTCGTATTCTAAAAATGAGGACATAACAGCTGCGTCAACCGCTTTTACATCCATTTGAAATAATTCATTATACTTATGGATGAAAAAGTTTGTTAATGGTAAGATATCTTCTTTTCGTTCACGCAAGGGAGGAATAAACAATGTTACGACACCGAGACGGTAGTATAAGTCCTTTCGCAACCGATTGTTGGCAATTGCATCAATCGGATCTTCATTAATATTAGCTATAACGCGTACATTGACATGTTTATCCACAGTATCACCAATTCGCCTAACTGTTTTTTCCTGAAGAACTCGAAGTAGTTTCGCTTGAAGATTTGGGTTCAGCGAGTTAATTTCATCTAATAACAGCGTACCGCCTTCCGCTTGTTCAAATAGTCCTGGACGATCAGTTGCACCAGTAAATGCCCCCCGTTTTGTACCGAATAAAAGGCTCTCAATTAAATTATCAGGCAAAGCAGCACAGTTTTGTGAAATAAACGGAGCTGATGATCGAGTACTGCCATTATGAATACTTTGTGCAAATAGCTCCTTACCCGTACCAGTTTCACCAACAATCAGTACGTAAGAGGAAGTACGGGTTGCTCGTTTTGCATTTTCAACTACCTCTTTAATGGGCTGGCTATGGCCGATAATACTATCAAAAGTAAAGCGTGTATTGCCTTTTTGCTTCATGTTTTCTCTAATCAATCGCTCTAATTTTGTTACGTCTTGTGCAATTTCAACTGCACCGAGAATGGAATCATCTTCGATAATAGGAAATGTATTATTAATGGTCGTAATTTCTTTTCCTCTATTATTAAAATACGTTTGCTTAACGTTAACAGTTTCTGTTCCATACTGTAATGCTTTGACTAACGTACTTTGTTGATTCTCTGTAAATTTATAGGCATCTAATAAATTTTTATTTAAAACATCATGTTCATTCATTGATTCAATCTGCATCATTTTTTCATTATAGATAATGGTATTTCCTGTCTTATCTACAGCGTGAATACCAACATTCACATTTTCCATAATTTTTTTATATATATTATGCAGATTATTTGTTTTGTCTTGCATAAGTTTTTTCTCCTTTGATAAATTCCATGTGCTTTGATTATTCATTTAATTCTACCAAAAGTGTTACTTTTCGTTTGAAATTTTATTAAAAATTATGTTCAAATCATTAATTTTACAAAATATAGTAAATTAGAAGAGTGACAAAAGGCACTCTCACTCCATTTAATTATGCTGAAAGAACTAATTTTCTCTATATTACAATCTAGATCTTTTCTCCTGTACTTTTTAACGGTATTGTTACAAGAAATAATAAGATACTAAAGGAATGAAATGAATTCCTTTTTATTCCAAAAAAATAATACTAAACTATTTGATAAAATACCTTATTCCTATTTTTTCCATAATAAAATGTAAAATTTAGAGGAGACAATGGAAAATGAACGTTCTAAACGTTAAAGAACATATGTTTGGAAAAGATTTCTAAATAGGAATCGTCATATCCATTTGCTAGAAAATGGATAAATTTATTTACATATTAATCAATAAAATCGGTCATTCTCAACAGTGAATAACTAGATAAATTAAAAAATTAATTAAGATTTCGTGAATTTACAAAATTAACATCATTGTTATATAAGTAACAGAATTCATTCATTTCGTCCTAGTCATATTTGATCATAGAAGGAAAGGAGTCGAAAGCTGTTACATTTGGTCGAATTGACGAGATTTCAATATGTAAGTAACCTTGTGTTGTAACGAAATCTTGTTACTTTGTTTAGAATTTTTGTCTAACTTCTAAGGTGTTAAAATGAATAGATTCATATATAAAGCTGTACATTGTACATTGAACAATTTGGAAGTAGATATGTATTCCATATTATAAATAGAAGTTAATGTAACTAAGTGACACTTTATATTGGTCAATGGCGGCCAAGTCAAATCATGGTGATGAATCTTATTCATTAAGTTAAACAAATTATCTAAATAAATAACACAGAGGCAGTTTCTTGGTCTAAAAAGGATATAGAATTGTTTTCTATCTTTTTAGATACACTTTTTGGGAAAAGGAGAAAGGTATGAACATCAATAAGATTGTCAAACAAGCAACAGCGGTAACCTTTGCTACAGCCTTACTAGTAGGAGGTGGATCTTTAACTTTTGCGAAAGAAAAAGACAGCATGGACTACAATAACAGCTATGGTTTTTCCCATATCACACGTTCTGACATGCTGAAACTACCTGAACAACAAAAAAGTGAACAATTTAAAGTGCCTCAATTCGATGCATCAACTATAAAAAATATTCCTGCGGCAAAAGGTTATGATAAGGATGGTAACCTAATAGATTTAGATGTGTGGGATACTTGGCCATTACAAAATGCTGACGGAACAGTGGCAAATTATAAGGGCTACCAAATTGTTTTTGGTTTAGCAGGAGACCCTAAGAACCCAAATGACACTTTCATCTACTTGTTCTATAAAAAAGCAGGCGACAATTCCATTGATAGCTGGAAAAATGCTGGTAGAGTATTTAAGGATAGTGATAAACTAGTTCCAAAAGATCCTATTCTAAATAAACAATCAGAGGAGTGGTCAGGTTCCGCAACCTTTACATCTGATGGAAAAGTTCGCTTATTTTATACAAATCGTCACGTTTTCAATCCGGAAGAAGGGTCTTTTGGTAAACAAACGTTAACAACAGCTCAGATTAATGTATCTCAACCAGATGCTAATACGCTGAAAATTGATGGTGTAGAAGATTTCAAATCGATCTTTGATGGAGACGGTAAAAACTATCAAACTGTTGACCAAGCTTTCGGTGGAGGGGACTTCTCTGATAATCATACATTAAGAGATCCTCATTATGTTGAAGAAAATGGTAAAAAATATCTTGTTTTTGAAGCGAATACAGGAACAGAAGTTGGTTACCAAGGAGAAGAATCCTTCAATAATCATGCTTACTATGGAGGAAATAAAAAATTCTTCCAAGATGAGAAAACGAAACTGTTGCAAAGCCCTAAAAAGAAAGATGCAGCTTTAGCAAATGGTGCCCTAGGTATTGTTGAATTAAATGATGATTATACGTTGAAAAAAGTAATGAAACCATTAATTGCATCGAATACAGTTACAGATGAAATCGAACGTGCTAACGTATTTGAAATGAATGGGAAATGGTATTTATTCACTAGTTCAAGAGGATCTAAAATGATCGTTGATGGATTAACGAACAAAGATATTTACATGTTTGGTTATGTAGCAGATTCCTTAACTGGACCATACAAACCTTTAAATGGTACTGGACTTGTATTACATCAAGACCTTGATCCTAAAGATATTACTTGGAACTATGCGCACTTTGCAACTCCACAAAAAGATGGTAATAATGTAGTCATCACAAGCTATATGACAAATAGAGGTTACTTTGAAGACCATAAGTCTACCTTTGCACCAAGCTTCTTGTTAAACATTACAGGTTCTAAAACTTCTGTTGTAAAAAACAGTATCCTTGAACAAGGACAATTAACAGTAGAAGATAACGATAAAAAATAATAGCAACAGATTTCTAACTCTATTTATAGAGTTAATGAATAAGCAACCTGAATATATAAAAAGAAAATGCCGATCTTATATTGGCATTTTCTTTTTATAAGGGTGAACTAAAACATAGTACCAGGCACCTCTATTAGATTGATATCATATTTATTTTTTCCTATATTTTAGATAATTGGGGAGAATACCAGGTACTTTAGGGTAACCCTACTATGGTTATCTAATCGCAACAAGATAAGGCAAAAATAAAAAGTGGTGAATCTACTTGGAAAAAAGAGTATTTAATAAGAAAGTATATATTTGGTTAGCTATTTTTATAATGATTCTCGGTATATTTATTGTTATAGGATTAATGCCAGGTCATAAAGATAATAAGAAAGTAAAAACAGTGACTCATCAGAAGCCAACTTATCGATCCACGTACCATTTTACAACACCGGACAAATGGAAAAACGACCCTCAGAAGCCGATATATTTTGATGGAAAGTATCATTACTATTATCTTTATAATCGTGATTATCCGAATGGAAATGGGACGGAATGGCGGCATGCTACATCAAAGGATTTGGTACACTGGAATGATGAAGGGGTAGCCATTCCTAAATATACAAACAAAAATGGTGATCCATGGTCGGGATCCGTTGTTGTTGACACAAACAATACGGCTGGCTTCGGTAAAGGAGCTATTGTGGCCATCGTGACACAACCCTCCGCTGATGGCGGGAAGCAGGAACAATATTTATGGTACAGTACGGACAAAGGAAAAACGTTTAAATCTTATAGTGATCATCCCGTTATGCCGAATCCAGGTACAAAGGATTTTAGAGATCCGAAAATCATCTGGGATCACCTAGCCGGTAAATGGGTGATGACGATGGCAGAAGGAACGAAAATAGGTTTTTATGAGTCTCATAATTTAAAAGATTGGCATTATACAAGTAGTTTTGTTACGGAAAACATCGGTATAGTAGAATGTCCAGATCTTTATCTAATGCGAGCGAATGATGGGACATTTAAATGGGTACTTGGTGCCAGCGCAAATGGGAAGTCGATAGGGAAACCAAACACCTACGCCTATTGGACTGGAAATTTCGATGGAAAAGCATTTTCCCCTGATCACAATGAGCCCCAGTGGTTAGATTATGGCTTTGACTGGTATGGGGCTGTCACGTTTGAAGAGGAAAAAGACAGCGATCCGTACGACCGTCGTTATGCATTGGCATGGATGAATAATTGGGATTATCCGCATAATACGCCAACGCTGAAAGAAGATTTTAACGGACTAGATTCAATTGTTCGTCAAATAAAATTAGTGCAAGCAGGAAACGGTGCATATACTTTGACTTCACAGCCTATTGGAGCATTGAATCAATTAACGAGTGCAACGGATTCCTTTAAACAAATCAAGGTGAATGGCTCTAAAACACTTAACGTTACAGGAGATGCGTACCAGCTTGACACCGATATATCTTGGAATGAGCTCAAGAATGTAGGAGTAAGGCTTCGAGAATCAGCAGACAAAAACCGTCATGTTGATGTAGGTGTTTTAGTAGATGGCCAATATTCTTATGTGAATAGAGGACTAACTGGGCAGCCTGATCAAAGCAATAAATATGTTGAAAACAGGGCGCCATTTGATGTCAATAAGAAGAACATTCACTTAAAGGTCCTCGTCGATAAAACGAGCATTGAAGTGTTTGTCGATGACGGAAAGATTGTTTATTCCAGTCAAATATTCCCGGAATTAGACGATAAAGGGATTACCCTTTTTACTGAAGGTGGAACAGCGATCTTTAAAAATGTTAAGATCAAACATTTTGACAGAGTTTATGAACCAAATAAATAAAAAGGAAGATTCGATAAAAACAAAGTGCTAGGCTCCTCTAATAGTAGGACCTAGCACTTTGTTTTTGTATCTTCAGACCATAAAGCGTCTAATCTAAACGGGCATATTAATCGAATGTTGCTACCACTTGATTTAATTCAATTAAAGCTTGGGGCTCTATTTTTAATGTTATAGTTGGTAGACCAGTGCCTCCGTATATAAAATCATATTGAAAAAGTCGGTTGTCTAGTATACAAGGTAAATCAAGACCAATCATGGGTACACTTCCTACTTCGAATCCTGTCATTTTCTTGACTTCCTTCGGAGAGGCTAACTTTACTTTATTGCAATTTAATATTTCAGCTATTCTCTCGAAATTAATTTTGCCACGATTTCCAGATACAATTAAATAGAAGAATCCTATATCGGTTTTAACTATTAACGACGGAGCTGTTTGACCAATTTCAATCCCGAAATATTCCGAACCATCCTCTGCTGAAAGGATGGGCTTTTTGTGTTGAAGGATTTCATATGTATATTTGCTTTTCGTTAAGATTTCCTGCAATTCTTCCATAAGAAAAACACCTCCACTATTTGTTTTAGTTTACCAAAATATTCTTTTTATTTGTGAGTTTCAATGGATTTGTTAAATTATTGCCTTTTTTATAAAGTAAAGTGAAAGCAATAATAGTGAAACAAAACTGCAAATGGTAGTATTAACAAATGAGAAGAAAGCATGACATGTTGAAAAAGAATGGAGGGGGATTGTTTTGTATAAAGATAAAATAGATTGGGAGCAAGGGAAATGGAGTAGAGAACCAGAAAGCGTTTGTATAAAAAATGGAGTATTAATAGCCAAAGGAAAACAGGGCAGTGACTATTGGGAAAATACTTATTATGGATTTCAACACAGAGATGGCCATTCGTTATTAAAAGAATGGGACTTGTCGGATGCTATAGAAGTCTCCTTTTCTCTCAAAACGTTTAACGGGCTTTACGATCAAGCTGGGATAATGGTTTGGCAAAATAATCACAAATGGGTAAAAGCAGGCGTTGAAATAAATGATGGTGTACCCCATGTAGGAGCTGTTGTAACGAATCATAACTCAGATTGGTCTTTATCACCTGTTCCTGAATGGAAAGAGAAGGATGAAGTAACAATACGTATATCCTTCTTTAACGACTCACTTATTATTAGAGCAAAATCATTAGACGAAACATGGAGAACGATAAGAGTCTGTCCATTTAATACAAATGTTCAAACAGATGCAGGACCATTTTTCTGCTCACCTCTAAGCAAAGACTTCACGGTTCATTTTAGCAGCTGGGTAAAAACCTCACCGGATGAGGAACTACATAAATTACCAATATAATGTCAGACCCAAAAGTAGACACGGTGTAAAAATGTGTCTACTTTTTTAACCTAATACAAGTTCTATATATTAGAGAAAAGATACACATTAGCAATTACTATACTTTTATTACATTTTATATGCAAAAGACCTTAGTTTATAATGTAAATACCATTCAAAATATTATATTGAATCGAATATTAATTTCTATAAAAGATTCGTATGGTATAATAGTTAAATAAATTTAATTAAATATATTTAATTAAAATGTTGGATTAGATAGGAGGATCAAAATGCTTCAAGAGAATATTTCCATCATTGCTAACTATTTATGGAAAAAATCGATTCAACAAATTAATAATACTTTAACAGAAATGGAAGTAGATCATTTTAATATGAATGATTATTACTATTTAACGGTAATTTACCAGCTGGAGAAGCCTAAACTTGGACAATTAGCAGAAGAACTTCAGTTAACAAAGCCCGCCATTTCAGCTCTAGTCAAAAGATTGTTGAAAAATGATTTGATCGAAAAAACACAATCTACCGAAGACAAAAGAATTTTTTACTTAAATGTAACCGAAAAAGGGCTAAACATTATTCAGGGAGATCTTGATTCATATGAAAAATTGTCAAAGTTGATTATTGAAGCAACTTCTAAAGATGAATTGCTGCAGCTTAATCAACTTCTAGATGAAGTGGTAAAACACTTACAAATGGAATCATTTCCAAAGGGGAATTAGACTTGGGGAAATTGAAATGGTTTTTTTATGTGACTGATATCGGATTTATTTTGTATTGGTTTATTACTATATTTCATGTTATACCTAAAAGTTTTCTTTTTAAAGATTATAATAATCCCATTCTTGTTTCATGGAATTGGTCTTTCTTACCACTCGATCTACTAATTTCGATTACTGGCCTCGCTTCACTTTATTTTTATCGAAAGAAAAGGGATGAATGGAGAAATTTTAGTTTAATTTCCCTTGTACTTACCTTTTGTTCCGGTTTACAAGCGATCGCGTTCTGGTTTTTTAGGGGTGATTTTAATCCACTTTGGTGGGCATTTAATCTTTATTTACTGATATATCCATTGTTTTTTCTTCCGAAATTTTTTAAGAACTCAACAAGTATGAGGTGATTGATTTGAGTTGGCTTTATTTAGCTTTAGCCATATTATTTGAAGTTTGTGGAACATTGCTTATGAAATTATCAAAAGGATTATCCAATATTCCATATGCCGTTATCATGTTCATTTGTTACGTGATTAGCTTAAGTATGCTGTCACTTGCACTTAAAAAGATAGAAATTGGTGTAGCTTATGCTATTTGGTCAGGTATGGGGATTGTCATAATCGTTACATTTGGCGTGATCTTTTTCAAAGAGGCACTGTCGATTCAGAAAGTCATTTTTATCGGTCTCATAGTGATCGGTGCAATCGGATTAAATCTGTTTGGGGAAACACATTGAAAATCGATCGCTGTTAAATGAGGTGAAAATATTTTTTATAAATGCTTTTAAGACGAGATGATTATCAATTATTTTAATAATGCAAACACCAAACAGTAAAGTTTTAATTAAATAATTCTCGTAATAAAAGTATTGATATCTTCGAAAAAGTCAAGGATGGTAAATAACTTATACCAAATTAAAATAAATATATAGTCAAATGCACTTCAAAAGAGTAAAATATATTTAACAAACGAACATAAGTTCTTTTTCAGGAGGGATAAAACATTTGGAGAACCATGGATATTGTAGGTTACTAACAGATGAAAGTAAAATTGATTGAAATGCTTAGAATAAATCAAATTAATTGTGAATATGAGAATTCATTATAAAGAATCTTGAAAAATTGGAGGTATCCATGGAAGCTGCGATTAATAGGAAAGCAATATTCACTACTTTTATGATTGGTGCATTTTTTGCGATTTTAAACGAAACACTGCTCAATATTGCGTTAACAGAATTAATGAACGTGTTTAAAGTCGATGCACCAACTGTCCAATGGCTGGCAACTGGGTTTATGCTTGTAATGGGTGTGCTAATGCCTATTTCTGCCTTATTTATTCAGTCGTTTACGACAAGACAAATGTTTATTGGCATCATGATAGTGTTTTTAATTGGCACAATCATTGCTGCTAGTGCAGTGAATTTTCCCATGTTGGTGACAGGACGAATGATACAAGCTGTTGGAACGGGCTTGTTAATGCCTGTTATTATGAATGCTTTACTTTTGCTTTATCCTCCAGAAGTCCGTGGTAAGGTGATGGGTACCTTTGGGTTAGTCATTATGTTTGCACCTGCCATTGGTCCAACATTATCAGGAGTCATCGTCGATTTGTTTGGTTGGCGCTGGTTGTTCCTTTTTGTTATTCCTTTTGCCCTGTTCTCCATTTTATTTGCTTTAAAATATTTGCAAAACGTTGGTGAGGTAACAAAACCTAAAGTAGATATGATTTCGATACTTCTTTCTACCATCGGAATTGGTGGAATTGTTTATGGTTTTAGCAGCGCGGGAGAGCATGAGGAAGGATTTTTATCGATCACGATCCTTTCCATTATCTTTATCGGTTTGCTTGCTCTATTTTTATTTGTGCAGCGTCAATTGAAGTTAGATGAGCCTTTATTGGATGTTCGCGTTTTTAAATACAAAAGCTTTGCGAAAGGTGTAACCATTTTTGTTATTGTCATGATGGCACTGTTTGCTTCTGAAATTGTGATGCCAATGTACTTACAAGGGCCTCTTGGATATTCTGCAAAGATGGCTGGACTACTGCTTTTGCCGGGTGCATTACTAAACGGTCTCATGTCACCATTAATGGGTACTTTATTTGATAAATATGGACCAAGAAAGCTAATCATCCCAGGTACGGTTGTGATGGTTTGTGTGATGTTATTCTTTAGTAAAATCAATCCTTCGATCCCGACATGGCTCTTCATTATTGTGTATATCGTTTTAATGCTATCCATTTCAGCCATCATGATGCCGGCACACACTAATGGATTAAATGAATTACCGAAGAATTTATATGCCCATGGGTCAGCTATTGCGAATACATTACAACCGATTGCAGGTGCACTAGGCGTTTCGATCTTTGTTAGCATATTGACTCAAAGCAGTAAGCATTATTTAGATATACAAACAGGTCCAATTACTGAGAGAATCATGAATGATGCGATGACTCAAGGTGTGCACCACGCCTATTGGTTTGCAATTATATTAAGTGTAATTGCTTTCTTTATCGCTTTGTTTTTTAAAAAAGCCAATGCTCCAGAATTTGAGAAAAATGAAAGCGGGATTACTTCCTTAGAATCTTAATCTGTTTTTCTATAAGGAGTATTTTTTCTGGTGTTATTAAAAAGCCCCAGCTGAATATTTAAGTGAGACCGGGAATTTCTGAAAGAAATTGTGGAAGTTAATTTTACTGAAAAAAAGTGGAAATCAGGAGTTGGTTTATGATGAAAAAGGTAACACCATTCTTAATGTTCCAAGGAAATGCGGAAGAAGCCATGAATTATTACACTTCTTTAATTGAAGAATCAGAAATAACGAGCATTACTCGTTATGGTGCAAATGAAGCAGGTGAAGAGGGGAGTGTTATGCAAGCTACCTTTTCATTAAAGGGCCAAGAATTTATGTGTATTGACAGTAATGTTAAGCATGAATTTTCGTTTACTCCCTCGTTCTCTTTATTCATTACGTGTGATTCGGAAGAGGAGATAGACCGAATTTATCAAAACCTGCTTGATGGCGGAGGAGCTCTAATGCCGCTAGAAGATTATTCCTTTAGTAAAAAGTTTGGTTGGCTAGTCGATAAGTTTGGTGTTTCATGGCAGCTTAATCTCCCCTATTAAAGCACGGACAAATTTTCCGTGCTTTTATTATATTTTCTAGAAGAAATATTTCATATTCAATCGTTACATTTTCGCGATTTATATGGCAAGGCAGCTGAAAAAGCTTATTGTGAAAAGAAATGTTTAAAAAAAATATATAAAGCCGAACAGAAATTAAAACCTAAATACTTGTCTCCTTTATTCAAGTAATAGTTCAGGATAATGGATTGGACGATTTTCATTTCAATATGAATATTTATCTATTAAAACTATTTTTTTACCCGTCTCTACGGATTCTCGAACTGTATCTAATAATTTATGTAATTTCACAGCGTCATGAAAATTAGGGACTTGACGTTTATTTTCCAAAATGTCTTGGGCAAATTGATTATACGCTTTTTCTACATATCCTTTTGGACTTTTATCTTTTTCTGCAGATTGTTTTAATTCTTCAAAATAAATATCATTCGTTCGATTACTTAAAGACGAATAGTTAGGATGGGTGATTTTTTCAATTTTGAGATTGCCAAATTGCACATGACCGAAAGAATGATTTTGTACTAAGCGAAAAACCCCCTTTTCTCCTCGAATCTCTAAAATGAATGAAGGATAAACGCCACCTTGAATATGGATGGACGCAGAAGTACCATCGATGAGTGTTCCATGTATTAATATTTGATCAGCTGTGTCTTTAGATGTTTTTTTACCTGTTTCTTGTATAATTACTTCTGTATAATTTTTATTCATTGTAGCAGATAATTCTTTAAAATCACTTAATATATAGCAAAGAATGTCAAGTGAATGCCCGCCATTAATGGTAAGCAGACTTGCTCCATTATCTTTTTTTAAAAGATAGGAGCTTTTTTGATCTGTTATCCCTCCTTTTCCTTGGGTAGCTACTTGCATGGTGCAGGATAATACCTTTCCAATTTCCCCCTGTTTTATCGCTTGTTTTAAATAAATCACTTCAGGAGATTGCCTCGCTTGTAAACCGACGGCATGATGAACATTAGCTTGGTCGGCTAAAACTGCCATTTCTTTTGCCTGTGTTGTATTTATTCCAAGAGGCCATTCACAATAAAGATGTTTCTTTTGCTCAATAGCTGCAAAAGCAGCTTCATAATGAAAAGGCACTTTTACACTAATGACGACTAAATCAATTTCTTTAGATTTTGCTAATGCCTGATGGTCTGTAAATGTTAGAGGAGCATTGATCATCGTTGCACTTTCTTTTGCAGATGCCATGTTTGATGTTCCAATCGCCATGATCCTATAAAAAGGATGTTCTTTAAGTACAGGAATATGCGTTTGACTGGCCCATTGATTATTCAAAGAGCCTCCTATTATCCCTACATTGATCACCTTGTTTTTCACCGTTTTTTTCACTCCAAAAAAAAGAATTATTGATTTTGTATTCGATTCTAAATATTAATTTTTTGCTTAATTCCTGTTTTAGCAGCTTTCTGTATCTTTTCTAATAGTTTGTGAGTCTTAATAGCTGTATGAAAGTCAGGAGAATGATAGGTGTTTTCCCTCAGATCTCTAAATATGTGTGAATACAGCTGGGCAATATTAAAAGCAGGGCCAGCTTTTAACATAGAGGGTAACTGATTATATTCAGGAGGAATGGGTAATGTATCGAAATCTTTACTGTTTCCTTGAGCTACCTTTACGAGAAAGGAGTCTATTTGAAACATAAAGTTATCTTTTGATTGTAGTATCAAATCTCCTTCAGTTCCATTAATTTCTAATGATAGATTCCCAATATGAGTGTTGCGAATTTGAGTGGACATGATCGCTCCGCTTGCTAAGATGCCATTCACTAATACATGATCTGGTGAAGTCGCTTGGATGATTTCTCCAGTTTCTTCTACTTTTACTTGTTTTATCTGTGTTTCTGTGATAGCGGATATTTCTGAGAATGGCCCAAACATATAAGTGATACCATCTAGAAGATGCCCAGCGGTAATCGTTAATTGATTCGCTCCATTTGCCTTATCCAGAAGATACGTGCGGGAGCGTTTGATCTTTTTAGAGCGTGTTGAAAAGAGAGGAAGTGAGTAGTTACAATGTACAGCAAGTACCTCTCCGACATAACCACTAGCAATTAGGTCCTTTGCATATTTGAAAGCAGGGTTTGTACGAGCTTGCAGTCCAACAAAATGACGTAATCCTTTTTCCTCTGCAATTTGAAGTAAATTGGTTGCTTCTTCTGTAGTCCGCCCAAGCGGAAATTCGCAATATACGTGTTTCCCAGCTTCTAAAGCTGTACGAACCAACTTGTCGTGCTCAGGGACTTTTACAGTAATCGTAACCAGATCTACATGGGGATTCGATGCTAGCTCATACGGATCGATACAAGCTTTAGGGATTCCAAACCGTTTTGCTGTTTCATACGCACTTTCTTTACGAGTCGTACTAATGGCAGCTACCTTGAAATTAGATAATGCTTGTAACGCAGGAAGATGCGCTAGCCCTCCCCAAGTACCATCCATACTGGCGCCGATAATGCCAACTCCTATTTTATTTTCCTGCATTTTCTAAAACCTCCTATATTAGATAAACATCCAAAAATGACTTTTATAGTTAATACCTTAAATAAATATAAACAATACATGAATAGTCCTGCTCGATCACATTATCATTTTTTCTTAATAGGTAGCGATTCCGATTAAATTAAGTATAATGAAAACATGATATCATTAATAATGTTAGTTAATGATACAGGTATCACTTTTTTTGATGGGTGGGAAATAAAAATGGATATCGAAAATATGAAGGCTTTTGTTTCAGTTGCGGAATGTAAAAGTATATCAGCTGCTGCAGCTAAACTAAATCATCTTCAATCTAATATGACTGCCAAAATTAAAAAGATTGAAGCTTATTATAATCAAGAACTGTTTTTTAGACATGCAAAAGGCGTGGAGTTAACCACAGATGGTGAGAAGTTATATCAGCAATTTAAAAAAATATTGTTTCTTTGGGAAGAAACAGAAAATAAGATGAAAAAACATGATGAAAAGCTTCGTATTGGTACGATGGTATCCATCGGAGGAACACAATTTTCAAATGCTTTAAATAAGCTTAAAAAGTCTTACCCTGATTTATCAGTTACTTTAAAAACGGGGCCTACAGATGAGATTGAAAAGCAAATTCTTCTTGGAAATATTGATATTGCTTACACGATTGGAACAATGAATAATCCCCAAATTAAATATAGACAAGCGGGGGTAGAGGAGCTGGTATTAATGGGAGCTGGTATAGATAAAAACATAAGATTAGAAGATTATATAAATGGAAAAAATCTGCTTATACTATCAGATAATTGTTTATATCTTTCTATTTTACGTCATATTTTTACGGATTTGAATATTCAACATGGTGAAATTATTGAAGTAGGTGACCTAGAAACGATTGTCCAATTTGCTTCTATGGGGATGGGAATTTCTTTAGCCTCTAAACGTATCGTAAATCGATACCATATTAATCAATATTTAGAGATTCCTTCCTTATATCGATACATTGACTTATACTTCATTACACGGTTAAATCATGAGCTAACACCTATAGAAAAACAATTTATCGAGTTAAATCATTCAATAATAAATTTGGATTATTAAGGAAAAATATTTGTGAGAAAATATTTGTAAGAGGGGCGCCCAACATCTGTTGAACAATTACTAATGTTTTAATTTCGAATAAATAAGACAGCCTTGATTTCTCCTAATGAAGTTTTTATCAACTAAAATATTATAAAAGGTTATTTTTTGAATGCTTGATTAGAAACTAATGTAATAGAAGAATTGCAACAACTATGGTTGGAAAAACTCCAGGAATAAATGCAGGGTCATTCTCTCTCTCCTTTGAGGGGAGAACAGCATGGATTCCAAAAGTTCCTCCAAAAGCCCAGTAAAAATGCAACAAGCTGATTAAACATAATAGGACGACAGTAGAAATCATGATAAATAGCTCCATTTATCACATCTCCTAATATTTTTTAATGGTTAAGTAGCTAAACAAGGATTCTATTAAGATATATAATTGTAAGAAAAATATACTAAACCATATGTTAGCTCATTTTTTTGAGGTTCGCTTAAACATAATGTCTTACATCCCTTCAATAAGTCTTTTCATTTTTCTACCACCGGTAATTTCAAATCCTTCTTTTTCATAGAATCCTAATGTTCGATCAAATTCTGGCAAAGGAGGAGTGCAAACCTCCAATCGTTTCCATTCTTTTTCCTTTGCAAAATTTATTGCAGATAATATTAGTTTTTTTCCAATCCCTAAAGATCGATACTCTTTGCAAATATATAGTTCTTGTATGATTCCGAAAGTACCATCTGCGTAAAGTGATCTGCTTTCACATATAGAAATAAATCCAATAATTTCGCTATTCTCTTTCTTAACCGCTTTAAATACATGATAAAGACCCGATTCCAAAAGATTTTTACATAAATCAGCTGTATCAGTAAGATTAAATAGAGTTTGATCTCCACCTGTATTTTCTATAATTTCATTAATTAATTCTTGAAATAACTTTGTTATTTTTAAATAATCATATACTTCAGATCTTTGGATATCAAACATAATAAGATAGCTCCTTTTCAAAGGTTACTAAGAACATCTTGACTTAATAAATATAAATTACTTTGAATAATTATTCAATGGTGTGGTTAATATTTAAAATTTAAAATGTTAATTTATCAAGAGTAAATTCAGTTGGTAATTTAATCTCATCATTTTTAAAACCAATACAGTTATAATTATTGAATATTCGATAGAAAAGAAGGAATGCCATCTTAGTCATTTATCGAGGACCATCTAATTGTTATGAAGCAACACATGCTGATATGGAAACAGGGTGACTAAAAGAAGTGGATTGCATGAATGGAGCCATGGTTCAAACAGTAAAAAAACATGGTTTAGAAGCACCGAATCATTCACTATTGGTAGATTTACTCCCTTTAGAGAAGAAATAGAGAAAATAAAAAATTTATCTATAGTTTAGACAAATAATTATAAATTGCGGAGCCTTGCTTTTGATTGATGTAGTTCAAAAGAAGGCTCTTTTTAATAAGATCTTTTTTATACTAGAAATTCTATTTGATAAACTTTTTATCATCAATCAAAACCTCAGGATTTTTTATACTTCCTAAAATCAATTTTAATTTACCTTCTATTTTCTTGAGGTATATGTTTATCCAACCAGTCCTCCATATAACTTGCTACTTCCTCCCAGCCAGGCCTGTGCAATAATCCAATGTGTACGGTTCGGAAATTCTTTAAAATCAGTTACCGCACCTGAATTCTGATCGTATAAGCTAAAATTTTTACGAACCATTCTAGCAGAGACAATTCGATCTGCTTCACCTGCGATCATTAACAAAGGACCGCGTTTGCCATTCTGATAGTTTACAGTAGCTGGGCTATTTGAAGCGAATGGAGCAAGCGCTGCTTGGAAGAAGATTTGTGATGTTTCTGGAACGACATGTTCTTTATAGGCTCGGTCTTGTTCTGCTTCTGAAAGTGTATGAACAAAGGCATAGTTAAATAATTTAGATGACATCATAAACGTTTTGCGCCATGGCTTTCCTAGGATTCCTGACACGGATAGAGAGGTAGTAGGTAGGCTGCTGCTACTATGCCTTTTGAACCAGCTGAATCAATGGCGATTCCTGCTAATCCAAGATCACGATCCATTAATAATTGTGTTAGTAATCCACCGAACGAATGACCAATAATAATAGGTTTTTCAGGTAAAGCCTTAATAATTTTCGTATAGTGATCCACAAGATTCTCTAACTTTAATTGACCTAATTTATCTGAAGGATTCTTCCGTAAATCTTCAGCTGATTTTTCATGATATGGCCAGGAAGGGGCAAGTGTTTGAAATCCCTTTTCTTCAAAATATTTCATCATTGGTTCCCAGCTTTTTGGAGTTACAAATGCGCCATGGATAAATAGTATAGTTGGTTTTTTCATATTAATCATTCTCCTTTTGGATTATACCTACTAGTAGGTAGATGGTGTTTAAAAAAATTTTTGTTTTTTTTAATTAGGATGCGACATTCATTTGATATAGGAGCTGATCCTTAATCTTATGAAAATACATCCCGTCATTAAATGTTCGAGAAGCAAGCATTCCACCGTGAACACTTGCCAATAAACAAATAGCGAATTCATCGATAGATTGATAAGGTAAATGGAACGGTTTGATTGCTTCAGCATCCTTTAATACTTTTGCAAACCAGCTCGTTAATTGCTGATAATGTGCTTGTATTTCTTTCTGAACCTCTTCTGGTAAAATTTGAATTTCAGATGACAAGAGTGCACATAAACAAATATCTGTGGCTTTCCTTTGTAAACATTCGTCCCAGTAAGATAAGTACTGTTTTAGTTTTTCGTATGGATCATCTGTCATTGAGTCAAGCAAAGCTAAATTATTTTCAACTTGACTTCGATATCGGCTCACAACATTTTGTATTAAATTTGCTTTAGACGGGAAATGATAATGTATGCTAGCTTTTTGAATGCCGATCTCATTTGCGATATCAGCGTAGCTAAATGCACTGTACCCCCTTTCTAATAGTAATTGATGTGTAATGTTCATAATTTGTTCTGAACGATTCATGTAGTTCACCTCTTGATATTATTTTATCTACTAGTAGGTAGAATGTCAATTAAAATTTTCCAGTAAATTAAAAAATGCCTAAATTAAGAAGCAGAATCTTAATTAGGCATTTTCTTTATTTTTTGATATGAAAAGTGGACCAACAATGATCATTACTGGAAGGCCATTTTCAAGGGTATTCAAAAAATCTTAATGATGGTATCTACATATAAAGGGTCTTCTTTTTTTAAGAAAATAACAAATAATTTCGAATTAAAATAAAGGATTGGTTATTGACCCTCACGTTGCGTGATACTTTATAGTAATAGTTGAAGGGAGATCAAAAACATGACCATGAGAGTAAAAGAAGTAGCTGATTTAGTTGGGATAAGTGTGCGCACACTTCATCATTATGACGAGATTGGGTTATTAACGCCTGAAGAGACAACCGAAGCCGGTTATCGGTTATATTCCGATGAAAACCTATCAACTTTACAGCAAATTTTATTTTTTAAAGAGCTTGGCTTCCCTTTAAAAAAGATTCAAGAAATGATTACTAGCTCTTCATTTAATCGAGAGGAGGCGTTAATCTTACAACGGAAAATGCTGTTGGAGAAACGCAATCGGCTTGATCAAATGATTTCGACTATTGAAAAAACGATTCAACATACGAGAGGAGAGATTGAAATGTCAAATAAGGAAAAATTTGAAGGATTTGACTTTAGCTATAATCCATATGAAAAGGAAGCACGCGAACGCTGGGGTGATCAGGCAGTCGATACTTCCAATGCGAAGATTGAAAGCATGTCTAAAAAGGAACAAAATGACTTAGCGAATCAAATGAATATTGTTTATAAAAATCTTGCAGCTCTTCGTCACACAAATCCTGGATCGAGCAATGCACAAGCGGCTATAGAAGAGTGGTTTCAATTATTAAACCAATTCGGAAATTATTCCCTTGAAGCATTCAAAGGATTAGGGCAAATGTATGTCGACGATGAACGATTCACAAAAAACATCGATCAGTTTGGGGAAGGGCTTGCAAATTTTATGTGTGATGCCATGGAGATTTATGCGGATCAACACAAGGAATGAAGATAAATGTAGATATTAAGAAAGCGCCTAGTTTGATAGGCGCTTTATTGTGTGTTTTTCCAATTATTCAATCGCATGTTGTTGATTAATCGAACGTATTTGTTGACCTAGAAATAATCGTTGTTCCTTTAGCTTTCCAATTTTTTCGTGTAATTCGATATTAGATGTTTGAGCTCGTAACTGATCGTAAATGGAAAGGATTTGTTCGTTAACCTTTTTATACTGTTCCCAAAGATTACGGCTGTCTAAAGATTTATTTTCAGTTTTTTTTGTACTATTTTGGATATTTTTTAGCTTTTCTATGATTTCAAGCTTCCATGTTGTATCCCCAATACGATCTGCATAAAGATATAAATCTAAATAGTCATTTACTTCTACATGAATGTTGCTCATGAAAATTCCCCTTCCAATACAAAAACCCTCTTCCAAAGAAGAGGGTTTTTGTATTAAAAAGGCGCCTCTTCTTATCGTTCAAAGCTATGCTTTGCTGGAATTAGCACCATACAAAAAAATGTGGTTGCTGAGGTTTCATCGGGCCAGTCCCTCCACCTCTCTGGATAAGAGATTTTTGTTTTCATTATTTATATTATTTAAGATTATTCTAATTGGATTACTATGAATTGTCAACAATAGTGTTTTTGTTTATTAATGAGTCTGCTCGATTAAGCTTTCCAAAGATACCTCTTGCTCCTGATCTGGTTGATTGAGTGGATAAATTTGAGCTGTTTCATTTTTTTCATCTACATTTTGAATATAAATAGGAATACCATTATATGTGACATTAGCCATAATGGGAGAAGAGGCGATTTCTTTTGCTCTTTGTTTGTTCATGAATAAAAATCCTCCTTTTGAATGGAATAGCAGGAAGTAAGCTTCCCCTTATAATGTCTACCTTAAATTCCTAAAATATTCTTCGTAATTTCGTTCTTTGTATTTGTTCAACAAAGATATATGAAATAGTACATTTCTTTTTTACCACTATCTAAAAATGAAACCAGTAGCTAAAATAATCGTATAAGCTATTATGAAGATTTAAGATGGAAGAAAAATTTTTAGGCTGGGGGAGAGGATTGATGAACCATCAAAATGAGAAAAGTAGGCTGAACATAAAGCTTTCCATCATTTTGCAGTATATTTTAAATACAGCCTTGGTGTTGCTTGCAATTACGTTATGCATTTTGCTTGGAAAGGAGATTTTTTATTTCATTCGATATTCTCTTTTTCATCAAGGTATTGAAACACATTATGAGCTGCTAGAAAGAATTTTGATTTTCTTTTTATACTTTGAGTTCATCGCAATGATCGTCAAATATTTTCAAGAGAACTACCATTTCCCGCTCCGCTATTTTCTGTACATAGGAATTACGGCAATGGTTCGTCTCATCATTGTATACCATGAAAATGCCTCTCAAACTCTCTTATACACATGTGCTATTCTAGTGCTAGTGATCAGTTATTATATTATTACTTCTGCATCCGCAAGAAGGGGCAAGCTTTAACCTTAATGCATGATGATTATTTGGAAGCAAAGACTTCATCGATATGGATGGCAATTCACCCTCTTTGATGAAGGTTTTGCTCCTTGCCTAACGATGAAAAATAAAATGATCAAATCATAGAGGAGAAAGGATAAATTAGTAGTAATAATCCATCGAATAATTTGTTAAAAAAGCTTACAAATAGGTTGTTTGAAAACAAAAGCACAGTATAATAAAGATTAGGATAAGTGATAAATAGTCAAGTTTTCCCATTATAGAATTTCACAGTCTCTATTGGTATGTTAATGGAGAAGTGGATGACAATTGTCGCTATTATTATGACTAGTTAGGAAAAGGTTTTCCTAATATTATAATAAGAATGATAAATATTTATTAGGATGAGATAAATGAATATTACAATTAAAGATGTAGCGAAAAGGGCCAATGTATCGATAGCAACTGTGTCCCGGGTCTTAAATGGAAGCAAGCCTGTAAGTTTGAAAGTAAAAGAAAGAGTATTAGAGGCCATTGAGGAGATGGGATTTAATCCTAATCCTGTAGCGCGCAGTCTCATCATGAAAACCAGTTCATTAATTGGGGTCCTTATTCCTGATATAAAAAACTCCTTTTTTGCCAATTTTGTATCCGGGGTTGAAGAGGAGTGCTTCAAAGCCAATTATACAACGCTTTTATGTAATACAAATGGTAATCTAGATACTGAATTACATTATTTAAATCTCTTGAGAGAAAAGTATATAGATGGAGTGATTATTTTAACGTCATCTCCAAATAAAAAACAGAGACAAGTTGATTTTTTTGAAAAGCATTCTATCCCAGTAGTCTATGCTGCCCATGTTGATAAGGAAAATGATCATATTTCGTGTATTAATATTGACGATTTTCAAGCATTTTATGATGGAACAAAGTTTTTAATTGATTCAGGTCATCGTCTAATTGCTATGTTTAGTGGACCTTTAAGTTATTTTGATTCAGGATATATGCGTTATAAAGGATATCGGCAAGCTTTAGCAGATCATGGGATCGATTATCAGGAAAAATGGTTTTTTGAAGGAGAGTATGATATTCAATCTGGTTATAAAAGAGGTAAGGAATTGCTAAAGCAAAAGGATAAGCCAACCGCTATTTGTTGTGTCAGTGATATGGTAGCGATTGGAGCGATACGAGCGGCGGAGGAATTGGGTCTAAAAGTTCCAGAGGATATTTCTATTCTGGGCTTTGATGATATTCCTATTGCCGAAGCTTATCGACCTAGTTTAACCACTGTTCGACAACCAATCGTTGAGTTAGGGATTCAATCCGCTCAAATGCTTTTGCAGCAAATGCAAGAAAAAGATCAATATGTAAAAGAAGTTAGAGTTCTCTCGCATGAAATAATCGTGAGAGAGAGCTGTCTTAAACTTAACTAATAATGATAAAAGAATGCATTTTTCTATTTGGAAAGGCATTCTTTTTTGTTATCTTTTGACAGTTCCAATCTCTTTTTGTAAGGTTATTTTATGAGAAGCTTTGTAGAAAAATGGCGATTAATAAATGAATTTCATCATGTGGATGTAGGGAATGTTTTGAATCAACATACTGCATTATATGCACAGTTTCAATTTCCATTTTAACTAAAAAAGCTAATAAGGAGGCAGAAATGTTAAAACTAATCAATATTCAAAAGTCTTATTTTGTTGATAAAGAACCTGTTCCAGTCTTAAAAGGAATTAACCTAGAATTTCAAAAAGGGGAGCTCGTATCACTGTTAGGTGAATCAGGATGTGGGAAATCTACTCTCTTAAATATCATTACTGGACTCGATGTTGTAAATGAGGGAGAAATCTTCTTTAATGATGTAAATGTAACGAAATTTAATCAAAATGAATGGGCGCAATATCGCAAAAATAATATTGGATATATTTTTCAAAACTTTAATCTTATTTCACATTTATCCGTGCAAGAGAATGTAGAGCTTGTGATGACCTTAGATGGCCAATCAAAGCAGCAACGGCAGAATCGAGCAAAAGAGCTGCTTGAAATGGTTGGACTTGGCGATAAATTAAAATATGAACCAAATCGATTAAGTGGTGGTCAAAAGCAGCGTGTTGCAATTGCTCGGGCTTTAGCCAATGATCCAGATATTCTTGTTGCAGATGAGCCGACTGGTGCTCTTGATTCACAAACAGCCATTCAAATAATGGAAATTCTAAAAGGATTAGCTGAAAAAGGAAAGCTAGTCATTTTGGTTACACATTCCTTAGAGCTTGCTGAATGGGGGAATCGTATCGTCCGCTTAAAGGATGGTGAAGTACTTTCAAATGAAGTGAAGCGTACAGCTGCAGAGAATACAAGTGTTAGTGTATCAAAAAAAGGCGGGAAGCTCAGCTTTTTCTCTAGTGTGAAGCTTGCATCACAGAATTTAAAACAGAAAAAATGGCGCACTCTCCTAACAGCGCTTGGCGCATCAATAGGAATCGGTGGAATTGCTTTAATGGTTGGTCTTGGAATTGGTGCCCAAAACAAAGTAAATAGTGAATTAGAAAAGTTAACTGATCAAAGAAGTGTAACGATTCAAACAGATGAGAAAAATCCACAGGTTATCCCAGATGAAAAAATTGAAGAGCTTAAAGACAATCCGAATGTGGCAGATGTGTTAGGTGTTTATGCATTTTATGGGAGTGTAAAGCAAACAGATCCGAACAAAGCCCCTGTCAATCTTATCCTTGCTGGTTTAAATCCATATAAAGAAAGAGGCACATTTGAAAAGGATAATATCATTGAAGGAAAATATCCAAAGGATGGAGAGAAAGGGATTTACATTACGGAAAAGGATGCAGACAATTTATTTGGCAAGGATGCCAAATATCAAGATTTAATTGGTGAGGAAATCAATATGACCGTATCCACTCAATTAGATGGTGTACAGAGAATGTTTAAAACGGTAGATGTACAGTTACCTATTTTAGGAGTTGTAAAGAACGGTTCATTTGGTCTTTCAATCTGCTATATTCCTTATGATTTTGCTGAACAAACATATCAACAATCAACAGGTGAAACAGGCATGCTGCAAGCAAATGCCCTTGCAAAGAATACGCAAGTAGTGGACGAAGTGAAGAAAGCAGCAGAGGAACAAAAGTTAAAGGCGAAAACAAGCAGTGAACAATTAGATCAAATTAATTCATACTTTGTTATGATTCAAGCAGCTCTTGGTTCATTTGCAGGTATCTCACTCGTTGTATCTGCCATTATGATTGCCATTGTCATGTATGTGAGTGTGCTAGAGAGAACAAGAGAAATTGGAACCATGAAAGCTCTTGGTGCACGAAGAAAGGATATTAAAAGAATTTTCTTATCCGAAGCAGCAGTGATTGGTGTGTTAGGTGGCTTATTTGGTGTCATTGGCGGTTATTTACTTGGGCTTGCAGGAAATGAAATCTTAAAATCTTTCTTAAAAGAAAATGCCTTTAAAGCTTTTGTCGTACCAGGTTACTTAGCAGCATTTTGCATCATTTTTAGTACCGTTATCAGTATGATTGCAGGATATATTCCAGCAAGAAGAGCAGCTAAATTAAATGCTGTAGATGCGTTAAGATATGAATAAAGTTTCGAAACAGTAGCTCTACTAAATTTTACACAGTATTCTTTATGTAAAATCCTTCTTTGCCTTAACATATAAGCAAGGAAGGATTTATTAATAGTAAAGAAAGCGTAGTATAATAGAAAATATGAACAAACTGGAAATCGAGGAGGAGATCCTTTGACGGGTTTAGTTGCAGTCATTCTTATTTTTTCAATTCCAATTATCGCTATTTTGACAGGGTATTTGAAGAGTAAGGAAAAAATTAAGCTCAAAATAGTTGAAAAAGAATTAGAGTTAGAGAGAATGAGAAATGAAAACTACTTAATTGAAACAGAAAAAATGAAGGTAGAGCTTGAAAAGATGAAGCTTGAGCAAACAAAAAAAGAGGATGAATGGTTAGCCAAATAAGGCACAATCTGCCTTTGCTTCAAATCTATTAAAGTAAAATGGCAGGAAGCTAATAAAAAGTCTTCCTGCCATTTTGCATTATTCTTTTCATATTTAGGAGCGTATCGGTGCCGATGGGGCGACTTTTTTAACATCCATGTATAGAATGTGATGATGATCAAGCTCTTTAACGGTAAAAAGATATCCTTGCTCCTCAAGGTAATCATTTAATTTAACATCATAGTCCTGGCTTAAAAACCATCCGCCTATCGTATCGATTTCTTCATGATCTATATGAATTCCTAATAAATCATTGACATCAGAGAGTAATACTTTTCCGTTAAGAATAAAATGATTCTCTCCCATTTTTCGAACTTCTGGAATTTCATTTATATCAAATTCATCTCTTATTTCACCAACAATTTCTTCGATGATATCTTCTAATGTCACTAAACCAGCTGTACCTCCATATTCATCTAGCAAAATAGCGATATGCGACCGTTCTTTTTGTAATTTTATAAGCAGCTCATGAATGGGGATATTTTCAATCACTTTTACCGCAGGTTTTGTAAATTTTTCGATCGAAAAACGGTTAAGACGATCTTTATTACGCACACATTCTGTTAATAGTTCTTTAATGTTTACGACGCCAACCACGTTATCTTTATCACCATCCACAACAGGATAGCGGGTATATTTTTCATGTGTGATTGTTTCAATGATTTCTTGTATCGAAGCATCTGATTGAATGCTAACAAGCTCGGTTCTAGGTACCATAATTTCTTTTGCAATCCTGCTATTAAACTCAAAAATATTATTTACATACTTATATTCTGATTGGTTAATTTCTCCGCTTTCGTAGCTTTCAGAGAGAATGATACGGAGCTCTTCCTCAGAGTGTGCGAATTCTTGAGAAGTTGATTTTAACCCCAAAAGTCTGTTAACAAAACGTACAGCGCTATTTAATATCCAAATGAGTGGAAAGGTTAAGCGATAAAACCAAATGAGCGGAGTAGACAGCGTTAAGGCAACAGCTTCCGCTTTTTGAATGGCAAACGATTTAGGCGCTAGCTCTCCAACTACTACATTTAGAAAAGTAATAAATGTAAAAGCAAGTACTAACGATAGAATATGTGATAAAGAAGCGGGAAGCTCCATTTGGTCGAATCCATTTTTTAAAAGCTTTGCAACGGTTGGTTCGCCAAGCCATCCGATCCCTAAAGCAGTTACTGTGATACCTAATTGCGTAGCTGATAAATATTCATCTAAATGAATCGTGACTTTTTTAGCAGCGATTGCTTTTTTGTTTCCATCTGCAATAAGTTGATCTAGTCTAGAGGTTCTAATTCGAACCATCGCAAATTCTGTGGCTACAAAAAAACAAGTAAACATAATCAATAAAGCTAAAAGCGTCAGATTTACAATGTCCAACTCGATCCCCCACAAATTCGTTAAAGTATTACATAATATACCATATGGTGCGTTTAAGTCAATGACTTTTCTTGCATATATTTGGGGAAAATACTTTTTTGTAACTATTAGTAATAAATCTGTACATGTTTATTAAACGTATGTTAATCGTTTTGAAATAAAGGTCCTGTAAAATCATCATAAATGAATTTCTGTGTGATCATCCTTGGAGGTTTATTTAAAATTAAACTTTTTAGGAGGAATACTATTTTGAAAACAACTTCTAACAGGAATCTATATTTTGATAATGCCAAATTATTTTTAATTTTTTTAGTTGTATTTGGTCACGTTATCAGTCCTTTTAAAGAAGGAGATAATATCCTATTTACGCTATATTCTGTTATTTTTCTTTTTCATATGCCTGCTTTTATTCTCATTTGTGGACATTTTTCTAAAGGATTTCAACAAAAAAGCTATTTTTTGAAGACGATTAAAAAAATATTATTGCCATACTTTATCTTTCAAGGAATCTACTCTTTTTTTTACTACTGGAGTGGGCATGAGAAGACGTTAACGTTTGATCTTTTTATGCCTCATTGGACTTTGTGGTTTTTGTTAAGTTTATTTTGTTGGAATATTCTTTTATACGTCTTCGCAAGGTGGAGATGGTATGGTTTAATCCTATCCATTGCACTTGGTATTGGGGTAGGATATATAGATGAAGTAGGGAGCTATTTAAGTCTTTCAAGAACCTTCGTGTTTTTTCCATATTTCTTACTAGGATATTTGTTAAATTCATCACATATTACCTGGTTAAAAAGAGTAAAATTTTCTATTGCCCTTAGTCTGGTCATGATTCTTGGAACTGTTTTAATTTTTAGTGTTTCATTTCCGAAAGAAGCTATCCCATGGCTGCTTGGTGATACATCGTATGCTGATATGGGTGTAAAAGAAATAGCGGATGGCTTGATTCGATGCGGGCAATATGTATTAACAACAATCGTATTATTTTGCTTTTTTTCTTTAGTACCTAAGAAAGAATATAAATTAACTGTACTAGGGCAACGAACCTTGTATATTTATTTATTACATGGTTTTATAATCAAATTGAATGAGATATTTGTTCCTGAAAGAACACTGCAGCAGTTAGCAGAAAATTATACAGTATTAATCATATATTCATTATTTTTATGTCTATTGCTAGGAAATTATATGACAAAAAAACTAACCTTACCTTTAATTGAATTAAAAATATGATGAAATAAAGTATACAAATAAGTCATTACAGTAGATCTCATTTCCATTATTCTTGTCCATTTCATGACATTTTCTTGGATAGATACATTTCGGCGGTTTTTTTTCTTATACTCTAAGGGAGTTGATCAAACTTTCTAAAAGGAGCATTATATGAAGAAAAAATCAGGCGTAATGTTCATCTCTATTATTATGGTTATAGTTATTTGTTTTATCGGAATATGGTTTTTTTCGAAGAATGTAAATGCGACAATTAATGATATAAAAAGGATTGACTATAAGGAAACGTATGAACAAAACGATGAGGAATATTTAGTTTATTTTTGGCAAGCAACTTGTAAGTATTGCAAAGAGATAGAAAAAGAAGTCGTTGATTTTAATAAAAATAGTGATATTCCAATCTATATTGTGGATATGCAATCTGCTAATAATCAAGAGGCTTGGTATGATTGGGAAGGACATCATAAAAAGTATGATCGTGTGATCGGAAAAATGGTAGATGGAAAAGAAACTTATTATGAAGGTGTTGACCTGAAAGCCATACAAAGTAATCCTAGTGTATATTGGACATTTGAAGTGAACAAAAAAGATGAGATTGTAGCGGTTCATAACACGCCTTATGGAAATAAAACACCAAAAAAAGCTAGTGAAATAGAGGTAACAGGAACACCTACGATGATCTTGGTGAAAGATGGGAAGTTTAAAGAATACGGTGTTGGGGTCGATGAAACAAGAAAAATGCTTAAATTAACTAACGAAGAAGGCACCGATTAATATCGGTGTCTTCTTTCTGTTTACATTCATATTACTTTTTTAAATCAAAAGTTGCGACAAATTAAGGAGTCTTTTAATATAAAAGGGCATTTAGTTTATTATCAGTACCTTGCAATAAACAATACCAAGTGATATATTATATCCATAAGGTATTTTTATTTCACAGTACTAAACAATAAACAGTACTAAATAATACTAAGAATAGGGTGATTCACCATTGAACGTACAATTTAAAAAAGGAGTTTTAGAGCTATGTGTACTGGTGCTTTTGGATAAGAAGGATCGCTACGGGTATGAATTGGTTCAGAAAATCTCGAACCAAATTGAAATATCGGAAGGATCGGTGTATCCGCTTCTTAGACGACTTACAAAAGAAGAATACTTTACAACGTACTTACAGGAATCTACTGAGGGGCCTTCACGTAAATATTATAAATTAACAGAAAAGGGAAGAGGCTATCTTCACGAGCTTATTGCAGAATGGAATGAATTTTCTAGTGGAGTCAATCAATTAATAAAAGAAGGTGTAGGCAATGACTAGAGAACAATTTTTAAAACAATTAAATTCGTCTTTAAACAGGCTTTCTGCTGAAGAACGACAGGATATTCTCCTGGATTATGAAGAGCATTTTACGATCGGTTTAGAAGAAGGAAAAACTGAAAAAGAAATTGCAGATTCACTTGGTTCACCGAATCAAATTGCGAAAGAATTATTGGCTTCGTACCATCTTGAAAAAGTGGAAGCTACTGCAACAACAGGAAATATTTTTCGAGCGATCTGGGCAGTCATTGGTTTAAGTTTTTTCAACTTAGTGATTGTCTTGGGACCATTTATTGCTTTGGCTGGAGCTATTATTGGAGGATGGGCAGCTAGCGTAGGGTTGGTAGCCTCGCCATTGCTTGTTCTTATTAGTGCAGTCATTAATCCAGGAACATTTGAATTCTTTGACATTTTTGCGTCAATTATGTTTTGTGGAATTGGATTATTTATCGCAATTGGGATGTACTTTGCAACAAAAGCAGTAGTAAACGGATTTGTTCGTTACTTGAAATTTAATGCAGCACTTGTGAAGGGTGGCTTAAAGAATGATTAATTTAAAAAAGTTATCGATCATTGCACTTATTCTATTATTAATAGGAGCAGCAGGAAGTCTCCTAACATTTCGATTTACAGATAGGGGTATTTTGGTTTCAGAAGAAAAAACATTTACTCAAAATAATATCACCGCTGTCGAGGTAGATTCAGACAATGCTAGCGTAGAAATTGTACCAACAAAAGATCCCGTTACAAAAGTAGAATTATCAGGGAAAGGTTCAAAAAACACAAAACAAGCCTTCACGGCTAATGCAGAAGGAAATAAGCTTATAATTAAACTTAAAGAAGAGCATTTTAAGCTTTTTAGCTTCGATTTTTTAACAAAATCATTAACAGTGAAGGTGTCTTTACCAGAAAAGCAATACGAAGCAATGGAAATTGATAATGATAATGGTCATGTGGAAGTAGAGGATTTAGAAATTAAAAATCTTAATGCTGAAACAAATAATGGTCATGTTGAATTAAAAAATATTCTCTCTGATAATGTTGAGGTAGAATCAGATAATGGAAGATTGACGCTTGAACAGGTTAGTGGAAAAATTAATGGGAAAACCAATAATGGGAAAATATCTATTAAAACTACAGACCTAGATCGACCAATGAAATTAGATACCGATAACGGAAGTATTGAAGTTGAAACCGAAAAGGAACCGTCTAACGTAACCTTTAATGTTCATGTAGATAATGGTCGGATCAATATTTTGGATAAATATAGCGGTAATGCGGTTATTGGGAATGGAGAAAATTTGATCCAGCTATCTACTAATAATGGAAGAATTACTGTTGCAAAATAATCATGAATAAGGAGGAGAAGCCAATTTGAATGAGAGTATTGGCTTCTTTTTATTTTTTCAATAATACTGGTGAAAATAAAACAAGGACCATGAATAGGCTATAAGATAGATCAAAAAAGAGGATGGGATAGGGGAATGCAGTTACCTACACAAATAGCGGTACAAAGAATAAAGCAGCCTCGATTGGATGTGTATGTTCCAGTTGTTTATGGTCTTGCTAACCAATCAGCACAAACAAAGATCAATCAACAAATAATGAAAACGGTAAGGGAATTGATTCAAAAGCAAGGATACTATGAAAATCCACAAACGGAAATAACAGGTTTTTTTGAACTAAAAACGAATGAAAGAGGTGTTTTGAGTTTAACGATTGAGCATTATTCTTTTTCAGGTGGAGCACATGGGATGACTTATATCATTGGTCTAACCTTTAATGTGGAATCAGGAGATAAATATAAGCTAGCAGACTTATTTAAGCCGGATAGCCATTATGTAGAGGTGCTTTCTAAAATAGTTGGTCAACAAATAAAGGAACGTGATATTTTTATATTCGAGCCTTTTAAATCCATTCACCCAAATCAAGACTACTATATAGCAGATAAGTCACTCGTTCTTTATTATCAGCTATATGAACTAACGGCTTATGCATATGGGTTTCCATACTTTCCAATTTCGATTTATGATATTCAAGACATCATTAAAGAAGGAAGTCCGCTGCAGAAAATGTTTGGATGATTCATTCATTTAGGAAATCTAAGGGTTGATATTGATTGTTATTTGTATAAGGAGCGGCATAGTATTAAAAAGTGAAAGAGAGGTCTCTAAATCCTTTTTAGAAAACCTCTCTAATGTTCTTACATTGTTAAGATAATGGGCTCATTTTTTGTAATGACAATTGTGTGCTCGATTTGGGCAACTAAGCTGTTATCAGGTGTAATGTATGTCCAGCCGTCTCCTTTTTCAACAATCTCTTCGGCTTTAGTTGAAATGAATGGTTCAAATGCAATAACCATTCCTTCTTTTAGTAAATCGCTATCAGTCGGATCAAAGTAATTAAGAATATATTCAGGTGATTCGTGCAGTGATTTACCGACTCCGTGTCCAGTAAGATTCATAATTACTGTGAAACCATTTTGTCGTGCGGTTAGATGAACTGCTTTGCCAATTCCGTTTTGCTTTGAGCCAGCTTTCGCTTTTTTTAATCCTGCTTCAAAGGCTTTTTTTGCGGTTTCACAAAGTTTAATTAGTTCCTCATTTCCCCTTCCAACCACAACGGATAACCCTGTATCTGCATAATATCCGTTCTTAGATCCTGATACATCAATATTGACTAAATCACCTTCTTGAATGACACGATTTCCTGGAATTCCATGAGCTACTTCTTCATTAACACTGATACATGTAAATCCAGGAAAATTATAATCTCCAATTGGACCAGAAATCGCTCCATATTTTTCAAAAAGTTCTCCCGCAAAATTATCTAACTCTTTTGTCGTGATCCCTGGAATTGTTTTAGTAATCATTTCATCTCGTATCGTTGCCACGATTTTTCCGATCTCTTTAAGTGCTATTAAATCCTCATCTGTTTTTACGATCATCGTTATCATCCTTCTTATCTAATTTTCTATATCTTATTATACAAAATGAATTGAAGTGATATAAGTGAAGATTTCGTTTGTTCAAAGAAATGATTGTATATTCATTCTTTAATAGTAGTAATTGTGGATAATAAAGCAAAGAATGTGGATAAAATTGAAGGTTGTGGATAGTTTTTTTGAGATCTTATTCACTTATCCACATTACCCACAGTTTACTTGTGGGTAATGTGTGTATAAAATAATAAGTTCATGATAAACAGTTTTTTAATTATTTACTTCCTAAGATACCTTTTCTTAATTGCTTAAGCTTTGCAGGGTTCTTTTTTTGACTAGTAAAATAAACACCTAGGAACACAAGAATACCACCTAGAATCTGGGTAAATGTGATAGAATTTCCTAATAATACACTAAGAATAGCTGTGAAGACGGTAATTAAATTAAGAAAGATTCCTGCACGGCTCGGTCCAATTTCACGAACAGAAGCATTCCAAAAAATAAATGAAAAAACAGATGGAAAAATGGCAATATACAAAAGTCCTAGAGCGGATTCTCTGCTAGGTGGAAGATGAACACCGAAAGTAAGGATAAATGGGAGTAGCATCAATACACTGAACAGGGCTGAGACTGCGGTGGATGCAATCGGAGGTATTTTCTTCATCTTTTTACCTAAAATACTATAAAAGGTCCAAACAAGGATCGCTGCTAGCATTAAGAGATCACCGATATTATAGTGAATTAAAAATAGTTGTTGAATCTGTCCTTTCGTTAGAACGAGCAGAACACCAAACAGAGAAATAATAAGCCCAAATCCATTCATGATCGAAATTCTTTCCTTTAAAAACAAAGAAGCGAATAGAACTATTACAGCTGGGTTAATGGAATTCACGAGTGCTGCATTCATGGAAGACGTGTATTTCAACGCTTCATACAATAAAAAGTTATATCCTACAATACCTAACAAAGACATGATTAAAAGAATTTTCCATTCCTTCCAAACCTGTTTCCAATTAGGTTTCTCGACAACATGAGCGATTGGAAATAAAAGAAAAATGGCAAAAAGCCATCGTGAAAATGTCAATTGCAATGGAGGCATCTCAGCTACAACGTATTTACCAAATACGTAATTTCCTGCCCAAAACAAATTAGCTAATAATAGAAAACTAAGTACCTTATAATTCTTCAAACTTAAAAAACTCCTTTCAAACTACATCCGTACTGCCTCTACTATTTTAGCGTTTTTTTAACAAACTTGTAAGTTGAATTATTTTTGTAATAAAATACCATAAAATTAATTAAGTGAGAAAGCTTTTTGAAATTTGATAGGTGTCTAGCTCCTATCCCTATCTACGTACTTTTTTGAAAATATAATTAACGGAGAAACCTAGTGATAGCCATAGGATGATCAATAGCACAATTCCACCTATTAATGGGAAATTTATGAGTGAAACAAGGGTTACAGAGCCGACTAAGAGAACAAGCCAGTCAGGTTTATCTTTCATAATGGCAAATTGCTCTCCAATTCTCCGACTTAAAATGACCATTCCGAGTACAAAAGAAAAGATGATGGCCATCAAAATTAGGAGTACAACTGGAATCCCGATAATTAAAATGGTTAGCAAGATGCTGATGGCTCCCAGTGCAATACTTACCATAAATCCAATCGCTAATAATTTTTTTGAATTTAGAAACAGGATTTCGGTTTCCTTGATTCGTTTTTTACTCATCATAACTCCTGCTACAACGGTTATCATCGTCAATA
Source organism: Bacillus sp. 03113 (assembly GCF_006546985.1). Lineage (GTDB taxonomy): Bacteria > Bacillota > Bacilli > Bacillales > Cytobacillaceae > VATK01. The sequence goes on from NZ_VATK01000007.1 coordinate 70,549, forward strand.
AAATACTAAAGGTCAGTCGAACGATAAAAAGTGCTGATAGTAAAATACCCCCAACGATAAAGCTGTTTGCCGTTTGACTATTAAGATTAATTGCAATAATATGTTCAGAAACCTTTGCTCCTTCTTGTTGATGTACCTTACCTCCAATGACAAGAACGGATCCTTTGATATTTGCGGTTTGATTAATTGTAAGATCTCCATCGATAACGATGACAGAAATTTTCACTTCACCATTAATAGTAGCATCGTGACCAAGAACAATAAGGTTGTCCACTTTTTCGTTTTTTGGGATTAAGGTCTGTTTATTATGAACAATACTTTCCTTTTCTAAAGCAAAAGCAGGATTTATCATGAAAAAACTAAAAATAAAAATCAGGCAAATAACTGCCAAAATTATGCGGCCTTTCATTCGTACCTCTCCTTATTTAATGGATGTTTTATTCTTATTAAATATTGAACGGACCATAAGGTGATTCCAACAACAATGATGAGGGTGATGATAAGAATTTCTAGTAAAAAAGGAATGGTTGCGAGAATCGAAACGAGTACATGAAAAAAGCTGATGCAAACACCAACAAAGGCAGAAGTAAAAGTTATACCTGCATATAAGGTAGTTCCAAATTTCATATAGAGCATGAATACAAGGAATGAGGCCAAGAATGTCATAAGCCAAGTTATTTTTTGATATGAGAAAGACGATCTGTTCAATTTTTCATTTACAGCCTTTTCAAAATGATAATCCGGGACTTCAATAGATTGGTAAAACGAGAATAATTCCTTTCTTATTGCTTCTAATTCCATATATTCAGAATGACAAAATGGACAAATCGCTAAATGATTTTCAACTTTTTTACGCTGCTCATTTTCTAGTTCATCATCAATAAAAGCAGACAGGAGCTGGTTGACATGTTCATTCATTTCCGTCACCTCTTGTAAGTTCATTTTTTAAAATCATACGTGCTTTATGAATACGAGATTTAACAGTCCCTATCGGGATTTTTAATATGTCGGCAATTTCGTCATATGAATACCCCTGAACATCACGAAGAACCAACACAATTCGATGATCAGCAGATAATTGCTGCATAGCTTCTTTGATTTCTAATCTTAAATCCATTTGGTCTATTAACGCTGCTTTACTCAAAAGTGAATCTTGTTCTTCAATATCAATTCTAATGATATTCGCCTTATTTAATTTCTTCAGCTTGTCATAACAAAGGTTGGTCACGATCCTAGTTAACCAAGACACAAAAGCAAAATCATTTTCAAGCTTAGCTAAGGATAAGTATGCTTTCACAAAAGCTTCTTGTGCAATATCTTCTGCTTCTGAACGATCATTGATCATGGCATAGGCCTGCCGAAAAATTGTTCCTTTATATCTAGAAACGAGAGCAGTAAAAGCTTCTTGATTACCACCTCTTGCTTCTTGTATTAAATGAGTTAATTCCTGCTCCAACATTTTCAACTCCCTATTAAAAACCAAAAGCGCATGCGCCTTGATCATCGACGTACAAACTGGAGGGACTTCGACTGAGATAAAGGATACACGATGAGCGACAGCGAATCGATGTTGACTTATCGTAGGGAGAAGGCCTGAAGTTTGATAGTCGATAGGCGCTGGCCGATTAAGGACGCCACGTCCTGTGGCAACATCGGCACTTGTACATCCTGTACATCGAAGCTGGACGTCGATGCATAACGTTCATAACTAACAAAAACTAACTATTTTATATTTCCTATAACAGAAAGCAAAGCCATGACCTATCAATAAAAACAAAGTTTTGTTTGAAGGTCTTTCTAGCAAGATACGATCAAAAAGACTTTTTTATATAAGAAATGGTTCATTCATTTTCAAAAAATCTATTTTAAAGGAAAAGATAAAAAGAGACTTCATCTCTGATAGTCTCTTGGAGGATTTATTTCATATATGAAAAGGATGTTGAAGCACGAAGACGATCATTGAGCGCATAGATCTTTCCTTTGTACGTTTTTTTATTAAGGACTGTTTCGATTAATGCGATACTTTCTGCACCATTAACTTCTATTCCCTTTTGATATGACGCCATATGGGAAGATAAATTCGACATTCGTATTGGATTCATTAAAATAGAAAGTAACTGGCTTTCTATTAATTGATCTGGCTTTAGTTCAATGACTAAACCTTGTTTCTTTAAATAGTTTAAATTTACTTCCTCTTGACCCGGAAGAGCAGAGTGGATGAAGATAGGAAGCTTTTTTTGCAGTACTTCACTAATCGTGACGCCCCCTGGTTTCGTAATGATTCCATCTACCTCATCATATATATGATTCATGTCACTTCGTGATTCTATATAAGGAATGGGACGAATATGCGGTAGGCCCCATGAAAGAATTTGTTTATATAGCTTTTGATTATTACCGCAAAGAACTAGATAATCAAATTGTGCCGATTCTTTCACTTCATTAATTAAACTGGAAATATTCCCTAATCCTTGGCTGCCGCCAGCCACTAAGATTTTTTTTCTTAGGCTTCTTTTTCTTCTTTTTGACTTAGTATAGAATTCACTATGAATAGGGATTCCAGTTACAGCTATTTTCCTTTCAGGAATATGAAACCGAGTCAGTAATTCTTGTTTGATATCTTGACTTGGAACAAAATGGAGATCTGTGCACTCTTTTCCCCAAATATCATTCATGAAAAAATCGGTATAAACATTGATAACAGGGATATCGATTTGATCATTCAACTTTAATTGATTTAATAAAAAGGATGGAAAGCCATGGGTGCAAATAATCAGATCTGGCTGCTCCTCTAATAATAGCTGCTTTAATTTTTTCATAAAAAATGGCTTGTACCATTTTAATAGGGCTGTTTTTGGTGACTTTGAATAGAAAAATGTTTTATATACCCAATCATATGTGCTAGGCGCGTAGCGGATCCAGTTTAAATAAAAGCGAGTCACCATTTTTTCTAATAGGTTATTTGTATAACTTATTAACTCTATTTTTTTAACTATCAGATCGTCATCTTTGCTTAGTTGATTTATTAAAGCATCAGCTACTCGATGATGTCCCGATGACATTTGTAATAATGGTAAAAATAATACTTTTTTCAAGATATTTCCTCCCTATGAGAGAACATTCATTATATACTTTAAAAAAGACTTATGGTTCGACAAAAAAGTTCATCCAATATCTATAAAACACCAAGTTTAATAGGTATTAGAAACTTCTGCAAGAAAACGCAAAAAGAAATCTTAAGATATTTCTTTTTCTGTGTGTTTTTTACGCTTTTCTATGATCCATTTTATCCCTACATATAGGACGAAAAGAACGAATAAAAAGATTCCTACATAAGGAACATATATTGGATTTATATGAAACTTATCTCCTGCATAATAACCAATCGCAATAAACGGGGCAACCCAAAGAATGGTTCCAAGGAAAGACAAAAGAAAATATAACCTGAAAGGAACATTAGCAATTCCAGCAAAGTAAGGACTAATTTGTCTAATTCCAGGTAGATAAAAGCCGAACATAATTGTTTTTCGCATGTTATTTTCAAATTTTTGTTTCGCTTTTTGCCAGCGTTGATCGGTGATTCCAACATACCTGCCATATTTTTTTATAAACGGGTAGCCAATAAATTTTCCGCATCCATAAGCGATTAGCATCCCACAAAACGCGCCAAGAAAAGCACTTAACAGCGTATAGCCAAAGTGAAGATGATGATGAGCAATTAAAACCCCTACTAAAAAAAGAAGGGATTCCTCAGGTGCAGGAATTCCGACAATCCCCAAAAATAAAAAAAGAAAAATAATAGCATATCCGTATAAATGAATGTAGTGCATGATTGTTTCAATATTCATAATAACCTCTTGTTTTATGGAAGATTTTTAGATCACTTTGCCTTGTTATGGCTAGGTAAATTTCTTCTACCATTTTTATAAATTTCATAATCATGTAAAGCAACGAATTGGATACCTTTTTGTTGGCATTCTTGAATATACTTTTCTAGATTTTTGATCATATATTTGGGAGCATCATGATCGGCTCCGAAAGTTTCCCCACTGTCATGAAGGACAATTATAGAACCATCCTTTTTAGTCAATCTCAATTTGTCTAAAAGTAAGTTTTTACTTACAGAGGTTTTCCAATCCCCTAAAATATCAGACCATGTCACGACTTGATATTTTCTACTGATAAGTAACGTAAATAGATTAAAGTGTCCCCATGGCGGACGATAATAAATCACGTTTTCGTTTATACATTCAGATATCGCTTTTTTAGTTTGCTCTAATTGCTTTTGTAATCCAAATGGTGAAAGGAACCAGCTAGAAACATGATTAAAATGGTGAATCCCAATTGTATGACCTTCTAGGTGCATTCGTTTTATGATTTCAGGATTCCTTATTACTTTTTCTCCAACAACAAAAAAAGTAGCTTTTACCTGATATTTTTTTAAAATATTTAGTATTTCAATGGTATATGGAGGTTCAGGCCCATCATCAAACGTTAAAGCAATTGTATTTTCTTCCTTCAACCTTTTCGTAATACCTATTTCAAATGAACGGATTAGTACGGTTGGAATGACAGAATAAAAAAGAAAAAATAAAATAACAAAGCCAATTAACTTCAAAATGATCACTTGTAATATTCCTTTCTTTTCAAGTTTTCATTTCGGTTGTAGAAACTCTCCCGAAAAATTTCACTTCTATAAGTCTACTATTATATTAGGTCATATATCAAATATTGAATTTTCCCATACTGTGTTACACATTAATCATAAGATGAAAAAGAGAATAGTAGACAAAGTGAAAGGTTTTACGAATTCATAAGATTGACACAATATATTGTGTTTGTGATCACCAGAGCATACTATATGTTGCTATAATGAGTTTGCTGAACAAAATGATGTGAAGGTGATGGCAGTTGACAAAAATAGCTGGATACACAAAACTTGATGAAAAAATTGGGGCATTAATGTCACTTGAAGAAAATATAGCACACGAAAATGCAAACAAAGACGGCAATGTGTTTAATACACAGCGAGATTTACTTGCGGGAATCACTGCAAAGGATTATGCTTTACGCTATTTGCTTCCGGAAAAAGTGGCATATGCACATGAAAATGGGGATATCCATTTTCATGATTTGGATTACTCTCCTTTTTTTCCTATGTACAATTGCATGCTCATTGATTTTAAAGGGATGTTTGAAAATGGTTTTTCTATTGGGCATGCCGATATTGAAGAACCAAAGTCAATTAAAACGGCTGCTGCACTCGTTGCACAAATTGTAGCGAACGTTTCCTCCAATATTTATGGTGGAACCTCGTTTAATCAAGCGGATGAAATATTAGAGCCGTATGCAATCAAAAGCTTTCAAAAGCACCTCAACTATGCGAAGGAATGGATTGAAGATGAAGAAAAGCAAGAAGCATATGCCTATAAAATGACGAAAAAGGAAATTTACGATGCGATGCAATCGTTAGAATATGAGATCAACACCTTGTTTTCTAGCAATGGGCAAACACCTTTCTTTAGCTTTAATTTTGGATTAGGAGAGTCTTGGTTTGCAAGAGAAATACAAAGAGCTATTTTAAAGGTGAGATTGGACGGGCTCGGACGGGATAAAAAAACAGCGATTTTTCCTAAGCTTGTTTTTACATTAAAGCGTGGGGTAAACCTTGAACCAAATGATCCAAACTATGACATAAAAAAACTTGCTCTAGAATGCTCAACGAAAAGGATGTATCCAGATATTTTAAGCTATGACAAAATTGTCGAAATTACTGGCGATTTCAAAAGTCCGATGGGATGCAGGTCCTTTTTGTCCTCCTATCAAGAGGATGGAGAATACATAACCGATGGACGAAATAATTTAGGTGTTTGCACGCTGAATCTTCCACGAATCGCGATGGAATCGAAAGGGGATAAAACAGCATTTTGGTCTCTTTTTTATGAAAGAATGGATATTATCTTTGAAGCACTAATGTTCCGCATTGAAACGCTGAATCGTGCAAGTGCGAAAAATGCACCGATTCTATATCAATATGGAGCAACTGGAAAAAGGTTTGAAGCAGATGAGGTAGTAGGAGATCTATTTAAAAATGGAAGAGCAACCATCTCATTAGGGTATATTGGGCTTTATGAAACGGCGACGGTTTTTTATGGAGGAGAATGGGAAGAGAATAAAGAGGCGAAGGCTTTTACACTAGATATCATGAAAGCCTTAAAGGAAACCGCGCTTCGCTGGCGTAAAGAGACAGGCTATGGATTTAGTGTTTATTCAACCCCGTCAGAATCGTTAACGGATCGTTTTTGCCGGATGGATGTTGAACGGTTTGGAGAAGTTAAAGACATTACGGATAAGGGCTATTATACAAATAGCTTCCATTATGACACACGTAAAAAAATTAGTCCGTTTGAAAAAATCGATTTTGAAATGGTCTACGCCCCTTATACAACAGGCGGCTTTATTCATTATTGTGAGTTTCCTTCTTTAGTCAATAATCCTGAAGGGCTTGAGGTAGTATGGGATTATGCCTATGACCGCATCGGTTATTTCGGTACAAATACACCGATTGATCGCTGCTATGAATGTGGGTTTGAAGGGGAATTTGAATCAAAAGCTCAAGGTTTCACTTGTCCGAACTGCGGCAATCACCATCCAGAAACAACCTCGTGTATTCGCAGGTTATGCGGCTATCTTGGCTCTGTTATTCAGCGAAAGCCGATTAAAGGCCGGCTTCAGGAAATCAATAGTCGAGTGAAGCATAGCTAGGGAATTGCACATGTACTATGCAGATTATAAACGTTTTGATTTATTAAATGGAATAGGAATGAGACATTCGCTGTTTGTTAGCGGATGTAAGCATTATTGTGAGGGTTGCTGGAATGCGGTAGCATGGAATTTTACATATGGTGAACGTTATACAAAAGAAACGGAAGATAAGATCGTTGCCGATTTAAATCATCCATCCATTCGAATAGCGGGGTTGTCACTGCTCGGCGGTGAGCCATTCGAGCATCCTGAAGTCTTAACAAATTTGCTCATTCGGATCGAACAGGAATGTAAGGACAAGAACATTTGGTGCTGGAGTGGCTTTACATTTGAAGAAATCCTTCGTGATCCACTAAAGAAGGAAATGCTTCTACACATTGATGTATTAGTGGATGGGAAATTTGAGCTAAGTAAAAGAGATTTAACTTTGAAGTTTCGAGGTTCTAGTAACCAGCGAGTGATAGATGTGAAAAGGTCTATAAAGGAAAAACATGTGAGCATTTATTTAGCTTAATCATAAAATTGAAAAGAGGTTGAACTTTAATAGCTTAACCTCTTTTTCATTAGTGATGACTATGATGAGCAGAATGAGGTTGATCTTTTTTCAGCAGGGATTTTAATTCTTCATCAGATATAGTTCCGACAATCACTTGTTTCGTTGGCATAACATGCGAATCATGAGCTTTAATATCTGCTTTTATATAGTATATACCAGCTTTGGCGAACGTTTTCTCAATATAATAAATTCCATTTCCGTCATGCTGAGCTTGAATGACTTCACTATTTTCATCATGATCTTTTTGCCAAATGTCAAATTGAATATTCGTGGCAGCATCGACTAGCTTACCTTCTTGTGTCACCTTAACTTTTAACAGATGCTGTTGATTTAATGAAATCGCTTCAGGTAAGAGAAACTCAACCTCAAGTGGTTTCTCTTTTTTATATAAATTAGATGCATTAGGATCCACTGTACATGCGGATAATAAAAGTAAAATCATAGAAATAGAAAAATAAAAGTACCCTTTATTCATGTTTTTTGCACCTCATATTATGCATTAAAAAACTTCTTAAGCTTCGGTGTTCTTTGAATAAGAAGAAAATCGATGATCCAAACGATTATGAGTGAGACTCCAACCAATGGAAATATAATCCCGAATAATAATATGATCAGTGCGATAAACTTCATCGTTTGCGTATTCGGCACTTTTGGTGCTCCAAGCTCACCGCTCGGCTTTCGTTTCCACCATAGGATTACTCCGCTAATCACAACTCCAACAATTCCAATGCACACCAACAAGCCTAATAGTTGATTAATCAATCCGAACTGTAATCCTTTATGGATTGTAATCCCTAGAGCAATCACCTTCCCTACAAGTTCATAGTGAACATAACGATAATCAGCTAAAATAGCTCCAGTATATTGATCAATATGCATCGTTGTTTCATTCTGGGCTCTATCAGGAAAATTCGATAATGTATACACACCATCCACTGTTTGAGGGATAAATATCGTATATCCCGGATAAACCATTTGCTCTTTTGCAATGTTCACTACATCATCAAGTGATAGTTTTATAAAGGGCTGCATCTCTGATGTTGGAACTGGTAAATTTTCTGCTGCCCATGGAACATCTGCAACTTCTTTCGTTTGTATATTCGATTTAGGGGCATCTCCAACCCAAATCGAAGGAGGATACCCAACTCCAGCATTGGTTGTAACTTGTTGAAATGTTTTCCCCCATAAGCCTGACCACGGTAATCCTGTTAAAACTAAAAATATGATACTAGCAGAGATCCAAAACGCAGGTACTGCATGCAAATCCCTCACAAGTATTTTTTTATCCTTTGAAAATCTTGGTATCACAACTCCCAAGAACTTTCTTTTTCCTTTAGGCCACCATAAATAAAGGCCCGTAGCAATAAGGACAATCGTCCAACAGGCCGTTAATTCAACGATCCTGTCTCCTATTGTTCCAGCCATTAATTCACCGTGTAACTCCTCAATTTTATTCATTAAACGGTCTGCATCATTTAGCTCACCAATTATTTGTCCATTATAAGGATTGACAAACACCGTAAATGAACGACCTTGTAAATTAATCTTTACTTCGGCGAATCGAGTGGAGCTGACACTAGGTCTATATTTGACTACTTCAGCATCAGGATAATTTCTCGTAACGGATTCAATCTGTTTAGAGGGTGAAATTGTTTCGTTTTGAGCTTCAACTTGATAAAGATCCTGATACATATATTGTTCAATTTGAGGCTTAAAAAGATATATTCCACCTGTGACGGCTAATATAAGCAGGAAAGGTGTAAAAATCAAACCGGCATAAAAATGCCAACGCCAAATAGTTTTATATAATTGCTTAGTCTTTGAAAAATTCATTTTTGCCGAATCTACTATTGCATCAGTTTGTTTTGAAGTCATGATGTTCATTTCTCCTTTCAAGCAAAGGTAAATGTAACATATATGTACGATCTCTGCTAGAGGTGGATATTGTATTGATCAGTTACTCTATCTTTCAATCTATTATAAAAAAGATTGAAAACAATAATCTGATATGATAAAATTCAAATCGTTATCATTTCGATTTAAGTAATTAAATTTTAAAAAATATACTGAAAAAGGAATAAACAAACATGAAAAAAACAAATTGGATTTATTTTTTTATTTTAATCTATAGTGCGGTTCTATTTTTATCAGGTTGTGCGAGCAAAAAGGAAGAGGCTTCTCAAAAAGTGTCAGATCAACTCATCTTCGCGAGTACAAAGGATATTCGCGACATTAATCCGCATCTTTACGGCGGTGAGATGGCAGCACAAAATATTGTTTTTGAGTCTCTAGTAAAGAATACGAGTGAAGGAGTGAAACCAGCTTTAGCAGAAAGCTGGGATATCTCGCCTGATGGCTTAGTGTACACATTTCACCTAAGAAAAGGCGTCAGTTTTACGGATGGAGCTCCTTTCAATGCAGAAGCGGTTAAGTTAAATATAGATGCTGTTCTTCATAATGTAGAAAAGAATTCTTGGCTCAATTTAGTTGCTGAAATAAAAGAGACAAAGGTCGTGGATGAACATACCTTTCAGCTTATTTTGAAGAATCCTTATTATCCAACGCTTCAAGAGCTTGGGCTTACTCGTCCATTCCGATTTATTTCTCCAAACTGTTTTATTGATGGAACGACTGCGAACGGTGTGAATGGTTATGCAGGAACCGGTCCATATAAACTAGCTGAACATAAAAAAGATCAATATACAGAATTTACTATAAATGAAGATTATTGGGGAGATAAGCCGAAAATCAAATCGATTAAATGGAAAGTAATGCCGGATCACCAGACGATTCTTTTAGCATTGGAAAAAGGAGAGGTTGATCTCCTATTTGGCTCTGATGGAGATATGATTGATAGCGATTCTTTTAAAGCATTAACAGAACAGGGGAAATATAGTGCGGTTGTGAGTCATCCCGTTGGTTCACGTGCAATCGTGATCAATACACAGTCAGTATTTACAAGTGATGAAAAAGTGCGTGAGGCATTACAATATGCGGTTAATAAGCAAGTGATTGCAGATGGAATTTTAAACGGTGCTGAAAAAGTAGCTGATACTCTAATGGCACCTTCTGTTCCATATGCCAATGTTGGTTTAAAAGGCCTAAAGTATGATGAAGATAAGGCCAATCAATTGTTAACAGAAGCTGGATGGGAAATGGGGAAAGACGGCTATCGATATAAAGATGGAAAAAAGATGGAAGTGACGATTTACTTTAATTCAGACAATGCGCAGGAGCGCCCGATTAGTGAGTCGATGCAAAATGATCTTAAAGCGGTAGGCGTCAGTCTTAAAATTGTTGGTGAAGAAAAACAAGCATATTTTGATCGTCAAAAAACAGGTAAATTTGATTTGATGTACTCTCTTTCATGGGGATTGCCTTATGATCCACAGACGTATGTTTCTTCTTGGCGTGTACCATCACATGCAGATTATCAAGCCCAAGCAGGTCTTGAGAAGAAAGAATGGCTTGATCAAACGATTACAGATCTGATGATTGAGCAGAGTGAAGAAAAGCGCAAAGAAATGTACAAGGATATTTTTACTTATATACATGAAGAATCCGTCTATATCCCTATAACCTATTCAGTTACAAAAGCGGTTCATATAAAAGACCTTAAAGGGGTTGGATTTAATGTTTCTCAGTACGAGATCCCTTTTGAAAAAATGTATTTTGAAAATTAATTTTTGAGTGTTTATACCCTAAGCCCTTGCTTAGGGGTATTCTTTTGTATAGCAGCAGAATTTTTATAAATGATTACAGAGGAGAAGTACCTTGGAAAAGTATATTTTAAAACGAGTAATAGCTGTCATTCCTATGATTTTTGGTATTTCGTTTTTAGCATTTGTACTCATTAATTTAAGAGCGAGTGATCCAGCAGAAATTGCCCTGCGAGTAAATCAAGTTACTCCAACGGAAGAAATGGTGGAGGCGATGCGTAAGGAGCTGGGTCTTGAACAATCATTTTTAGTACGATATGTCACTTGGCTAGGAGATTGTTTACGTGGTGATTTTGGGACAAGCTTTGTGACTCATCAACCAGTTGCTGATGAGATTGCTTTAGCTTTTCCAGCAACATTCTCTCTTGCAGCAGTTACCCTTATGATCATTCTTTTTTTTAGTCTCGCTATTGGTGTGCTATGTGCCATATATGAGGGGAGCATCATTGATAAAATCATGAGAGCGATCGTGTTTTTAAGCTCCGCTGTACCAAGCTTTTGGATTGGAATATTGCTTATGTGGTTTTTTGCTGTCAAATTGAATTGGTTCGATACAAGCGGGATGGAAAAACCAAGCTCGATTATCCTGCCAGCTATCACTCTATCATTTGGGTTTATTTCGACTTACGTTCGACTTATTCGAAATAATATGATCAATAATAAAAATGAAAACTTTATTTTTTATGCACGAGTTAGAGGGTTAAAAGAAAGCACGATTATACGGCATACTTTAAAAAATTCTTTACAAACCTCCATTACGGCACTAGGAATGTCTATTCCAAAACTGATTGCAGGAACCGTCATTGTCGAGAATATCTTTGCTTGGCCAGGCATTGGGCGATTATGTGTTACAGCTATCTTTAATTCGGATTTTCCAATTATTCAAGCCTACATTTTAATAATGGGAATCATGTTTGTTATTTGTAATTTAATGGTTGATATCATAAGTATGATTCTTGATCCTCGTATGAGAAAGGAGGCATAGCATGACTTTTTGGAGTCGTTTAATGGCTGATAAAATAGCTGTGCTCTGTATGGCTGTTATTCTACTATTTATTGTCGCTGGAATTTTTGCACCAATGATCGCACCGCATGATCCATTAAAAATGAATGTTCTTCAAAAGTATTCTGGAATTAGCCAGACCTATCCATTAGGAACCGATCAACTAGGTCGTTGTGTGCTTTCGAGGTTGCTTTTTGGTATACGGACCACGATCTTTTATGCCATGATTACGACGTTCATAACAATCGCAATCGGAACATTACTAGGGGTTATGGCTGGATTTTTCCGTGGGAAGGTAGACGAATTTATCATGAGAATTTGTGATATCATGCTTTCTTTTCCGGCTGAAGTGATGATCCTTGCCATTGTTGGTGTTTTAGGACCTGGCTTGCTAAATGTGGTGATTGCTAACATTATTGCGAAGTGGGCATGGTACACACGCATGATACGTTCGGTCGTGATTCAATATACGGACAAAAATTATATTCGTTTTGCAAAGGTATCTGGGTGTAAAACAAGTCATATTATGAGAAAACATGTATTACCTGGGGTTTCAGGAGAAGTGGCTGTTTTTTCCACGCTTGATACAGGATGGGTGATTTTAAATATTTCGGCCTTATCTTTTCTTGGATTAGGTATACAGGCACCAACACCTGAGTGGGGAATGATGTTAAACGAGGCAAAGAACGTCATGATTACTCATCCAACACAGATGCTAGCACCGGGTTTTGCGATTCTCATTATTGTGGCCTCATTCAATTTTCTAGGTGACAGCTTACAATCGGCTCTAAATCCGAAAATCTTTCAAAAGAAAGGAAGAAAATTGAATGTGTTTACTAGAAATAAAAAACTTATCAGTGAATGATACACGTACTGAGAAGGCGATTTTACAGAATCTAAGTTTTACCCTAGAGTCGAATACTTGCTTAGGTATTGTAGGTGAAAGTGGCAGCGGCAAATCCATGACAGCCAAAGCCATTTTAGGTTTAACTTCTCCGTGGCTTCATGTAAGAGGTGAGGTAGTATTTGATGGAATGAATCTTCTGAACGCGTCAAATAAGATACTAAGAAACATTAGAGGGCAAAAGATCTGCATGATTTTACAAGATGCCATGACTGCCTTTAATCCTCTTTATCCAATTGGGAAACAAATGATTGAAACAGTTCGTGAAAATTTAGGAGTTCGCAAAAATGAAGCTATCAAAATGTCTCTCGATGCGCTTGAAAAAATGTGCATTCATAACCCTGAACAGGTCATGAAAAAATATCCGCATCAGCTTTCAGGAGGCATGCTTCAGCGGTGTATGATTGGCATTGCAATGATGATGAAGCCAGATATCATTATTGCAGATGAACCGACTACAGCACTTGATTCGATTAATCAACGTGAAGTTGTTGAAGAGTTTCGGCGTTTACGTGAGCTAATTGGCACGGCCATTATATTTATTTCACACGATTTGGGAGTCGTTCAATATTTGGCGGATCACTTGCTCGTCATGCGTGATGGTGAATGTGTGGAATACGGAAAGGCAAATGAGGTATTTACAAATCCGAAGCACACTTTTACAAAGTATTTAATCGATACTCGAATAAGATTGGCAGAGCCATTCCAGCAATCTATCGTGCGGAGGATATAACCATGTTCGTACAAGTTGAGAGCCTATCTAAAAGCTATTATAAAGCAGGCGGATATTTTAATAGAGAAAAGGTTGACGTTTTAAGCGGGATTGACTTTTTTATAAAAGAAGGGGAATGTGTAGGTTTAATTGGGGAAAGCGGCAGTGGAAAGAGTACGCTTAGCCGCATCGTCCTTGGACTAGAAAAAGCGAATCAAGGTTTTGTAAAAATAGAGGGAGAACCTATTTCTAAATGGATAAAGAAAAATCAAGGTCAGATGAGCGTAGTTTTCCAAGATTATACTTCATCAGTAAATTCTCATTTCAACATTAAAAGTATTATGGAAGAGCCACTGATTGCAATGGGAGATATCCAAAATCTTCAAGAACGAATCAATATACTTCTTGATCGAGTAGGACTACCTCATTCAGTGTTAGAAAAATACCCTCATGAGTTGAGTGGAGGACAATTACAACGTGTATGTATTGCTCGCGCGATCTCAACCCATCCCAAGTTTGTTGTGCTTGATGAAGCGCTAAGTTCGTTAGACGTTTCCGTGCAGTCTCAAATATTAGAGCTGCTTCATCGTCTTAAAAATGAGATGAACATGACGTATCTTTTTGTCGCACATGACTTACAAGCTGTCGCCCATCTGTGCGACAGAATTTTGTTTTTATATAAAGGAAAGGTTGTTGAGGAATTGGCAAGCCATGAACTTTCCCATGCTAAGCATGAATATGCTCAAAGATTGCTTGGTTCAGTTCTTCCTTTTGAGATAAATAAGGGGAAATAGTTAGGTAATTTCATATGATGCTTTTTCGGTGTTCAATATTGAATATTGAGAACAACATAAAAAATCATGGGTTGTCCAAGTCCCATGATTTTTCTTTTTCATTAATATGATTATAATTAGATTCAGGAGGTTGATTTTTTTGGAAAGAAAAGAACCGCAAAATCATATAAATGAACTTGATGAAGATACTTTATTTATCGTTTCTCAAACTTTTAAGGCTCTAGCTGATCCAACAAGAATTCGTATCTTGCATCTGTTGTTTAATAGAGAATATTCAGTGAATGAAATCGCTGAGCAGCTATCGTTGCTTCAATCTACCGTTTCTCATCAGCTTCGTTTTTTAAAAAATTTAAGATTAGTTAAGTTCAGAAGAGAAGGAACAACTCTTTTTTATTCCTATGATGATGACCATGTGATGAGTATTTTACAGCAGACGATCGAACATGCTAATCATCATTAATTGCAGGATCCATGATGGTTTGGGCAGCCATTTTTCTCACTTTCCACTTGTATTGTGGAATGTTCTACCCCAAATTTATCGTGAAGAATGGTTTGAGCTTCTGATAAAACATAATCATGTAAACCATGACCGGCTACTACAATATGGCAGCTGAATAATGGCATTCCAGAAGTAATGGACCAGAGATGCAGATCATGAACAGCTTGAACGTGAGGGATGTTTAATAGAGAAGCTTTCACGTTCATTAGGTCGATTTCACTGGGAGTTCCCTCCATCAAAATATTAAAGGATTCTTTTGTTACCCGAACACCACTAATTAGAATGAGAGCAGCTACTATGATACTAGCAATGGGATCAGCCCAAGCCCATCCGAAGAAAAGAATTAAAAAAGCGGCAGCTATCGCTCCAACAGAACCAAGCATGTCTCCAAGCACGTGAAGAAAAGCGCTTCGAACATTTAAATTTTCATCTTTATCGCCTCGCATTAAAATAAAGGCGGCAAGAATATTAATAATCAATCCAATAACAGATATGGAAAGCATTCCTAAGCTTTGAACCTCTGGGGGATTGAAAAACCGTTGATAAGCTTCTACAAAAATGTAAATAGAAATCACAATAAGTGCCAGTCCATTCAATGCGGCAGCAATAATTTCAAAGCGTTTATATCCATATGTCTTTGTATTAGAAGCTTTTCTTTCACCTAGCTTTATCGCATAGAAGCTTAAGCCAAGCGCGACGGCATCACTCAGCATATGGCCGGCATCTGAGAGAAGAGCCAAACTGTTGGTAAGAATTCCCCCGACAACTTCCACAATCATAAAAGATGAAATAAGGAGAAAAGATAAAAATAGAGCTTTTTTATTTCCTGAATGTGTGTGTGAGTGACTATGCCCATGTCCGTGATGATGGTGCCCATGGTGATGTCCCATGCTTATCCCTACTTTCTTTTTATATGAATATGTGTTCATATATATTATGTTATATTATAAGGCATTGTTCAATATTAATTTGTCCTTTTTTGTTGCATTTTTGTGCCTTATTTATTTTGGCTATGTTAAAGTGAGTTGTTAAGTCAAAAATCAACAGAGCTAGAATATAACCAGATGAACTCGTTTCAGCAAGCTGAACATCGGGGAATCAGGTGGAGAATCTACTCCATCTGATTGAAAGATCCCACCTTCGCATTCGCTTAAGGGGTCGTAAACCGATACATAAAAAAATCTCCCAAGTCTCTGGGAGATTTTCTTTACTATTCATTTTTTGCAAGAGCACGTGGAAATAATACGTTATTTTCTAAATGGATGTGTTCGAACATATCTGATTCAAGTGCTTCTAGCCGTTGGTATACAAGGCGGTATGTGCCACAAGCGCCTTCTGGAGGAGTAAATTCCTTCGTAATGTCTCTAAGTTTTTTCAAAATGTCACCAGCATGGCTATGCTCATGCTCTAGTTCTTCTACTATCTTTTGCAGCTTTGCTCTATTATTTTCCGTTGGGTTTTGCTCATAGGCTAAAATAAGCGGGAAATCTTCCGTTTCTTCTTTAATAATATGCTGCTCTAGCTCTGTTTTTAATTCATGAAATAGTCTATGAATGGTGGCTATATGGGGTTGATCGGTTCCATGAACACGTAACATTTTAGTTAGGTAAGGACTTAATTGTGGCAGCTCTTCATTCAAATAACGATGATGCTTGTTCACAATATGATCAATCAACTCGCTAAAGGTTGCATTTTTCCAATCAATTGTAGCTTCACTTTTTAATTTTGTTTCATAATAAAGCCTATTTAAGTTTGATAAAATTTCCTCCGCCGCTAATTGTTTCTCATTGATCGCATCAATTAGCGGTCTATTACCTCCACAACAAAAATCGATTCTATATGATTTAAAAAGGTCGCTTGCTTTCGGAAATTCCGTTACAATATCGCCGATAATGGAATTTTCAGTAAATGTATACTCCATATCCATACCTCCATAAAAGTTATATTTTATTACAAGAAAAAGCTTATCAATATGTCAATGACCATGTTGTGATTCAAATCACAAATTAATCTTTTTTCATATCATTGATCTATTCATTTGTTAAATAATCGTCACAACTCAGTCTAAAGTTTTAGATAAAAACCAATCATTATTCCGAAATGTTCTACTCGACTTAATGATAAAATTAAAACAATATGAATTACTTGGTTTAAATTGGAAATAATCGCTGTAAAATAATCACTTGAAACTTATTAGAGAGATTTTGCATTCTATGGATTTGTATCAATAGCGAAAGGGGAGAGTGAGTAGTGGTAGACGAAGCTCAGAAACAAACTGGAATAAAATTAATGAGAATACTTTTTTTTACGCTTGTCATCTCTGTGATGAGTGCAACGATGTTCAATATCGTATTACCTGAGATTCGTTCGGATTTTCAGCTTTCCTTTGCACAGGTAAGTTGGGTATCCTCAGCCTATATGCTGGTTTATGCCATAGGATCAGTCACTTACGGAAAGTTGGCTGACACGTTTAAATTAAAAAACTTGTTAACCTATGGACTGTTCTTTTTTGCACTTGGGTCTATGGTCGGCCTAACTGCTCAAGCTTATTGGATGGTACTTCTTGGTCGTATTTTACAAGCAATGGGGGCATCCGTCATTCCAGCAACTGCTATGATTATTCCTGTACGTTATTTCCCTCCTGAAAGTCGAGGCCGTGCCTTAGGAATTTCAGCAACTGGCTTGGCGCTGGGCAGCGCACTTGGGCCTGTGATATCTGCGTTAGTTGTCAGTGCCTTTCATTGGCGATGGCTCTTTTGTCTTCCTTTATTTACACTTATCCTACTGCCTTTTTACCGCAAATATTTGAATGATGAACAAGGAAAAGAAAATAAAATCGATTGGATGGGTGGGGGTCTATTAGCTGGAACAATAGCGTTATTGCTTTTAGCTGTCACGGAAGGAGTATGGATAATAGGAATAGGCAGCATTATTTTGTTCGTTTTATTTATTGTACGTATTCATGCTGCGAAACAACCATTTGTTCAAGCTCATCTGTTCCGAAATAAAAGATATTCATTAGGATTAACGATTGCTTTTCTTGTCAGCGGTATTGGTTTCTCGATTCCTTTTCTAAGCCCACTTTTACTTTCCAATGTTAATCATTTAGATTCAGAAGTGATTGGTTTTGTGATGTTTCCAGCAGCTATATCTTCTGCCATACTTGGGCGAACAGGAGGAAGGTTAGCAGATCTAAAAGGAAACTCATTTCTTTTCTACACAGCATCATCACTGCTGTTAACAAGCTTTGCTTTATTATTTATCTTTGTTGGGGTTTATCCGCTTTTCTTTTCTGTCTTTTTGATCTTTGGCAATATTGGTCAAACGTTTATGCAAATTGCACTGTCGAATTCAATCTCACGCACGTTATCGAAGGAACAAACCGGAGTAGGAATGGGGATTTTCGCTATGATGAATTTTATTGCTGGCTCTATATCTGCAGGTGTTTATAGTAAGGTTGTTGATATGGGCACTGGTTTTCATTTAAATCCATTTAATGTGCACCCAATTGCGTTCGTTTACAGTAATATTTATTTTGTCTTAGCTGTTTTGCATGTGAGTATATTATTGCTTTATTATTTTCAATTTGGCAGAGTGGTTCTAAAAGGGAAATATGCTGAAAGGTAAATGGTTGTAATGAACTTATCTGAGTAAATTCTAGTTTCATCAGGTGGAAATTCTACTCCACCTGATGACATACTTAGTGGGGGGTGTACCCAAAAAAAGAGAAAATGTCACAATGTTGTAAAAAATACACAATATTCTAGTATTAGATGTATTGTAAACTATATTTGTAATCTTATAGAGTTTTATGTCGAATGAACAGTTGAAGTATTTTTGTTGTGAAAGTATCTTGTTTCTTTCTTTGTCTGAAAATTATGTCAATTTATATTTAAAGGCAAAAGGAACAAGTTATTTTAAAAAAATAATAATTTAGGAGGTATTGTCTTATGAAAATAAGTGCAAGAAATCAATTAACAGGAAAAGTAGTAGCAATTAATGAAGGTGCAGTCAATGCTAAGGTTGATGTAGATTTAGGAGATGGAAAAATTATTACTTCTATCGTGTCCCTTGAAGCTGCGAAAGAATTAGAACTTACTGTTGGATCAGAAGTGACAACATTAATTAAAGCTTCATCCGTATTGTTAATGGCTTAAATTAGATCCTGAGTAGAATATTTGTTTATTAAGAGTGTATCTGTATACCCATTATGTTCAGTGACTTAATCTACATAATAGATATACAGATGCCTTTTTATTTATTTTCAAGTCAAGATCAAAATGTAGTGTTCACCGTATTTACGTTTTTCTTTTGTTGGTAAACGGCTTGCTTTAATAGCTTTTTAATAGGTTCAATGATTCAAGTTATTGCAAATAATACGTTCTTTTCTAAATCGATGTATTGAAGCGCATCTGCTTCAAGATCTTCAAGACGTCGATAAACAATATGGTGAATGGCGCAGTGACAAAAATCACAAATTAAATGTGTTTTCTGATTAGTTAACTAATTTATATAGTATCTTGTTTTTAAACAATCTAGCCATAGATGATTTTCTAAAAAGTGAGTGGATTTATCATTTTAATTGAAAATAAGGTTGATTAGTAGATCTAACCAGGAAAAGAAGGTACTGTTCAATTTGCTCGAAAGAATCTTAATGCTTTAAGCATTGAGATTAGGTATCTTGTTTTAAAAGGATAATGTTATAAAAAAGGGGTGTTATTAACAAAATTAATTAATAATATAAAATTTGTCATAATATTGTAAAATTTGTAGAATGTTCTATAATAGTAATTAGGATAAACTATACTTGTCATTGAAGAGTGGATGGATAACGCTGTGTGAATTCTTCATGAATTGTTATTCCAATGACTGATGATATCTTGTTTATTTTTTTCTGAAAATTATGTCAATTTTAGAGAAGCTAAAACAAGCTATTTATAAAAAAATATTTAGGAGGTATAACAAATGAAAATTAGTGCAAGAAACCAATTACAAGGAACAGTTGTTGGAATTAGTGAAGGTGCTGTTAATGCAAAAGTATCGGTAGACTTAGGAGATGGAAAGATAATTACTTCGATGATTTCCATGGATGCTGTAAAAGAATTAGAGCTTACGGTTGGTTCAGAAGTAACAACATTAATCAAAGCTTCTTCAGTTATGTTAATGGCTTAATCTATCTATATGTAGAAAAATAAACCCTTAGGAGACCAAAATATTCCTAAGGGTTTATTTTATTGTTGGTTATTTATCTCCTAGACTAACACTCTTAATAACTCGATTAATTCAGAAGGTTCTACTCTATTTCGATAATCAGGATCAACACTTGCAAATCGAATTTTTCCATTTTGATCTATAAGATAGGTCGCTGGTACTGGAAGCTCCCAAGCATCATTCCCGTTATGACTTGGCACATCGAGGCCAGACTGTTTATAAATTTCAATAAGATAATCAGGCAGTTTAAATAATAATTGATAGTTTTCAGCAACGAGTCCATTAGGATCACTTAGTACAAAAAACTCTAACTCGTTCTTTTCTTTCATCGTAAGAGATGCGTCAGGGGTTTGTGGACTAACTGCAATTAGTTGAGCACCTGTTTCTTTAATATCATGAAGGATTCGTTGATATGCTTTTAATTCAAGATTACAGTATGGGCACCATGCTCCACGATAAAAGGTTAGAATAACAGGTCCTTTTTTTAATTCCTCATATAAAGAGACATTAGCCCCAGTAGCATCCTTTAGGGTGAAGTCAGGTGCTTGTTCATTGATCTTCAACCCTTTGGCGATATTAGAATCAGTCAATTCTTTTGTTGCCTTTTCCATAAGTCTTTGCTTTTCAAGAGGAGCTTTTATTTTGAAACTTTCTTTATACTGATTTATTTCTTCAAATAACTTAGGCATGATGAAGCCTCCTTTTGATTTAACTTTTACCTACCGGTCGGTACATTTTAAGGATAACAAATGATCTTGAGTTTCACAAGAACATTGTCGTTGTTTCTCTTAAGAAAGATGATATTGTTTACGAACACTATCCAGAATATTTTTTAATACATCTGTATTTAATTGATTCTTCATCAGTAGAATTCCGCCTTCAATCATGGCAACCATCGCTTCTGCTCTTTTTTTCGAGTTCATAGAGGAATCAAGCTGCTTTAATTTAATCAATTCCTCCAAATTTTCTGCAATGGCTTCAGTCCAACGCTCGAAATATTGTTGAATTCTTATTCGAAAGCTTTCGTCATGCTCACTCATTTCAATTGCTAAATTGCCGATGGGACAACCAGGCTTGTTTTCTTTTTCCGCATGGCAGACAAAGATCCAATCAAGCATTTTATTTAACTTTAATTTGGGATCTTCTGATGATTTTAAAATTTTTTCAATTAATTGAATATCTCGTTCTAGAATGAGGTGATCAATAACGGCCAATCCAAGGTCATGCTTTGAAGAAAAGTAATGATAAAATTGTCCTTTTCCAATATTGGCAGCGGAGAGGATATCACTAATTGATGTAGCTTGGTAGCCCTTCGAATGAATAATATCTTGTGCTGCTAAAATAATTTCCTGTTTCTTTGACATTGCTGTACACCTTCACATTTTTATTTATGTTCTATTATAATTGAAATAATAATGGATGAACAACGGATTACCTTGAATTGTAAATAAAAATGTGATGGTTTGTATGTTTTTTTCCAACAGAGCTCCTTTTTAGATATTAAATTGTCGATTTTTAGGTTTAATCGAACTGTAAATCTCTACTATCTTTCTTTTAGATATTGGCTTATCCTTAGTCGATACCATTTAAAAACTATTTAAAAATCTTTAATCCTATTCTTGATAAAGATGTCTTGCTTTGCTCGATAAATTCCTCTTGTAATAATGGCTAGCATGACAAGCATACCTCCTAAAAAAGCATAGCCTCCAGGAGCTTCCCCTGTAACCAAAAACACCCAAACGGGATTGAGCAAAGGCTCAATGATGGGAATTAGGATGGCTTCAATAACTGATACATGTCGAATTGCTTTTGCATAAAAAATATAAGGAATACCTAGTTGAAAGATACCTAATGTTAGGAGTGCGAAAAGACTATTGGCACCGGGCATAGATAAGAAGAAAAAAGGTAAACAAATGATAAAGGTGATAATATTGCCTAAAAATGTTACCTCTACTGCAGATCCCTTTTTCTGAAGCCTTATAAGAATGATCATGCTTGCCATCGCAACACCACTTAAGAGCGCAATAAAATTACCCATCGTGTGATCTGTTTGTAAATCCCCAACAAAGAAAAGAATCATTCCCACCATGACCACAACAATAGTCGCCCAATCTGATTTTGGAACCTTTTCTTTTAAAAACCAACCCGAAAATAAGGCAACCCAAATTGGGGCAGTAAATTGTAAAAGGATAGCATTGGCTGAAGTCGTTAATTTATTAGCTGACACAAACAAAACGAGAAGACTTGCATAAGCACAAGCACCTAATAATGTCGATTTTTCTTTATAATGGATGACAGGTTTCTTTAAGTAACAAAGCATCACGATAGCGCCAATACCGCTGCGGGCACCGGCAATTGCCATGGGATTCCAGTCTACCAGTTTAATAAACAGGCCTCCAATACTCCATAAAATAGCTGCAATAACCATATATAGGATGGCTTTTTTTCGAGTCATGTCCACACTCCCTATCTAGCATTTCTGTTCATAAGATTTTAAGGACTTTGTCCAATCGTATTTCTTAATTAAAAAAGTAGATACATACCCTCCATCTTTATAATGAAAGGCTGTTTTCTCAAAATTTGTTGTTTTTCACATAAAAAATTGGAGAAGAAGTAAGCAGTAGACTGAATACACGTAGACTCCTGTGGGAATACGAGAAAGACGAGACCCCACAGGAGCATATGCTTCGAGGAGGCTCGACGCTCGCCCACGGAAAGTGAAGTGTATTCAGGCTGCGAGTTTAAAAGCAACAATCTTTACGAAAACAGCCTAATGAAAAGACATTTTCACAGATTATGTAATCATGACTTTCCCTTTTTTAATCAAATTATATAGGCGGAAATAATACGGTACAATATTTAAAAAATGCTTCTGTACCGGTATAGATAATCTTATAATGAAGGGATAGATCATTAGGCTAGGGGTGTAGAAAGTGAAAAAGAAATATGAGCAGATTATTGAAGATATCGAAGAGCTTATCACATTAAATAAGCTAAAACAGGGAGAGCGACTTCCTTCAATACGCGCTTTAGCTGAAAAATATCAATGCAATAAATCGACTGTCATACGCGCTTATCAAGAGCTTGAATTGAATCACAAGATTTATTCCATTCCAAAGGGAGGGTTTTATTT
This sequence comes from Bacillus sp. 03113, assembly GCF_006546985.1. GTDB lineage: Bacteria > Bacillota > Bacilli > Bacillales > Cytobacillaceae > VATK01. Next base: position 93,845 of record NZ_VATK01000007.1, read on the forward strand.
AGTAGAAAAGCACCAGTTGAATAGTGAGACATATGATAAAATCGATTTTTCAGAAGTCATGCCAGAATCAAAGTTGCTGCCTTATAAAGAATTTAATCATTGTATAAACAGAGCAGTAGATTTATATAAAGATCTTTTGTTTACATATGGAAATACGCAGGGATTGGAATCTTTAAGAAAGGTATTAGTCAATCATTTTAGTGAACATCAAGTTTTTACTTCCGAAGAATCTATTTTTATCACTTCAGGTGCGCAGCAAGCACTCAATATATTGACAAAAATGCCTTTTACAAATAATAAGAAGACGATTTTAGTTGAACAGCCTACATATGGATTAATGCAGGAAATGGTCATACAAAATGGGATTAAACTAGTCGGAATCGATCGGAATGAGCATGGCATTGATTTGGATGAACTTGAAAGCATTTTCAGAAAAAAAGACATCAAGTTTTTTTATACGATACCAAGATTTCACAATCCGTTAGGGACAAGTTATTCTGAGAAAGTAAAAAAAGAGATAATCAGATTGGCAGAAAAGTACGATGTTTATATCGTTGAAGATGATTATCTTGTAGACATCGATTCAAATACAAAGGTTTTGCCTGTTCATTATTATGATGTATACCAACGAACGATATACGTAAAAAGCTTTTCAAAGGCATTTATGCCTGGTATTAGAATAGGTGCCGCTGTATTGCCTGAAGCATTAAAGGAAGCATTTTCCAATCACAAAAGATGTGATGATTTAAATACCTCAGTATTAGCACAAGGTGCTTTAGACATTTTTATTAATAGCGGTATGTATAAAAATCATATTAGGAAAACGCAATTAGCCTACCAAAAGAAAATGGATTGCTTAAAAGAATGTGTCAAACGTTTTAATTTGATAGGAATAGAAATAACGATCCCGAAAACAGGATTTTTTGCTTGGATAAAGCTTACTAATGACATTAATATAAATAGGTTAATGAAACGATTAGAGGAAAAAGATATCTATGTTTCTCCAGCAAACCATTATTTTATTAGCAATAATCGTCATGAAAATGCTTTTAGACTATGTATTTCAAAGTTAACAAATGAACAAATCAAATTAGGAATTCGAGTGATTTTTGAGGAGATAGAAAAATTGAATAGAACGGGGTGGTAAAAAATGCCACCCATATTAACTTATTGAATAAGTCGAAATGAGGTTCAAGGGCTTGGAATTATTTGCGGTGCTTTTCAATTTTTGAAAAGTACGAATCGTTTCGATAAATTTCTCCATTGATTTTGTTATATAGGTGTCTGCACGCTGAATAAAAACGGTTGATATTTTACTGTATTTTTCAGGAATTGGATGGCATCGAATTAGTCCGTCTGCTTCTAAATGACTGACAGCCGATTTAGGTACAAGGCTAACGCCTAATCCTGATACGACTCCTCCTAAAATCGTTTCCAAAGTGCCGAATTCCATGATTTTTGGAGTTGTAATTCCTTCATCCTGCAGCCAGCTTTTTAGCTTTGCACGATAGCTGCATCCTGTATGAAATACTAAAAGGGGCTCATTTTTTAAGTCTTCAACTGCTATTTTCTCTTTATTTGTAATTAAAACCAAGTCTTCTTGAAAAACTTCGTATTGAATAATATGCGGCTGTGGATCAAAAGCTGTTACAAATGCACCATCTAATCTGAAGTTAAGAACTTCATTTACAAGATGTTCTGTTACACCCGTTACAAGGGATAAATTAACATTTGGGTATTTTTTATGAAAGGTAGATAATACGATGGGAAGTTTGATGACCGTTTCAACCGTTCCAAGCTCAAGCGAGCCAGTAGGATTATCTGAATCTTGAACGACTTTTACCATTTCGTCTACCATCGATAGAATGTTTTGGGTATAGGATAATAATTTTTTACCATCTGAATTTAAAATCATGCCACGGCTATATCGATGAAACAATCGTGTTTGAAGTTCATTTTCGATTAAATGTATTCTAGCTGTTACATGTGATTGTACATAGTTTAATTCTTTGGCCGCTTTACTAACACTCCCATGATAAGCAACAGCTTGAAAAATCCGCATATCCTTTATCTCCATTTTGATCATCTCCTAACTTATATTTTCTGATATTTCAGAAAATATATTCTGCTAAACTCTATTTTTCAAAGGACAACATTGATTCCTAGTGCTTCTCAATACCTACATGAACAAACGTATCAAGATATGTTCTTTTTTCTAGTTTTAACATATCACTAATAGTGATAAAAAGCATCATTTTTAATCATTTTACAGCATGGGTTTACAAGTTTAAGATGTTGTTAATAGAAAAAATCAAATTATTTAAAAAATTTAGAAAGATTATCAGGAAGGGTGACAAATTAAACTTCTAAAATCAAAAAATAAAAAATAACATCTTGCGAAGGAAGGGTAAAGAGTATGACCATTGAAAAACATTATGACGTAATTATTGTTGGAGCTGGCTCTATGGGAATGGCCGCTGGCTATTATTTAGCTAAACAAGGAATTAACACATTGCTAGTAGATTCCTTTGATCCACCGCATGTAAATGGCAGTCATCATGGAGATACTCGGATTATCCGCCATGCCTATGGTGAAGGAAGAGAATACGTTCCACTTGCCATTAGAGCGCAAACATTATGGTACGAGCTCGAAAAAGAAGCCAATCAAAAAGTATTTCATCAAACAGGCGTACTCGGATTTGGTCCAAAAGGATCAGCATTTATAGATGAAGCCATTGCCAGCGCGAATGAATATTCATTACAACTTGAAATTCTTCAAGGAACTGAAATTATGGAACGTTGGCCAGGAATCACTCTTCCTGAAGATTATTTGGGCTGTTTCGAGCCTGCCTCTGGTGTATTGTTCAGTGAAGATTGTATTCGTGCCTATCGAAAGCTAGCAATAGAGAGTGGAGCAACTTTATTAACAAATACACAGGTTGAAGACATCGACATTCATGAAAGCTCTTCTACTATTCACACAGCAAGCGGTTCTTACAGTGCAGATAAACTAATCATTAGTGGAGGAGCATGGAACAAAAAAATTCTTTCAAGTCTTAAGCTTGATTTGCCTCTTCAGCCAAAACGCCAGACGGTTGGTTGGTTTGAATCGGATGAAGCCTTATATCAATCTAGTGTTTTCCCAGCATTTTTTGTTGATATGCCAATAGGAATCTACTATGGTTTTCCTAGCTTTGATGGAGCAGGATTAAAAATCGGCCGCCATGATTTTGGTCAAGACATTGATCCTGATACCATAAATCGCGAGTTTGGAATTTACCCAGAGGACGAAGACTATATTCGAAACTTTTTAAAAACGCATATGCCTCAAGCTGAAGGAAAAATAAACCAAGGACGCGTTTGCATGTATACAAAAACACCGGACGAACATTTTATCGTTGATTTACATCCAGAATACTCTCACGTCATTATCGCGGCAGGCTTTTCTGGGCACGGGTTTAAATTCGCAAGCGTAATCGGAGAAATATTAAGTCAACTAGCAAAAGTTGGTCAAACAGAGCATGATATTTCCCTTTTTTCATTAAAACGGCCTGTGTTGCAAAAAAATCTTCAAAATTAGTATAGACTTTTTGACATAGTTATCGGAAAATTTTAAAAATACAGTCAAATGAAGAGAGGTGTTCTCAAGTCATGCAGCCAAAAAGAATTGTCATCATCGGAGCTGGTATTGTTGGCAGCAGTCTTGCTTACTTTTTAAGTAAAATGGGGCAGCAAAATATAACGGTCATTGAACAAGGGCCACTTGTAGAAACTGGTGGGTCAACCTCCCATGCGCCAGGACTTGTGTTTCAATTAAGCTTTTCGAAAGTAATGACAAAATTAGCTAATAGTACGGCTAACACATTTAAAGAATTAAGTACGGAAGATCTTCAATCATTTTATACAGTAGGAAGTCTTGAAGTAGCCAATACTCCAGAGCGTTTAGAAGATTTAAAACGAAAAGCTGGAGTAGGTGCATCTTGGGGAATGGAAGCGTATCTTCTTACACCTGAAGAATGCAGTGAAAAATGTTCATTAATTGATCCAACTACTATTTATGGAGGCCTGTTTGTCCCGTCTGATGGGATCGCCAAACCATTAAATGCAGTAGGAAAAATGATGGATTTTGCTAAATCACACGGTGTAAAGTTTTATGGAGAAACAGAAGTAATTGACATTGATGTACAAGATTGTCAGGTAAAAAAGGTTGTAACAAGTTCAGGAGATTTTGAAGCGGATTTAATCGTCTGCTGTGCAGGTTTTTGGGGGCCGCGTATTGGAGAAATGGTTGGGGTTACGATTCCGCTGCAACCGATGGCCCATCAATTTGTTTGGACGGAAGACTTGAAGGAGTTTGCTAGAGAAACAGAAGAAGTGACCGCACCGATCATTCGTCATCAAGATAGTGCCTTATATTACCGTCAAGTGTTTAATCGTCTAGGGGTAGGATCTTATCAACATCGTCCCCTGCCTGTGGAAGTAGATGAAATTACGAAATATGGCGAGTCAAAAGAAATGCCTTCTGTAAAAGCATTCACTCCTGAGGATTTTGAAAAGCCTTGGCAAGACGCTATCAATCTAATGCCATCTTTAAAAGAAACAAGTATTACAAAAGGAATTAATGGCATCTTTTCGTTTACTCCAGATGAGATGCCATTGCTTGGAGAATCTCACAAAGTAAAAGGATTTTGGGTGGCAGAAGCGATATGGGTGACTCATTCTGCGGGTGTTGCAAAAGAAATGGCAGAATGGATAGTCAATGGTGTCCCGACGCTTGATCTAGAATTATGTGATATTAATCGTTTTGACGACTACGCACAAAGTCCTTCTTTCTATAAAGCGCGCTCGATCGAAAACTATGTAAAAGTATACGATATTCATCATCCTTATATGCCGCATGAAACAGGTCGAAACATTAGGGTAAGTCCATTTTATATTCGCCAAGAAGTGTTAGGTGCCGTGTATGATGAAAAAGCTGGTTGGGAGCAGCCCCAATGGTATGAAGCAAATCAATCCCTTGTTTCAACCTATGAAAAAGAAATCATTTATAAGAAAAACTGGGCTGCTCAATTTTGGTCACCGGTTATTGAAGCAGAACAAATTCATGTCCAAAAATTTGCTGGGCTTTTTGATGTCACCGCATCAAGAAAATATTTAGAAATTAGCGGAGAAGGCACTATAGGTTTTATGCAACAGTTAACGACTAGTAATATCGATATTCCAATTGGAACTTTTACGAAAACGTTTATGCTCAATGAATCAGCCGGAATAAAGGATGAGATAACAGTGATTCGTAAAGGCGAGTCAGCAATCATCGTTCTTTGTTCTGGTGCTGTTGAAGCAAGCTGGATCAAAAAAAATGCTTCGGGAGCAAATCAAATCGTAATAAATGACTTTACAGCAGGAATGTGCAGCCTTCTTATTAAGGGTTCGAAGACAAGAGAATTCATGCAATCGGTTCTTAGTAAGCACTCAGAGGGTGTATTAGAAATTAGACAAGCAAAGCAATTATTCATAGAACATGTACCAGTACTTTCAATTTATAATTCTCTGAATGATTCAGAAACCTGGGAACTATTCGCAACTGCTGATCAAGGTTTAGGACTATGGGACATTTTATGTAAAGAAGGTAAGCCTTATCAGCTTATTGCAGCAGGTGAACGTGCTTTAGATGGACTTCGGATCGAATCACTCTTACCTAAACCAGGAAAAGATTTTTGGAGTGAAATGACTCCATATGAAATAGGATTTACACAAATGGTTGATCTTGAGAAACAAGATTTTATTGGGAAAAAAGCCCTCCTTGATAGCAAATTAAATGGACCAAAACAATTGTTAACAACATTAGTGTTAGACGATCCTTCAATTGTAATAATGGGACATGAGCCTGTGTTTTATGAAGAGAGATCAGTCGGATTTGTTACAAGCTTTGGGTATTCCTATGAAAGAAAAACAGGAGTAGTATTTGCCCTTCTTTCGCCTGATGTAGTAAAAGAAGGAAGTAAATTTATTATTAAATATTTTGGAGAACACAACAAAGCAACGATCATATCTCAATCGGTTTTTATTACTCATTAAGTTATATTAACACATTATTATTGTTAGCTTCGCACTTAATAGATTAGGAGGAATAAAGATGGTTGTCGTAAATCAGCCAGGGAAATTGAAGTCTACTCTTAAAGGAGAATTATATACAGATCCAGCTATTTTTGAATTAGAAAAAAAATATATTTTTTCTGAATCTTGGACTTTTATTGGCTATGAATATGACGTAGCGGAGCCAGGTCAATATATAACAACAAAAGTTGAGAATGAAAATATTATTGTTGTCAGAGGAAAGGATAGTATATTACGAGCTTTCCTAAATGTATGCCGCCATCGTGGAGCGACTCTTTGCAGTGATCCTTGCGGAAAAACAGGCATCATTCGCTGCCCTTATCATTCTTGGAGCTACGGGCTTGATGGAACGTTATTGGGTGTGCCGAATAGCAGTGAATGTCGGGAGGAATTAGTAAAAAACGAACAATTTGGCTTAGCCTCTGTACACCTTCAAACATGGCATGGAATGATTTGGATCAACTTATCCGAAAACCCAAAATCAATTGAAGAATCGTTAGATCAACAAATTATAGATCGATTCGGTGAACTTGACACCATTTCGAGATATAGCATTGGAGATTTAAGAGTCGCTCATCGAGAAGAATATGAAGTTGATGCAAACTGGAAAATCATTATTGAAAACTTTCAAGAATGCTATCACTGTTCGGCCATTCATCCAGAATTAACAGAGACTCTTCCAGAATTTCGATCAGGAATTGGAACCCAAAATGGAGTGGGTACAGGAGCAATATTTAATGAAAGCTATGAAGCTTTTTCTTTAAGCGGCAAAGGCAATCGCGCTCCATTAAAAGGACTGCTTCCTGAAGACGATCGAATTTATTATGGAATGACGATTTTGCCGCTAGTGTTCATTAATTTAACACCTGATCATGTCATTATTCATCGTAGTATACCGATTAGTGCAGAAAAAACAAAAGTCATTTGTGAGTGGCTATTCGATCCCGAAGAAATGGCAAAACCAGATTTTAATCCTATGGATGCAGTGGAGTTATTTCATCGAGTTAATTTACAAGATTTTGCTGCGTGTCAATGGTGTCAGGAAAATATGGGATCAAAAGCCTATAAAAATGGCGGAATATTAGTACCAATCGAACAACATGTTTCAAAGTTCTATGAGTATGTTCTCAACTCCATTCAGATGAACGTGGACACTGAATAGAGAATGTTTTAGGCGTCCACTTTTTGCAGCTTGGTAAATGTAATATAGACAAAGTTAAATGATCTGCCTTTAGAAAATAATTTAAACTTATGAAAATAAAGGAGGATATAATATGGAGCTGCCCTCAAAATTAAACATGCCTATTATTCGTGTTGCCAATGTTTCCAAAGTATTTGGACGTCAAAAAGAGCTTGCTTTAAAGCTAAGGGGTGAAGGACAAAGTAAATATGAAGTTGAACAGGCTACAAAAACAACTGTTGCCATTCATAATGCCAATTTTGAAGTGAAAAAGGGCGAAACGTTTGTCTTAATTGGGCTATCTGGGAGCGGGAAATCAACTTTATTAAGGTGTTTAAATGGTTTAGTTACACCATCAGAAGGAAGAATCTTATTGGAGAATCAGGATATCGCTCATCTATCGAAAAAAAATCTTCAGCAAATTCGGAGAAATAAAATCGGGATGGTCTTTCAAAATGTTGGACTTTTACCAAACCGAACCGTCCTTGATAACATAACCTTTGGCTTGGAATTAAAAGGAGTACCCGCAAAGGAAAGAGAAAAAAAGGGGAAAGATGCCCTTGAGATGGTAGGATTGAACGGTCAGGCTCATAAACGAATCTTTCAACTCTCAGGAGGAATGAAGCAGAGAGTTGGTTTAGCAAGAGCTCTCGCATCGGATCAAGAAATTTTATTAATGGATGAACCTTTTTCAGCTTTGGATCCATTAATTAGACGAGATATGCAAAAATTATTTCTTGATATTCAAGATGAAATCCAAAAGACCGTCATCTTTGTTACCCATGATTTAGATGAGGCTTTAACGTTAGGTCATCGTGCAGCTGTAATGAAGGATGGGGAGATTGTACAACTAGGGACGGCAGAAGATATTCTCAGTCAGCCTGCTACTGAATATGTAGAGCAGCTAGTCCAAGGTGTAGACTACAGCAAAATTCGCTTGGCAAAAAGCGCAATGAAGCCTGTTCAAGTATTTGCTTCTGAAAAAGAATTGCCGCAGGTTATTTTAAGGAGAATGAAAATCAATCAGCTCTCTTCGATTTTTGTTGTAAGCGAAGATCATTGCTTAAAAGGGATCTTAAGCCTTCATCAAGTGATGGAGCAAGTAGAAATGCGTAAGCAAGATTTGTCCCAAGCAGTAAGCAATCAATTGCATAAAGTTCATCTTAATCAACCTTTACGAGAAATTCTTCCGTTATTTGCTAAAGAAACTCTTCCTGTAGCGGTTGTTGATGACCATAACCGGTTAAAAGGAGAAATTTCAACTAGCTCTCTGATTGCAAGTTTAACTGAAAAAGTAAAAATTACGGAAAAAAAAAATATAGAGTTAAAAGAGGTGGCTGAAAAATGAGCAGTACCAACTCGATAATTCCTTCTCTTCCTCTTGATAAGTGGGCAAACTCATTTGTGGATTTTATCACAACAAATTTTTCTGGAATGTTTGACTCGATCAATTCAGTTATGACTAATGTAATCGGCGGTTTGGAATGGCTGCTGACTGCTCCTCCTCCATTAATTATGGTCGTTGTCATTGTGGCGCTTGCCTGGAGGTTAACTAGTTGGAAAGTTGCGTGCTTTACGTGCTTTGGTCTGCTTTTAATTATTAGTTTAAATTTATGGGAAGAATCCATGCTTACGCTAGCCCTTGTTCTTGCTTCAACTATTACCTCCCTGATTATTGGTGTTCCTTTAGGAGTACTAGCCTATCGTTTTAAAAAAGTGAGATCAATTGTTCAACCTATACTTGATATTATGCAAACGATGCCTGCTTTTGTTTATTTAATACCAGCCGTTCTTATTTTTGGATTAGGAAATGTAACGGCTTTATTAGCAACATTTGTTTTTGCCATGCCGCCAGCCGTTCGTTTAACTTTATTAGGACTTCAACAAGTTCCTGAAACCACTTTAGAAGCTGCAGAAGCATTTGGAGCCAGCGAGTGGCAAAAGTTAATCAAAGTCCAACTGCCATTAGCGCTGCCAATGATTATGTCAGGTGTAAATCAGGTCATAATGTTGTCTCTTTCGATGGTTGTCATCGCATCAATGGTAGGAGCAGGTGGTTTAGGAGCCGAGGTATTAAGAAGTATAAGTATGCTTGATGTTGGTTTAGGATTTATAGGAGGGATTTCCGTTGTCATTATTGCCATTATTCTGGATCGAATGACCATCCTTGGTACCTATAAAAATAATACATCTAATTCAACTCATTAAATAAAATGAAAAAGGTGGGAGCAAATGAAGCGTTTTTTCTATAAATTTATTTTAATCACAGTCATCCTTAGTCTATCGGCTTGTGGAAGTAAATCATCTTCAAATTCAAGTAATCAAGAAAATAACAGTAATAGTAAGAAAGAGATTACAATTGGATACTTAGCTTGGGATGAAGATATCGCTGTTTCATATTTATGGAAGTCGTTATTAGAGGAGAAAGGGTATAAAGTAAAATTAGTTCAAGCAGATGTTGCCCCTATTTTTTCAGGTGTTGCTAAAGGAAGTATTGATTTATTTTTAGATACATGGATGCCGACAACCCACTCAACTTATATGGAAAAGTACAAGGATAAAGTAGATGTACTTGGCACTTGGTATGAAGAAGCAGATAGCGGGCTGGCTGTTCCAGACTATATGGATATTAAATCAATAGAAGATTTAAAAAATTATAAGGATGAATTAGGCGGAAAAATTATCGGCATTGAACCTGGTGCTGGTTTAATGCGGCTTACGAGAGAGAATGCAATTCCTGGTTATGGATTAGAAAGTATGACACTTGTAGAGAGCAGCACTCCTGCCATGCTGGCTGAGCTGGAAAAAGCAGTATCAAGCAAAAAGCCAATTGTTGTTACTCTTTGGCGACCTCATTGGGCATTTGAGGAATATAAATTACGATATTTAGAAGATCCAAAAAACGCAATGAATCCAAGTGGGGCAGAAAAACTTCAAGTGATTGGTTCAAAAGAGTTTGAAACAAAGTTTCCTGAAGTTGCAAAATGGATGGAGTTATTTAAGATGGACTTACAACAAATAGCACAATTAGAAGGTGAAATTACAAAAAGCAAGGACGAAGCGAAGGGAGTAGAAAGCTGGCTTTCTAAAAATGAAAGTGTGAAAGATGCTTGGTTAAAGTAGAGGTATATAATGCTACAAAATTTAAAGTCAGAATATTCAAACCAATAAATGGATAGGCAGTTTTCGTATTGTTATAAAATTAGGCAGTTTTCTCAAAGTTTGTTGTTTTTGACAAAAAAAACATTGGGAAAAACGTTTCGGAGCAGCCTGCATACACGTAGACTCCTGTGGGAATGCGAGAAAGGCGAGACCCCGCAGGAGCGTATGCGACGAGGAGGCTTGACGCTCGCCCACGGAAAGCGAAGTGTATGCGGACTGCGCGTTTAAAAGCAACAATCTATACGAAAACACCCTAAAATTATAATGACGGATGATGATTGTGGGAGAGAGTAAAGAAATATTGCCACCGAAGGAGCAAGTCTCAAAAAAACCCATTGAGACTAATCTCTCAGGTAGATGAACCGCAATAGGACGTACCTCTGGAGAGAGCTGAGTAATGCCACCAAAGGGGATACTCTATTAATAATAGAGTGAAAACTCTCAGGTAAAAGGACAGAGAAGGGTAGAATGGCTGCCTTTCTCTGTCTTTTTTATACGTTTTTAATAGTCTATCACTGTATAAGAAAGGAGGATCCTATGGAATTTCAAAGCTGTTTTGATATTATTGGGCCGATTATGGTGGGACCATCAAGTTCCCATACAGCAGGTGTTATTTTAATTGGAAAGTTTGTTCATGAGTTGTTAGGCGGATGTCCGAAAGAGGCGGAAATTACATTCTACGGTTCCTTATCAAAAACGTATCAAGGTCATGGATCCGACAAGGCTATGCTTGGAGGGCTGCTTGGTATGAATACGGATGATTCTCGTATTAAAAATGCCATCGAGCTGACGAAACAAAATGGGCTGAATTATGAACTTAAGCTCGAAGATCAATGTTCCTATTTTGAACACCCGAATACAACAGTAGTTAAGGCAACACGGGGAGAATATATGGTAAAAGTTGGTGGGGTATCACTAGGGGGCGGTCTATCCAAAATCTTTTTATTGAATGAAGAAAAGCTTGATATTCGCTTAAGCGCAAATGATGATTATGCGAAGCTTGTTGCACACAGTCGTTCATATATAGTGAAAGAAGCCATATTGGAGGGTATCTAATGGAAATCCGATCCATGAATGAATTGATTGACATTTGCACGTATGAACAAAAAACGATTGGTGAAATGATGCTTATGATGGAGATAGAGCGGTCTGAAAAAGATAAAGAGACGATCATCAATATGATGGAAGAGCGGTTAATCAAAATGAAAGAAGCGGTTGATAGCGGTTTAATAGATGGATCAGCTGCACCGAGTGGCATTTCAGGCGGAGATGCTGTTAAAATGAATCATTATGCTAATCAGGAGAAAGCACTTTCAGGTGAATATATACGTGACGCGATGACCTTTTCATTGGCGACATCTGAAAGTAATGCCCGAATGGGGGTTATAGTAGCAACTCCGACAGCGGGAGCAGCTGGCATTTTACCTGGAGTACTGTTTTCACTTCAAAAAAATGACGATACTCGCTATAGCGATTTAGTTATGGGGCTGTTTACGGCTAGTGCCCTTGGGTATGTTATTGCTAACCGCTCCTTTATTTCAGGAGCAGCAGGAGGATGCCAAGCAGAGGTTGGTTCTGCAACAGCTATGGCTGCAGGGACGATTGTTGAGTTAAAAGGAGGTACTCCAAAACAAGCTGTAAATGCAACTGCGATCGCTTTGAAATCACTTTTAGGCTTAGTTTGTGATCCAGTGGCTGGGCTTGTTGAAGTTCCTTGTATTAAGAGAAATGTAATCGGAACATCCATCGCCTTTTCTGCTGCTGATTTATCCCTTGCAGGGGTGGAAAGCCGTATTCCATGTGATGAAGTGATCGAGACTATGTACAGGATTGGGAATGAAATGCCTAGAACACTTAGAGAAACATCTCTTGGAGGTCTAGCCATGACCGAGACAGGGAAAAAAGTAAAGGAACGATTATTTCGTAAGAGTTGTGAAATCTGAAGGTAAAACTATAAAAATAGAAGAAATGATGAGAGAAAGAAAGTGTTTTATTTATAGAAGCCTTAGCTTCTTTTCGTTTTGGGTTGTTATATCTATATTATTAACTGACATCAAAGCTAGAATCGGAGATTAATGACATGAAAATGAAGCAGAAGCTGTGAAAAAGTGGGTTTCTGAGAATAAAAGTATTCCAGAAGCTGGACGAAATGAGATTGTCCTATTATTACCGTGTGAATCTCCATCTACTGCTATTAGTATGAGCTTTTTTATGATATAGTATCCAAAAGTATACTATTATTTTAGATTAAGAAAGTATAAGCTTTGTAAAGTTAGACTGGTGTCTAGCAGCAACCTAGCCGCTCGGATCATAAGCCACAATCCTCCAGAAATCAGGATTTCCTGCGGATTTCGTCTTATGTCTGTCGCGGCTGGACAAGGCGCTTACGCTTTTCTAAAGATGGAGGGGAAACATTTGGGACATGTTTGCAATAAGCCGTATAACTGCGAAAAAGAATTAACACTTGCTGTTATTGGCGGGAAGTGGAAAATGCTTATTTTGTGGCATTTAGGTAAAGAAGGAACGAAGCGTTTTAATGAATTAAGGTCTCTTATGCCGGGAATTACCCAAAAAATGCTTGTGAACCAATTACGTGAGCTTGAGCAGGATCATATCGTTCATCGCGAAGTATATCCCATTGTTCCACCCAAAGTGGAGTACTCTTTGACCGAACAAGGAAAAAGTCTGCTGCCAATTCTTGAGTCTATGTATGAATGGGGTAAAAATTACATGGAGACGGTTATGAAGGATCAGGTCATTATGAATGATTCTACAATGTAGCTTTTCATTTTAAGATGTTTTAGGAAAATAACGATAGAAATTCCATTAGAAAACCATTTGCTAAACTTTGAAATAAAGTGATTGCATTTGGTTTTTTTTTCGTGATTTTTACTAGGAAACTATAAAATTGTTTGCTGTGAATAGCTTCGATAGAGATATATCGACGTCCAGCTCCGAGTACAGAACGTACTAGTGCCGATGTTGCCACAGGATGTGGTGTTCTTAATCGGCCAGTACCTAGCCGCTCGGATCATAAGCCACAATCCTCCAGAAATCAGGATTTCCTGCGGATTGCGTCTTATGTCTGTCGCGGCTGAACAGGGTGCTTGCGCTTTTGGTTCTTTACAGTATCCTTTTGGTGACTATGTGAAATGAAAGTGCGTACTTCATTTTTCGAAAAATACAATTTAAAATGTGATTATAGGAAAAATCATATTACTTAAGGAGTGGGGAATACTATGGAACTTCAATTAGCGTTAGATCTTGTTAATATTCCAGAAGCAAAGGAAGTAGTAAAAGAGGTAGCAGAACATATTGATATTGTTGAAATCGGTACGCCCGTAGTTATCAATGAAGGTCTTAAAGCAGTTAAGGAAATTAAAGAAGCTTTTCCTTCTTTAAAAGTATTAGCGGATTTAAAAATAATGGATGCAGGTGCTTACGAAGTCATGAAAGCTTCAGAAGCTGGTGCAGATATTATTACAGTGCTAGGAGCAACGGATGATTCTACAATTAAGGGAGCAGTAGAAGAAGCTAAAAAGCAAGGAACGAAAATTCTTGTGGATATGATTAATGTTAAGGATCTAGAACAGCGTGCGAAAGAAGTCGATGCGCTTGGTGCAGACTATATTTGTGTACACACAGGCTATGACCTGCAAGCAGAAGGAGAAACTCCTTTTGAACAGCTTCAAACAATTAAACGAGTTGTCAAAAATGCAAAAACGGCAGTTGCAGGAGGAATTAAGTTAGCCACTCTTCCAGATGTTGTTCAATCTCAACCTGATCTTGTTATTGTTGGCGGCGGAATCACTGGTCAAGAGGATAAAAAAGCAGTTGCTTCAGAAATGAATAAGTTAATTAAACAAGAGACTTTTGCATAAGAGGAATTGCTATTATGCAAACAACTCAATATATTACAGAAATTATCAATGAATTAAGTCGTACTGCCGATTTATTGGCAAATGAAGAAGCTGAAAAGCTGGTAGATAAAATTCTTCAATCAAAAAAGATATTTGTAGCGGGTGCCGGCAGATCCGGATTTATGGTCAAATCCTTTGCGATGAGGATGATGCATATGGGTTTAGACGCTTATGTAGTGGGGGAAACTGTTACTCCTAATCTTCAGTCGGATGACCTACTCATCATTGGATCTGGCTCTGGTGAAACAAAAAGCTTAGTTTCAATGGCTGAAAAAGCAAAAAGCTTAGGTGCTGGAGTTGCCCTTGTCACAATTTTTCCAGAATCAAAAATCGGACAACTAGCTGATGTGGCGATTAAATTACCCGCGAAGGCGAAAGCAGAAAAAGATAGTGAATATCATACGATCCAACCAATGGGATCCTTATTTGAGCAAAGCCTCTTATTGTTCTTAGATGCAGTTATATTGAGATTTATGGAGAAAAAGGGTTTGGACTCAGATACTATGTTTACTAGACATGCTAATCTTGAATAAAATGTAGAGTCCTAAAGAGAATCGTAACTACTTTAGTTATTAAAAGTAAGTTTATAGCATTTAATATTTTTAGCTAAAACCCCTTGGCTCCCAAGGGGTTTTGGCATGTCCCTTCTAAAAAAAGGGTTTCCATACTAAAAAGATACACGTCCTTATATTTTCCTAAGTTCATATTTTTGTCAGTTTGAAATACAAGGAGTTTTCTCTAAATATTTTTTATCATTAATCTGGTTAATGATAAATTTTGCTATATTTTCATTTGAAATTTTTACACCTGGCATATCTGTTAACTTTTCCTTTATCCTACCTGTTTCTGGACCTTCAACTACAAATGGCAATCGTACAAGAGTCCATTCAACATCACTATTTTGAAGAATAGTTAGTTCCTTTTTTTTATCCGCTATCATCTCAGAAAATAAGAGTTCAAACATTTTTGCTCCTATTCTATTTACCAGTTTCTTTTTATCGCCTGTTACATTAAGAGAAGCTCCTGTAACTCCTATGTATCTTCTAATACCAAATTCACCCATAAAATTAAGGATATTGCTAGTTACACTGCTATAGATAGGGAAATCCTTCAAAGGCTGCCCTAAGGTATTTATAACAATATGACAATCTTTAATCAGCGTTCGAATGGAAGTTTTGTTTTGAGCATCCCCCTTAATCAGTTCTATTCTGTCATCACTATAGGTTAATTTATCAGGATTCCTAACAAGCATCCTAACTTGGAACCCACTTTCTAACGCTTTTTTTGCAATGTAACGTCCTACTTTTCCTGTACCCCCAATAATTGCGATTCTATTAGATTGCACGAAAAAAATTCCTCCCAGTAAAAAAATTAGAAAAACACTCTATAAGATAAACGTTTAAGATATTCTTTTAGTTTCAAAGAATATTCATTTCTCGCTATTTTTCGCTAAAAAAAACCATATTGCAAGACAAATATAAAAAGAAAAAGACCCGTGGAGAAGCACTGTTGATACTTTTCCTCGGTTCTTTCTGCATTAACATTTAAAGACCGCATGAGTCAGCTATTATTTTTTAATCTCAGACATTTTTTTGAAAACTCATTCTTGTTTTCTCAGCATTCTCATTCCGGCAAATACAGCCCATGCTTTTCCATTTTGATCAAAATAAAAGCGGATTGGCATGAGCGTATCATTGAAAAAATATGAACCGTTCTCACCAAGTTGTAAAGTATATACTTCACCGTTTATTTTTCCTTGCAGTTCACCGTTATTAGCTATTATTTCTAAACGACCCCCTTTTTTTGGTACATACGTTCCGAGTAGTGCTTTTGGATTTTTAATGGGGAATGGAACAGGAAGAAATCGTTGTGTATGTAAAGGGATGTTTAGCATAGTATTGATGACCTCAAGCCAAATAACATCAGCAGCAACATTTGATACATTTGTTAAAACAGCGACGGCAATGTTCTTTTCTGGGATAAAACCGAAATTCGATGATACGCCCTGCTGTACACCATTATGTTCTACGAGAGTGATCCCATGGTAATCATTTACTTTCCATGCATATCCGTAATGGGAATTTTTAGCCATTTCAAAATAAGGCTTCCACATTTTTTCTATTTGCTTCGCAGATACCATTTGCTTACCATTTGCCATCCCTCGATTGATATAGAGTTCACCATATTTTAATAAATCAATGACGGTTGTACGTATGCCGCCACCTACCTCATAATTACCTAGAGCAGGCCAATTTAGCTTTTCATATCTTTCATTTTCACGACTATACTTGTAAGGTGTTGCAACATGGTCTGACTTATGAACTTCTTCAAGACTATAGGATGTCCTATACATTTGTAGTGGATTTAATATCTGTTCTGTCATAAAACGACGGAATAACTTTCCTGTTTTTGCTTCAATAATGGCTCCTAATAATAAAAAGGTATCATTGCCATAGCTCAAGTATACCCCCGGTTGACCGAAAATCTCATGTTCTACTTCAGCTAAATAATTTACATGCTCTGACAACTTATTTAACTGTTCATTTCTTTCAATTATTCCTAGTCCAGTCGTATGAGTTAATAAATGGTGGATTTTGATTTGATTGATGTCCTTTACCCCTTTTAGATGAAATAGTGGTAAATGCTTCTTTACAGGATCATCGATCGATAGTTTGCCTTCTTCTTCGAGCATCATAATTGCCAATGCTGTAAAAGACTTTGAGATAGATCCTGTACCAAATATTGTATTCGTAGTCACAGGCTCATTTGTTAGGATATCGGCTACACCAAATCCCTTCTCGTAAATCACTTTACCGTTTTGGCTAACAGCTACTGCCATACCGGGGATATGATCTTTTTCCATCCGTTTTTGAACAGACTGTTCGAATAAACTCCAATTCATATTGTGCATTCACCTCTTTATTATAGTTAATTAGTGCTATTATATAGTTTTATTTCAGTCCCTATCTTCTAAGCGTTTCAAGGTAATGAAAAGTATAATATAAGCACCTTTATCCGTTTGAAATACAGGGAGTTTTCCATACATAATTTGTATCATAAACCTGATAAATCATATATTTTGTTATATTTGGAATGTTTACCAAAAAAACATATCCGATGGCTATTCCTTTATATTATCCGTTTCTAATCTTCAAATACAAATGGTAATCGTATAAGTATCCATTCAAATCCCTATTTAGAAGTATGTTTAATACTTTATTTTAATACACCAGAATTTATATCTGAAGTTAGATTACTGTCTAGCTCCAGCGCCTATCGACTATCAAACTTCAGGTCTTCTCCCTACGATAAGTCAACATCGATTCGCTAACGCTCATCGTGTTTCCTTTATCTCAGTCGAAGCCCCTCCAGTTTGTACGTCGATGATCAAGGCGCTTGAGCTTTTCTTATTATCCATCGTTATAAGAAACAAGAGTTCAAACATTTTTCTGCTCCTATTTAATTTACCGGCTTCATGTTATCCCTTTCTTATATTGGCTTTGTAAGATATATGTTAATAAAAGCGATTTTTGAATCAATTGTATGAATCGCTGTTTCGCTCGCCTTAAAGCAAAGCTTAAAAGTAGTACAATTTTCATTTATCGTTCTTTTTCGCCAAAAAAACCATATTGCAAGATATAAATATATGATTTATAATTATCAAAAAGTTTCCCTTGGGAAAAATATTTATATATAGTTAAAATAAGTTGTCCAATCCAACATATCTTTATATATGTTCATTTTTTTGAGAGGATAATAGCATCGATTTTTTTTGCGAAAAAAGTTTCCTTAGGTAAAAATATTTAGTTGAAGAAAAAAGGAGTAGATGAGGGCATGTCTTATATCAATATCAAACGTTTTATCTCTGGTTTGCTTGTGTGCATGTTAGGAATATTCATAATGTCGGGGTGTACAAACGGGAAAGAAACATCAAATGAAGAAACTGGGAAATTGAAGATTACAACGACAATAGGCATGATTGCAGATGTCGTGAAGAATGTTGGAGGAGAGCATGTTGAAGTAACAGGCTTAATGAAATCAGGAGTTGATCCGCATCTCTATAAAGCATCTCAAGGGGATATTAAAAAATTAGATGATGCAGAGCTTATTTTTTATAATGGCCTTCATTTAGAAGGGAAAATGGGAGAAATTTTTGAAAAAATGGAGAAGCAAAAACCAGTAGTGGCTGTTACTAAAGACATTAAGGAAGAGGATTTAAGATCAGCAGATGCTAGCTTGCAAGGGCATGATCCTCACGTTTGGTTTAATGTGAAACACTGGATCACAGCCACAAAAACGATTCGGGATCAGCTCATAAAGCAGGATCCAGACCATGCTGATGATTATAAGCAAAATGCAGTTGAATATATCACCAAGCTAGAAGAGCTAGATGCCTATGTAAGAGAACAAATTGCAACGATTCCTGAGGAGGGGCGTGTACTGGTAACGGCTCATGATGCGTTTGGATACTTTGGGGATGAATATGGAATAAAAGTAATGGGTTTACAAGGATTAAGTACAGCATCTGAATATGGCTCCAAGGATGTGAGCAAGATTCGCGATTACTTAGTCGAAAATAAAATTAAAGCGGTCTTTGTAGAATCAAGTGTACCAAAAAAAGCCATTGAAGCGGTTGTAGAAGGAGCAAGAGTAAAAGGTCATGAAGTGAAAATTGGCGGCGAATTATTTTCTGATGCGATGGGAAAAGAAGGGACAGAGGAAGGAACATATATAGGTATGGTTCGTCACAATGTAGATACGATTGTAAGTGCTTTAAAATAAGAAATTTGAGAATAAGAAGAGGGAGGAAAAAGAATGTCAACTCCGTTAAAAGTAAAGGATTTAACTGTTGCTTATCAAAAAAAGCCAGTATTACGAAATGTATCGTTTGAAATTCCGGAAGGGGAATTAATCGGGATTGTCGGACCGAATGGGGCAGGAAAATCAACGCTTATTAAAGCGATCCTTGGCTTAATTCCAAAGGTGACCGGAGATGTTGAAGTTTTCGGAAAGTCTTATAAAGAACAACGTAAGCTTATTGGGTATGTTCCACAGCGTGAATCTGTTGACTGGGATTTTCCAACCAATGCTTTGGATGTTGTCACGATGGGACGCTATGGACATCTCGGATGGTTGAAAAGACCTGGAGGCAAAGAAAAAAAGATTGCCATGGATTGCTTGCGGCAGGTTGGTATGGAGGATTTTGCCGATCGTCAAATTAGTCAGTTATCAGGCGGTCAGCAGCAACGGGTCTTTTTAGCACGTGCCCTTGCACAGGATGCAGATCTTTATTTTATGGATGAACCATTTGTTGGAGTGGATGCAGCGACAGAAAAAGCCATCATCACACTTCTAACCAAGTTAAAGAAACAAGGAAAAACGGTATTGGTTGTCCATCATGATTTAAATACGGTCAAAGAATATTTTGATAGTCTTATTTTATTAAACGTTGAATTAGTTGGCATTGGAGAGACCGAGCAAATGTTTACAAAAGACCATTTACAGAAGACGTATGGCGGGAAGCTAATGATGTTTGATGTTTAGGTTGAAAAATCCTTCATATAAATTGAGGTGAAAAGATGAACTGGCTACAAGTGTTTCAAGATCCGAATACACAATGGATTTTATTAGGCTCTATGCTTTTAGGGCTTAGCAGCGGTGTCATTGGCAGCTTCGCTTACTTGCGGAAACAGTCACTTATGGGAGATGCCCTGTCTCATGCGGCGCTTCCTGGGGTTTGTTTAGCATTTATGGTTACGGGTTCTAAGTCGATTTTTTATTTTTTAATCGGTGCAGTGCTTGCAGGGGTGCTTGCTACTTTTTTAATTAGCTTTATCACAAGGCATACAAGAATCAAACAGGATTCTGCGTTGGGAATTATTTTGTCGGTATTTTTTGGTGTTGGGATTGTCTTGTTAACTCAAATTCAACACAGTGATCTTGGAAATCAGAGTGGTCTTGACAAGTTTTTATTCGGTCAGGCTGCCTCTATGATCCAGTCGGATGTGTATACGATGGCAATCATTTCTGCAGTTCTTGTTGGGGTTTGTGTGTTGTTTTTTAAAGAATTCAAGCTACTTTCTTTCGATGCTGGATTCGCCAAAGGGATCGGATTACCAGTGGTCCTCTTAGATCAATTTATGATGCTGCTGATTGTTGCGGCTGTGGTAGTCGGCATTCAAGCAGTGGGAGTTGTTTTAATGGCTGCATTATTGATTACTCCAGCTGTGGCAGCTAGGTATTGGACAGAGAAACTACATGTAATGATCATTATTTCTGGTTTGTTTGGTGTATTAAGTGGATTCAGCGGAACATTTGTGAGCACCATTGCCCATAACTTACCGACAGGTCCTCTTACGGTACTTGCCGCTTCGTGCTTATTCATTTTCTCAGTCCTTTTTGCACCAAAGCGTGGAGTGGTATCAAAGCTTTTATTAAAATGGTCTGTTAAAAAAGAATGGACCAACGGAACTTATGGTAAGAAGATGAGGGAAGGAAAATCAATATGAATGATTTTTGGATTATCTTAATTGGTGTACTTGTTGCCTGTTCGTGCAGTTTAGTAGGCTGCTTCCTTGTCCTCCGGAAGATGTCAATGATCGGGGATGCGATTAGCCACTCGGTTCTTCCTGGGATTGTGATTGCTTTTTTAGTAAGTGGATCACGCGATTCCCTGTTTATGATGATGGGAGCAGGTATTCTAGGCTTGGTTACTGTTTTGCTGATTCAATTGTTCCATCAAAGTGGTG
Source organism: Bacillus sp. 03113 (assembly GCF_006546985.1). Classification (GTDB taxonomy): domain Bacteria; phylum Bacillota; class Bacilli; order Bacillales; family Cytobacillaceae; genus VATK01. The sequence goes on from NZ_VATK01000007.1 coordinate 114,973, forward strand.
TTCAATCTGATGCCGCCATTGGTGTCGTGTTTACCGCATTGTTTGCTGTTGGAGTCGTACTTGTTAGTCTGTTTGCCCGACAGGTCGATTTAGATCTTGATTGTGTATTATATGGGGAAATTGCCTACGCACCTTGGAATACTTTAACGATTGCCGGAATAGATCTAGGGCCAAAAGCGGTTTGGGGAGTCGGTTTTATCTTTTTATTAAGTCTTGTTTTGATTTCTTTATTTTACAAGCAATTTAAAATCTGTTCCTTTGATCCAGCCATGGCGGCGGCTGTTGGAATACCAGTACTGCTTTTTCATTATTTATTGATGGGTCTTGTTTCACTAACAACTGTAGCTTCTTTTGAAAGTGTCGGAGCTATTTTAGTTGTAGGGATGCTCATCGTTCCTGCAGCAACAGCCTACTTATTAACAGAAAAATTAAGCTGGATGATTGGGATCAGTATGATCATCGGGATTATGAGTTCCATACTCGGATATTATATGGCCTATCTTTATGATGCATCAATTGCAGGCTGCATGATCTCAGTTGCAGGTGTATTATTCTTACTTGCGCTTTTGTTTTCTCCTACTCATGGAGTGGTGGTGAAAAAGTGGCGACGTAGGGGAATGGTGATGAGAGGATAAATATAATATTGACACACCCACCCTTAAAAGGGAAAACTAGCTTCTAAGGGTGGGCGGCATGTCATTTATCCTTTAACTGCTTTTTTATAGACCCAATAAGAATATCCAATTGGCAATAATGCAGTAACTAGAATAATAGGGAATATAACGATTTCTCCCCACTTATAGGGTAAAAATATACCCGCGATAAATAGTAACCCTGCGACCATAAATACCTTCGAACCAAATCGATGGGTTTTTTTCCAAACGGTTTCGTCACTCAAGGTCCAAGGTGTTCTAATTCCTAAAAAGTAATTTGATTTTACGGATTGCATATAGTTTCCAAGGACAATAAACAAGATACCTATGATCAAGTTCGGCAATAGTTTCATAGGAAAATGATAACCAAGACCAGTTGAAATGATCATTAAATTAATAAAAAAGAAAAGTAATAGCACTGAGTATTGAATAATTTTGAAGCTTCTAAAAAAATACTTATAGTTCTCCTTTTTCGGATCAATCTTTGGCGCAATAACAAGCAATGCATAAAGTAGTATCATAAGACCAATGTTCATCAACATGGCGTTTAATTTAGTTGCATATCCGTCTATCTCTCCACTATAGTTCCAGTGAATAGGGATTTCGCTTGGTAGCTTTGTATAAAAGCCAATCCATATAGCTATCGTAGCCAAAATTAAAATGATCGGGAATACATGTTTTTTCATCTTTGCTCCTCCTTGTTGTTCACAAAATTTAGAGCCCAGCTAATGAATTCTTGAAAAACAGTGGTGTTTAAAGAATAAATAATAAATTGGCCCCTTTTTTCATCGTTAACTAGACCTGCATGTTTTAAAATTTTTAAATGCTGAGAAATACTTGGCTTGGTCATATTAAAATACTCAGAAATTTCCCCAGCTGTTAAGTCTTTTTCCTTAAGTAAATCTAAAATTTTCCTGCGTGTTGGATCTGATAGTGCCTTAAATGCATTATTCATATTTGAACTTCCTTTTATAAAAATTAGATATTTAGTTATTTACTTAAATAATAAAATAAAAATTGATAAGATGCAACATTTTCTCTATTGATAATTAGAGCTTTGAAATAAAGAGATGATTTTTCCCATTTAAATTGAAGAAAATAATGTGTTTATATTTGACAAAATAGAATAGATATTAAAAAGTGTGTTAGACCATCTAACAAAAAAAGAGACAGCCTGATTTTAAGGCTTTATACTGCAAATATGAGTTCAACTGGTATAGATAACTAGTATTATAGTTATTAATATATTAAATCGAATCATTCATAAGAGAGGATCTATCATGTGTAGATATTGTTATCTAAGGATGATAAGGGTAAAGCATTACAAATCATAAAAGAAAGCAGTGTAGCATCATGATCAGCAAAGATTCTCATATCCCCATTTACTATCAGTTAGAAACAGAAATTAAGGAATTGATTGAAAAGAAAGATTTAAAGCCAGGAGATTTAATTTACTCAGAAAGAGAATTATCCGAAAAGTATGATATTAGCAGGATGACGGTCCGCCAAGCGATCACTAACTTGGTTAATGAAGGGATTCTGGTAAGACAAAGAGGAAAGGGAACCTTTGTTGCTAAGCCGAAAGTAGAACAGGCTTTACAAGGATTAACTAGTTTTTCTGAGGATATGGCGGTAAGAGGCATGGTTCCGAAGACAAAAATTATCGATTTTCAGATGATAACTTCAACCAAAAAAATTGCAGAAAAATTGGCTGTTGAATCAGGTACATTAGTTTATGAAGTAAAGCGGCTTCGTCTAGCTGATGATATCCCGATGGCTATTGAAACTTCTTATTTGCCAGCCAATTTTTTCAAAGGGTTGACAAAAGAAATTGTTCAAACTTCACTCTATCACTTTATAGAGAACGAACTGCATCTAAAAATCGCCCATGCAACGCAAACCTTGGAGTCTTCTGTTGTCCTTAAAAAGGAAGCAGAGATTTTGGATTTAAAGGAAGGATCACCAGTTCTTTTGATTGAACGGTTTAGTTTTTTAGAAAATGAAAAACCGTTTGAATTTGTAAAATCAATATATCGAGGGGACCGATATAAATTTACGATTGATATGAAGAGGTCAAAAGCATGACAAAACAACGCATGACTGAAGCGAGCAATGTAAAAAGCATAATGATTGATGAAATGAGTTCAATAGATATTCTTTCTTTAATGAATGAAGAAGATCATCAAGCTCTTCACGCAGTAAAGAAAGCTTTACCTATAATCGCACAAGCAGTTGATTCTATTGTAGAAAGATGGAAAAAAGGGGGGAGATGTTTTGTTGTAGGTGCAGGGACAAGCGGAAGGCTTGGTGTAGTAGATGCTGTTGAGCTTATCCCAACCTATTCAATTGAAGAAGATCAATGGATTGGCATTATAGCTGGTGGGATGGAAGCCATGTGGACTCCGTTGGAGGAAAATGAAGATGATATTCAGGAAATTATAAAAATTTTAGATAACTATTCTATTTCTTCATTAGATACTGTTATCGGAGTCACAGCTAGCGGGTCTACTCCATTTGTATTATCAGCCATTGAACATGCAAAAAAGATTGATGCTTTAACAATTTCTATTAGCTGTAATGAAAATGCAGATGCAACAGAGAAGAGTGATTTTGGAATAGAATTACCTACTGGCGCAGAAGTTATTCGCGGATCAACACGGTTAAAGGCGGGAACAGCCCAAAAGATGGTCTTGAATATGCTTTCAACGGCGACCATGATCCGATTAGGGAAAGTGTATCAAAATGAAATGGTTGATATGAAGCTCATTAATAAAAAGCTTGTACAACGGGCTGTGAAAAGTCTAATGAATATTACAGGCATTTCTGAGAATGAAGCAAAAATCGTATTACAATCAAGTAATTATCATCTTAAAAGCGCAATTTTTATGGTGTTAACAGGAGGAACAAGTGAAGTAGCTTCACATTCCTTGCAAAAAACTAGAGGTCATTTAAAAAAGGCTATTCAGCATTATATTCAAACAAATCATTAAGGGAGAGGGGATTCATCCATGTTAGGATTTCTTCAGAAAATTGGTAAAGCGTTAATGCTTCCAATTGCTGTTTTGCCAGCGGCGGGATTATTGCTTCGACTAGGCCAACCGGACTTATTTAATATTGCATTTATGTCAGCTGCAGGTGCCGCTATTTTTGATAATTTAGCTTTAATTTTTGCGATTGGTGTAGCGATAGGATTATCTAAGGATGGACACGGAGCTGCCGCGTTATCTGGTGCCGTAGGTTACTTTGTTTTAACAAAAGGGACTGCTGCGATAGATAAAGAGATTAATATGGCTGTGCTTGGGGGAATTATTGCAGGGATTGTAGCTGCAAATATTTATAATCGATTTAGTAATACACAGCTTCCGAGCTGGTTAGGATTTTTCAGTGGGAAACGTTTAACTCCTATTTTAACAGCATTAGCGATGTTTATATTAGCAGGAGTATTTGGCTTTGTTTGGCCATTTATCCAGCATGGAATTGATTCGGTGGGAGGCTGGATCGTTGGTGCAGGAGCCGTTGGTTATGGTATATTCGGATTCTTAAATCGAATTTTGCTTCCTTTAGGATTGCACCATGTATTGAACAGTATTGTATGGTTTGTATTTGGTGAATTCAATGGTAAAACTGGGGATCTTAATCGATTCTTCGCGGGGGATCCAACAGCAGGCGGATTTATGACAGGCTTCTTCCCAGTGATGATGTTTGGACTGCCTGCCGCATGTTTAGCGATGATTGTAGCTGCGAAAAAACATCGCCGTAAGGCAGTTACAGGTTTATTATTAGGACTTGCTCTTACTTCCTTCTTAACAGGGATTACCGAACCGATTGAATTTACCTTTATGTTTATGGCTCCAGCATTATATGCTGTGCATGCTGTGTTAACAGGTATTTCATTAGCATTCACATCTTTATTAGGCATTCACCACGGTTTTACTTTCTCAGCAGGAGCGATTGACTTCTTTTTAAACTTAGGAATTGCAACAAAGCCTTGGCTATTGTTCTTGATCGGCCTTGTCTATGCGGCCATCTATTTTGCTGTCTTCTATTTTGCCATTATTAAATTTAATTTAAAAACGCCTGGTCGTGAGGACGAGGATGAACTAGCAGAAGCAGGTAAAGAAGTGGCAGCCGGTTCCGAAAAATATAGCTCGCTTGCAGTACAATATCTTACCGCTCTTGGAGGGAAAGAAAACATTTCTACTTTAGATAATTGTGTCACTCGTTTACGATTACAAATAAATGATGTTGACAAGCTAGACGAAAATTCTCTTAAGAAATATGGGGCAAAAGCAGTTATCAAATTAAATAATACCGACGTCCAAGTTGTGGTAGGCACAGATGTTGAATTTTTAGCAAATGAAATGAAAAAGATTGTTTAAGTTTTGAAATAGGATTTATATATTATGTTATCTAAAAAGGGTTTTTATCAAGATATTTGGTAAAAACCCTTTTTGTTTATTGGGTTATCTACTTATTTCAATTAATAGACAATCATACGTTGATTTGATAAAAAGAAAATATGCTAGAATAATATGGAATACAGTTGAGTGTGGAAAGGAGTATTTTTGTGCGTATATTAGTCTTGGGAGCTGGAGGAGTAGGGGCTTATTTTGGTGGAAGGTTAGTCGAAAAAGGAGAAGATGTTACGTTTCTAGTTCGACAGAAGCGGAAGCAGCAGCTGGAGGAAACGGGTGTTGTTATTCGCAGTGTGAACGGTGATATTACATTCCAGCCAAAATTAATTACAGCAGCTGATTCTGCTTCACCTTTTGATTTAATCCTTTTTTCAACGAAAGCTTATCATCTGCAAGCAGCGATAAAAGATCTAAAGCCGTTTGTGGGTAATAATACCGTTATATTACCACTGTTAAATGGAATAGCTCATGTCCCTTTATTAAAAGAAGCATTTGGTGAAGAGAAAGTGATTGGCGGTTTATGCTTTATTGAAACGACACTTAACGAAGCTGGCGAAGTGGTACAAACAAGCTCTGCTCATCGTGTTGTGTATGGTGAATTGGACCAAAGTAATACAGAGAGAATTTGTCGAATAACGGATGTATTCAGTGGAACAAAAGCATCTTTTATATTAAGTGATAATATCGAACAGGCTATGTGGCATAAATACTTATTTATAACTGGACTTTCAGGGGTAACAACATTAATGCGCTCACCAATTGGGCCAATCAGAGATAGTGAAGGTGGACGAGCGTTTATTCGTAAATTGTTTGAAGAGGTTGCGAATATTATGAAAACGTATGGTGCTCCAATACTCGATAATATTATTGACGTACAAATGGAAACGATCGAAACATTGGGCTATAGCATGAAATCCTCTATGCAACGGGATATGGAAAAGGGATCTTTTATTGAAGGTGACCATTTACAGGGTTATTTAATAGATTTAGCGAAAGAATATCAAGTTGAAGCACCGTTATTGGAAATTGTTTATCAGAATTTGAAGGTATATGAAGAAGTGCTAAAAGGGAATAAATGATTCTTATGATAGATTGTGAAAATGCACACAAAAATTGAGCTCTCGTAACATGAGAGTTTTTTTGTTTTTAGGAAATAAAATAATTGGCTGTGATTAACTTCGGTAGAAATGTATCAGCGTCCAGCCCCGCAAGTTTAGTCAAATCACTCCAGAAATCAGTATTTCTTGCGTGCTTCGCCTTATTCTTGTCGGGGCTAAACAGTACGCTTGCGCTTATATACATGTATTCGGGAATCCATATATACAAGCCTAAAAGGGTAAAAAGAAACTATGGATATTTATATAACAAACTTTTTCCATTTAAAAAAATCAAGTTATAATAAATGTGTACAGAAAATATAGTGGAATGATGGATTTTCTTACAATCATAAGGGGGAAGAAGGATGGGAAAAAGGTATTTGAAGGTGGCAGCTGTTTATTTCACAATTGGTGTTTTATTGGGGTTTGTCATGGGGATTGCACAGGATTTTCGTCTCGCTTCAGTTCATGCTCACATTAACTTGCTCGGTTGGGTGTCAATGGCGCTATTTGGGATCATCTATCATTTTTATCCGAATGCAGCGGAAACGAAGGTGGCGAAAACACAATTTTGGCTGCATAATATTGGGATACCGGTTATGCAAGGTGGTATTGCCTTTGAAATCCTAACAGGTATTACAGCTGTTCTTCCTCTCATTATTGTTGGTTCTATCCTCGTTGTTGTAAGCGTTCTATTATTTACGATTAATGTATTTAAGTATGTAAATAAAACATCCAGTAAAGAAGTAAATAATAATCTATCTGTTTAACATTGAAATTAAATTGTTCAAAATAATGACTATCCTTTATTGGGTGGTCATATTTTTTTGTGAAAATCATGTATCTATTAAACCTCGTTCCATACTCAACATTATTTCAACAGCAATATCCATGTTAGGAAATCTAACATCATAGTAGATTAAGAAAAAAGCTTGTGCTAGAATCATCTCAATAACTAAAAAACGGGAATGTAATTCCGAAAAACGGAACGTTATATAAAAAGAACGTTTTGAAGTTTGAATACATTCTTTAGCACTCTTAATTATCGAAAAATTTAAAATGTTAAGAAGAAATGGAGGGGCGAAAAAATGTTTCGTGTAGATCTAAATTGTGATTTAGGAGAAAGCTTTGGTGCTTATAAAGTAGGGATGGATGAAGAAATTCTTCCATTTGTCACTTCAGCAAACATTGCCTGTGGTTTTCATGCCGGTGATCCTGCTGTTATGAGAAAAACAGTTAAGCTTGCTCTACAAAATGGGGTGGCAATTGGTGCACACCCAGGACTGCCGGATTTAATAGGCTTTGGACGTCGGAATATGAATATTTCAGCACAAGAGGCTTATGATATGGTTGTCTATCAAATCGGTGCTTTGTACGGGTTTATCAAATCTGAAGGAGCCGCAATGCAGCATGTAAAGCCACATGGTGCTTTATATAATATGGCAGTAAAAAATAAAGAATTATCAGAAACAATTGCTGAAGCTGTTTACAAAGTTGATCCGGAGCTAGTGTTGTTTGGTTCATCTGGAAGTGAGATTGTTCGTGCCGGAGAAAAAATTGGGCTGAAAACTGCTCATGAAGTTTTTGCGGATCGAACCTACCAACAGGATGGATCCTTAACATCAAGAAATCAGCAAGATGCCTTAATACATTCACAAGAACAAGCCGTAGCACAAGTAGAGCGAATGGTTAAAGAAGGAAAAGTCATGTCACAGCAAGGGGTAGACATCTCTTTAAAAGCCGATACAGTTTGTATTCATGGAGATGGGACTCATGCTCTATTATTTGCACAATCAATAAAAGAATCTCTCGAAGCCTCTGGAATTAGTATTGAATCATTTAAATAATAGGGGGAACAAAAAATGGAGCAAGTAAAAAAAGAGAAGAATCCTTCAAGTAAAATAAACATAAACTGGTCTTTGTTATTAGGTGCTGCGTTTCTTATGGCGACTTCAGCAATTGGACCTGGCTTTTTAACGCAAACGACGGTTTTTACACAAACGTTAGCCGCAAGCTTTGGATTTGTTATTTTAATTTCAATTGTACTCGATATTTTTACTCAAATTAATGTATGGCGCATTATTGCAGTATCTGAAAAACGGGGACAAGATATTGCGAATATGGTTTTTCCAGGAATGGGTTACCTTCTTGCCTTTTTGATTGTAATGGGAGGACTTGCCTTTAATATTGGAAATATTGCGGGTGCAGGATTGGGGTTAAATGTCATATTTGGTATTACGCCAGAAACAGGCGCAATCATAAGTGCTATTATTGCTATTTTTATCTTTGTTGTAAAAGAAGCAGGTAAGGCGATGGATCGTTTCGCTCAATTAGCGGGATTTGTCATGATTGGTTTAATGATATTTGTCGCATGGAAAACATCTCCTCCAGTTGGTGAAGCGGTCATTCGAACGTTCGCCCCAGAGGAAATAAATATTGTTTCGATTGTTACATTAGTGGGTGGTACAGTTGGAGGATATATCGTTTTTGCTGGCGGACATCGTCTCTTAGATGCAGGTGTAACTGGTATTGATGCGTTGCCAAGAGTAACAAAAAGCTCAGTGGTTGGAATATTGCTTACTGCTGTGATGCGTGTTGCACTATTTTTAGCTGCACTTGGTGTGGTATCACAAGGTTTACAAATTGATCCTAATAATCCACCGGCATCCGTTTTTCAGCTTGCTGCAGGAAACGTTGGCTATAAAATATTTGGGGTTATTATGTGGGCTGCTGCTGTAACCTCTGTTGTGGGTGCTGCCTATACATCAGTATCCTTTGTTCGTACGTTCCATAGTAAATTAGAGCAAAATCACAGATGGATCATTATTGGTTTCATTGTCGTTTCAACGATTTCATTTGTGTTAATTGGAAAGCCTGTTAAAATTCTTATATTAGTTGGGGCGCTTAATGGACTTATTCTTCCAATTGCTCTTGGAATCTTACTAATCGCAGCGTATAAAAAGAGTATTGTTGGCTCTTATAAGCATCCAATTTGGTTAACAATAACAGGTGCTTTAGTTGTAATTGTAATGGCAATAATGGGTGTTTACACGATTATTGATCAAGTGCCGCTGTTATTTAAGTAGAATTGTTTCATTGTCATAACTAAGGGCACTCAGGTGAAGAGCTTCTTCACCTGAGTGCCTAGTATAACAAAAAATAGTGAGGAGTTAAGAAATGAATGATTTATCAAGCGTTTCTCCATCTGATTTAAGAAAAATGATTCGTCAAAATGAACTCATTCGTCCTACAGCTGGAATGGCTAATGGCTTTGCACAGGCGAACCTAGCTATTTTAAAGAAAGAGGATGCGTTTGATTTTCTTCTATTCTGTCAACGAAATCCGAAACCATGTCCGATTCTTGATGTAACAGAAGTAGGATCTCCTATTCCGCAAATTGCAGCCCCGACAGGTGATATTCGTACCGATATTCCGAAATATCGAATTTATAAACACGGGGAGCTAGTAGAAGAGGTGACAGATATTACAGCCTATTGGGAAGAAGATATGGTTGGATTTCTGATTGGGTGCAGCTTTACCTTTGAACATGCTTTATTAAAGAACGAAATACCGATTCGTCACATCGAACAAGATTGTAATGTGCCAATGTATAAAACAAATATTCCTTGTGTAAAGGCAGGGAAATTTCAAGGAATGACGGTTGCCAGTATGCGACCTATTAAACAGAGCGATGTCGTCAGAGCGGTACAGGTAACGTCAAGATTCCCAGCTGTCCACGGTGCACCAATCCATATTGGAGATCCGAGTGTGATTGGAATCCAAAATATTAATCAACCTGATTTTGGCGATATGGTTCCAATTAATGCTGGAGAGGTTCCGGTGTTTTGGGCCTGCGGCGTAACTCCCCAAGCTGTGGCAATGGAATCAAAACCAGAACTCATGATTACACATGCTCCAGGGTATATGTTTATAACGGATTTAAGAGATGAAAAATTAGGCGTTTTGTAACACGGAAAGAGGAGAAGGTTCGATTCCTTATCTCCTCTTTAAAATTTTATATAGATAAAGAGGGGATAAGATGTCTCAAGTGATCATAAATAATCTATCAAACATTCAGATTACAGCACTTGGCGACTCAGCTATAGTCATTCAATTAGGAAATGAAATTAGTCACGAAGTACATCGTAAGGTGATGAAGCTGAAAAATCATTTTGAAAAAAATTTACCGGACGGTTTTATCGAATGTGTACCATCCTTTACAAATGTTACGCTCTATTATGATCCAGTCATCATCTATAACCAGCATAAGCAAAAGAAAATAAGCTCTCCTTTTCAAATCGTTCAGTCCATTATTAAAGAAGAATTAAAAAATATAAGCGATTCGCAAGATTTCATTCATCGAACAATTGAAATTCCTATTTGCTATGGAGGAGTATATGGTCCAGATTTAGAGGATGTCGCTAAGCATAATGGATTGACAACAGATGAAGTGATTGCGATTCATTCAACCGGAGAGTACCTTGTTTATATGATTGGCTTTGCCCCTGGATTTGCCTTTATGGGCGGAATGTCAGACAAAATAGCTACCCCTAGGCGTTCAACTCCTCGTACATCCATTCCTGTAGGTTCGGTTGGAATTGCGGGCAAGCAGACAGGCATCTATCCTATATCCACTCCGGGAGGTTGGCAGTTAATAGGAAAAACGCCTACACCCCTATTTTTGCCGAATGAACATCCGCCAAGTCTTCTACAAGCAGGTGATCGAGTGAAATTTCGATCAATCTCTCAAGAAGAGTTTTTAGAAGAGCTTAATAGGGGGAGAAATCAATGAGTATTAGAGTTATGCGCCCAGGTTTGCTCACAAGCATTCAAGACTTAGGAAGATATGGTTTTCAACAGCACGGTGTGATTGTGAGTGGGGCAATGGATGCTCTTTCTTTGAGGGTAGCCAATCTTCTTGTAGGAAATGAAGAAAAAGAAGCAGTCTTAGAGATGACACTAGTGGGTCCATCTATATCGTTTGAAGAGGACTCTTTAATCGCTATTACAGGAGGAGATCTATCACCTAACATCAACGGAAATCCTGTTTCAGGGTGGAGACCTATTTTTGTGAAAAAGGGAAGTATTCTTAAATTCGGACCATGTAAAGAAGGATGCAGAACCTATCTTGCGTTAGCTGGAGGGTATGATATACCGAAAAAAATGAATAGCAAGAGCACTTATTTGCTTGGAGGCATTGGAGGATTTAACGGTAGGGCTCTCAAAGCTGGTGACGTGCTAGCTAGCGGAAGCATGTCCGAAAAATCAAACAGGTTATTTAACCAACTCAAGCTTAAGCAGAAGGAATCGCCATTTGCGACAACGGGCTGGTTTGTGAATCGAAAGGAATTTTTACCTCTTCGTAAATCTCCAGTGATCAGAGTGATGAATGGGAGACAATTTGATCTATTTAAACGATCGAGCTGTTCTGAATTTTTTACGCTGCCTTTTAAGGTTTCAAGTCAATCGGATCGAATGGGGTACAGAATCGCTGGACCAAAAATTGAGCTGAATGAAAAGGTTGAAATGATCTCAGAAGCAGTTACGCATGGAACGATTCAAATTCCTCCTGATGGGAATCCAATCATTCTACTCGCAGATCGACAAACAACTGGAGGTTATCCGAAAATCGGTCAAGTCGTTTCCGTAGACTTGCCTTTGATTGCTCAAACGAAGCCTGGTGAGGAAATTTATTTTTCTAACATTACACATGAAGAAGCAGAACAATTGTATTTAGAACGAGAAAGAAAACTGAAAGCTTTAGAGGCTGTTATTTCATTAAATTAAAAAGGTGTGTGAACGATGTTAAACCTGCATGAATTAAAAGAAGTTATTTCCATGATGAATGAATCGCATATTCAAAAGCTTTACGTAGAGCATGATGGAACAAAGGTCTTGATAGATAAAACAAATCATCCTCTTTCAGAGTCAGTTATTCAACCGAAAAAAGAAATGGAAGCTTTGCCGCAAGAAAAAACAGTGGAGCCGGTTTTAAAGACAGAAGAGAAGGATACTTCTGCAGCACCACAGGATCAAATTCATCAAATCGTATCTCCAATGGTAGGAACCTTTTACTCTCGGCCAGATGAAGGGTCTGAGCCTTATATAAAAATAGGGGACATTGTTGATGAGGGTAAAGTGGTTTGTCTGATTGAGGCGATGAAGCTCTTTAATGAGGTAGAATCTGAGATTAAAGGGGAAGTAGTAGAGGTGCTGGTCAAAGACGGACAAGTGGTTGAATACGGACAAGCTTTATTTTTAATCAAACAAGATTAATAGAAAGAGGAGCGCTTAATGATGTTTAAGAAAGTGATGATAGCGAACAGAGGAGAGATTGCAGTCCGAATCATTCGTGCCTGTCGGGAGATGGGGATTAAAACTGTTGCGGCTTATTCTGAGGCCGATAAAGAAGCTTTACATGTCAAATGGGCAGATGAAGCGTTCTGTATTGGAAAAACAAGCTCAAAAGACAGCTATTTAAATATGAAAAGCTTGATAAGTGTTGCGCTTGTTACGGGAGCAGATGCGATTCATCCTGGTTACGGGTTTCTAGCTGAACATGATGGGTTTGCGGAAATATGTGCCCTGCATGATATTACCTTTATTGGCCCTGAACCTGATGCCATTAGGCAAATGGGTTTAAAGTCCGTTGCCCGCGAAACGATGCAAAAAGCAGGGGTTCCGATCGTTCCAGGTACAGATGGTTTAATTAGCAGCTTAGATGAAGCGATTGAGACAGCGAAGCAAATTGGTTTTCCTATTATGGTTAAGGCAACAGCTGGCGGTGGCGGAAAAGGGATGCGGCTTGCTTTTAATGAAGAGGAGCTGGAGAAATCCATTCGCCAAGCCCAGCAAGAGGCTGAAACAGCTTTTGGAAACCCTGGTGTGTACTTAGAGAAATATATCGAAGAGCCGCGACATATCGAAATTCAAATTATTGGGGATCGGGAAGGAAACGTTGTGCATCTAGGCGAGCGCGACTGTTCGATTCAGCGCCGCCATCAAAAATTAGTTGAAGAGGCACCATCTCCTGCTTTAGATGAAGCGTTGAGGAATAAAATGGGACAAGCAGCTATTTTAGCAGCGAAAGCGGTTAACTATCATGGAGTCGGAACGGTTGAGTTTTTGTTCGACAAGCATGGGGATTTCTATTTTATGGAGATGAACACGCGAATCCAAGTAGAGCATCCGGTGACCGAGCTAGTTACAGGAATAGATTTAATCAAGGAACAGATTTCAATCGCAGCGGGTTACCCGCTATCCTTTGATCAACAAGCTGTTCAACTAAATGGCTGGGCGATCGAATGTCGAATCAATGCTGAAAATCCATTTAAAAGCTTTATGCCATCACCAGGGAAGGTAGAGATGTATTTGCCTCCAGGAGGATTTGGAGTTCGTATTGATAGTGCCGTTTACCCTGGTTATGAGATTTCTCCTTTTTATGATTCAATGGTAGCAAAAATGATCGTACATGGAAAAGATCGTATGGAAGCGATTCAAAAAATGAAGCGAGCCTTAGAAGAATTTGTGATTTCAGGCATACACACGACTATTCCGTTTCATCTTGAGCTATTAAATCATGATTCTTTTATTAAAGGGGACTTTACGACGAGCTTTTTAGAAACAAACGAAGTGCTCAAACAAGGATAAGCTAAATGATAAAACCCCCTTCGACGGTTGTCGGAAGTTCCGATAATTGGTACGATCAGATATAAGAATTTTTTCATTTATTAATGATTTGAAGAATGACGAGCTTTTGGTTAATTCGGAACGTCATTTCGGAAGAGTAAGAAGGGGAAGCTTATGCAAAGTAAAAACAAAACAGTAATTAAATCAATGACCGTCCTTAATTTATTTCTGAATCATTCAAAACTAAGCCTGAGTGAAATTATTCAAATTTCAGGGCTTCCGAAAACATCGGTACACCGTATGCTTTCATCACTTGAGGACATGCAGCTGCTTGATAAAGATGAGGATGGGAAATATTCTCTAGGCCTATTATTTCTTCAATTTGGACAGCTTGTAGCGGAAAGATTGGATATTCGAAAAATTGCTTTGCCAGTTATGAAAGAGCTTCGAGATGAAGTAGGAGAAGCTGTGAATCTGATTGTGAAGTATGGGAATGAAGGAATGTATATTGAAAAGCAGGATACGACACAGCCTGTTAGGTTATATACAGCAATCGGTAGAAAATCACCCTTGCATGCAGGGGATTCCAGAATAATACTTGCTTTTTTGCCTGAAGAGCAGCAAGAAGCCTATATCAATTCCATTCAATTAATACAATATGGACTTGGGAGCATTATGGATAAAGATAAGTTGCGCTATATATTAATAGAAAATAGAAAAAAAGGCTACTCGATCAGTAAATCGGAGCTAGAAAACTATACGACAGCGATAGCAGCCCCCATATTAAATTATAATGGTGAGATCGTTGCTGGTTTAAGTATTGCAGGGCCTGATGTAAGGATCACGGAGGAAAGAACACCATATTTAGTTGAAAAAGTAATATCTGCTGCTTCAGAGGTCTCCAAAAAGCTAGGATATTTGCAATAAAAAAACCGGGCATCCGCCCGGTTTTTTTATTTATTTCTCTTTTTTATCTTTTAGTCTACTAAAAATAACAGCTAAAAGGGAACCGGAAATATTATGCCATACACTGAAAATGGCACTTGGCACAGCAGCTAAAGGAGAGAAATGCGCGTTTGCAATTGCTACTCCTAGCCCTGAATTTTGCATGCCGACTTCCATTGCAACAGCCTTTTGCTTGGCCAAATCCATTCCACACATACGAGCAAAGAAAAACCCAATTAAAAATCCTAATACATTATGAAGCACTACTACGGCAAAAATAAGCAATCCTGTTTTAGCCAGATTCGCTTGGTTACCTGCAACGACAGCTGATACAATAAGAACAATGGCAATAACCGAGACGAGAGGTAACGCTTTTGCACTTGCTTCCGCTTGTTTTCCAAAGAACTTTTTAATAATAAATCCTAATGTTAATGGGATAATAACAACCTGAACGATAGAAATAAATAAAGACATAATGCTAATATCTACCCATTTACTTGCAAAAAGTAAAATCAATAAAGGTGTTACAATTGGTGCTAATAGAGTTGAAACGGATGCGATTGCAACAGCAAGTGCCACGTTTCCTCTTGCTAAAAACACCATTACATTAGAAGAAGTTCCACTAGGACAGCATCCTACTAAAATGACCCCAACGGCTACTTCTTTAGGTAAATCTAATCCAATGGCTAGTAAAAATGCGAGCAACGGCATGATAATAAAATGACCTACAACACCAAGAGCCACATCTTTTGGACGACGAAAAACTTCTTTGAAATCCGCTGCAGACAAGGTAAGCCCCATACCAAACATAACAATTCCTAATAAAGGAACAATATATTTTCCAATCCATGTGAAATTCTCTGGATATAGGTAAGCAACGGCCGCTATTAAAATAACCCATAAAGTAAATGTTTTACCAGCAAACGAGCTGATTTTTTCGATAAAACCCATAATATCCTCCTTGAAGCATAAAATAAACATAGAAAGTAAGTATAATATATTTTTCTATGATTTGAAATATTTTTTGATAGATTATTCACAAAATTGACTGATTTTAAAAGGAATGATTAAAAAAAGATAGAATGAGGTATATGTTAACTGAAGAAGTGTTGGAAAAGATTTAGCGTAATGAAAAGGATTGTATAAAAAAGCTACTAAAAAGGAGCGAGAAAAAAATGAAAATTTCATTTCACGGGCATTCTGTTGTAAAAATCGAAACAAATGAAAAGATCATATTAATAGATCCTTTTATCACAGGAAATTCATTATGCGATCTAAAAGCAGACGAAGTAAAAGCAGATGTCATTTTATTAACACATGGCCACAATGATCATGTGGGGGACACTGTAGAAATAGCGAAACGAAATAATGCTCTAGTTGTAGCAACTGCGGAGCTGGCAGATTACATAGGCTGGCAAGGGGTTGAGACGCATGCAATGTCGATTGGAGGAGCCTACACTTTTGATTTTGGAACCGTTAAGCTGACCCAAGCCTTTCATGGATCAAGCTATACAGAATACGAGAATAAGCAAATTGTTTATACGGGGATGCCTGCGGGATTATTACTTACCATTGAAGGGAAAACCATTTATCATGCTGGCGATACAGCGCTTTTTTCGGATATGAAGCTCTTAAGTAAATTTAGTAAGATTGACGTAGCTTTTCTGCCGATTGGCGATAATTTTACAATGGGACCAGATGATGCTTTAATAGCAGCGAAATGGGTAGAACCAAAGCTCGTAATCCCGATTCACTACAATACGTTTCCAGTTATTGAACAGGACCCTAAAGCATTTGTTAAGCGGTTAAAAAAGGTAAAAGGAATGGTATTAGAGCTGGGTGAATTTTTTGAATTATAAGAAAAAATAAAGGTCTGTTACGCCAGTCGCTGATTTTATTTACTTACTTACTTTTTATAACTAAATTAATAAAAATAATTTACAAAAGTAAAAATGAATGAAAACGGAATTTTTTTTGCTATACTAGCACTATAGTGAGGTGATCATATGAGTCAATCTTTGCTTTGTCCTAGATTTGAAAAAGGAATGCAAATTATAAGCAAACGATGGACAGGTTTGATTATTTTTCAATTGCTATCTGGACAACAACGATTTTGTGCGATACAATCTGCACTTCCTGTTAGCGGAAGGCTTCTATCAGAGAGATTAAAAGAATTAGAAGAAGAAGGAATTGTTAGCAGGCATGTTTATCCAGAGGTCCCGGTTCGGGTTGAATATGCCTTAACAGATAAAGGGAAGGCACTAGAACCGATTATTAGAGAAATCGAAAAATGGTCTCAAACTTGGATACCAAAAGTAGTAGAGCTGTAACCATCAAATATGTATTTCCTAATATGGAAAAAATAAGAAAGGAAAACCTGCGATGATGGAAGGTGTTCCTTTCTATCTATTTAAACGAAACATAATTTTGCATAAAAGACTGTTCTTGTTTGATTTGCTGTTCTTGTTTTTCTTCAATATCGTTTCTGCGCATATCCTCGAATTTTTTTAAATACGAGAATGTATTTTCTTTTTTGAATAGAGCTTTTTTTATGATGTTTGATAAAACATCAGCATCTTTTAAAGCACAATTTAGCCCCAATGCACCGGTCGGTGTCATTGTATGAGCTGCATCTCCCATAAGGATGACACCATCTTTTACCCATGTTTCACAGCGGCAGCTTTGAACTTGTAATAAGACGAAATCCTTCCATGATTGAATATGTTTGTTGACCACTTCATTTAATTCAGGAAAAGCATCGACTAACTGCTGAATAAAAGGAGCAAAGGAATGCTTTCTGAGTACAGGAAAAGAGCCTTCCTTGATGTTCCAGCCAATTTGAATATAACCACCAGTTTGTGTGAATAAAGCAAGCTGATGGCCATTCACAGATGCCATTTTAATGATTGGCTCCCACTGATTAGGTGCAGGAATTTTAGCCCAAAGCAGATCATATCCGTGCTTTATGATGGTGGTTGGAATGTTAGCAAGTCTTCTGACAGTAGAGTAGCGGCCATCAGCGGCAACAATAATCGAGCTATTGATGATTATCTCTTCTCCTAATCGTTTTGCCTTTATCCCAGTAAAAAAGCCATTTTTATCTTGAATGAGTTCAGCAGCTGTTGTACCGTTTAATAGCTGAAAATGTTTAAAAGCTTGAGCTGCCTTTATTAATACGTCTAGTAAATAATTTTGCGGAATATGAATCCCTGTATGCTGATGACCAGGAGAAGGAAAGATCGATTTGACAGCTTTTCCATTCTCCCAATATTCGACTCGTTTCATAAGAAGAAGTTTGCTTTTTTCCACTTTGTCTAGAAGATGATTCTTCTTTAGCATGTATTCCCCTTCATCGTTTAGATGCTCGCCTCTAAATGATTTGTATGTTCCTTCGTTACGTTCCAGCACAATCGTAGATATATTCTCTTTTGCAAGTAAATATCCTAATAGAGCCCCTCCAGGACCAGCGCCAACAATACAAACATCTGCCTCTAAATGCATAAGACCACCTTTATTTATCTGTCTATTTTGAATAGATTAAATGAATATAAGTTATATTATTCAAATTACTTACTTTTAGTAAGTATATAAAAATCATCTATTATTTTCAAGGAAACGTATTATGAATATGAAAGAATGATAGATGCTCAATTACACTTAACGAAAATTCTAGGTGTCAAAGTGGGTTGTCAATTGTTTTTTCAAAAGGTTTAATTTTCTTTCTGATAATTGACATTTATTTAACATAGGAATATATTTAATGTTAGTTAAATATTTGATATATGTAATATTTTATTTTCCGAAATAAATAAGGAGATTGGGAATAATGGAAAAGCAAGATTATATTGCTCGAATACAAGCAGCCTTTCAAATAACCTTTCAAAAAATGCAGCCGGAGCTGCATGAAAGTATGAACGAACAAGGAATCACTCCTTCTCAGTTATTTGTTTTAATTTTTTTAAAAAAAGGGGGAAGTTGTAAAGTAACTCAATTAGCAGAAAAATTAGATGTGAAGCCAAGTGCGGCAACAACGATGGTAGATCGCCTTGTACAAAATGAATTTGTTATAAGGGAGCATGATCAAAAGGATCGGCGAGTAGTCAATATTAGTATTACAAAAAGAGGAGAAGAAAAACTCGATAAAGTTTTTGAAGCAAGAAAAGCTATTGTTCGAAAATACCTTGCTTATTTATCTGAAGAGGAGCTTTCTTCTATGGCAGCGATTGCGGAAAAGCTAGCGAGTTCAATTACGGAAGAATTTTAATATCATAAAGGAGAATCAAAAAGATGAGTTCATCGATTGAGAAGAATGAAAATCGGACCTTATTGTTAATTGGTCTGGTAATTGCAATGTTTTTTGCCGCTTTAGATAATACAATAGTAGGAACAGCTATGCCAAGGATTGTTGGTGATCTTGGCGGTGTGAGTATGATGACATGGCTTACTACCGCTTATTTATTAACCTCTACAACGGTTGTCCCAATTGCGGGGAAATTAGCAGATCTATTAGGAAGAAGAACCGTCTATGTTACGGGACTGATTGTATTTATGGTTGCTTCTGCGCTATGTGGTATGGCTAATAATATGACTGAATTGATTATTTTCCGCGGCTTGCAAGGAGTAGGCGGTGGCGTCATGATGCCAATGGCTATGATTGTAATCGGGGATTTGTTTACAGGAAAGGCTAGAGCGAAATTTCAAGGAGTATTTGGAGCTGTCTTTGGTTTAGCTTCCGTTATAGGTCCGCAAATTGGCGGGTGGATTGTGGATTCATTCAATTGGAGCTGGGTGTTTTATATCAATCTTCCTGTTGGAATTATCGCAACGATCTTGATTTCATTAGGACTTAAAGGCCGTAAGCAAACAGGTCCTATTCAATTTGATCTTGCTGGTATGTTTACAATGATTGTTGGGATAGTTAGTTTACTATTAGCTCTAAGTCTCGGAGGCAAGGATTACAGCTGGGATTCCTGGCAAATCATTGGTCTAATTGTGCTCTCCATTATTGGTTTAGTTAGCTTTGTAATCGTGGAAATGAAAGCAAAAGAACCGATCCTACCCATGCATTTATTTAAAAATAGAACCTTTACGTTCTTAAATTTAATTGGGTTTTTTATGGGTGTTGGGATGTTTGGTGCAATTACGTTTGTTCCATTTTTTATGCAAGGAATTTTAGGGGTGAGTGCGACAGAATCAGGAACAATTATGGCACCGATGATGATCTCCATGATTGTAGCAAGTGTGATTGGCGGGCAGCTAGTCTATAAAATTGGGCTGAAGACGCAAATTATCATCGGAATGTTCATTATGGCTGGTGGATTTGGATTGTTGACCTCCTTGAACATGGATTCAAGCAAGCTAATCGCTACTGCCTATATGGCGATCATCGGTTTTGGAATGGGGTTGGTTATGCCTTTACTTACAATAGCCCTTCAAGAAAGCTTTTCGAAAAAGGAGCTTGGCGTTGTAACGTCTTCAAGCCAATTTTTCCGCTCTATAGGTGGAACGTTTGGAATTACAGTCCTCGGAGCTGTGATGAATGCGAGAGCTGGTACTTTACTAACGGATAAGCTTGTCCCATTTCTTCACTCACTGCCAGAACAAGCAAGTGCGCTAACATCACCATTAGAACGAACGATTGCAAAGAATCCAGAAAGCTTATTCCAAATGCTATTTAGCCCGGAGGCATTAAAGAAGATGCCTAGTGAATTAGTTGAGAAAATGGTGCCGCTTCTGAAAACTTCCTTAATGGACTCTCTGCATAGTGTCTTTTTTACAGGACTATTGTTTATCATTATTGGAATGGTTATTGCCTTTTTCTTAAAAAATGTGAAGCTTACCAACAAAAAACAGCAGAAACAAGAGTCAGAAGAATTGACTTCGCTAGACAAATCGGTTGCGAATTAAATAAAAGAAACAAAAAAATCCAATTGCTCAATCAGCTCATTGGATTTTTTTGTTGTAAGAAAGTTTATATTTAGGAAAAAAATACTATGAATGAGATTGTGACGATGTTTTATTTTTGGTAGATTAAAAGTAAATGATAAAAGATCGCTGTGAGGCTTTATTGGAGGATGTCATGTCAGAAAACATTATTCGGTTTGAGCATGTTACAAAGCAGTTTGACCAAAATTCTATCGTATTAGATAATGTTAGCTTTGAAATTGAACGTGGAAAGTTTTACACCTTGCTTGGTCCTTCAGGTTGTGGAAAAACGACGATATTACGATTAATTGCTGGATTTACAGAGCCTTCTCAAGGCAATATTTATTTCAATGGAAAAATCATCAACGAGGTGCCTGCTAATAAGAGACAAGTCAATACGGTTTTTCAAGATTATGCTTTGTTCCCTCATCTAAATGTATTTGAAAATGTAGCATTTGGATTAAGGATTAAAAAAATGAAACAGACGGCGATTCAAGAAAAAGTAAAGGAAGCTCTTCGGTTTGTAAATCTAGAAGGCTATGAAAATCGAGAAATACGTGAAATGTCTGGGGGACAGCGTCAGCGCGTTGCCATTGCACGTGCGATTGTGAACGAGCCAGAAGTGATTTTACTTGATGAGCCGTTATCGGCATTAGATCTAAAGCTTCGAACCGAAATGCAGTATGAATTGCGTGCTTTACAGCGGCGGCTTGGCATTACCTTTATTTTTGTTACGCATGATCAAGAGGAAGCACTAGCTATGTCGGACGAGATTTTTGTCTTAAATAAAGGGAGGATACAGCAAAGCGGCACGCCAACGGATATTTATGATGAGCCTGTAAATCGATTTGTCGCTGATTTTATCGGTGAATCGAATATTGTCTCAGGAAAAATGCTTCGAGATTTTTCGGTGGAGTTTGGCGGGAAAATATTTGACTGTGTCGATCAGGGATTCCATCCGAATGAAGAGGTTGAGGTTGTGATTCGTCCGGAAGATTTAGAAATTACGACACCTGCCCAAGGGAAATTTCAAGTGAAGGTGGATTCACAGCTTTTTCGGGGAGTCCATTATGAGATTTGCTGCTATGATGAAGACGGAAATGAATGGATGATCCATTCTACGAAAAAAGCAAATGTAGAGGAAATAATCGGGTTGACATTTGAACCAGAAGCGATACATATTATGCGTTTAGGCGAATCAGAAGAGGAATTTGATAAACGTTTGGAAAGCTATAAAGAGGTAAACAAATGAGCACTAGGACACGTTATGTATATATGATCCCTTATTATATTTGGATCCTACTTTTTGTTGTTGCCCCAATTATTCTCGTTGCTTACTATTCTCTATTTGATATAGAGGGGAACTTTACCTTTGGAAACTATCAAAAATTTTTAACGCCTGTGTATTTAAAAATGACATTGAACTCCTTTTGGTATGCTTTTTTAATTACGTTGTTTTCATTATTGATTGCATATCCTGCTGCATACTTATTGACTAAAACGAAGCATAAGCAGCTTTGGCTTTTGTTAATCATCCTGCCCTCATGGATTAATTTGCTGTTAAAAGCATACGCCTTCCTTGGCATTTTAGGAGGGAAAGGGGCAGCAAATCAATTTCTTGAATTAATCGGAATTGGGCACAAGCAACTCCTATTTACTGATTTTAGCTTTGTTTTCGTATCGGTGTATATTTTCATTCCCTTTATGATTTTACCGATTTTTAATTCATTAAATGAATTGAATCCATCTTTTATAGATGCAGCTCAGGATTTAGGCGCTTCAGCATGGACGACCTTTTACCGAGTTATTTTTCCTCTGACCCTTGATGGTGTAAAGTCAGGCTTTCAGGCTGTTTTTATTCCTGCCCTCTCGCTTTTTATGCTAACAAGATTAATTGCTGGGAATCGCGTTATTACGCTAGGGACGGCCATTGAGCAGCATTTTTTAGTAACGCAGGATTGGGGAATGGGTTCGACAATTGCCGTATTCCTCATTATTGTAATGGGAATTGTGATGATCATGACTGGAACGCGAAAGCGAGGGATATAAAATGAAAAAAGGATCGAAATTTTCGAACATCTATTTAATCTTCGTGTTTTTTATTTTGTATGCTCCCGTTTTTTATTTAATGCTTTACTCGTTTAACAGTGGAGAAACAATGAGTCATTTTGAAGGCTTTACCTTAAAGTGGTATAAAGAGTTATTAGGAGATACAAGACTGTTAATTATTGTATTAAATACGGTCATTATTGCCCTTTTATCAGCCACTTTTTCTACGATTATTGGGGTGATTGGTGCACTTGGAATCTCCTATGTGAAAAAAGTACGCATGAAACGCGCGCTTTTATCGTTTAATAACGTATTAATTGTCAGCCCAGATGTGATCATAGGTGCCTCTTTTTTAATCATGTTTACGATCATTGGCATTAAGCTTGGCTTTATGTCTGTACTTATTTCACATATTGCCTTTAGTGTGCCGATTGTTGTATTAATGGTATTGCCGAAAGTACAAGAAATGAGTCCGACTTTACTGGACGCTGCACGTGATTTAGGAGCAAGCAGCTGGGATGTTCTTTCGAAGGTTGTTTTACCATATATTACTCCAGGGATTTTTGCGGGATTTTTTATGGCATTAACGTACTCGTTGGATGATTTTGCGGTTACCTTTTTTGTGACTGGAAATGGATTTTCGACTCTTTCAGTAGAAATTTATTCATTAGCGCGCAGAGGAATTTCCTTGAATATCAATGCTCTATCCACCTTACTATTCTTGTTTACGATGCTCCTTGTCATAGGCTATTACTTTATTAATCAGCGCTATGGACGTTCGGGCAGTATGGGGGTGCGGAAATGAAGCAGCTTGTACGTGCTTTTATCGTTCTTATAGTCGTGGCATTTGTGTTGCTGTTTGTGGTCTCTCGTCTGAACTCTTCTCAAGGCTATACATCAGGGAATACGTTAACGGTCTATAACTGGGGAGATTATATTGATGAGGACCTTATCGAGCAGTTTGAAAAAGAAACGGGGATCAAGGTTATTTACGAGACCTTTGATTCAAATGAAGCGATGATGACGAAAATTCAGCAAGGGGGAACCTCTTATGATGTCGCAGTTCCTTCTGAATATATGATCGATAAAATGAAGCAAGAGAATTTGCTGGTTACGATCGATCATTCGAAGCTTCCGAATTTAAAATATGTGGATACTCGTTTTATGGACTTGCCGTTTGACCCTAACAATAAGTATTCCATTCCTTACTTCTGGGGAACGGTGGGCATTGCCTATAATAAGGATATGCTCAAGGGAAAGAAAATTACGAGCTGGAACGACTTGTGGGATCCGGATTATCGAAATGATATCTTATTGATTGATGGGGCTAGGGAAGTAATGGGAATGGGTTTAAACAGCCTGCATTATTCTTTAAATGATACAAATAAATCTCACTTGCTGGAAGCGAAGAAAAAGCTTGATACTCTTACCCCAAATATAAAAGCGATTGTTGGGGATGAAATCAAAACGCTTTTAGAAAATGAAGAAGCACCAATCGGCGTAGTATGGTCCGGAATGGCTTCCGAAATCATCGCAGAGAAGGACAATATCGAATATGTCGTGCCGAAGGAAGGCTCAAATTTATGGTTCGATAATATGGTCATTCCGAAAACTGCTAAAAATATCGAAGGGGCACACGCTTTTATCAATTTTATGCTCGATCCAAAGGTAGCGGCTAAAAATACAGAATATGTTGGTTATTCCACTCCAAACAAAAAAGCAATGGACTATTTACCGAAGGAAATTATTCGTGATCGTCGTTTTTATCCAGATGAAGAATTAACGAAAAAGCTAGAAGTCTATGAGAATTTTGGTAAAAAAATGCTCGCTTACTACAATGAGCTATTCCTTGAATTTAAAATGCATCGGAAATAGAAGAATAAAAGTAGAAAGAAGAGTTCGATATAGATTGAGCTCTTCTTTCATTTTAAACGAATTATCACCGAATATTTACTTCGTTTTTTTTACATAGAAACATATTCATCGCGTATATTGGGTAGAAGGTTAATAAGAAAGGGCCGATGTCGATGATGAAGAACTTCTCTAGTAGAGATCGTTCAAAGTATTTAGATGCACTTGAAAAGTATCCAGTGGATTTGCTCGTTATAGGTGGAGGCATAACAGGAGCAGGTATTGCTTTAGACGCACAGGTTCGCGGAATTCAGACCGGACTAATCGATATGCAGGATTTTGCTGCAGGAACCTCAAGTCGTTCTACGAAGCTTATTCACGGTGGTCTTCGCTACTTAAAGCAATTCGAAGTGAAATTGGTAGCAGAAGTAGGGAAAGAACGAGCGATTGTTTATGAAAATGCCCCTCATGTAACAAAACCGATTTGGATGATGCTCCCGATATACAAAAATGGTACATTTGGCTATCAATCAACTTCATTCGGATTAAGAATATATGATTTTCTAGCAGATGTAAAAAAAATAGAGCGCCGCTACATGCTAAGGAAGGAAGAAACAATTAAAAAGGAGCCTTTAATTCGTCAGGATGGCTTAATTGGGGCTGGCGTGTATGTAGAGTATCGGACAGATGATGCACGTTTGACGATAGAGGTCGTAAAAGAGGCTGTTCATCGAGGAGCCATTGCTGTCAATTATACTAAAGCTCAAGATTTCTTATATAAGAATGGGAAAGTAGTAGGCATTCAAATCATGGACCTTATTACAAGAGAAGAGAGAAAAATTTATGCTAAAAGAATTGTGAATGCTTCTGGTCCATGGGTAGATAGGCTTCGAGACAAAGATCACTCTCAAAAAGTAAAATCGATCCACCTAACAAAGGGAGTACATATCGTCATAGATCGACAGAAAATCCCTTTAACCAATGCTCTTTATTTTGATACCCCCTTTGGAGACGGAAGAATGCTGTTTGCGATTCCTCGTGAGAATAAGGTCTATATAGGTACAACGGATACAACTTATCATGATGATCTTATTCACCCAAGAGCAACGGAAAAGGATCTGCAATATATTTTATCGGCTCTGAACTTTGTGTTTCCTTCCTTACATGTAACTACTGATGATATTGAATCAAGCTGGTGTGGGCTTCGTCCATTGATTCATGAGGAAGGAAAAGATCCATCTGCTATTTCTCGTAAGGATGAAATCTTCCTATCAGATTCCGGATTAATCACGATAGCTGGAGGCAAATTAACCGGATATAGAAAAATGGCCGAAAAAGTGGTGGATCTCGTTAGGCAGCAATTAAAAGATGAAGAAGGACTTCAATACCCAGATAGTTCTACGAAGCATGTGATTTTATCAGGAGGCGATGTAGGTGGGGCAGAAGGGTATGCATCTTT
This sequence comes from Bacillus sp. 03113, assembly GCF_006546985.1. Classification (GTDB taxonomy): domain Bacteria; phylum Bacillota; class Bacilli; order Bacillales; family Cytobacillaceae; genus VATK01. Next base: position 140,996 of record NZ_VATK01000007.1, read on the forward strand.
TATAAGCAAACAAATTAGTGCTGGGATGGATGTAGGTTTGGATGAGAAGGAAGCGATCACACTTATAAGGCGTTATGGATCGAACAGTAAGCATATATTTGATTTCATCCATCATTCAAAAGAAGAAGCGAATACATCAGGATTGCCTTTAGCAATATGGGCGTCATTAATATATGGAATAGAACATGAAATGGTTGTTACACCATCTGATTATTTTATTCGCAGAACAGGGGCTTTATTTTTTCATATTAAATGGGTAAATCAATGGAAGAGTGCTGTCATCACATTTATGTCAACCTATTTGCAGTGGAGCGAGAAAGAAGAGGATTATTATCGAGATGAGCTGGAAAGGCATCTGCATGAGGCGGTCGTTCCTCTATCAATGAGTAAATAAAATAAGGAATGAGGAAGGTTCCTCATTCCTTGATTGAATTACTGTTTTTCATCTACTACCTTTTCAATTTGATCAAGTATTTCATGGGCAGCTTGGACACCACGTCCACGGCTCCAAATGTTACGATCGACAGAAACATAATGTCCTTCTTTAACCGCCTTTAAGTTTTTAAAGATCGGGTTGCTTGCCCATTTTTGTTGATTAACTTCATCACCGAAATCAAAAATGTAGTCTGGGTTTATTTCAGCAACAGCCTCAACCCCTAGGTTTCCTGTTTCTACTTTACCAGTTCGTACTTTCGTTTCAATGTCTGAATCATTCAGTGGGTAAGTGAAACCAACTGCTGTAAGTAGGGAACCAACGAAAGATTGCTTTACCCAAACATGAAAATCATCTTCGAATGAACCTGAAACGAGTACCGTTGGGTTATTTTGTATTTTTCCTTTAATACTTTCAATGCGATCTTTTAATTCCTTCTCAGCTTTTTCAGCCTCAGCTTGCTTTCTAGTGATATCACCAAGTAAATGAACATTCTGTAGGACTTCTTCATACGTATTATCGTCTAATGCAATGGTTGGTGCAATTTGAGGAAGATCCTTTTGCAGTAGCTTATGACGATCTGGATTGGCAATAATTAGATCTGGCTTCGCAGAACGAATTAATTCTAGGTTCGGCTCACTTCTGTCTCCAACATAGACATAATCTTTTACTTTATCCTCTAAATAGGATGGGACCTCTGTTGTACCTACACCGGCAACAGCGACAGGAGAGATTCCTAATGCGGAAAGCTCATCTGAGAATGAAAAATCTAATGTAGCAATTCGTTTTGGTGTTCCTTCAATCGTAGCATCTTCCCATACATTTTTAATCACTTGTTTATCTTCTTTTTTTACTTCTTCTGTTTTATCTGCATCTTTTGAGCCGCATCCCGCTAAAAGAGAACCAACAACGAAAATAGATACTCCAACTAGTGAGCATTTTGAAATAAGTGACTTCATAAAAACCTTCCTTTTCTGTATGTAATATAAAGTGGTATTAAGCTTTTTTGCGCCAAAGTAATAAATAAAGGAAATAAGGAGCCCCAATGACTGATGTAACGATACCAACTGGAATTTCTAATGGCGGCAAAACGACTCGTCCAAGCAAATCTGACATCGTCACAAGAACTGCCCCTAATAGGGCTGCAGTAGGGATGGCCAATCGACTATCTGGCCCAACGAGTATCCGAGCTGCATGTGGAATAACGAGACCGACAAAGCCAATCGTTCCGGCAACAGCGACAGAGCTAGCCGCTAAAGCAACTGCTAAAATGATCAGAAACAGTCTTGTACGATCAACGGCTAGTCCTAACCCCTTAACTGTATCATCGTTAAATGACAGTAAATTAATTTGTTTAAAAAAGAGTAACGCAATAACCAAGCCGGCAAGAGTCCAAGGCCAAAGGATTTCTACATGCGCCCAAGAACGGGCATATAAGCTTCCTTTCAACCAGACAAGTGCCTGGGAAGCACTTAAGGCATATTTGACGACAAGAAATTTAATAATGGCATGTATTCCTGCGCTAATCGCTACCCCGCTTAACGCAAGACGAACAGGATCGATCCCATTCCGATAGGCAAAAAGATAGACGAGAAAGCTTGCAATAACAGCACCAATAAAAGAGAATATCGGCATATAGATTGGCGGGAAATTAGACATCGTTAAGATCATAATAACCGCTGCTAATCCGCCTCCTGCTGTGATTCCAACAATATCGGGAGCTGCCAATGGATTTCGAGTAATGCTTTGTAAAATAAAGCCTGATACAGCCATATTGACACCGATGAGAATAGCAAGAACCACACGCGGCAATCGTAAATCAATGACTAGTCCTTCTCCAGCCTGTAATTCGGCAAATATTTCATGAAACGAGGTTGGTGCTGCTCCGAACCGCATTCCAAGAAGAGAAAAAAGCACAAGGAAGATGAATCCAATTATCATCGTCATTGCAAATCTTGTTTTATAATGAATAATCTTTTTTTCTTTCATTAAATTGCTGCCCCCTTTTTCCTTCTCATTAAATAGATGAAGAAAGGGGTTCCGAGCATCGCAGTTATGATGCCAACAGGTACTTCTGTTGGAAATAATAGAAACTGTCCGAGTAGGTCAGCCAGCAATAATAGATTTGCTCCAATGAGAGCGGATATTGGAAGCATAACTCGGTAATCTCCACCAACCAAAAAACGGGCCATATGTGGGACCATTAAGCCAACGAATCCGATCGGTCCGGCTAATGCTGTCGCCCCGCCGATTAAGATGATGATGCATAGCACAGCCATGCGTCGTATTTTTCTAACATTAAGCCCTAAGCCGCTCGCGACATCTTCACCAAGTACTAATATATTAAAATGCCTTGCGATAAAAAAGCATATCGTCAAAACAGGCAAAACAGTCCACGATGATATCTTTAAATCCAGCCATGTTGTTCCAGTGAGTTTACCAGCCATCCAGTAAAGAATTTGAAATAAATCATTTTCATATAATATGATGACACTGCTAGTGAGGGAGCTAAAAAAAAGGCTAATGGCCATGCCGGACAGAACGAGTCGAGAGGATGAATAATCACCACGGAAAGCTAGATTATAGATTACGCCGCCTCCTACGGCTGCCCCAATAAATGCTGCGGTCATAATGAGAAAGGGGTATTCTTTAAAGCCTACGGCGGCAAGAGAAATAACAGCGAACAGTGCTGCTCCTTGATTGACTCCCATTATCTCAGAATCTGCTAAAGGGTTACGGGTAATAGCTTGCAATAAACAGCCTCCAACTGCTAGCGCTCCTCCAAGTAAGGCACCTAATAAAAAACGTGGAAATCGGATGCTCCAAACGGTATAGTGCAAAATATTTTCTGGATTGTATTTTAATAGTGTTGAAAATGAGCTTTTTGTTAATCCTTTCACATTAAAGGCTAATGAAAGGGCAAGCTCGATCAATAGGATAGAAATACAAATCAATACAATCAATAATATTGAGTTGGCAGACCTCCTTTGTTGTTGTTTAGATTCTTCCATGGTTAGTTGAGCCAATTACATCGCTCCTTGTTACTAAGCTTGTCCAAACTATCGTGGACTTTTGCTTATGGAATAGGTAATAAAAATAAGATACTCTTGTTTATAAATGATAATCATTATCGTTTATGGTCAGTCTCTATGTTAAATATCTTTTATTGTGTTGTCAATGCTTTTCTTTTATACCTTCTTATGGAAAGGGTTGTTTGAATGTAGTTATTTTAAAGAGTTTAAATAAGAAGAAAAATAAAAAAGGTTCATTTTCATAAAGAAATGAGAACGAACCTTTTAAGAAGGTGATAGAACAAATTTTACCCAAAAAGTCCCATTTGGTAAGGAAATTATGATTTAAGAATTTGTTTTGTAAAAGATGTAAAATCGCTTAAATGTTTTTCAATGATTTGCTGTAAAATTTCTACATGAATGGTTTGGTAGTCATGAACAGCTATATTCCGAAATCCAACCATGGCTTTCATTCGTTGTGCAATGTCATTTGTAATAATTGAATTAGAAAGAAGCATCTCAAAAGCATCGCGACTTGTTTGAGGGAGACCGAGACGTTCTTCTGCGACGATATGCATAGCTAAGTCGATGCAAGCTTCGCAAGCCCGTTGAATATTTAAGACAATAGAATCTTGTTTTGTATAGTCATCAAGATTTTTAGGGTTGCTATCGTATACTTCTATAATCCTTTTCTTGCAACGTTCTATGACACTAATTTTATTCAAAATAACATCATTTTTCATAGATAGACCCGCTTTCACTGGCTTTCCTAAGAATATTTTCCCTTTCTTCATTTAGTTTAGCATACTTACTAAGTGCGAGCATTGTCATATTCATTCTCAATTCGTCATCCATACAGTAGATCACGATTCCTGTTGTGTATATTTGGGCCTGAAAGACTGTAGATGCATGTGTCATGTCAATTAAATCTACTTCGATTTTTAAAATGGAAGCTAACTCTTGTGCTAACATAAATAGATCGTATGATGAAATGGAGGTTTCTTTAGAATAAAAAGCCACATCAATATCACTTTCTTGATGCTGTGATCCTTTGGCAAATGATCCAAAAACAATAATATAAGATGGATTTATCTTATCAGTTAAGAATTCTGTTATTTTTTTATAAATCATTGTTTGCACAAATTCACCTCCAGGAAGCCATATAACCTATTATAAACACAATATTCCTAATATTTAAGTGGCATGAAAACAAAAAAGAGAGAACATTTCTCTCTAAAATTAAATAGCATATATATATTCCTCGACAAAAAGACAGACATCATTCGTATTTATATTGTGTTTTTCAAGAAGTTTTTCAGCGGCTTCGATATGAGGCCGGGTTTGCTTGTTTGCTTTTACATCCTTAAGATAGATGTCACCACTAACAAGTTTTATGGCAATTTCTTTGAGGTCCTGATTTTCAGATTGAAACAAAATATAGGCCAAACAACTAATTCGATCCATATTTCACACCTCTTTATCCAATTTCTTAATCATTTCTATATTTTTCTTAATTTTCCTCTAAATTAGAAATATTATTTATGATTAAAATGGTAAAGAGGGTGTTCTATGGATAATAAAAGTTTATTTGGATATTTTTTTAGTAATTTAAAAAAGATCTGGGTTATATCGTCTTGCTAGTAATTGGCTTGCTTGCGTTGGATCGATCTCAACAACTACTAATTCTTCCTCATTTGGTTGAGCCGTTTTTAAGCATTCCCCTGAAGGTGAGATGAAGGATGTGGTGCATCGCTGATTTTCTATAGCGTAATTCACACTGGCAAAAAAGATATTATTTTCTAGGCTTCTACATACCATCGCTCCATTATAAAATTCAGGATTATTTACTTCACCAGTAAATTGCGGATGAAAAACAATGCTTGCTCCTTGTCTAGCGGCCCATCTTACTGTCTCTGGATACCTCCAGCCTTCATGGCAAATAACAATGCCAAATCTTACACCGTTCACCTCAAATATTTGTCGACCTTCTCCTGGAACATAACCAAATTGATCTTCATCAGGGTCAATCTGATTTTTTGTTTGATAGCCTAGAATCTCACCGTTATTAGAGATAACAAAGGCAACAATATGTAATCCGAGTTCGTCTTTCCATTCCATAGGGAGGATGACAGTTATCTTTTTTTGCCTAGCAAGTGTGCATATTTCATCCAATGCATCCATTTGTATATTGTGATTGTATTCTTCCACATGATAACCAACTCCTCTGAGCCCTGGAATAATAGATTCAGGAAAGGAGATTAGACTGCATTCTTTATCAGATGCTTCTTTGATCATTTGTTTTACTACATTTAAACCTTCACTTGCAGAAGCTGGAAATCTAGTTTGTGCCAACCCAATTCTCATTTAAAACACCTTCCTGGAAAAATGATTTATTTTTACTCTTAAAAGTTCAATTTAATAGTAAACTTAAAGTATCTAAATGTAAAAAAATAGATGGAAAAATCAAGTGTGGTTGAGCAATACAAAAAATTGGACAAGCTTTAATCTGAAAAATTAGAAACTTAAAAAATAATTAATAAGTTAGGTGAACACAGCATGGAGATAAAACGAATCAATAAAGAACAAACTTGGGAACTGAGACAAAAGGTAATGTGGCCAAATAAAGATATCGAATATATTAAATTAACAGATGATGACGAGAGTATTCATTTCGGCTTTTTCCACAATGAAAAGCTATTGTCTGTTATTACCCTTTTTATTGAAAATGATTGTGCTCAGTTTAGAAAGTTTGCCACTCTCCAGGAGGAGCAGGGAAAGGGGATTGGCAGCAAGATGTTAGATCATCTCATTACAGAAGCAAAACAGCTTGGAGTAAAGAAACTTTGGTGTAATGCACGTCAAAATAAAGCCAGTTTCTATCAAAAATTTGGATTAAAAGAAACGGATCAAATCTTTGATAAAGAAGGGGTTCGTTTTGTGATAATGGAGATGTATTTGTAAGTGATTCTTTCAAAAGCAGTTTAAGGAGAGGACAGGATGATATTTTTCGATATAGATGGCACTCTATTAGACCATGAAAAAGCAGAGAAGATAGCATCTATCGATTTCTATGGAAAGTTTCAACAAAACCTAAAAATGAGTGAAATGGAATTCACACAACTGTGGGAGGCTTCTTCAAAGAAATACTACCTAAAATATTTAGCCAAACAATTATCCTTCTAGGAGCAACGAAGAATGAGGGTTAATGATGTATTTGGGGAAAATTTAAGAGACGAAGATGCGGATACTCTTTTTAATGTGTATTTGGAATATTATAAGAAAAACTGGCTTCCGTTTGAGGATGTCATTCCTTGTTTAACATGGTTAAGAAATGAAGGGTATCGCCTTAGTATCATTAGCAATGGCCAAGATCAACAACAGATAGACAAACTAGAAAAAATAGGCGTTTTGTCGTATTTTTCTCATGTATTTACATCGAATAAATTAGGAGTTGCGAAGCCGGACAGCCGAATTTTTAGGCGAGCATGTGAACGAGCACAATGTTCAGTTGAAGAAAGCTATTATATCGGTGATCATTTAGAAACAGATGTCATAGGAAGTAATGATGCTGGAATGAAAGGGATTTGGATTAATCGTAAATGTAGTCCGACTTCATATGATGTTAAGGTGATACATACTTTAAATGAGTTGTATTAACTCATTTAAAATAAAAATGGGATTCTTTCAAAGGAGCATATTGATTATAGAGGGTCAAAACAAGGACTAATGAGATTATTATGGCTCCCAGAAATGATAACTAAATTTGAGAGAATAATGTGTACTCCTTGAGAGGATTGAAATGACAATCGCTTTTCCTAACTAAAGATAATAATTGAATAGAAAAGAATGAGACCTTGACGCCTTAACCTATTGTTTCATAACTTACAAAAGAACCGCGGATTTCAATTAACAAATTAAAAATTCACTGTCTTTTATAGTTTTTTAGATTGCATATTAATTTGATGAGAGCTAAGTTCCATTTGAATTATCCGCACTGCCACCTATAGTATAGAACGATTGTTCATATTAATTAAATATATATATAGAACTGTTTAAAAGAGTGTTAAAAAATAGGAGAACGATTAATCAGCTGTCACAAAAGAATGCAATTTCCAAACAGCTATAATTGAAAATAAAATTAATAATATTCCACTGTATAATAAAAGTGTTGATATTGTTATATTTAAGGAAAGTAAAGTAGAGGTTAATGCGTATGAAATAGGTACTAACCCCATGGACGCTGTTCCAAGTAGCCCAGAAACCCTGCCTAGTTTATCTGGGTGAGTTCTTTCTTGAATGAGAGTCTGCAGTGGTATGTCACCAATTGTTATAGTCATTCCAACTATTGTAAAGCAAAGAATAGCTTGCCACATCGTAATGGACTGGCTTAATGAAACTAAAGATAATCCTAGAAAAATTAATCGAATGATAGAAATAAACCCTCTTTTATTTCTTGGATTCCAAAAGGCAACAAGAATTGTTCCTATGAGCATTCCCCCAGATATGGATCCTTCTAAGTAACTTAAATCTAACGCATTTCCATCTAATATCTCATTTGTCATAATTGGGGCAGCTAACGTGGCAGGTCCAGCTAATACAAAGTTGGTAAGAATACTAATTATCATTGCACCAATTAAAAAGGGAGAAGTAAATACATAATCGAATCCATCTTTTAAATCTTTAAGAATTGTGGAATTAGAATTTGAATTTATAGGAAGCTTTAAAAGGTTCATAAGCATTCCTCCAGTAATAAGAAGCAAAGCAATAGCAACAAAAACCCATTTGAAGGAACTTACAGCAATCAGCCAACCAGCTATTAGGGGACCAGTAATACTTGTAGTTCGATTAGTAAATTGAAGAAACGAATTAGCTAGAGTAAGCTGGTTCTTGTTTGCAATCGATGGAACGATTGACTGATTTGCAGGCCAAAAAAAAGCGTCTAAGACACCGAAGCAAAGTGCAAAAAAGGTTAATATCCAGATATTTAATTGATTAAGTATTAAGAAAATGATCATAATACCCAGAAGAATAGATCTAATAAAATTTGAAAAAAACATTATAGCAGTAGGTTTTAAACGATCTGCAATTACTCCTCCAAATATCATTAATAGTACTCTTGGTAAAGCGGTAGCCATTAAAACAAATCCTAGGGCTGATTTTAGGTGAAGATAATCAACAACATACCAGCTTTCTGCTAATAAATACATTGATAATGAAAAACCTGTAAAAAGACTTGAAAACCATAATAACAGGAATTTTTTGTTTCTTACTAAAGCTAAAGCTTCATATCTTAGAGTTATAGATTCACTTTGTTTTAGAATAGGCATTTGTTGATTCCCCCTATTATATTTGTTAAAGGTTTTTATTATCTTCAAAGAAAGGTTCATCAATTTGAAATCCAACGGTTGTCATATAGAAAAATTTTCCTTTATCGTCCTTCATATTGTTAAATTCTTCTAGCAATTTACGATATTTAGCCAGCCATTTTATAAATTCTTCTTCATTTACTTTGGCTTCTAATTGCATTGATATCATTGGCCATTTTTCTTTATCTGCTGTATTAAATTGAAATGCTTCTTCTGGAGCAGACAATGCTCGAATTTTAGCTCTTTCTAAAACATTTAAAGCTAAATCTCTTACATAGTTTCCTAAATCCTCAGAAAAAGGTAATAATTGATCGCTCGGGTAATAGCTTCTTGCTGTAGATTGGTAAAATTTTTGTATAATACCGCCTTTTTCTTCTTTTTTTACGACTTGAATAAATCCATTCTTTTCAAGTTCAGTTAAAGCATAATGAATCTTTGATCTTGGAACTTCAAGTAAATGTGCTAGCTGTTGTCCTGTATAGGGTTGTTCAACTAATAACATAAGGATTTTTGTTCTAAATGGGTCGCTTATCGTTTTTAATTGCTCATAATTTTTAAGAATCATACATGATTTTTGTTTCATAATGTCACTCAAACTCCTTTATTTACTCAAGTTAATTTTTTCACTTAAGTTAATAAAAACATTTAAGGAGGGGAATATCAATAGTTTATGGAAAAAAATATAAAAAAAGTTTTAAAAGAAAATGAATAGTTACAATTATTTAAGGGAGGATGCTCTTATGCTAAAACCATCCACTAATTTCAAAATCATAAATGTTTCAAGGGATAGTCTTGGGAGATTTATGAAGCTACAATTGCCTCTTGTTGAAGGCGAATTTATGATTCGCTGGGCATTAGATGAGTTTACGTATCTTCAAATTAAACAAATTTTCTCCACTAAATACTTTGATTCACTTGCGAAAGGATACCGTTATGAACTTGTTTCATTTTATAGCCACCATCTCGAAAAGACTGATAATAAAACGATTTACAAGGGTTCTATACGATGTATTTTGCCTGATCGCAGCATGAATATTCCGTTTGTGTGCTCTCCGCAATTTGCGGGAAATATGGAATGGTTAACTCATGTAGCAAAAAATCTGCAGGATATTGAGCATTTGAAATGGGAGAATTTTAAGTGATGACAGGTAACACGTTAAAATCGGGGAATTTCATTTGGAAGTAAAATGTTAATTTTAATGCAAGAAATTTTTGTTACAGGGAAAAGTAAAAAAATAATGTAACCTAAAAAGTAAAAAGCAGGCTGCATAAATTCTCAAATAAACAAATAGAAAGACCACTACAGCTAGTAAAGGAGAATTTTTATGGAGAAAAAGGAAAAGTGTGGCTTGCTGGCTTTATCGGTTGTTCCTCTTGTCATGACGCTTGGGAATTCGATGCTTATCCCTGTACTTCCAAAAATTGAATCTACATTACATATTAGTGCATTCCAGGTATCCATGATTATTACGATTTACTCGATCGCAGCTATTTTATTCATTCCTGTTGCTGGGTATTTGTCAGACAGGTGGGGACGAAAAAAAATAATCATACCAAGTCTAATCATTGCAGGAATTGGGGGAGCAATCTCTGGTTGGGCATCATGGAAAATAGCCCATCCATACATTTGGATTCTCATCGGTCGTACGATCCAGGGAATCGGTTCCGCGGGGGCATTGCCAGTTGTTATGCCGTGTGTCGGAGATATGTTTAAAGAGGATGAGCAAGTCAGCTATGGTTTAGGTCTCATTGAAACCTCAAATACGTTTGGAAAAGTACTTAGCCCTATTTTAGGATCATTACTAGCAGTGATTGTCTGGTTTTTGCCATTTTGGTTTATTCCTATCTTATGCTTAGCCTCCATTTTGCTCATTCAATTTTTAGTGAAGCCTCCTAAACAAGAGAAAAAAGCCTTGCCTGTTAAAGAGTTTGTCATAATAGTTAAGACAACATTAAAGGATAATCTGAAATGGTTAATGGCTATTTTTTTACTTGGGGCCATTATTATGCTTGTCTTATTTGGGAATCTCTTTTATTTATCAACACTTTTTGAGGAGAAGTATCATATTGATGGAATCTGGAAAGGCTTTATTCTTGCTATCCCTCTCGGAGCATTATCATTATGTTCTTATTTAACAGGTAAAAGAATTGGAAATAGAAAAAGGAATATGAAAAGATGTACCGGTATTGGCTTTTTATTATTGAGTGGTTCGTTTATTATTCCATTCTTTTTTCATGGCATTTATTTATTAGTACCAAGTCTCTTTATATGTGGAATCGGCATTGGCTTAGCCCTACCAAGCTTAGATGCACTAATAACGGAGGGGATTGAAAAGGAGCAACGTGGAACAATCTCTTCTCTCTATAGCTCCATGCGCTTTGTTGGAGTAGCAGCGGGGCCGCCTTTATTTGCTTTTTTAATGAAAGGCGATAGTAAAAGCATGCTTTATTTATCGTTTGGACTGGGGTTAATCGGTGTACTATTGGTCTTGTTTTGTATAAAACCAGAGGAGGAAAAAGTTCAGTAGAAATTTTAATATTTCTGTTATCCCAAAGTTATAGGTGGGGTATTTAAGGGGGGGCTGTCCAATAAGTCGATTTTTTCGATTCTGGAAGCCCCTTTTCAATGTTGCATCGCAGTTGTTTTGTCCTTCATGGTGCTTATGAAGGACTTTTTGAAGTCACTTGGGACTTGTTTTTGTCCTTCACGGTGCTTATGAAGGACTTTTTGAAGTCACTTGGGACTTGTTTTTGTCCTTCATGGTGCTTATGAAGGATTTTTTGAAGTCACTTCGCACTCGTTTTGTCCTTCATGTCATTTCGTACCTTATTTTGGGTCTGTCCTGAAAGTTCATTAACTTACACTTACTTTCTGAACAGACCCTATTTTGTGTTGTAAAAGAAGAATAGCTGAAAAACCTCAATTATTCTTACTAGAATTTTTACTTAGATTAAGATATCAGGATTTTATACATATCTGATCAAGCTTCAGCATGCTAAATTAACAATGCATAAAAAGCTGCATAACAAATTTTAATAAATTATTTAAACAATATTAACATCTTCTTTACTTTGATTTCCTAAACTTAGTAAGTGGATAGGACATGACCTATTTCATAGATTGATAAAAGTAGTACATACAAAGTCTATGTCCATTTTGCAAATATCGTTTTGGATTATAGATAAAACTTAGTTCAAAATGAATCTGACGATGAGTGAACGATTCTTGAATAAAGAAAGCTTTCAGGAAAAATAAAGGAGGCCATTTTGATGGAAAACAAATCATTAGATCGACGTACTTTTTTAACACGAATTGGAACAGGAGCTACTGCACTTGCAGTCGCTACTTCTGGTTTAGGTATTTTAAGCGAGACAGTCAATGCAGAAACCGACAGCTTATTAAGTGTAAAACCGAAGAAAAATGGCTTTAAATTTACTCCGATTGAAGCTACAAGCAAAGACGAACTCGTTCTTCCAAAAGGATTTAAATATGATGTTGTAGCCGCTTATGGGGATGTAATCAATGGTAAGGGAGACACATTTGGTTTTAACAACGACTTCACTCTTTACTTTCCGATTGAAAATTCTAGTAAACGGGGATTATTGTGGGTAAACCACGAGTATACAAACCCTTTGTACGTAGAAGGAGCAAAAGTAAACGATAAATATACTCCTGCCCAAATTGAAAAACTGCTTTACAACCAAGGTGGTTCTATTATCGAAGTGTACTATGACAAAAAAGAAAACAAATGGAAAATGGATCCTGCTTCCACTTATGCTCGACGCGTAACCGGGTTAACACCTTTTATGCTTACTGGACCAGCAAAAGGAACAAAAGCAGTAAACAATGCAACAAACGTTCAAGGTACGTTCGCTAACTGTTCCGGTGGAAAAACGTTATGGAATACGGTTTTATCTTGTGAAGAAAACTTTGAAGATACTTCTAAGGCTGCAGGGTTAAATCAAACACATTACGGTTGGGTAATCGAGGTTGATCCATTCGATTCAAAGTTTGCGGTCCGAAAACATACCGCTCTTGGGCGTTTCAACCACGAAAATGCTTCAATGGGGCTTGCCAAAGACCAGCGTGTCGTCGTTTACATGGGAGATGATAAAAAAGATGCTTGTGTCTATAAATTTGTTAGTAAAGATAAATATGTACCTGCATTAGGAAAAGCAAATTCCCGTCTTCTAGAGGAAGGGACTTTATATGTAGCAGACTTTCAAAAAGGTAAATGGATCGCTCTTACAATTGAGGCAGTACGATCAGCAGCTGCTGGAAACCCAGTTTTACTAGAAAAATTCCAAACGCAAGGTGATGTTGTAACCTACTGTCAAGAAGCAGCTATCCTTCTTGGCGGAACACCAACCGATCGACCAGAGGATGTAGAAATTTCACCGTTTGATAACACAATTTTTATTGCACATACGAATAATGACAAGCACGGAAACTTACATGGACACATTACTCGTTTCTTCGAAAAAAATGGTGACCATGGAGCAACTGAATTTGAATATGAAATTTTTGCAGCCGGCGGACGTCAAAGTGGATTTAGCGCACCCGATAACTTAACTTTTGACAGCAATGCGAATTTATGGACTGTAACGGATATCTCATCGAGTAAATTAAATAAAGATGCTTGGACAAAATTCGGCAATAATGGAATGTTTGTCATTCCTACTGTTGGTCCGGATAAAGGAATTGCTAAGCAGTTTGCCTCTGCTCCTGTAGAAGCAGAACTTACTGGTCCATGCTTCACTCCGAATGAACAGACCTTATTCTTATCTGTTCAACACCCTGGTGAAGAAACGGAAGACATCAATAATCCTACAAGTACATGGCCACACCGTAAAGGCGAAAAAATGCCTCGTCCGGCAGTTGTTGCTATTACAGGATTTAAATTTTAAGGAGGGAATAGGATGTTGCAAAATATAGGAGTACCTGGACTAATATTGATTTTAGTCATTGCCCTCATTATCTTTGGTCCGTCTAAGCTGCCTGAAATTGGACGTGCCTTTGGCAACACATTAAGAGAATTTAAAAACTCTGCTAAAGATCTAATTTCTTCAGAAGAGAAAGAAGAAAAGACGCAATCTAAGTAATGTTGAAGAAGATGTAAGCACCAAGCTTGCATCTTCCTCTTGTTTTTAGGAAAGGAGGAGTTGTATGGCTAATAAAGAAATGCTTTTTGTGGAGCACCTTGAGGAACTGAGGAAACGAATCATCTATACGTTGATTGCTTTCATTATTTTTTTAGTTGTTTCCTTCATTTATGTAAAAGACATTTACGCATGGCTTATTCGTGATCTTGGCCATCAGTTAGCTGTATTAGGACCAAGTGAAATCCTCTGGGTATATTTTATGATTACCGGCGTAATCGCGCTTGCTCTTACCATTCCAGTTGCCGCCCATCAAACGTGGTTATTTGTAAAACCGGCACTTTCTGAAAAAGAACGAAAAACGACACTATCGTACATTCCGGGGCTGTTTATCCTTTTTGTTGCCGGTTTATCATTCGGTTATTTTGTTGTGTATCCAACCGTTCTAAGTTTTTTACTGTCTTTGTCTGAAGGTCAATTTGAAACGTTGTTTACATCTGAAAAATATTTTAAATTCATGATTAACTTGACACTGCCGTTTGGATTTTTATTCGAAATTCCGCTTGTTGTCATGTTTCTCACCTCTCTTGGTGTTATTAATCCGATGATTCTTTCAAAAGCACGAAAGATATCTTACTTTTTGCTTATCGTTGTATCCATTTTAATTACACCACCTGATTTCATATCAGACATATTAGTTACCGTGCCACTTTTAGTTTTATACGAATTTAGTGTGACATTGTCAAAAATCGTCTACCGAAAAAAACTCAAACGGCAATTGGATAACGTCATTGAAATGAGGAAACCGTCTTAAACAAAATTCTATTTTGTGGTGGTCTCTTATAAATAAACAATGAAAGAAAGTGAGGTTCAGAATATGTTGATGGTGTGTAGCAATCATGTGAAGGATGGTCTCAAGGATCTTGATGTTCCTCATGTAAAAAAAATCAAGCATTATAAATGTACCTGTTCATTTTGCAATCAAGAAGCTATAATAAAAATCTTTTATTCCATGCCTTTTTTTGAGGAGATAGATGTAAATTTATAAAAAAGTTTATCTGAAACCTACTATACCTTATATGAAATAGAATTCTATTCATCAATTAATATAAGATGATTGCTTAATCTAGAATCGCATCTTTAACAATACAGAAGAGCTATAAAACCATACTTTAAGTATGGTTTTATAGCTCTTCTGTATTTTCTTTAATAATTGCGACCATTTCTTCAAATGTGTATTTATGGTTCACTACATCGACTGTAAAGTCTTGTTCTTCCTCAATTCCCATTGACCATCTATAATGGTTTATTTTTAAAAACACAATGAGTGAAGCTAGGGCTGTTCGTTTGTTTGCATTGTGGAAAGCATGATTTTTAGCTATTGATTCAAACAGAGCAGCTGCTTTTTCATAAATAGAAGGATAAGCATCATTTCCAAATACTGATTGCATAGGTCGGTGAATTGCAGAATCAAGTAGGCTTGGATCTTTTACTCCTACTGGTTCTTGTGGTGAATATAGACGAATCTGCACTGTATTTATAGCAATCACTTGATTTTTGGTTAAATATATTATTTCGTCATTCATCTGTCTACTAGCCCTTTAAATGCTTTGTCATGCTCTTTTATTACTTCGTTTAGAATATCCATAAATCCAGCATCTACTCCATCTGGAAGCTGTAGCTGCTCTTTCTTTCGTAATATGATCTTTCCATCTTTTACTTCTACTTGTACATCATCTCCTTGGGATAATCCTACTTGCTTCAAAACCTCTGGAGGTAGTGTGATTCCAATACTGTTCCCTATCTTAGTAACTTTTCTTTCAAATTGTTCCAAAACTTTCACATCCTTGTTATGACTGTTATAACAATTATAACATTATTGAGTACTCTACTTCAATTTATAGAACTGAGGTGATATCTTATATCTTTAAATGAAAAAGCTTTTTTAGTAACGTAGTGTCGCTATTAATGGTAAATGATCAGAGGCTTTTGGCATTGTTGTTACAACTTCTGCTTCAATTACCTTTAGATTACGACTGACGAATATATAGTCTAATCTTGTTCTTGGATGAAGCGAAGGATAAGTGTAACCTGCATCTTTTCCTAAAATGTTCCAAACATCTTGAAACTCATGGGTTAATTTTCTCCATCCTTTTGATCCTGGTTTCATATTCCAATCTCCCATAATGATGATCGGATGAGAATCCTTTTGAGACTGACTTATAATAAAATCTGATTGTTTTTTATGAAGAAAGGGATTAAGACTTAGATGGGTGACATGTATCCGAAATAGCTGTTTGTTTATTTGAATGGTACCTTCGAGTAAAGACCTTCCTTCGAGTAGTCCAGATCTATTTTTAAAAACATGAATTTTCTTTTCTATAATTGGAAATCGCGACAATAGGGCATTTCCATATTGCCGCATTTCAGTTGAACGTTTCGATTTTATCGAGATAGATGGGCTGAAAACAAGATCCATTTTTAATTGATTGGCAATCCAGCTTGCTTGATCTTCATAAAGACTTCGCTTTGAAAAATGTTTATCAACCTCGTTAAGGCCAATAATATCAGCATCACTCTTATGAATAACTTCAGCAATTCTATATAAGTCAGCTTGTTTATCCATTCCCTTTCCATGATGAATGTTAAAAGTCATTACCTTAATTTCCAAAATGTCCTCTCCTCAAAGTTCATACTCAATAACAGTATGTACAATTTCGAATAAGAGTTACGTAAAAATTAATTGTTTGTCATAAATATCCATTTCTTTTTTAAACTAGGCATATGCCTAGTTCATAGGACATTCGTGGAACATAGTATATTACGAAATAATTAACGATAAGAAAGGGGAGAAAGATGAATTATTTATACTCTAATCATCTGTCTTATTATCAACCGCAATATTTCAGGCCGTTTCCAGAATATCCACAGTCTGAGATATGGGCAGCGCAACAAATCAAACAACCTTTATACCCTCAATTGAAACCACAAGTATTCAATAGCATTGCCCCTTTTGTCAAATACGGCTTAAAAGAGGCGAAAGCAACTTCTTTTGAGCATGCATTACAAGAGGTTGCAGCAATGACCTATTTACTAGGTAAGGGCATGGATGCACAAACTGCCTATTTAACGGTTGAATCATGGGAAAGAATGAAACGTTTTAAAAATTGCAAAACACCTCTCCGACATCAGTCAAATGAAGTCGAAAGAGGTGTTTTTGTTTTATTTTTCCAATAAATGAATGATATACTGAATAAAATTTGAAAAAAAGAAAACATTTATTTTAATAGGAGAAAATCACATGTTCCCAAGACTAGAAACAGAACGGCTGATATTAAGAGAAATAATAAAAGAGGATGCTGAAGGGGTTTTTGCCTGCTTTTCTAATGAGAAGGTAACAAGATATTATGGGCAAGAAACGTTAAAAACCATTGACCAAGCAAAACAATTTGTAGAGTTTTTCACAAAAAATTACAATGGAAAGAGAGGCATTCGGTGGGGAATTGAGCGAAAAGGAACTAAAGGAATAATTGGAACGGTAGGATTTAATGCTTGGCTGCCAAAACATAAGCGAGCAGAAATCGGTTATGAAATTCACCCAGACCATTGGAGAAAGGGGTACGCGCAAGAAGCTATTTCGAAAATTTTAAATTATGGTTTTGAAGAGCTTGGTTTAAATCGAATTGGTGCGGTTGTTTTTATAGAAAATAAAGCTTCTAATCAATTGCTAACGAAGATGGGGTTTCAAAAAGAAGGTGTATTAAAAGATTATATGTATCAAAATGGAATGCCACATGATACGAATGTTTATTCGATCATAAAAAAGAAAGCCGTTTCCCTATAAAGGAAACGGTAATCGATCCTCTTTATAGTGCTGTTAAACTTTAAAAAATGAAGCATATTTCCTTGCCAGTTTTTCCATTACATTGATAAGGATAGCGGCTATACATAAATAAAGAATGCCAATTAAAAATTCTTTTAGCAACAATGGATAAATTGAACTTGATTCCAGATGAAATATAGATCTTATGGCTTCTATGCTATGAGTTAAAGGCAAAAAGCTTACGAATTTTTGGATCCAAGCTGGAAAAAGTTGAACCGAAAAATTAACCCCGCAAAAGACCTGCAGCAGTGCCATCATTATATTTGAAAATAAATTTACATTTGAAAAAAGTAAGCTTGTGCATGCAATCATCATAGAAAAGCTGATCATTGAAAATAAGGTAACGATTAATAAAAGCAGAATAGAGAATGCTTGATCCACAGGAAAAGTAAGGTGAAAAAGCACCTGCCCAATCAAAAGACCATAAATAAATACAAACAATCCATCAACTAATGGAATAAAACCTTTTTGAAAAATGATTCTAAATGTTGATAATGGAGCGGCAATATTTAGCTCAAGTGTTCCAAATCTTCTTTCCATTTGAAGCAAATACATGAAATGGAACAACATTGTCCTTCCTGTGTAATACACAATATTGCCAAGTACAATATATTTTAAGTATTCTGTTCCAGCGATCGCACTTACTAAAGCCGCAAAGAAAAGATAGTGTATAAGGGGGTCTAATAATCGAAATAAAATGAATGAACGGATTGATTGAATAGGATAAATGGCTTTATAGGATAAAAAAGGCACCCCGAATTTGTTTAAAGCTTCCATTAGATTTCCCCCACTTGTCCATTTTCTCTAAGCACCTTTTCCATCTTTTTAACAATGAAGAAGGAAATAAGGAAATAAATAAAGCTGATCAAAAGTGAAATTTCGATTGAAGTAAAAACTGAAGGTGATAAAGCAATAGCATCATATAATACTTTTATTCCCCATGTCATTGGAATGGAATACGCAATATACTGAAGGATGGTTGGCATGCTTTCAACCGGCAAGTATACTCCGCAAATTAATAGAATCGGAAGAACAATTACATTTTGATAGTCGTAAACATTTTGAAACGCAGTAAAAACAATGGCTAAAATGGTACCGACTACACTTAGAGATATTAGTAAAACAATAACAGCTATGAAATACAATCCGTAATCATGTATCCCAATCGGAATATGAAAAATTAACCTCGCATATATAAAGTTAAGAATCATGGAGATAAGAGCAACAATAGAGTTGCTAATAGCCTTTGTTAATAATATTTGAAAAAGCGAGGTTGGTGATGCTAATAATAGCTTTAACGTATCCGACCATTTCTGAGAAATAAGAGCGGAACCAGAGGAGTAAAGCACGTAGCTCCACATACTAATCAAGGATGAAGCAACAACAAACCTTCCTGAATCCGTACTTCCTTTTATTTCTATTAAAAAATAGGTAATAGATAAAAACAAAAGTGGCTGAAAGAAAAGAAGGAATTGGTACATTCGATTATTTAAATTTGTAAAATACCTGATTTCTTTAATGACTAATGCAAAAAAGTGCAAAGTTATCCCACATCCTTCATATGGAATAGATATGCATCCTCTAGAGAAATCTCTTTTCTCTTTAATTTAAGAACTTCACCATAATGGTTTAAATACGAGGAAAGTTGATCCATGCTTATATTATTACTAATTTCAAATTTGATTACATAATAAGGAGAATTAATTTCTTCTACGTCCATATGCAGAAAATAGCGGTCTTGTTGAAGAGACGTGATGTCATAGATTTGGATCGTGGCTTCAAACAAATTCAAATGATTGCACGATTTTTTGATTTGCTCAGGCTTTCCGATTAACCGAATCTGCCCGTCTTTTATAAAGGCGATTCGATCACAAAGCTCGTCTGCTTCCTGCATATAATGGGTTGTTAAAAGTATGCTTATTCCTTTTTCGGCCAGCTCCTTCACGATTTTTCGCAATAGCTTTGCTCCAACTGGATCTAAGCCAATGGTTGGTTCATCTAAGAAAATAAGCTTTGGATCATTAATAAGGCTTCTTGCAATATGTAATCTTTGAATCATCCCTTTAGAAAACGTAAAAATCTGCTGGTCCATAGCTTCCTTTAAACCAACCAAGGAAAGGAGGCGAAGCAGTAATTCCTTTTGTTTTTTACGAGGGATTTTATATAGTGTGCAAAAATAATACATATATTCTTTTGCAGTCAGCTTCCCATAAACTCCTCTTTCTCCGCCATAGACAAAATTAATTTGATCTCTTATTTTTTGGCTTTCATTGACGACATCATGACCTAATATTTTTACCGTTCCCGACGTAGGGAGAAGCATCGTTGTTAAGATTTTGATCGTTGTCGTTTTACCTGCCCCATTCGGACCTAGTAAACCAAAAACCTCTCCTTCATATACATCAAAAGAAACTTGATTTAGTGCAGTTTTTGTCCCTTTTTTTAATTTATACGTCCTTGTTAATTCTTTTACTTCCATTATTTTATTCATCCCACCACACCATTCAGAAAATTTAGATAAAACAGATTATATATTAATTTCTTCTAATTGTAAATGATTGGTACTTTGATTTGGTGGGAGTGGAATCCTTCGAAATAATAAAGATTGCAAGCATGATCAATATTAAGCCAATGGTATGAGAGAGGAAGATCTCCTCTTTTAAAATAATAAATGAAAGTAGAATGGAGCTTAAAGGAAGTATGCTTGTCATCACTCCCGCTGAGCTGGCTGGAACCTTCTGTAATCCTTGATACATCAAAAGAAACGCTAGTACAGTAACAACGACTCCGAAGTATAAAATATTTAGCCAATCCAATATGTTCAGACTTGAAAAATGAAACTTTTTAGCTTCATAAATGGAGAACGGTAAAAATAATAGTAGTCCAAACAGGCTCATAGTCGTTGAAATGGTAAGAGGAGAAATCTTTTGAGATACAGATTTTCCTAATGTGATAAACAAGGCCTCTCCGATAACCGCTCCAAAAATGAAAAGGTTTCCCGTTAAGGAGTGTTCTGCGCTTGATTCGGCTCCCATAACATTGATGAATCCAACACCTAATATCGCAAAAAGAATTCCAAAGCCTTTTTTAACGGAAATTTTTTCTTTTAAAAATAAGAATGATATCATGCCTACAACGGCTGGGAGTGTACTAGTAATTACTCCAGCATCTATGGCTGAAGTCTTTCTAAGACCATAGAGCATAAAAATATTAAACAAAAACACACCGGTCAGTGCTTGGAGAAAAAGAGTCACCCATTCTTTCCCCTTGATTGCTGGCAATCTTTTATTTTGGCGCAGAAATAGTGGAATTAAAATAATAGAAGCAATTAAGAATCTTAATTCAGATGCTAAAAAAACAGGGAAGCTTGATGTAATCAGTTTTCCAATCACAACAGAACTGCCGACGATCGACATCGCCGCAGCAATTTTTAAATAAGCGAGTATGGTTTGATTCAAGAATTGTTCCTCCTTATAATTGGTAAACCAAACATAACATGGTAAATTGGTTTTAAGTAGATCCATTTCCAATCATCTGAAATGGTACCACTTTGAGCAAAAGGGGAATTTACATATGTACGGGATAACAATTGATCGATCTTTAGAGGTACCTTTAATTAAACAAGTTTATCAACAAATTAGGGAACAGATTCTACATGGGGTTTTACAAGCAGGAGAAAAGCTTCCATCCACTAGAGAATTATCCTCGGACTTATCAGTGTCTAGAAACGTGATCGTAGAAGTGTATGAGCAATTATTGGCGGAGGGATTTTTGGAAGCAAAAAAAGGTTCAGGTACATATGTTGCTGAAGGAACCTATCTTGAACAAAATATTAGCACTCTTTTTGACAACCGTTCTATTAGTGATGTCACTGAAAAAAACAAGAATTTGATTCATTTTCGTTCGGGAATTCCTGCATTGGAGCTATTTCCACGTAAAACATGGTCAAGACTATCTCAAGCTTTATGGAATGAAGTTTCCCCTTCTTTGCTAGGATACGATATTCCAGAAGGACGCCCAGAATTAAGAACGTCATTAGCTAGCTATCTGCGAAAAACAAGGGGAGTACATTGTCACCCTGAGCAGATTATTATAACCTCTGGTTCCGTTCAAGCCTTTACTATTATTTCACGGTTACTTTTATCACAGGGAGATAAAGTGATTATTGAAGACCCAATTACGAAGGATATTGGAGAAATTTTTAAAGAAACTGGTTCAAGTCTTTATCCAATACCAGTAGATAGAGATGGTATGAAAACATCGTTATTACCACTAAATATTAATCCCAAGTTCGTTTTTCTAACTCCTTCGCACCAATTTCCATTAGGTGGGTCTCTTCCTATCCAAAGAAGAATTCAACTGATCCATTTTGCAAGAAAAATGAATTGTTATCTAGTTGAGGATGATTATGACAGTGAGTTTCGCTATGAAGGACCTCCAATCAGCTCATTGCAAGGTTTAGATCCTGATCATGTTATCTATGTTGGATCTTTTAGTAAAATCTTGCTTCCATCGCTAAGATTAGGATATTTGGTTCTTCCTACTCAACTTGTTGAAAAAAGCAGGAGGATAAAATGGATCTCGGATTTACATAACCCGTCTTTTGAACAGCTTGTGCTTGCGCGGTTTATTGGAGAAGGTCATTTAGAGAGACACATTTTTAAGATGAAGAAAGTTTATAATAATCGAAGAGACTGCCTTATTCAGTGCTTAAAAAGAGCATTCCCAAATAAAATTACACTTTTTGGATATTCAACTGGTTTACATTTAGTGGTTGAGTTTAATGATGTTGAATTTTCAAAAGAAGTACTTGAGTTAATACAATTTTCTGGTGTAAAAGTTCATCCGGTTGAAAGTCATTCTATTCAAAAAGGAAACCATCTTAATCAAGTGATTATCGGATATGGGCATTTAACGGAAGAGGAAATTAGTGAAGGCGTTAATAGATTGAAAAAAGCTTTAGAAATTATTGGGAAATAATGTTATAGTAACAGAGAATTCCTGATCCCAAAAATAGAGAGGTTTTAAAGTATGAACTTAGATGTAACAATTAGACAAGCAACTATTCACGATTTAAATCGTCTTATTCCAATATTTGATTCTTTTCGAGAATATTTCAAGCAGCAAAGAAACCCCGATGCAGTTGAAAAGTTTTTGTTTGAAAGATTCGAGCATCAAGAGTCTATTATTTTCATAGCTGAGCAGCAAAACGAAATTATTGGCTATGCTCACCTTTATCCAACGTTTTCTTCTTTAACCCTTCAGCGTGTGTGGATTCTTAATGACTTTTTCATCATCGAAAAGTTCCGTCAAAATGGGATTGGAAAGCAGCTGCTTGCTGCAGTAAAAGAATTCGGAGCTTTAACGAAGGCAAAGGGAATTGAACTTTCAGTAGAACATTCAAACGAAGCGGCTTGGAAATTTTATGAGAATCAAGGGTTTCAGTTAGATAAAGAATTCCGATATTATTTTTATAAATTGTAATCTGAACCTATATAAAAACAGTATTGCACACTAAATTTGAATGTGACACCTTTCAAAAGTAGAAAATGAGTTTTCCAATATCATAGGCATGTGACAAAAATGTCATATACATATATTGTTTGTTCGGAAAATCGAGGGAAAGTAACATTAGAACCTTCTAAAATAAAACTATCAAAGTAATGATGTACTATTAAAGTTGTATCAGAAGCAAATAAAATAGGCATTAAAACCATATTAGATAAAAAACGACTTGATGAATAGGGGAATTTGAAATTGATTAATTATCATAACCGCAAATTTGTATCTGTAGAAAACACAAAGAATGGGGAGGTTTCCTCTAAAACTTATTTCCATTACAAGCAAGAAGATAAAATATTAACTGCTACTTATTCAGGTGGAGAAATTTTAAGTGGTACAATGATCGGAATTGTAAACGATGATGGCAGTCTTGAATTCCGCTATAATCACGTAAATATAGAGCATGAAATTAGAGGGGGTAAATGCAAATCTACACCTGAAATTTTACCGGATGGAAGAATCAGGTTATTCGAAAAATGGCAGTGGTTAGACCAAGAGCACAGTGAAGGTGAATCTATTGTGGAAGAGGTAGATTATCCAATAGAGTAATCTAATTTTCATTTTGGCTTTTTCCTTTTTTAATATTTAAATAAAATCATGCTGTTTATTAGTACAGTAATAAGTTTGATAGGAGAAATGCATGGATATTATAATTGGAATAATCATGGGTATTGTAGAAGGATTAACAGAATTTGCTCCAGTATCCTCAACTGGACATATGATTCTAGTAGGTCATTTATTAGGCTTTGAAGGAACAACGAGAGTAACTACGTTTGAAATTGTTGTTCAGTTAGGCTCTATTCTCGCAGTTGTTGTGGTTTTTTGGAAGCGTATTTTAAATATTCTTGGATTAAGTAAAAAGGAAACAGATGATCAAAATATAGGAAAGCTAAGTTATATTCACATCTTAATCGGCATTCTTCCATTCTTTCTTTTTGGTGCCGTTTTTTATGACTTTATTAAAACATTATTTACCCCGCAAACGGTTGTCATTTCACTTATTGCTGGCGGGATTTTGATGATGGCTGCTGAGTTTATCCGAAAACCTAGTCCTACTGCCAGTACATTGGATCAAGTTTCCTATAAACAAGCGCTTGGGATGGGATTGTTTCAATGCTTAGCACTTTTTCCAGGTTTCTCAAGAATGGGAGCAACCTTATCAGGTGGATTATTAATAGGCATGAATCACAAAACGGCTTCGGAATTTAGCTTCATTATGGCTGTTCCTATTATGGCAGCTGCTTCTGGCAAGGACTTATTAGAAAGCTGGAGCTATCTTAGTGTAAGTGATCTGCCATTGTTTATTTCTGGTTTTTTAACCGCCTTTATCGTTGCCTTGATCGCTATAAAGTTTTTCTTGGCATTAATAAATAAAATTAAATTAGTTCCTTTTGCTATATATCGATTTGTACTCGCTATACTTTTCTGGATATTTATTCTTAATTGAACGAAAAGCAGTGGCTTGGTACCGAATTTCAAGCGTCTAATACATAAATAGGCTAACAAGGAACATTTTGTGAAATTCTAGTTTAGCCTTTGAGATATAAAAAATGATAACCACCATTCTCATGTCATATTGACTGGCAAGATGAGAATGGTGTTTACTTTTAGAATGATTGCTGGATTAAGTTAAAGATTCTACATTCATTTGATTATTCTTTCATCTAAGTCCTTGTTTTTTTAGATTTAGCCCGACAATCACCTAAGCATATGTTTGTTATGAAAAATTGAAAAGAGACTTCTGTTACTTTAAACACGCCGAGGCTTAATAACAAATGAAATAATTAAACCAATACCTAAAAGAAGTGCCAGGATTTCAAATGTTAAAAGGTAGCTGCTGCTTTTTAAAAGGGTAATGGCAACAATCGGACCTAAAGTAGCGCCTATAAACAAAATAAATGTATATAGTGAAACACTAATACCTGCGGCTTTTCCCCCAATCTGTCCCACTAATGAAATAAGAGAAGGTACTGTAATCGATATACCACTAACGAAAACAATGCTCATGATGATTAGTATTGGAAGGCTTGAGCTAATACCAAGCAAAGAGAGACCAAGAACAGCGAGTATTAATCCTCCACGAAGGACATAATAAATCCCGAATTTGACAACCAGCTTTCCAACAAATGGAGACAATAACATACCGAAAATGCCGACCGAACGAATAGAGAGAATTTGTTGACTGCTCAATCCAAATTGATCTCCTAAAAAACTTCCTAATGCCGTATACATCCCAACGAAAACAAGCAACAGAGTGACTGTAATGAGGTAACAAAGGCTTAATGTTCTTTTCTCGATGATAGAACCTATTTGTTTAAATGAGCTAAGCAAATTCCCGCTTTTGTTTTGAATGTCTCCTTTTGGGATGAAAAAAGAAACAAGGACTGCCGTTACTAAATAAATGGCACCAATCCAATAAAAAACACTTTGCCAACTAAATAGCTGTGTAACCAAGCTGCTAAATACCTGGCCAACTATACCAGCCATTAAGAAACCCGAACTTATGAATCCAATGGCTGTCACTCTTTTGTTAACAGGAAACTTTTCGACAACGTAAGCTATAGCAGCAGGTGCAAAGGTTGCCGCAGCAATTCCTTGTATGCTTCGAAGAATAATTAATGCAGATAAGTTATCGAAGAATCCTAGAATAGGAGAAACAACTGTTAACATGATAAGTCCCAATAAGATAATTTGTTTACGGCCATAGCGATCAGACAAGGGTCCGTAAATCAAGGAACTGACGCCATAAAATAAGGAGAAAGCGCTGCTGGTCCATGCCGCTGTAGCAACTGAAACGTTAAATTCATTTGAAAAAATAGATATCAAGGGAATCGTTAGGTAAAGGCTTGAAACGACAACAAGGCCGCACCAAAACAAAATAGCTGTCATTAACGAGTAATTTTCTTCCCTTGCAGTATGCTCAATACTTGCAGTGTCGGTCAACAGTAAAACCCCCTATTGCTTGTTTAGCTCATCCAGTATTTTTGGTAGAACCGCAAGAAAATTGCAAAGTCCTCCAGCTGGGATCGCTAACATCATTGCCTCTTTAATTTCCTCAGGTGTTGCTCCAGCTTTTAAAGCCATTGCTATATGCACTGGTACAGCTGGTGAGTAACGATTTGCTGTTAATATGCCTAGATACACCAATTGCTTTGTTTTTTCATCTAAAGCATATGAACTTACAGCTTGAAATAATTCTCCAAATACTTTCGCCGGTTCTGGAAACTCTTTTTTGAATAGCTCATAATCTGGATTTATTGCCATAAGGCACCTCCAAAATAAGGATATAAGAATATTTCCCAAAGGAGCTTAGCGCCTTTGGGAAACCACCTGTGGTTATTAATCGGCTTGTTTGACTGGTTCTGTTATACGGCTTTTGGCCAGAAAATCAGAGTCGGTTGCTACAGTACCGGCTTGCCCCCAATTTGATAAAGGTACCTCTCTTAATACCACTAATACTTTGTCAGGGGGAAGATTAAACAAATTCACTGTTGCATCTGTTAGTTCCTTAATCCATGCCTGTTTTTGTTCATCATTAAAACCTTCCCAGCAATCTACGTTAATAATTGGCATCTTTAAACCCTCTCCTTTTAAAGAATATAGTAAATTGTTTTATGTCTACAATTATTGTAACTAAATTACAAATAAAGTCAATACATTACTTTGGATATTTGTAAGTATACTACTTTTGTTGTAAAATAATTACGTTACGTACTGGAGGGAATAACGTGAGTGATAAACAAGAAATAGATGCATTGCTTGATTTTGAGTTGTTAAAAAAACTAGTAGTCGGCATTGGAGAAGTATCTGAAATGTCAGGCGTTCCTACAAGAAAAATACGCTATTGGGAAGAAAAAGGAATAATTGAGTCTGAAAATGAAGGTGAAGGAACAACTCGGAGATATAATTATTTAAATATCAAGAAAATTCTTCTTATCCAGGAGTTAATAGAAGAAGGATTCACACTTGACGCTGCAGCTAAAAAAGTTGAGAAGCGTATAAATCATATGAACGATGTATTTATAAAGCTAGCGAACGCTTCTAAACAAAAAAATGAAGACTGATTTTTCTATAAAATAGTCGATAACTCTTAGTCTATGTACGAAGAAATATCGACTATTTTATTTGGTTAATGTAATCAATTTTTAAAAAATTTGAAGAAACCATTTAGCTTCCTCATCTTCCTACCCCTAATCACAAATTTGTAAACTAAGAAATTCAAACGTATTTTTCCTTTACAGCTGTTAAATTATTAAGCCTGTATGAAGAAATGGACATTCATGTAAAAAAACATGTGAAATAATTTACAAATTTTAGGTTGATGTTATTATAATAAGTAGTTGTTTAAATGATGAAGCCCTTTTACTAGGGGCTATGAAATGGAGGAATTTCAATGAGAAAAGTTGAAGTAATACCATATCAAGAACAATGGTCTTTCATGTTTGAAGAAGAAGCTAATCATTTGCATCACCTATTCGGGGATGAGATTATTGACATTTATCATATTGGAAGCACAGCTGTTAATGGACTAAAAGCAAAGCCGATTATTGATATCATGCCAGTTGTAAAGGATATTAACAAAATAGATACATTCAATATGGACATGAAGTCTCTAGGCTATGAACCAAAGGGAGAAAACGGGATTCCGAACCGCCGATACTTTCAAAAAGGGGGAGACAATCGGACTCATCATGTACATATATATCAAGAGGGTGATCCAAATATTGAACGACACCTGGCATTTCGAGATTATTTACGAGAATATTCAGTATGGAGAAAAATATATAGTAATTTAAAAGAAGAATTGGCTCAAAAATTTCCTAACGATATAGAATCATATATTATTGGGAAGGAGCAGCTTGTTCTGGATATTGAACGAAACGCGATCGCTTGGTACAGAGATTAAGAGAATACGCTTCTTTTACTTCATAGAAAAAGGCATCCGTATGATAAACGGATACCTAGTTGAAAATGATTTCATTAGGACGATTTTACTTTTTCAGAAGCCAATTCGCTTATTTCGCTTCTTGTGGTACAGTTAATCCGAGGCCATCTGCTACTCTTGTTCCATACTCAGGATCAGCTTTGTAGAAATGTTCAATTTGTCGAAGCTTTATTTCTTCTTTTGTAACAGGCTTCATCGTACCTACAATGTTTTGTACAAGTCGTATACGTTCTTCGTCACTTAAAAGACGATAAAGGTCACCAGCTTGCGTGTAGTGATCATTGTGATCATAAGCAACGCTTTCTGCTATACCGGATACTGGGTAGGCTGCTTGTTTATTTTCAGGAGACTCAGTTGGTCCTCCATAGCTATTTGGTTCGTAGTATACAGAACCCCCACCATTTTGATCAAAACGCATTTGACCATCGCGCTGATAGTTGTTCACCTTATTGTGTGGACGGTTAATTGGCAATGCTTGATGATTCGCTCCGACACGATAACGATGCGCATCTGCGTATGCAAAAAGGCGTCCTTGCAGCATTTTATCTGGTGACACATCAATTCCTGGTACGAGTGTACCTGGAGAGAAGGTTGCTTGCTCAACCTCTGCAAAATAGTTTTCAGGGTTTCGATTTAATACCATTTGGCCCACTTCAATTAATGGATAATCTTTTTGAGACCATACTTTTGTAACGTCGAATGGATCAAAACGATACGTATTTGCATCTTCTAAAGGCATAATTTGGACATATAGCTTCCATTTTGGGAAGTCCCCTTGATCAATAGCATTAAATAGATCTTCTGTATGATAATCAGGGTTCTCTCCAGCAAGCTGAGTCGCCACATCCACAGCTAAGTTTTTCACACCTTGCTCTGTTTTAAAATGATATTTTACCCAAACAGCTTCACCTTCAGTATTCACCCATTTAAACGTATGACTTCCGAAGCCATGCATGTGGCGATATGTCGCAGGAATACCGCGATCTGACATAAGTATCGTCACTTGATGCAGCGATTCAGGAGATAAGGACCAGAAATCCCATACGGCATCAGGGTTTTTCAAATGAGTCACTGGATGACGTTTTTGTGTATGAATAAAATCAGGGAATTTAATGGCATCACGAATGAAGAATACGGGTGTATTATTCCCAACCAAATCATAATTTCCTTCTTCTGTATAAAACTTAACCGCAAACCCACGTGGATCACGTACAGTATCTGCAGATCCATTTTCACCTGCTACTGTGGAGAAACGAATGAACAATGGCGTTCTTTTGCCAATCTCAGAAAGGAAGTTTGCTTTCGTATATTTCGTTAAATCATTTGTTACTTCAAAGTAACCATGAGCTCCAGCACCTTTTGCATGAACAACGCGTTCGGGTACACGCTCTCTATTAAAATGAGCTAATTTTTCTAAAAGGTGGACATCTTGAATTAATGTTGGCCCGCGTGAACCAGCTGTAATTGAATTTTGGTTGTCTCCAACTGGTGCACCCCAGCTAGTAGTGAGCTTATTATGATTACTCATCAAATCACCTCTATAGAATATTTTTTGATAGATTTAATGATATCAGATATTAATAAAAAATCAATATTTAATTATAATTATTACAAAAAAATAATAAATTTATATAATTCTTTAATAATAATTTAATAATGCACTAAAATATAAAAAGGGAGGATAGTATGTATGTCTGAGAGTATTATTCCCATGACGCTGGATCATTTAGAGATATGTATCGTACTTTATATGGAAGTTTTTAATAGTGAGCCTTGGAATGAAAGTTGGACTGAACAAATTACGAGAGAAAGGCTTACTGATTTAATGCATACGCCCAATTTTCTTGGTTTCATAGTAATAGAGAACAAGCTGCCGCTTGGTTTCATTGCAGGGAATAGTAAGCATACATATACCGGGCTCACTTTTTATATAGCTGAAATTTGCATTAGTCATAAAATGCAAGGGAAAGGGTACGGATCCAAATTGTTGCAGTTTTTAGAAAATGAATTAAAACAGTGGGACGTGAGGAGTCTATATCTTTTAACCTCTATTAGTGGGCTTGCTGAAGCTTTTTATACTAAAAATGGTTATGTAGTCAATAAAAATAGAATCGTGATGAAAAAAAGCTTATAAAAAAATTACTCTTTATTTTCATTTAATGCGCTGCTTACGTTCTAGCTGGAAATGCTCGTTCAATAAAAATTTCAAATTATTGGGTAAAAAAGTATTGTATGATTTTCTAAAATACATTACAAATCTAATGGAGAGATAGAATGAAGATACTCGGATTGATTTTTAGTGCAAGAAAAGATGGCAATACGTCAAAAATGCTCTATTATTGCATGGATAAGCTTGATTCTACTAAAAATGAAGTTGAAATGATTAATATCCATTATTTGAATATTAATCCATGTGGAAAATGTCAATATGAGTGTTGTAAAAATGCAATTTGTCCAATAAATGATGATATCCCTAGCTTATTTAATAAATGTTTAGAATCAGATTTGATTCTATTTGGGCTGCCTACTTATTGTGGGCATTTACCTTCAACCTACTTTATTTTTTCAGAAAGATCTCAAGCAATGATAAAAAATGAAAAAATCTATGTAAATGAATTTCTAAAGAAGCTTAATTTTATTTTTATTGGAAATATTATTGCGGGTGCGGACATGTCGTCTCACGAGGCCCTATATTCTTTTGCCGGCAGAGATTTCTTTCCTGAGACTACATTGCTATCATCAAGAGATTATAATATGAAACCAATTAATGGGGATTTGATTGAAAACCAGTTTGTCAGACACAAGCTAGATGGTTTTGTTGAGAGAATACTGCAAAAGTATTAGGTATAAGATGGAGGATTTACTCCATCTTATTTAAAAAAATATTAGACTATGCTGTTGAGGGAAGCCTATCACTTAATGATAGGCAAGAATTGGACAGCTTTAACTATATTTATTTTGCATCCTTTTTTTAAATAGAAGCTTTTTTAAATCCACTTCAGCTAATAATACCCCAATGAGTACTATAGCAGCTCCAATATACCCTCTTGTTGAAAGCATTTCACCAGCAAAAAGAAATGCAAATAGTGCTGCGAAAACGGGCTCCAGTGAAAAAATTAGACTTGTATGAATAGGTGTCGTGTATTTTTGGGCAGTGGTTTGACCAATCGTTCCGATGGCGCTGCATAGTAAACCTAATGCTAAAACAGCAAACCAAGCATCAAATGTGTCCGGAAGCTTTGGTGTTTCAAACGAAACAGAAAATAAAAGACCAAATACTGCTGTAAAACCAAGCTGTAAAACTCCTAGGGTAATAGAGTCAACATTTTTCGTTAAAGCTCCTGTTACGACAATATGAGTGGCATTGCATAAGGCACATAAAATACATAAGATTGCCCCGTATCCCAATTGAAGTGTGTTATTTAATGTTAATAATCCTATACCAAAAAGGGCTAATAGAATTCCTATGATCACTTGATTTTTTGGTTTTTTCTTTAACCATAAAGACGATAATAATGGTGCAAAAATAACGGTCAGGCTGACTAAAAAGCCCGCACTCGATGCTGATGTTGTTTTGACGCCAGAAGTGACGGTTGCAAAGACTAGAAATAAAATAGAACCTAAAATAAAAGCATATTTGATCGTTTGAACATTTGCTTTTAGCAGTCTTTTATAAAATAAAGCAGCGGAAAGAAAAAAGGCGATGCCAAATCTCAAAGCAATTAAATTAAATACATTGATAGAATCAAGGCCCATTTTCATAAATAAATAAGATGAGCCCCAAAAAATAGTTATGATCACCATGACAAAATCTGCTCTAATTTGTGTTTTCATAAGTCAATTTCCTCTCATTTAGGTAGAAGCATTAATATGTAGATATCGCTATATTCATCATTATAATTGGAAAGGTTGAATTAAAAAAATGAATGTTTATCATTTTTTATATGAAAAATATTAATGAATAAAACGGACACCTACTAATATTTGTTTGCTTTTTCTTATAACCTACTGATTAAAAAGAAACCGTCCGTTTTTAATTTCTTGTATAGATAAATTCAATCTATAGTTCCCATGTTTAAGTAGTTCATTAAGAAAAAGATTCAATTTTTCTTGCGATTCAACTTTTATTTTTAAATGGTAACAACCTTCCCCAGATATACGGTGAGCTTCAATTACCTCTTTACGATCATTTATAAAACGAATAAAAGAATCATGGTTTGCTGTTTTCATAAAAATAATGACAAACGCTGTATAAGAAAGCCCTAATTTCATTTCATCGATTATTAGGGAATAGGCTTTAATCACACCGCTCTCCTCAAGTTTTTTTATACGATTGCCGACAGCTTGTCCAGTCATATGAATTTGTGCCCCTAAGTCTTTCCATTGAATACGTGAATTTTCAGTTAGCAATCGAAGAATTTGAAAATCAATATTATCAAGCTGCATATAAATTCCTTTCATCATGAAATTATTTTTAATAAAAGTGTTTCATCAAAGTATCGATTAAACTCAAAATTTTCATTATGATTTCATTATATTTTATTTTATGTTTAGGAGGAATGAAAATGAGTACAGCTTTGATCTTAATTGATATTCAAAATGACTATTTTCCAAATGGAAAAATGGAATTAAAAAATCCCGAGAAAGCAGCAGAGAGAGCAGGAGAAATCCTTGAATGGTTTAGAAAAAAAAACCATCATATCTTCCATATTCAGCATGTTTCGAATCGAGTAGGAGCAAGCTTCTTTCTTCCTAACACAGAGGGAGTCAAGATACATCAATCGGTTTTACCATTAGAACAAGAAAGTATTATTATAAAACATACACCTAACAGCTTTTTCATGACCGAATTAGAAAGCAAACTAAGAGAAAATGGAGTGACCAAACTAGTAATTTGCGGCATGATGACGCATATGTGCATTGATGGAACAGTAAGAGCCGCAAAGGAGCTGGGTTTTGAATGTACGCTTATTGAAGATGCTTGTACAACGAAGGATTTATTTTATCAGGATAGGCTTGTGTCAGCTGATCAGGTTCATTTTGCGTTTGTTAGTGCACTTAGCGGAACATATGCAAATGTAGTTTCAACAGAAAATTTTCTATTATGATTTATCGAAGGAGAAATAATGAACAAAGGTGAGGATGATGGAAGAGATAAAAAGATTAGAACCAATTGAAGCCTCAAAAAAGTTTATTGAAAGGTATTTTCCAAACTGCCAAGGTGCTCTATTAGCCGGAAGTGTGGTACGAGGTGAAGCTACAAGTACCTCTGATCTTGATATTGTCGTTTTTGATCATAGCCTTTCTTCTTCCTTTCGGAAATCATTAATTGAAAATGATTGGCCGATAGAGGTTTTTGCACATAATCTGAAATCATACAAGGAGTTTTTTGCGAGTGACTGTGAAAGAGCAAGACCTGCATTGCCAAGAATGGTTTCAGAAGGTGTGGTTCTTGTCGATAAAGGAATTATTAAGGCGATAAAAAAAGAAGCTATAGAGCTAATAAATAACGGTCCGGAAAAATGGTCTGAAGAAATCATTCGTACAAAACGTTATTTCATAACTGATGCATTGGAGGATTTCATAGGTTCTTCAAACAAAGCTGAAGAAATATTTATTGCCAGTACTTTAGCAGAGCTCATTCATGAATTTGTATTGCGAACAAATGGTCATTGGATCGGAGCTTCAAAATGGATTGTTCGTGCATTACAGCAGTATGATGAATTATTTACTAAAGAATTTGTAGAAGCATTTGACTTGTATTATAAAACGGGTCAAAAAGATAAGGTTGTCCAATTGGCTGACAAAGTATTGAAACCGTTTGGAGGTCGACTATTTGAAGGTTTTTCTTTAGGAGAGCCAATTATCTGATATAGAATTACAAAATTAATTGTAGCTTCTTTAATCCTAGTATAACCGCTTGAGGAAAAGTGTACTCCTCAAGCTTTTTTTAATTGAAACAAAATATTAATTTCGCTCAAATCCAAGATATCTTGTTCCTTGAAAAGTTAATATTCCAGTATCATCTTTAGAAAGTTGACCGTATTCTTTTTCGGAGACCTTAAACTCAGTACGATCTTTGCTCTCAAATTCAAAGGTTACATAATATGAAGTATGTGATGAAGATCCGCCTCTGCTTACATGATTACGTTTCGATGTCAGAACTACAGGCACATTAAGGCGTGGAGATTGTTCATTTTTCCTCCATGTACCTATTCCTTTTATAATGCTGATCAATATACCTCCAATAACGATAATGAAAATTAGTCCAATAAAAATAGGAACTAAATAAAACATAATATCCCCAATATACAAGTGATTTCCTCCTAATATCAAATAATGTTAAAGATTATACGAAAAATATGAAATGAAGTTTCAAAAAGAGAGATATTTTTCCAAATTTCTGTTTGGATCTACTTTCTTTAGGTTGAGTGTAAAAATTTTGAAAGTACGGATTGAATGAACTAGTTTATTCTAACCTGTGGAAAATACAACCAGAATATTTACATCTATTCTGGTTAATTTAAGATTAGACTTAATTAATGAGGTGGTAATTTTGCAAAAAATGATCCTTTTCTCAATTTCTCTATTATCCGCATTTTTGCTATTTGGATGTAATTTTAATGATGGAGATAGAGCATTGAATAATCGTGATGTCAATAATGTTCAAAGAGTTCGATACAATAATGAAAATGTAGGAATTCCAAATGTAACAAATAATCGGAATGATTTAACCGATGTTAATCGTGAAGAAACAAGAATGGAAGTGGCAGATGATTCATCTGATCGAATTGCTAACATGAAAGAAGTTGACACTGCAAACGTGATCGTTACGAACCGAAATGCTTATGTAGCTGTTATTTTGGAGAATGACACCAAAGATGAATTAACCGATGATCTGGAGAAGAAAATTGCTGATCAAGTGAGAGCGGAAGATCCAGATATTAGGAATGTATTTGTATCAACGAATCCTGATTTTGTAGATAGAATGACTGATTATACACGAAGAGTAAGTGAAGGAGAACCTGTAGAAGGATTCTTTGAAGAATTTAATGAAACAGTTAGAAGAGTATTTCCAACTAATCGCTAATATGTTCGGACAATTAAGTGGCAGTCTTACTTTAAAAAAGTAGGGCTGCCTTTTTTACTTAAAATTAATTTCATTGTATCTTTTAAATATAAAAGTGCGAATAAGAAAGGAACTTTATGATTATGTCTAAAGCTGATAATATGCTGTCTATTTTGTTGTTGTTGAAATCTAGGAAGCGAATGACTGCAAAGGAATTAGCGGAGGCATTGGAGATAAATATTCGAACCGTATACCGATATATCGACTCTTTATGTTCAAGTGGAGTGCCTATTGTTGCGGATTCAGGACATAATGGAGGATACAGTTTACTTGAAGAATTTAATGAGATGCCTTTAATTTTTGATTTGAATGAACAGAAAGCACTTATGCATGCGGCGCTCTTTGCACAAGAAGCTGGTTATCCATTTAGTCATGAACTAAACCGAGCTATTGCTAAACTAAAAAGGGTGAGGAATCAAGAGCAACAAGATAAAATTAGCCGTCATCTACACGGATTTGACGTGATTAGTCCTCTATCTCCTCCTGTATTGGCAACAACTCTTCAAGAGATTGAAGTGTCGGTAGCCGAATGCAAAACACTTTTAATCCATTATAAAAAAGGAAATGAATCTTCAGCACAAATCAGGCATATTGATCCGTATGGACTTGTTTATTGGAAAGGGAAGTGGTATGTCGTTGCTTATTGTCAGCTACGGAAAGATGTTCGAAGCTTTCGCGTCGATCGGGTTGAGTCTATTTCAAAAACCGAAAAAATATTTGAAAGGCCGCAAGATTTTTCTGTGCGTCATTTTTTTCTTCACAAATTACTTCCAAATTTAGATCAAAAGGAGTATCTAATTTCTGTACATATTGTAGGGAAACAAGAAGCGTTAAATGATTTATGCGAGCATTGGTTATTTGGGCATGCTCTAATAGAGCGTTCAGTCGACCGAGCTCAATTTGTGCTTGATGAAAAAGTGATTCAGACTTATGTTCCTTATTTTCTTCTTCCCTATGGAAGATCGATTCAAGTTGTAGAACCTCTTATTTTAAAAAATAGACTTGTAGTTATAACCTCTGAGCTCCTTGATTTTTATCAAAAAGATGACTTCACTGACCATTAATGTCAGTGAATATCGTGTATGATCAATGTACATCATGATATACAAATCAATTTACTAAACGAGGAGGAGCCTTTATGGATTTAAAGTACGAGTTCTATATTGCCGGTACACCAGAAAAGGTGTGGGATGTTCTTATTACACCAGAGGGGACGAAAGAAATTTTTTATGGAAGTATTATTAAATCAACATTTAAAGAAGGAGACCCTATTGCATATGTAGGGCCTGGAATCGAAGGGGATGAAACCGTTCATGTTTATGGGAAGGTGCTTGCATTTGAAACCCAAAAAGAGCTAACCTTTACTCATTATGTTGGAGAATCTTATTTAAAGGGTAGAGAAAATTATGAGTCGAGAATCTCTTATTTGCTTGAACCTGTTGGTAGATGTACAAAGCTAACACTCATTCATGATCAATGGGATATTAATAATCCTTCTTATAAAAATAGTGATAAAGCCTGGTGGATGATATTAAATAATATAAAGACCTATATTGAGACAGGTAAAACATTAGATTTTGGAGAAAGTGCATAGATTATTTACGTCTTTAAGAGAGCACTCTAGTTGCTAATGCAACCTCTGAGTGGCCCTCTTTTTTTCTCTACTTTCCTTAGATTTGGTTAATTTATACCAATTTTCCAATGAATAATGTTAAAATAAACCTTATTTATCATACAGAATAGGGGATAGAGTTTTGGAGAATAAGTTTAATAAAGTGATAAAAACAGAGGAAGAATTACGTTCTATTATTGGTTTTCCTAGTGAGTTGGTTAAAAGAAAGGTTATCACATATTTAGATCAAAACTGCAGAGAATTTATAGAAAAATCTCCTTTTTTGATTCTATCTACTTCTAATCATTTAGGTTTATGTGATGCCTCTCCTCGCGGGGATATGCCAGGATTTGTCCTTTTATTAGATGAAAATCATTTGTTGATCCCAGAAAGACCAGGTAATAAAAGAATCGATTCAATGAGAAATATACTCGAAAATCCAAATGTTGGACTTCTATTCTTAATTCCGGGGTTAGGCGAAACACTTAGAATTAATGGCAAAGCTTATTTAGTGCAGGATGAAGAACTACTAGAACAGAGGGCGGTGAAGGGGAAAAAACCTTTA
This sequence comes from Bacillus sp. 03113, assembly GCF_006546985.1. Classification (GTDB taxonomy): domain Bacteria; phylum Bacillota; class Bacilli; order Bacillales; family Cytobacillaceae; genus VATK01. The sequence goes on from NZ_VATK01000007.1 coordinate 178,602, forward strand.
ATTGGAATTGTTGTCAGGGTAGAAGAATGTTTCATTCATTGTGCAAAGGCCATAAAACGGTCAAAATTGTGGGAACCTGAAGCGTGGGAAGACAAAGAACTGCTTCCATCTGCGGCAAAGATAATATTAGAGCATACGAAGATGCCAGGAACTACAGAAGCTGAAATAGCTAAAAGACTTCAGGAAGGCTATAAAAATAGGCTTTATTAAATGTGGTATTACACTGGTCCTCGCCTAAAATTACGAATGGCCACTTCATGATCTCCCAATATTTCATAAATGGATTTTTGGTTTTCTATGATATTACTTAACGTTTGTTGATGCATTTCTGCTTTCCCATGCAGCTTCTGAACATCCATGCTTAGAGCGTCTAGCTTGGCATCTGTTTCTTCTTGGCGATTAAAAAGTGCTCGAACCACCTGATTGGTTTCGCTTAATTGAGTTTTAATAAGAAGCTGTTTATTCTCAATACCATCCAATCGAAATTCGATTTTTTCAAAGCGCTTATCCATGCTTTCAAAACGTTTGTCAATGTTTTCAAAACGCAAATCGATTTTTTCAAACCGTGCATCAATTTCATCAAATCGCTTGTTAGTCTGAGCTTCCATGGTGTTTAATTTTTCAAGAATTTGCTGTAAGAGGAGTTCACTCATTTTATGTTTTTCCTTTCAATGTATTTGAATAAAGAACGATTCTACTAGTAAGGGTCTTTTTAGGAGAAAAAGGAGATGATGGTTGAGTTAGTGATAGTCTATCAAAAAAAGAATGAAATGAATAGTGACAATAGTATGTCTTGAATATGGGTAACTATGATTTAAATTAGTATGTTATTTTTGTTTTTCTTTTGCTTCAGAAAGCTTTATAATTCTGATATACATAATTTTTGTTCGGTACACTTTAAATTATCTAAATAATTAAAAGTTTCACATAGATTGTCATAAACAGGAGATACATATATGGAAAAGAAAATGCGATACCAAATGCTTTTGGATAATATGAATCAATATAATTCAGGTGAAAAAGGAATTACAAGGGTCGCGTATACAAATGAGGAACAAGCTTGTATCCATGCATTTATGAGATTATGTAAAGATGAACATATGGATGTTCAATTGGATAACTGTGGAAATTTAATTGCACGAAGAGAAGGAAGAATAAAAGGTCTCCCACCTGTTGTTATCGGCTCGCATTTAGATACAGTATATCAAGGAGGAAAGTATGATGGAGCTGTAGGAGTAACAGCAGGACTAGAAGTGGTCAAACGCTTAAATGAGAGGGGCATTGTGACGGATCACCCGATTGAAATTATTTCGTTTGCTTGTGAAGAGTCTAGCCGTTTTGGAGTATCTACAGTAGGCAGTAAAGCAATGGCAGGCACCATTGATAAAGAGAAGTATCGCCATCTAAAGGACCGTGATGGAATTACCATGGAGAAAGCTTTTGCTCTTATTGCACTGGATTTTGATAGTTTAAATCAAGCTAGTAGAGCAAACGAAACCTTTAAAGCGTTTTTTGAGCTTCATATAGAACAAGGCCCCATTCTTATTAATGAAAATAAAAAAATTGGAATCGTCACTGGTATTGCAGCGCCAACACGGTTGATTGTCACGATTATTGGAAAGGCCTCTCATTCTGGAACGACTCCAATGAACATGAGAAAGGATGCCCTTCTCGGTGCAGCTGAACTTGCACTTGAGATTGAGAAGGCTGCTATAAAGGAACAGCCTTATGGAACGGTTGCAACAGTAGGCGTATTAGATGTGTTTTCGGGCGCTATGAATGTGGTACCTGGAGAAGTAGAGCTGAAAGTTGATATTCGATCTACCTCAATTGAATCACGGAAAAGAGTATTAGATCATTTACAGGAAACGATATCATCTATAGAACAAACAAGGCAATTAGAGGTGAAAAGCAAGGAGATTAGCAATGAGGATCCCGTCCTGCTATCAACTGAAATTCAAGCAGACCTCAAAGAAATTTGTGAAACTCAAAACCTGCCGTATCGATTGATGCAAAGCGGGGCAGGGCATGATGCCATGAATATGACGAAGCTTGGTCCGGTTGGTCTTATTTTTATTCCTTCAGAGGATGGTCTGAGTCATCATCCAAATGAGCATACAGACCTAGACGATATTTTGTTGGGAATTGATGTTTTAGAGGCTGCTGTATTGTACCATGCGAAAGAAAGTAAGAAATAACCGAAAATATTTCAACTGTATGGAGAAGGAATGAAGCAATGCGAAATAATCTAGCATTGCTTCATTCCTTTTTAGTTTGAAAAAGTAGGAGTTCCTTGTTTTAGAACTTAACAAAATGATTTAGATAAAATACCCAAGCCTGTATTTTTTCAAAAAAGAAAAGTAGCTTACACACTTTTTTGTTATAACATTCGATAAATATTGAAAATATTATTCTAAAAGTATAGAATTTAATGAAAAAGGAAGTGATTGGAATGGATGTGTTGAACGTTTCAAGTAGAAAGAGAGAAACATATAAGGTCAAAATAAAGTATTCAGTACTGTGGGAATGTGTATTAGGCATTGCTGCTATTACGAATACGCCTATTTTACATACACTAGAAAAAACAACTCAGGATTGGGAAAAGATTAAGCAGCTTTTATCAAAAGACATGTTGGATGAACTCTGTTTTGTGGAAGAAAAAAATACTTGGAAGGCATTGCTGCAGCTTCTTCATCAAAAGGAATTTAAGGATGTAGCTTCTTTTCTAGCATATATCAAAGAGCTTTCAGAAGAGGATCTTAAATTTATTTGTATTCCATTTATAGGTGAAGATCTGCAGGAGAAAAGAAGGCTGGCATCAAACGGAGTAGAAGCAGCTATTCAAGAATTAAAAATGTTAACAAAAAGCAATCCATTCTTCCCGGATTATATAGAGTTTATATGTAAGGTAGATGAACAACTTCTAAAAGCTCATCTAACAAAGGTAATGTCAGGCTGGTACAAAGCAGTGATAGAACCTGAGTTTGAAAAACTTTTACCGATATTAGAAAGAGATGCGCAATCCAAAATAAAAATGAGTAAAAAGATGACCCCAGAAGAGTTGGTAGAGTGGTCAACGGGAGGCGTTACCTATCTTCCTGAACCGAGTGTGCATCATGTTCTCCTTATTCCACAATACACTTACCGTCCTTGGAATATAGAAGCAGATATTGAAGATACGAAAGTATTTTTCTATCCAATAGCGAATGAAAGCATTGCGCCTCACGATAAATATCTTCCAAACTATTTTTTAGTTCAAAAATATAAGGCGCTTGGAGATGAAGCGAGATTAAGAATTGTAAAGCTCTTGTACGAAAGAGACCGAACTCTGCAGGAGCTAACCGAGCAATTAAATATTGGAAAATCGACGATCCATCATCATTTGAAACTATTAAGAGCTGCAAAGCTAGTAGAGATTATTGACTCAAAATATAGTTTAAAAAGTAAAGCACTTGACGCTCTTTCAAAAGAGTTAAATGTTTTTCTAGATGATTAGGAAAGCAGGTGTCTAAATGAAGGGATTAAGAAAAAACCGAGCATTTTTTTATATGTGGACGGGAAGTATGGTTTCAGAGTTGGGAGGCGCTTTCGGAACCTTTTGCAATTCGATTATTATTTATGAATTAACAGGCTCAAAAACAGCGTTAGGAAGCATGTGGCTGCTTTATTTTATCCCATCTCTTATCCTTCAGCTTTTTATTGGTCCATTTATTGATAAATGGAGTCGAAAGTGGATGATGATTTTCTCTCAATGGACGCGCGGTCTAGTATTTTTAATTCCTTTAGTCATCATGACGTTAGGGGAAATTGAGCCTTGGCATATCTATGTTGTTCAAATTGTAGTGGGTCTTATTACACCGATCTATGTTCCAGCTGCACAGGCGATCACTCCAACCATTGTTTCGAAATCACAGCTAAAAGCAGCGAATGCTTATTTGGATGGTATGGTTAGGCTTATGACTTTCCTTGCCCCTGTATTAGGTGGAGTTGTAATTGAATATACAGGCACCAAGTTAACCCTTTTCCTAGTATGTATTTTTCTTTTCGCAAGTAGCAGCTTGTTAATGCTCGTAAAAGAAACTAGGACGTCAAAAACGGTACGTCAAACATGGGCAGCACAATTTCGAGCAGGCATTTCTTTTTACTTTCAACAGCCTGTACTTATATGGCTTGCGATTTTTCTTGCTTTTGTTCAATTTGGTGTAGGGGTTTCAATGGTCATCAATCTTCCGTATATCACGGATGAACTGAAAGCCAGCTATGCTGAGTATGGTTATTTTATGGCGAGTTTTCCACTTGGATATGTGATTGGTTCTTTTTTTGTTGGGAAAAAACATGTTGATGGTAGAAGATTTATTATGCTAGGAGCTTTAATTATTGGAGGTGCTACATATATATCATTAGCTTTTAATCAAAATATCATACTAGCATATACAACTGAAATGATAGCAGGAATCTCTTTGGCCTTTTTTAATGCTTATAATACAACTATTTTTCAAGAGACTGTCCCAAATGATAGGATGGGAAACGTATTTTCTATTCGTTTATTCATTATTAGAGGAATGATGCCACTGGGTGTATTGGCTGGTGGAGTCCTTAGTGAATTATGGGGAATTAGATCAATGTATTTTCTTATTGGCTCAATTATTTGTGTAGCTTCTTTTATAGGTTTGGTGCTTCCATATTTTAGGTTTTTGGATCTTCCTCAAAGGGAATAGTATACTATAGAAGAGACCATTATTGGTTTTATTATGTACACTACCATTCGGAGGTCATCTCTAAGGTTAAATTTGAATAGATATTAGTTTAGATATATATTTATTCATAATGATAGTTTTGTAGAGGAGCAATACGAATGATGTTAACTTGTGAATCATCTAATTTAGAAGAATATTTAAAGGAACTTGATACTGTTGACTATTCAAGTTCAGTCATAAAGAAGAAAAAGCAAGAATTATTTCATGATCAACAATCAGATATCGAAAAGACTAAAATTGCTTTTGAATTTGTAAGGGATCAAATATCACATTCATGGGATATACAAGCGCAGAGAATAACAAAGAAAGCATCAGAGGTGCTTCAATATCAACATGGGATATGCTATGCAAAATCAAATTTGCTTGCTGCCTTACTAAGAGCTGAAGGAATTCCAACAGGCTTTTGTTATCAGCGATTAATGCTGTTCGAGACACCTGAAAAAGGTTATTGTATTCATGCGCTAAATGCTGTATTTTTAAAATCATTAAATCGTTGGATTCGGTTGGATGCACGCGGAAATAAACCTGGAGTTAACTCAGAGTTTTCAATAAATGAAGAAAAACTGGCTTTTCATATCAAAGAGGAAATGGTTGAAAAAGACTATCCAACTATTTATGTAAAGCCAAATGAAAAGACAATGGCTGTTTTAGAGGAACAAAAGAATACAATTAACATGTATCAATATTATTTACCAGATGATATTTAAGTAAGATAACAGGAACATTCTTAGAACTTTCATAAAGGAATACAAACAGAGACAAAAAGACTAGTGGAAGAATCCTTCGTCCATTAGTCTTTTTGTCTTTTAATATGAATAGAAAACTTGTAACGATCTGCCCTGTAGGAAGATTTTGCCACCTCTATAGGAGTGTTATTCTCTAAATAAGAATGTCGATGAAATAAAAGGATAGGTGATCCTTTAGGGATGTTCAAATGCTGAGCTTCTGCATCTGTCGCTATAGACGATTCGATTGTTTGGCTCGCATGTGCCATTTTTAATCCGGACTTCTCCTCGATATACTCATACAGAGAGTGACTGGCAATTTCGGCAGTCAAACCTTTTACTAAATTAGCAGACATATATAAGGTTTCAAAAGCCATCGGTTCTTTATCTGCAAGACGAATTCGTATGATCTCATACACAGGCTCATTTTCTTTGATTTTTAGCATACTAGCCATTTTTTTTGTTGCCGGAATTAATTCAAAATGAAGCATTTTACTGCTCGGTGTCAGACCTCTTTTTTTCATTTCTTCGGTAAAGCTAGTTAAACCAATCAGTTCTTGTTCAAATTTCTTTTCAGCAACAAAGGTGCCTTTTCCTTTTCTTCTATAAAGATATCCATCATTCACAAGGTTCGTAAACGCTTGACGTACGGTCATTCGACTAATTTGATAGTATTCTGAATACTCACGTTCGGAAGGAAGGATATCATTTGGCTGCAACTCACCGATTTCAATTTTCTTTTTAATCAACTCTTCAAGCTGATAATAAATCGGAAGAGGCGAGCTTTTATCAATCATAATTTCTCTCTCCTTAAAGGCCATATCACATTAAGAGGCGTTTCTGCCCATCTTAAGAGATCCTGAGGAAACAAAGGAGCTTAGTATCTATCTTATTGTAGAGATGTTTTTTATGTGTGCTCCTGATAATGCCTTTTGATCTACAATGATTGTAACACAGGGATGCTGTTTTAAAATAGATGCTGGAAAATCTTCACTTTCTTCACTGTTAAATAATTTATGCACTGCATCAGCTTTCTCCTCACCAGACACTAAAAGGAATATTTCTTTGCTTTTCATAATAGAAGCGATGCCCATAGTAATTGCATGCGTTGGAACTTCTTCAATTGAAGAAAAGTAACGTGCATTCGCTTTTCGGGTAGATTCGTCTAATGTAACCACATGTGTAAGAGATTGAAAGGAAGTACCAGGCTCGTTAAATCCAATATGTCCATTTCGTCCGATTCCTAATATTTGTAAATCCACTCCGCCTTTTTCATCAATCAGTTGCTCGTAACGCTGGCACTCTAGTTCAAGATTTTTAGCTGAGCCAATCGGAAGATGAGTATGATCAACATCTATGTCAAGGTGGTGGAATAAGGTATCATTCATATAGTAGTGATAGCTATTAGGATCAAGCTTATTAAGGCCCACATACTCGTCCAGGTTAAAAGTTGTAATGTGTTTGTAGGAGGTTCCATTCTTTTTATGGTCTTCAATCAGTATTTCATAAAGCCCTTTTGGTGTACCTCCAGTGGCTAGTCCTAGATTAAAGGACTGTTTGCTTTTAATTTTACTGATCAGTAAATCAGCTGCTTTTTCACTCATTTCTTGATAGTCCTTTACCTGAATGATATTCAAAATAGTTCACTCCTTTATCATGATCATTTGCTGTTCTTTCACTGTTAAACTATACTTGTCGTTGCTCGCTTTTTTTATATGCAAGCTTTCCACGGCAGAAGGTCATTACGACATCGTAATTTTCATCTAAGATTACAAAGTCAGCATCCTTTCCAACTGCAAGACTTCCTTTTCGGTCAAAGACACTAAGCTGTTTAGCAGGATTAACGGCGGCCATTTGAATGACATCCTGAAGGGTGCATTTAGAGAAAGAAAGCATATTTTTCATGGCATCCTTCATTTTTAATATACTGCCTGCCAAAGAACCATTTGCAAGAGTTGCTTTTTCTCCATTTACAATGACTTCTTGTCCACCTAAATCATAGACTCCATTTTTTAAGCATTTTGCTCTCATAGAATCGGTTATGAGGATGACACGTTTACTCGTTTTCATTTTATATGCAAGCTGTATCATTTCAGGCACGGCATGAATACCATCAACGATCATTTCAGCAAAAAGCTCATCTCGAAGTAATGCAGCACCTAAAATACCTGGTTCGCGATGATGAAGTCCGCGCATCCCATTATAAAGATGCGTTACTTGAGTTGCCCCTGCTTTAATGGCTTGATCGACTTCTTGATAGGTTGCATCTGTATGTCCAATAGAAGCGACGACATTTGTGTCATGTAAATAGTTTATGAAGTCAATTCCTTCTCCCTCTTCAGGAGCTAGTGTCACTTGTTTAATGGTCCCTTTGGCTAACGATTGCCATTGTTTAAAAAGATCAATATTTGGTTCAATAATGTGGTTTGTTGGTTGTGCCCCTGCTCTTTTAGGTGAAATAAAAGGGCCTTCAAGGTGAATACCAAGTATTTCAGCTTGGCCAACTGTTTGTTTTTTAACAATATAATGAGCTGCATTTTCTAACGCATCTTCAATTGCTTTCTTTGATTGGGTCATGGTTGTGGCAAGAAAACTAGTGGTCCCTTCTTGAGGGAGGGTAGCTGTAATAATATTAAGAGCTTTTTCTGTTGCATCCATTGTATCTGCACCATTTACTCCATGAATATGCATATCGATTGCACCAGGGATTAAGTTATATGCAGGAGTAAATTTAATAATCTCTGTTTCTTCATTCTTTAGTTGATTGGAAACATCAGTTCCAATTTCAACAATTTTTCCATTTACTATTTTTATGTATCCATTTGGGAAAACTTGATCCTCTGCGTACACATTAATATTTTTAATAATAAGTGATTGGTTACTAGACATTTGGAGGACTCCTGTCTGAATAGATTCTATAAGAATAGTGTACGATATATGCAACTAGTTGTCTATACCAGCTGAGTAATTTTTATTTTTTTCTGAAAATAGGAAGTAAAACATGGATGAAGTAATAGCTTCCTGGTTTTTCTAACAATTTTGGAGAAGACCAGGAAGCTATAATCAATCATTTTGTTTTACGGCACTTCATGTCCCATTGAGCTGTGCAAAATATCAAACCATTGGTCAAGTGTCAGCTTAAATTTTAGCGATCGAACGGCACTGTCAATTCGATGAGTTTTACCTGAACCGACAATTGGCATCATCTTTGCAGGGTGATTTAATAACCATGCATAAAGGACTTCATCCATACTATTAGCATCTATTTCCTCCTGCACTTTTGTTAAAGTATCACGAAGCCTAGCTGCTTTTTCATCTTGGCTCGTAAAAATTTTCCCTCCAGCAAGAGGAGACCAAATCATCGGAGCAACTCTTTTTTCCAAGCATAAATTCAAGGTCCCATCTTCAATATTTTCTAACTGATAAGCAGATACTTCTATTTGATTCGTGATCAGCGGAAAGTCTAGATAAGACTGCAGCATATTCCATTGATGCTGTTTAAAATTGGATACCCCAAACGAACGTACTTTTCCAGATTCCTTAAGCTCAACAAATGCCTCAGCAACTTCCTCAGGATTCATAAATGGATCAGGGCGATGAATGAGTAATGTATCTATGTAGTCTGTTTGAAAATTTTTTAACGATTGTTCAACAGATAAAAGGATATGCTTTTTACTTGTATTATAATGATGAGATTGATGTGCAGGGCGGTTCGGTGAAGGTATCACTATACCGCATTTTGTGACAATTTCCATTTTATCTCGTAGTTCTGGTTTTAAAGAAAGGGCGTCTCCAAATAATTTTTCGCAAGTATATGATCCGTAAAGATCTGCGTGATCAAAGGTTGTAATCCCTTTTTCTAAACAATGCTCAATAAGTGATAAGGTTTCCTGGTCTGAATAGTCCCAATCGGCTAAACGCCATGAGCCGTGAATGATTCGGGAAAAAGATAAATCGTTGGTAAGGCGAATTCGATCCATTTTGAACACTCCTTTAAACTGAGTTAATACGTTTCTAGTTTAGAGGGGATGAAGCAGGAAGTCTAATTTTAAGAATTAGTGTAAGCATGAATTTTTTTTGTAGTGAGGTACCTAGCTTCAGGGATGATCAGGCGCTTTTCGCTTTTCTTAATAATATCAGAATTTACATCTGAAGTTAGATTACTGTCTAGCTCCAGCACCCTATCGACTAGAAGTGCTTCCCTCACCTCGTCTACGATAAGTCAACATCGAATCGCTATCGCTCTTCGTGTTTCCTATATCTCACTCGATTCAGTCTAGCACTTTACGTCGATGAGCAAGGGTGCTTCCGCTTTTCTTAATTGTCTAGCTCCAGCGCCTATCGACTAGCAAACTTCAGGTCATCTCCCTACGATAAGTCAACATCGAATCGCTATGCTCTTCGTGTATCCTTTATCACGTTTTAACGGGCAGTAAGATATGACCTAAAAAATGTACAGTGGATAAAAAACTGCCCGTAAAAACCTGATCGGCTCAGGCTAACCATCAGGGAAAAACACCCTGATGGAAGGTTCGCCTTATCTCAGTCGAAGCCCCTCCAGTTTGTATGTCGATGACCAAGTCGCTTCCGCTTTTCTAATAATACACAAAAAAGTCATATTTCAAAGTGGAACTAAGAGAAAAATCACGGTATGTTTAATATAAATAAAGATGTAAAACCTGCTCGATGAAATCAACCTGAAGGATGGTGATGAAAGTTGATCAGTTTATTGCCAATGATGCTTGAAAGAGTAGGGATTCTCGTTGTTTTTGCCTTTTTACTATCGAGGATGAAGTCGTTTCGGGACATGATTCATTACAAGCACGGATACATTGATAAAGCATGGATGATTGTGATCTTTGGAATGTTTGGAATCATTAGTAATTATATAGGCATTCAAATTCAAGGGGATGCTGTTCATTCACAAACGTGGCATTTTGATCTTAATGATGAAAGCGCAATCGCGAATACACGTATATTAGGTGTAGTGATTGGAGGTCTTTTAGGTGGACCTGTTGTTGGTACAGGAGTAGGGATAATTGCAGGGGTTCATCGTTTCACTTTAGGAGGGTTTAGCTCGATAGCTTGTGGAATCTCGGCTGCTATAGCAGGTGTGTTATCAGGATTAGTCGGAAAAAGATATCGTTACCTAGGGAGTAGTGCTTTACTTTTTTCAGCTATATTCGGAATTTTAATGGAAGCGCTTCAAATGGGGATTATTTTGTTTGTAGCGAAGCCATTCTTACAAGCATTAACTCTTGTTAAAGTAATTAGTTTGCCAATGATTTTAATGAACGGTATAGGTATTTTCCTGTTTATGCTCATTATACAAACTATTTTTCAAGAGGAGGAGCGAGCGAGGGCACTTGAAACGCATAAAGCTCTTTTTATTGCCGATCAAACACTTCCTTTTTTTCGAAAGGGTCTTAATGCTCATTCCTCAAAAGAGGCAGCTGAAATTATTTTGAAATGGACGAATGCAGATGCCGTTTCGATCACAAATGAACAGCAAATCCTAGCGCATGCGGGAGTTGGTGCAGACCATCATATTCCATTACAGAGCTTGGCTACAAAACTAACACATACCGTATTAGAGTGTGGTCATATTATAAAGGCCAAGTCACAAGATGAGATACAATGCTCGCATCAAAACTGTCCGTTAAAGGCCGCACTTGTTATGCCTTTAAAAATACATTTTCATACGGTAGGTACATTAAAGCTTTATTTTACAGATCCAAAAAAACTTGATCAAGTAGAGGAACAGCTAGGCGAAGGGTTAGGGAAGCTTTTTTCAACTCAGCTGGAGCTAGGAGAAGCTGAACTGCAAAGTAAGCTATTGAAAGATGCTGAGATCAAGGCCTTGCAGGCACAAATTCATCCTCATTTTTTATTTAATGCGATCAATACGATTTCTGCTTTATGTCGGACAGATTCGGAGAAAGCTAGAAGGCTGCTGTTAAAATTAAGCGTTTTTTTCAGGAGCAATTTGCAAGGTGCGCGGCATATACTTATTCCCCTTCAAAAAGAGCTTGAGCATGTAGAGGCATATCTATCATTAGAGCAAGCACGCTTTCCAAATAAGTATAAAGTATGCCTTTCGATCGAACCTTTACTTGAGCAGGTATTGATTCCTCCATTTACGCTGCAGCCTTTAGTGGAAAATGCTATACGCCATTCCTTTTCAAAGCCTTTTGATAAGAAGAATGGGATTGTGACCGTGCGCGCCTTTAAAGAGAATGATCGAGTAGTGCTGATGGCAGAGGATAATGGGAAAGGCATCTCTTCTGAATTAGTCGATTCACTAGGGAAACAGGCTGTAACTTCAATAGAAGGGACAGGAACCGCTCTATATAACATAAAAAAGAGAATGAGTGAGATTTACGGGGAGGAAGCCTCCTTTCAGATCGAAAGTCAGTTAGGGAGTGGAACGAAGGTAATCATTCAATTGCCTCTTAATCATATAAGCTGGGGTGAACAACATGATCAAAGCGTTTGTAGTAGATGATGAGCCATTAGCACGAGACGAGCTAATGTATTTGCTCCGTAGAACGAAGCTTGTGGATGTGATAGGGGAAGCAGAGGGGATAGAAGAAGCTCTTCTTTTTATCAAGGAATTGAAACCAAGCGTTGTCTTTCTTGATATTCAGCTAGCAGAGGAAAATGGATTGGAATTAGCTAAAAAAATGCTAGATTTTGAAGAAGTACCAGAGATTGTTTTTGCGACCGCTTTTGACGAATATGCGCTGAAGGCTTTTGATGTCAATGCGGTAGATTATATATTGAAGCCTTTTGATGAGCAAAGAGTTCAGCAAACCATTGAAAAACTTGAAAAGAGACTTGAGCAAAGCGAAGACCATCAAGCTGCTGTTCAGGATAAAGTATCAGGTTTAGATCGAACAGGAAAATTAGCGATTCATACAGAAGATCGGATCATTCTCCTGCAGGTCGAAAATATTATTTTTATCGGATCGATGGATGGGAAAACATTCATTAAATCAATAGAGCGGGAGTACAAAGTGTCTGATCCGCTTGTTGTTATTGAACGAAAGCTAAAAAATACATCGATCGTCCGAGTACATCGCTCTTTTCTAGTTAATTTCGATGCCATAAAGGAGATACAGCCATGGTTTCATTCGACTTACAATCTGTTAATGAAGGATGGATCTAAGGTTCCTGTTAGCCGGACTTACGTAAAATTATTGAAACAGATGTTAAATATATAAACTGTTATATAAAAGTTTGTGCATTTCAAACCATTATTATGGTTATTCATCTCCAAACTCTTGCATTCTACTGTGAAAATCATAGATTGCTTCTTTCATTTTGTATGATGGATTCAGACAGATTGAAGGAGGTTTATCATTAATGAATGCAGTAACAATAGTCATTGGTTCTATGTGTATCCTGATGATCGCATATCGATTATACGGTACGTTTATGGCAGCCAAGGTGTTAAAGTTAAACGACTCTAAGCCGACTCCTGCCCATGAATTAAATGATGGAAAGGATTATGTTCCTACGAATAAATGGGTAACCTTTGGTCATCATTTTGCAGCCATTGCAGCGGCAGGTCCTCTTGTTGGTCCTGTATTAGCCGCTCAATTTGGCTATTTACCTGGGCTATTATGGCTTTTAATCGGGGCTGTGATAGGTGGTGCGGTTCATGATGCCGTAGTTTTATTTGCTTCCATGCGTAAAAAAGGGAAATCATTGTCTTTGGTTGCGAAAGAAGAGTTAGGACCGGTAGCTGGGTTTTGTACGGGACTAGCAATGCTATTTATTATTACGATTACGATGGCAGGACTTTCTATGGTTGTTCTACATGCATTGGAAAACAACCCGTGGGGAACCTTTGCTGTAGGGATTACGATTCCAATTGCCATGGGGATCGGACTTTTTTATCGAAAAACAGGAAATTTAAAATTAGCAACAACGATTGGATTTATTTTACTATTATTAGGAGTGTTTGTTGGACCAACGATTCAAGAAACGATCATAGGGAATTGGTTAACCTTTGATGCCAAAACATTGGCCATTATTCTACCAATCTATGCTTTTTTTGCTGCGGCTCTCCCTGTGTGGCTGCTGCTTGCCCCGCGCGATTATTTAAGTAGTTTTATGAAAATTGGGGTATTTGTTGCTTTAATTGCAGGTGTATTTATTATTAACCCTTCAATACCGTTCCCAGCCGTTACGAAATTTGTGAATGGAGGAGGTCCTATTTTAGCTGGACCTGTGTGGCCATTTATTTCGATTACGATTGCTTGTGGAGCCATTTCAGGCTTCCATGCCTTTGTTGGTTCTGGTACAACTCCAAAAATGCTAGATAGATGGAGTGATATAAAAGTAGTTGGATTTGGTGCGATGCTTGTAGAGTGTGTCGTTGGTGTCATGGCACTAGTTGCAGCTACTGCCTTACAGCCTGCCGATTATTTTGCGATCAACTCGACTCCAGAAGTTTTTAAGACGCTCGGAATGAATGTAGTTCATCTTCCTGAACTCAGTAAGGAAATTGGACTAAGTCTAGAAGGCAGAACAGGTGGAGCGGTAACGCTTGCCGTTGGGATGACATACATTTTTACTAAGGTGCCATGGTTTGCGCAGTTGTCTTCGTATTTTTTCCAATTTGTGATTATGTTTGAAGCGGTCTTTATTTTAACAGCGATCGATGCTGGGACACGCGTGGCTCGATACCTTATTCAGGACTTCTTCGGTGAAGTGTATAAACCGTTGAAGCGAGTCGATTGGCTTCCAGGAAATATATTTGCGAGCGCATTAGCTTGTTTCTTGTGGGGATACCTCCTTTTCTCCGGTGATATTGGATCCATTTGGGCGCTGTTTGGTGTATCCAATCAAATGATGGCCTCTATTGGTCTCATTATTGGGGCAACGGTCGTTTTAAAGATAGCTGATAAAAGAAGATACATGCTTACCTGCCTGATCCCACTTGCGTATTTATTTATTACTGTTAATTATGCAGGCTATTGGATGATCAAAAATGTTTATTTAAATCCTGCGGCAGCTGGTTACAGTGTGATGAATGCTGTCATATCTATCATTATGCTTGTTTTAGGGGTTATCATATTAGTAACAGCAGTGAGAAGCTGGATTAAAATATGGAACTCACCAAGGGCGCAGATCGATGTATTATCGGCTTAATAGCACATTGAAGTAAAAGAAAACTATAAGTATCTATAATCAAATTTAATATTATAAAACAACACTCTTCTGATGAGGCTGTTTTTAACAACCTTTCAGAAGGGTTTTTTATGTCTCCGAAAGAATAGCATTAGAACACTATTTTTTTATATAAAAAAATAGTGTTCTAATTTTTTATTTGGTACAGCAACAATCTCGAGGATTAAATTTATTATGAAGCCAAATTAATATTATGAATGTGCAGTATGTTGTCGAGCATGATCTGTATGATAGTATTCATGTTTATGAAATAAGGCACCTGGTTCTTCTAAAGGATCTACATGTACTTGAATAGAGGATATATGTTCTATATCATGTTGCAATTGGTGTATAAGGTTTTTGACGACATTGTGCCCTTCTTTAATAGACAGGTTTGAGTCTATAGTTATACTTATGTCTATAACAATTTCATGACCTAACCAACGTGCTTTCACGTCATTCACATTTCGAATGCTTTTTATTTTGGAAGCGGATTTTGTAATGTTATCAATATACTCTGGTTCGATACCGTCTAACAATCTTGTGAATATCACTTTAGCAGAATCTTTTGCAGTAAATAATATCATCACTGTTATGATTAAACCAATAATTGGATCAAGTATTGGATAACCAAACCATGTCCCTAGCACACCAATCAAAACTGCAAGTGAAGTCCAGCTATCAAATCTAGCGTGATGACCATCAGCGATTAGTGCAGCACTTCCCATGCGTTTACCCATACGAATTCGATATATTGCAACAATTTCGTTCCCGACATAGCCAACAATAGCAGCTATCGCTGTTAAGCCCAAATGATCCACCTGTGTTTCATCAGAGAGTTTATTCAACGTCTCATAACCAGCAATAACTGCACTTACAAATATAACAAATACGATAAATAATCCTGCAAAATCCTCACTTCTTTTTAATCCATAAGTAAATCTTTTTGTAGGAAGTTGTCGGCTTAATACAAAAGCAATCCATAGTGGAATGGATGTTAGTGCATCGCCAAAATTATGAATGGTGTCTGCTAATAAAGCAGCACTTCCTGTCATCGTTACTATGACTGTCTGAAAAATAGCAGTAAGGAGTAATCCGATTAAAGAAATGAGTAATACCTTTGTACCCTCTTTGTTCTTTATTAAACTTCCATTTACTCCTCCATGTGTATGAGGATGACCATTATGATGATGTTCTAGCCCCACTCTAGTTCCCTCCTAAAAAGTTTATAGGTTTATACTCAACAAAGTAAATAAAAGCCTTCAATCTCTTAATAAAGAAGAAATTGAAGGCTTCCGGTAGACCAGTCAGCTATAAATATATCGGATTACTTGGTTTAGGAAAATATAAACATACTTACAGGCAAAAGTCAATGACTTTACGAAGGGAGATAATTCTAACTTAATCCAAGCTTTAACGCGGTTTTTATGCTGAAAAAGTTATATATATTTATAACTAAGAGATGAGAAAAAAACTATAATTCCTACTTTACAGGTAGAAATAGTTGTGTTAGATTTTGGTTATTATTTAATACTTGCCTACTGGACAACCAATGGCACCGTGAGATTCATAAAATCGAATCTTTCGGGCCTATTTTTTTTCCCTGGGAAAGAAGGATATGAAGTTTTATATGAAATGGATACAATGTCAACATGATAGGGGGGGCAAAATGATTGTACTGAAAAACATAAGAAAAAATTTTAAAAAGAATCCAGTATTAAAAGGAATAGATCTTGAGGTACATAAGGGTGATGTTCTAGCAATTATTGGCCCAAGTGGATCTGGAAAAACAACACTGCTTAGATGCATAAACTATTTGGAGCGCCCTGATAATGGTCTTATATCAGTTGACGGATTTTCTGTAGAAGGGACTCATCCGTCAAAGCACGATACTCTTAAGTTAAGAAGGAAAACAGCTATGGTTTTTCAGCATTACAACCTGTTTAAAAATAAGACTGTTATAGAGAACGTTATGGAAGGACTTATTGTAGCAAAAAAAATATCTAAGAATGTTAGTCGGGATTTAAGTTTTACATTGCTAAAAAAGGTAGGTCTTTCAGAAAAAATCAACGAGTACCCTTCGCAGCTTTCTGGAGGGCAGCAGCAGCGAGTTGGCATTGCTCGTGCACTCGCATTGAATCCGTCCGTTATCCTTTTTGATGAGCCAACCTCGGCCCTTGATCCTGAGATGGTAGGTGAAGTACTATCGATTATTAAAAAAATTGCAAGTGAGGGCATTACCATGGTTATTGTTACCCATGAAATAGATTTTGCTCGAGATGTTGCGAACCATGTTGTTTTTATGGACGAAGGAGTAATTGTTGAACAAGGACCTCCACAGGAAGTATTAGTACATCCAAGACACGAGCGTACGAAACAATTTCTAAAAAGGCTGGTTCGAGAACCAGAGTATACAATTTAAAGAAGAGAGGTCATATTTCAATGAAGAGATTATGGATAACTGCAATTTTAACATTAGGACTTATTTTTCTTATAACAGGCTGCTCTCAAAGTACAAATGCAGAAAACAAAAATGCAAATCAGAAGCAAACAGTAGTAAAAGTTGCATTAAGTGATGAAATTAATCCTCCGTTTCTTTATACCGATGATAAGAACAATCCTATTGGCTATGACATCGATTATCTTAAAGCACTTGATAAGAAGCTGCCAGGATATAAATTCGAATATATTTTTGGGGAAGAAGAATCGAACCTCGTTGGCGTTAGTTCAGGAAAATATAATTTTGCAATCAACTGGTTCTTTAAAAATCCCGAAAGAGAACAGAAATTTCTCTTTCCACAACACGAATTTGGTTATTCTTTAACTTCATTAGTTACCAAGAAGGGTCGAAACGATATCAAAACATTAGATGATATGGTGGGTAAGACGTTTCCACCCGTTTCTCCAAGTGGCGGATTGCGCAGCATTCTTAATGGTTACAATGAAAAGCATCCAAATAACCCTTTAAAACTCGAAAGCATTGATAACCCTTCTACTGCAGATAACTTGAAAAAAGTTTCTAATGGAGAAGCAGATGCCATTTTCATTAATGTTACTACTTTTAAAGAAGCACAGAAAACGCTAAATCTGGACTTAAAAGTGGGTGGAGTCGTTTCGAAGGAACCAATATGGGTTGTATTTAATAAAGATCAAAGTGACTTAGCAAAGGAAATTGATAAGGCAACTGAAGAACTGACTAATGATGGTACTCTTTCAAAATTAGCTGAAAAATGGTTTAAAGTAGATTTCTTTAAAGATCTTGATTATATCAATAAAGAAGGCTTCCAATTTGAAAACTAACCCCGAATAGAAGATGCTCTGATGTGATTTAAAGCAGTAGACACTGTATATAAATTACATCAGAGTTATTTATTAAAACTGAAAGTGTTCTTAACTTCAGGAGGTGAATAAGATTATTAGCTCAAGTTTTCTTGAATGGTTGAACTTATTTTTAAGAGTATTGGAGAAACTACCGCTCACATTACTAATGATGGGACTTTCCTTTCTATTTTCTATCATTTTAGGTGTACTTGTCGCAATGGTAAGAATTAAGAAAAGAAGGCTACCTTATGTAATTGCATCTTTTTACTTGTCTTTTATGCGGTGTACCCCGATATTGGTTCAGCTCTTTCTTGTCTATTTCGGGCTGCCGCAACTTCTCTTACTTGTAAATATTGATATTAATGGATGGAATAGACTCGTGTTTCTTATTATTGCGTTTTCATTACATACTGCTGCCCCTTTATCCGAGGTCATCAGATCTGCTTATTTAGCAGTTGGAAAAGATCAATTAGAAGCAGCTTATAGTGTGGGTATGAGTTATTTTCAAGCTTTGAGAAGAATCATATTACCACAGGCATTTGTCATTGCTTTACCGAATTTGGGAAATAGCATCATCGCTTTGCTCAAGGATACATCTCTAGCATTTACTATTGGCATCATCGACATTATGGGACAAGTAAGGATTATTTTAGGAAACAATTACGGGATTGGCATGTTTGAAGTCTACTTTATTATTTCACTGGTATACTGGGGAACCTGCATTGTAATTGAGACGATTATTAAATATATGGAAAAAACATTTAAAAAAGGACGCATCAGTATATCCAAGTAATCAATTTTTGAAGGTAGTGATCGAAAGTGTCCATTATCAACGTAGACTTTGCTCTGGAGCAATTACCAGAAGTGCTCAAAGGTGTTCCTTTGACACTAACAATCGCTGTTATTTCAATGCTTCTTGGCTTCGTTTTCGGCCTTTTGATTTCTTTATGCAGAATATTTAAAGTGCCGTTACTAAATAAGATGGCAGTTCTGTACGTTTCATTTTTCAGAGGAACTCCATTAATTGTCCAGCTATATGTATTTTTCTATGGTATTCCTATCTTATTGGAATGGACGAACAAGTATCTCGGATGGAGCTTGGATGCAGATCAAATTTCTCCTTTGATCTATGCTCTGATAGCTTACACTCTAAATACTGCTGCTTATCAATCGGAAATCTTTCGTGCTGCATTAAATTCAACAAATGCCGGACAGATGGAGGCTGCATACTCAGTAGGTATGACAACAGTTCAGGGACTATGGAGAATTCTTCTGCCACAGGCGCTTGTTGTGGCACTTCCCAATTTAGGCAACACATTTATTGGCCTTATAAAGGCAACCTCATTAGCATTTGCAATCAAAGTTGTGGAAATTATGGCTATGGCAAAAATTATTGCAAATGATGGCTATAATTATTTGGAAATGTATTTGGATGCATCGATAATATATTGGGTACTTTGTTTTGTGTTTGAAAGAATTTTTGCAATTCTTGAGAATAAATTAAGGAGCCATGAATTGAAAATGGATATTGATGTGTCTGAATAGGAACGTAAAGTAAAAACGATGCTACCTTGAAGCGTAGCTTCAAGGTATGTAAAACAAAGCTTCATACTAATGATTTAACAATCCCTTTTATCAAAAGTATTTATTAACAAAGCCTATAGATAAAAAGGAGGATAAATAGGTTATGTGCTAAAATATCCTCTTTAATTTCAGTAACAATTTTTTGTGAAGTTCTGAGCATTGATGAGCTATAAACAATTATATAAATCATAGCAAAATGGTTATGTAATATATCTATTTTCTAAATGGGGGAATTTTATATGAATTCAAATTGGAAAATAAACAAAGCTGCTACTCATGTATCACAAAGTAAGGATGGTAAAACAAGTGGAATTGTTCAATTAACGCCTTCAATACAGACAGATTCATTTAAAATGCATTCGGAAAAGATTCAAAAGATTTATACTTTTACAAAAAGGAATCAAACTAAGGGGAATATTGAAAAAATATTAGAAGGAGAAAAAACAGATTTTCCTTCTATCAGTTTACATAAACACTTCCCGCTTGTTGATAGAAATCCATCTAAATTTGTAGATGCAACACTCAATTTCCAAAAAAAATTTAAATCTGACTATGTGAAAATAAGCTACAACGGTCTGTATTCAATTGAAGATTGGGGATCACAAATTATATGGCCAAGCGATGACTTTCAAGTAGGTAAAGTTGTTAATTATGCAATAAATAAAAAATCTGATTTGAAAAATATTAAAAAGCTTTCTGTATTAGAAGGAGCCTTAGCTAGAGAAGTAACTGTTACGAAAGAGATAGTGAGAAAGATTAATGGGGAAGTTCCTGTAATTGGCACAGTTTTTAGTCCATTAACTACCCTATACAAAATGAGTGGAAACCGTTTGTTTGAATTTATTCAAGTATACCCAGAAGCACTTCATCACGCACTTGAGGTAATTACGGAAACCACTCGCGACTTTGTTAATGCTTTAGTTGAATCGGGTATTGACGGGATATATTTTGCCACTCAACTGGCTACCACAAACATCTTGTCAGTAATTGATTATAACGTTTTTGGCCGGTTTTATGATCTTCAGGTTTTAGATACAGTTCAAAATCGAACATGGTTTAATATTTTACACATTCACGGAGGTGAACCAATGTTTAAAGAGCTACTGAATTATACCGTAGAGGCGATAAATTGGCATGATAGAAAGGTACCTCTTTCATTAAAAGATGCTAGAAAACTTACTGATAAAATACTAGTCGGAGGAATTGATCAACAAGAAGTGTTAGAGAATGGATCTGATAATGGTGTGGAAATTCATTTGAAAGAAGCGGTATCTCAATTAAACGACAACAAGTTTGTCTTAGCGCCAGGATGTGTAATTCCATTAACTGTACCTGATAATCGACTTTCCCTTGTAAGAGATATAGTAAATAATATAAAGAATTGACTTTTAGAGGTGAAGGAAAGTAATCGGAATTTTTTGTAGCCTCTCCGTTTTGAGTGGGATAAATTTGTTGATACCTGATGCTAACAAATTGTCCCGCGTCTTAAGTGACAGTTTTAAAGTTACCTCTTAAAAAATATTAAATGCCACAAACCGGAATTTGTGGCATTTAATATTTAATAAAACAAAGGCTCCAGCAAAGACTTGTTAAAGTTCTCTATGATTTCTTCTGCTGTATACCCATTTTTTTGACGGAGGAAAATATACAT
Source organism: Bacillus sp. 03113 (assembly GCF_006546985.1). GTDB lineage: Bacteria > Bacillota > Bacilli > Bacillales > Cytobacillaceae > VATK01. Next base: position 199,817 of record NZ_VATK01000007.1, read on the forward strand.
TTTTGGATTGATGGAAGAAAGAAGAGTATGGGCCGTAAAATCTGCATTTATTGGACGAACTACTTTCGTTTCGATTGCTTCCTCAAGTAATAAACGAATTGTATTATGCATAAAAACATAGGGTGGAGCATCATAAAATGGTTTTTTTGTTTTTTCACAGGTTGTATAGGATTGAATGGCTTCAAATAGGCGCGAATGTTGTTCTACATAATATAGCAACCGTTTAAAAATAACTTGTATCCTTTCTTTTACGGATATGGCTTTAGCATCCTTTAAATATTGAATTGTTTCTTCTTGTAAGGATTGGAAATGTTCTTTCATTAAATCCATGCAAAGATCGCCCTTATTTGCATAGCGTCGATACATCGTTCCTTGCCCTACTTTTGCAGCTTTTGCAATTTGATGCATACTGACATTCTCAACCCCATATTTAGTAAATAAAAACTCAGTCGTTTGTAATATCGCTGCACTAATTTCTTTTGCATCTCTCCGTTTTGTAGAACTAGACATACAAAAAAATTCTCCTTTCCGATCATTCGTTCTATTTATTTGACAAACGGACAATTGTCCGCTATTATTTCAAAGTAAACGGACAATTGTCCGCAGGAAAATGTTTAATCATACTATGCTCTTTCTTATTGTAAGCATTGATCGAAACTAGGTCAATGGTAAGGGACTGGTATGAAATTGATAACAAACGGAGGGTTACGAATGTCTTCAGAAGCGACGACAGATGTCCATACGGATCAGGTATCATCTGTAAAAGAAATTATCGCACCGCTTTTGGCTATAATTGTTGGAATGTTTATGGTTATTTTAGATGGAACGGCAATGAATGTTGCACTTCCAGGCTTGGTCACAGATTTTAAAAGTAAACTCTCTGTTGTTCAATGGACAATTACTGGATATGCGCTTGCGCAAGCGGCCGTTATTCCGCTTGCAGGCTGGCTTTCGGATCGTTTTGGGGCAAAAAGAGTTTTTCTCTTTTCCGTTATTATGTTTACGATTGGGTCCGGTTTATGTGCGTTCGCTTCAGGAGTGGAGCAGCTTATCATTTTTAGGATTATTCAAGGACTTGGTGGTGGAATGGTAGCTCCTATTGCGATGGCTTTTACTTATCGCCTTAGCCCCCCAGATAAAGTAGGGGCAGTGATGGGGATGATTGGGATTCCTATGCTCCTTGCACCAGCACTTGGCCCATTATTAGCTGGCTGGTTTGTCGATTATGCTAGTTGGCATTGGATTTTTATTATTAATTTACCAATTGGTGTCATCGCGGTTTTGGTAGGGATCCGTACATTGCCGAACCTTGCACGTCAATCCGTACCTTCACTTGATTTTCTAGGCATGCTTCTTGCACCTATTGCTTTCGCTTCAATTGCCTATGGGGTTAGTGAAGGTGGAACAAGCTGGACATCTACGAAGACGATTACCGGTTTAATTGTTGGAGGAGTAGCATTAATCCTTTTTGTCATTGTAGAGCTTCGACGTAAGCAGCCACTTTTAGAACTTCGTGTCTTTCGTTCAGCTGATTTTACTCGAGGGATTATCGTTCAATGGATTACACAAATCGCCTTGTTTGGCACGATGTTTCTTGTTCCGTTGTTTCTTCAGCAAGGAAAAGGCTTTAGTGCATTTGATTCAGGGTTAGCTGTCCTTCCTCAAGCGATTGCAGCAGCCGTATTTATGCCTATCGGAGGTCGTTTATTTGATCGTTTTGGTGCAAGACCGGTTGTTATTGCTGGTCTAATATCTGTTACATCGGCGGCGTTCTTATTATCGGGTATTTCTGCAGAGGACGGAGCAAGGGCGCTTATTCTTCCTTTAGCCCTTCTTGGTGCTGGGATGGGCTTGTCTATGATGCCATTAAATACTCATATCATTCAAGCTGCTCCAGCAAATATTGTTAGCCGTGTCACCTCGCTTACAAATGCTGCTCAGCAAGTTATGATGTCATTTGCAGTCGCAGGATTGTCGACGATTTTATCGGAAAGATTAAAGGAACATATGAAGGAGGGGCATCAGCCTCTTGAGGCTTTATCGACTTCCTTTGGCGACACATTTTTTGTATTAATGTCGATCGCGATCATAGGGATGATCTTAAGTCTTCTGCTTAAAAGACCGAAGAAAGCAAAAGATGGTGCGGAAAAAACAGAAGTACCTGTTATGGCTGGGCATTGATATAAGAAAAGTGAAAGCGCCTTGATCATCGGCGTACAAACTGGAGGGGCTTCGACTGAGATAAAGGATACACGATGAGCGACAGCGAATCGATGTTGACTTATCGTAGGGAGAAGACCTGAAGTTTGATAGCCGATAGGCGCTGGAGCTAGACACCAGTCTAACTTTAGAACTTATAAATTCTGATAAGATAAAAAAGAAGGCAGGGAGCACCTGTCTTCTTTTTATTTCACTATTTGATTAACTGGCTCAATATGAATCAATGTATGATAAATCTTAAATTTCTTTTTCATTTTTATTTCGATTTTTTCTGTAATATCATGGCTTTCTTTTACGCTTAATTGAGGATTTACTTCAATAACTACGTCCAATAAAACATGATTTCCATGTCTTCTTGCTCTAATATCCTTTACTTCCTTCACACCCGATGTATTAATAATAGCTTCTTTGTATTCCAACAGGTACTCTTCCTCATTAAATCCATCCGTTAAGACATTAGCAGTGTCTCTAAAAATTTCCAGAGCTGTTTTACAAATAATTAAACCAACGATAATAGCTGTAATGGCATCGAGCCATGGATAGCCAAATTGAGATCCGATAATTCCAATAAAGGCACCGATACTTACATAAGCATCCGATAAATTATCTTTTGCAGCGGCCATTAATGCTTGATTATTAATCCTTTTGGCTAATCTTGAGTTGTAGAAAAAAACAACAAACATGACACAAGCAGAAATTAAGGCTACCCATGCCGCTGTAATATCAGGAGTTCCATTGCTGCCTTTAACAAATGAAACAATTGCATTGCGAATGACTTCAACCCCGATAAAAGCCATAATAAAAGAAGCAATAAGAGCAGAAATGGTTTCAGCTCGGAAATGACCATAAGGATGATTTTTATCCGGAGGTCTACGAGAAATCTTTAGCCCGATGAGAACGGCGAGGGAAGCGACTATATCTGACGTATTGTTTAGTCCATCAGAGAAAAGAGCTTCAGAGTTTGTATACCTTCCTACAATAATTTTTAGCAAAGACAGTAAGATATATGTAAAAATGCTAATCCAGGCGCCTTTTTCTCCTTGTTTAATATCATTATAACTTTCCATAAGTACCACCAACTTTTTAAAATCAGAATTTATTAATGAATCTACACGTTTCACTGCAAAATATATGTGCTTCCTGCGATTTATTATTTAACAGAAATGATCATAACATTCCATATATGAGTGGGTCTATAGAAACAGTTTTTTAGTTAACAAAAGGATATAGCTTACATAAATGATCTTTGTATAATAAAATTTTGTTGAGGGAATGCAAAATTTAGAGGAGGAGCATTGATACAATAACTAATATGCGATATATTGGTTTTATGGAAAATATGAATATTAAACCCATTAAACGATCTTCCTTTAGGGATGAAGTGTATGTGTCGCTAAAAAAAGCGATTATTATGCTAGAAATGAAGCCTGGACAGCGTTTGAATGACAAGGAATTGGCGGAGAAATTTCAAATTAGCCGTACGCCTGTAAGAGAAGCGATCAAGCGCCTTGAGGATGAGGGGCTTGTAGAATCTGTTCCTGGTTCAGTGACGCGTGTAACAGAGATTAATTTAGAGGAGGCAAGGCATGCATTTACCGTTGTAGCAGCCTTACAATCTTTAGCAGCACGACTCGCTATTCCACGATTAATTGAATCAGATTTTGAAAAATTGGAATTCTTTAATGCACAGTTAAAAAATTCAATGACGAATCTAAAAATTTCAGATGCAATTGAAGCGGATGCAGGTTTCCATAATGTTTTTTTACAGACTGCAGGGAACCCTGAAATAGTTTCTGCTTTAGATCGCATTTTGCCAAAAATTTATCGCCTGGAAATTTACCAATTTGGTTCAACTCAAGGTTTTAAATCAGTTGAACAACACAATGGAATTATCGAAGCCTGCCGGAAAGGAGAAAAGGATTTAATTGGCAAGCTAGTGGAAGAAAATTGGTTAAGTCTTGGAGAAATTTTAACTCGACAGTAAAAGTGAGGTGAATGGGTTGCGTCCGATTATATTAGGGGTTTGTTCGGCTTTCTTTTTTGCGTTTGCTTTCATTTTAAATCGGTCAATGGAATTATCTGGCGGGAGTTGGATATGGAGTGCTTCATTAAGGTATTTTTTTATGATACCGATGCTATTTTGTATTGTAGCCATTAGAAAAAATGTACGGCAACTTTTTCATGAAATGAAAAAACAACCGCTTCAATGGTTAATATGGAGCTTTGTCGGATTTGGCTTATTTTACGCTCCTTTATGCTTTGCGGCGGCGTATGGTCCGGGCTGGCTTATTGCTGGAACATGGCAAATAACGATTATATCTGGTTCTTTGCTGGTTCCGTTTTTTTATGAAACGGTACAAACAGCAATGGGAACTGTTCAAATAAAAGGAAAAATTCCTTTTCAAGGTCTTTTGATGTCTTTGATAATTTTATTGGGTGTAGCTCTTATGCAGTTTGAGCATGCGACAGAGCTCTCAGTTAAAAGTGCCATATTATGTGTTGTTCCTATCATAGTGGCATCGGTTGCCTATCCGCTCGGAAACCGGAAAATGATGATCGTATGCTCCGATCGACTTGATGTTTATCAACGAGTATTAGGAATGACGATTGCAAGCTTGCCTTTTTGGGTTATTCTTTCTATTATTGGAGCCTTGACAGTCGGAGCTCCTGGGGAGGGACAGATCATACAATCAGGTTTAGTAGCCCTTATTCCCGGTGTGATTGCAACAGTACTATTTTTTTCAGCAACAGATATGGTCAAAGGGAATATGCAAAAATTAGGGGCGGTAGAGGCGACTCAATCATTAGAGGTTGTATTTGCGACATTAGGTGAGATCATTCTATTATCTAGTTTAATTCCATCATATATCTCATTAGTTGGAATGCTGCTTGTTATTATAGGTATGGTATTACATAGCTATGTATCAACGAAAAAGCCAAAATTGAAAAATGAATCCATTAGTGCTTAAAAAATAAGGGCGATCAAAACATGTTTTGATCGCCTTTTCACGCAAAAGATTATTTTTTATCAATCCATTTTTCCATAAACACTAATTCATCTTGATTAAAGCCTAGCTGCTCATAAAATTTTTGTACTTTTGTATTATCCATTTCGATTAATAAATTGATTTTCTCACAGCCAATTTGTTTAAATCGTTTTTCGAGCTCTTTCATTATTTGTGTCCCTAATTGTTTGCCTTGATATTCAGGATGAACGGCTAAATGATTGACCCATCCTCGTCGACCATCGTAGGTGCCCATGACAGCGCCAATGATTTTATGATTTTCCTCTGCAACAAAAAATAAATCTGGTTCTCTTTCTACTATTTTTTTCAGCCCTTCAATCGAATCAGAACGGCATATTTGAATGCCTGCACATGTCCATAATTCAATCACTGCCTCATAATCTTTGAAAGTAAAATTTCGAAATTCCATTGCACACCCACCTAATGAGAAGAATAAAAAATAAATAAGTTATATTCGATAAAAAATCTTGGAAATCGATAAAATATTTAAAAAATCGATAATAAATCTGTGAAATTCGATAAAAAGAGCTTAAGAAAAATAGTTCTTTACTATTTTCTCGTAAAAGTCCTTGTTGGAGGGTAGCGGAGGCAATGCCCCCATTTGAGTAGATACCCAAGTACCCATGGCGTTGCCAATTTTAGCGTATTTTTTAAGATCTGCTAATGATGTTGGTGCTCCTTTTTCATGGAAGCAAGCTAAAATCCCTGACATAAAGGCATCCCCAGCACCTGTTGTATCGAGAGCTTCGATTTTTTGAGCAGGTTCTATTGCTTTCCCATTCGAACTAACTGTGTAAGTTCCTTTTTCTCCTAATGTGATAAACACATATGGAATTTGATAGATCTCAAGCTCTTTAAATGCAGCAACAAGCGATTTTGTTTCTGTTAAAAAGAATAGCTCGTCCTCTGAGATTTTTAAGATGTCGATTTTATCAAGAAAAGGAAGGATCGTTTGTCTACATTCTTCTTCGCTTTTCCAACGCTTCATCCGAATATTTGAGTCAAAGGAAATCAATGTTTGATATTTTTTCGCTAACTCAAGTGCTTTTTCAGTCGCTTTTCTCGCTTGTTCATGAAAAAGAGTGCCTGAACCAAAATAAAAGATTTTTGCTTGCTCAAAGGGAGCAGGATTTAAATCTTCGACCTTCAGTACTTCATCTGGTGTTTCATTCATATAGGAATGAAAATAACGGTCACCTTCTTCATTTAAATGAACGTATACACCACAAATCTTCTTAGTAGGGGTTTTAACACTGTAATGAATATCGACCTTTTCCTTTGTTAGCTCTTCTTCTACAAAATGACTTACTTTATCCATTCCTAATTTACAAATATAAGAAGTTGGTATACCTAATCTAGCTACACCAGTTGCAACATTAATAGTCGTTCCTCCTAAATAGGTTTCAAAGCTTTTATTAGATAAATCGGTGGCTATGTAGTCTACAAACGCATCACCGAATGAGAGAATCCCTTGTTTTTTCAATCATAATCTTCCTTTTTATAAAATTAACGATATTCTCCATTATGCCTTTTCATCGCCTCCAATGACAATACTCTCTAAAAAAATTTAAGGACATATTAAGGTCCCAGCGTTACAACCAGGGATTTTTTATAGATAATAGAAATGAAAAGCGGTCGATATTAAAGAATGCAGAAATTCTTGTATGAGGTGAAAAGTCGCTTTAAACTATTAGAAGTTGAGGATAAAATTGAGCTGTTAAATTTTTATAAAAATTATATCAAACAAACAATTTTGGTTTGAGTTATCTATTGCAAAGCGGATCGTTAATCAGCATCCAGGAGCGATTAAGGTTGAAAGTGAAGTAAATAAGGGAACACGGTTTGAAATAACGTTTCCAAGACAAGCGGTATAAGGAGAAAGGTACTTTTTTGGGTTACTAAATCTTAGGATTAAAAAGGGAAAGGTTACCCTCTCCCTATTTTGATTCGCTATTTTTTAAGATGATAAGGAATCGTAGCAATAACAATATCCTTTCTCCATAAGAGCATCGCACGTAAGAAAAGTGCTGTTTGATTATGAAGAAATATATGCCACCACTTTTTTACGAAAAATTGTGGGATCAAAACAGTGATATACTTTCCCCTTTCGTTGTCTTCTAATGTATCAATATAGTCTAGCAACGGTGCTAATAGGCTTCTGTAAGGAGAATGAATTGTGACAAGGGGAATATCAAGCCCATTCGCCTTCCACTTTTCCACTGCCCGTTCTTTTTGTTTTTCATCAAAATAAACAGTAAATGCCACTACATCATTAGATATACTTTTTGCATAGCCAATCGAGTTAATAGCTACTCGACTTACACTCGAGATAGGAATAATCACTTTTGAAGGCGAAACCTTTATCAATTGTTTAGGATCTTGTCCTTGAAGGCTCAGTTGATTTGCTAAATCAGAATAATGACGGTGAATTTTATGAAATAAAAACACGATACATGGAATCGCGACCACTACCATCCAAGCCCCACTTTGAAATTTTGCTACACCAGTTATGATGGTAACTATTCCAGTTATGATCATCCCAATCCCTACAATCAAGATTTTAGACCAAATTTTTTGTTGAGACTTTCGTTCTAAAAAAAACTTGATTAATCCATATTGTCCAATGGTAAAAGATAAGAATACACCTACTGCATAAAGTGGGACCAATGCGTGTGTATCTCCTTGGAAAATGATGATTAAAAGGATAGCTAATACACTCAGATAGATAATACCGTTAGAGAAAACTAATCGATCTCCTCGTTTTGTTAGATTTCTTGGGAGGTAACCATCTTGTGCAATAATGGAAACAAGTTGTGGAAAGCCAGCAAATGCGGTATTAGCAGCTAAAAATAAAATGAGCATGGTAAAGATTTGAATGAAATAGTAAAAGAATCCGCTTCCAAATACATGGTTTGCGAGTTGGGAGACAACGGTTACATTTTCTTTAGGTACGACGCCAAATCCATTGGCCAAAATGGTAATCCCAAAGAACATAATCCCTAGCAGAAATGACATCCAAAACATGGTGATTACTGCATTTTTAGAACTAGGTTCCCGGAAAGAAGGTACTCCGTTACTAATAGCCTCTACACCTGTTAATGCAGAACAACCGGAAGCAAAAGCTCGTAATAGCAAAAAAGTGGTTCCTAATGAAGAAAGTAAAGAAAAGTGTTCTGTATGGTGTGGGATGGAAAAATGCTGCCAACCTTCCCCGATCAGCTTCCAAATTCCAACTCCAATCATAATGATAATCGAAGCAACAAAAATATATGTAGGGAATGCAAAAATACTTGCAGATTCTCGGATCCCTCTCAGATTAGTTACCATCAATACAATAACAAGTAATACGGCAATCAAAACACGATAAGGGAGTAAAGCAGGGAATGCAGACAGCAAAGCAGCTACTCCAGAACTAATGCTTACTGCAACAGTTAATATATAATCAATCATTAAAGCAGCACCAGCTGTCAGACTAGTATTTCTTCCTATATGCTCACGAGCAACGATATAGGCTCCCCCGCCAGATGGAAAGCTGTGAATAATCTGACGATACGAAAGTGTGACAATCAATAATAACAATATGATGAAAAGCGCAATAGGAATAGAATACATAAATGCTTGTGTGCCAATTAAGGCTAAAACAAGCAAAATTTCTTCTGTTGCGTATGCGACAGAAGAGAGGGCATCAGATGAAAATACAGCTAAAGCTTTCTTTTTTGTTAGTTTCTCTTCTGATAGTTGTTTCGTATGAATGGGAGTTCCAACTAGCAGCCTTTTCCAATTGTTCATTTCATCATCCTCCATAAATAAAAGCTTGATTATGCTATTCTTGCTTAAGGCAAAAAGGAAAAAACATAGACAACTTTTATTCTACCTAGTCCAAAAACATCTATTCTTAAATTAGTAAGAATAGATATCGAAAACTATTTTAATAAAATAAAATAAGCTATTAGAACATCCTTTTTATTCCAATGTCCTAATTGTGAGCAATGATGAATTTAAGCTTGAACTTACTTGGCGAAGTGGGAATTTTTGGGTTTTAGGAGTTGTGATTGGAGCTTGTTCTGTGACGGCTGCTTAGTATAAAAATAAGGTACTGAGATAAATTTATTATGTTTGTTCAAGGAGCTTTTCTAATTCCTTATCTACTATAAACACTTCTATTCTTTCCCCTGTTTTTGTGCTGATATCACTATGGCTGGAAAGAACCTTGCATTGGGTATATTTTTCAACAATCTCTTCAAAATTTTTACTGTACATTTCTCGGAGCACTTGTCTCATCTGTTTCACTAGTTTTCTTCCATGGTCCTGGTTTACTAAATGTTTTTCCTCCACTGTTAGTACTCCTTTAAAACGAACAATAACCATATCTTGTAAAATGTAAGTTTTTGTTTCTTGTGGACCTCTGCCAACAAGGTCTCTTTGAAGTTTAATAAATGCTTCACTTATTTCAGCTTCTAACTTTTTCTTTGCGGATACCATTTTTCTTCCCCCAAGCCCTATATATTACGGTGTTATGTTACAGTTGCATAATCAATAAAGTCAATTGTTTTTTTAAAAACGTCGAAATAATAAGCTAGAGTTAGCAATTAAATAAAAACATCCATTTCTATTAAAAATTTAGATGTTTTTCGCAATAAATACGCTAATTTGAGATTTTACAAATGCAAAGGTTGGAAGTAGAATAGTCCTCGTAAACAACAAATCAAATATTTCGGCCTAATCTCGATATGAGAACGGAGGACCCATTATTTTGGGGTTAATTCTACCATATGTAGAAGGGATGAGATTTCTCTTTCGCCATCCTACCCGTCAGCTAACTTCGTCGGCTAAAGCGAAGGAGGTCTAAAAGACCACCTTTTTCAGGGGGCTTTTTTTGTTGCAAAAAATGCAGCGAAAAAGCAGACTGACTGATTTAAGTAGGTCTTTTTTATTATGCCTATTATGAAAAAGTTACTAGGGGACAGAGCACAAAGACGGCTATGAGCTTGCTGGGTGTTATGTAGACCAATGCAGCTTTTTCTCCAATAAAGTTGAATTGAAAAAAGACATGTAAATGGACAGTCTATATTTTTATAGATCAGTCAGTCATGTACTTTGTATTCAACCTGGAGAAACAGCAGCATTGGTCTTTTTTGTTCTTCAAGACCAATATAGGTAATTTAGGCGTAATACCCCTGATAGGTCTGAGATATATGGAGGTGCTATTAGAACTTCAATGTTTTAGTTTATCAAACTTTGTATTGGTACTTCATTCAAATTTAGGAGGTCGGTCACATGTTAGATGTAATCATGGTGGTGCTGCTTATTATTTTACCAACTCTGATGCTGGGCCTTACGAAGTGGTCCTCGAAATTAGTTGATCAAGGAAGGGAAGAATAGTGATGGTCGTTTTGTTTGGATTGGCTGTAATCGTTTCGGTTTATTTATTATACGTTTTAATTAATCCAGAGAAATTTTAATTTGGAGGTAAGCTCAGTGTTTATGATGATCCTTTCCATAATTCTTACACTTTTGGTTGCAGTTTTATTGGCCAAACCAACAGGCATATATTTAGCGAATGCTTTTAATTACAATTCAACGAAATTAAATAAAATATTTGGTCCTTTTGAGAAAGTCCTTTTTAAAATTGGCGGAATTAAGCAAGTAAATCAAACGTGGAAACAATATGCGATATCTCTTGTATTAACCAATGCATTTATGATTGTCCTCGTTTACTTCGTTTTTAGATTACAAGGAATCCTGCCGTTAAATCCAAGTGGAATTAAAGGTATGGATCCAGCACTGGCATTTAATACGGCAATCAGTTTTATGACAGGTACAAACTTGCAGCACTATAGCGGTGAAAGTGGATTATCCTATTTATCACAAATGATCGCCATCTTGTTTATGATGTTTGCAACTCCAGCTACAGCCTTAGCGGTAGTCATTGCTTTTGTAAGAGGTCTTTCTGGAAACAAAATAGGTAACTTTTTTGTTGATTTCATTCGTGCCATTACGCGTATCTTACTGCCATTGGCTTTTATCATGGGATTTGTTTTTGTGGCTCTAGGTGTACCACAAACTCTAGAACCTACAGCAACGGTCCAAACAATAGAAGGGGCAAAACAAGAAATCGCCCGCGGGCCGATTGGTGCATTTTTATCAATCAAGGAATTAGGAAATAACGGTGGAGGATTTTTTGGAGTAAACTCTGCTCATCCATTTGAGAACCCAAATGCCATTAGTAATCTGCTGCAAATCTGGTTAATGCTTCTTTTGCCAACCGCCCTTCCGTTTACGTACGGTCGAATGGTTGGAAATGCAAAACAAGGAAAGATCTTGTTTGTATCAATGGCGATGATTTTTATTGTTTTTCTTGGGTCAGCTCTTTTATATGAATTTCAAGGAAATCCAGCATTAAATCAATTAGGTATTCAACATGACCAAGGAAGCATGGAAGGGAAGGAAGTTCGATTCGGTACAGGTCAATCGATCCTATATGCCATTACTACAACAGCAACAGAAACAGGTGCTGTTAACACCATGCACGATACGTTAACTCCAATGAGCGGTATGCTTACGCTATCAAACATGTTATTAAATACCGTATTTGGAGGAGTAGGATCTGGCTTTATGAATGTCATTATGTATGCCATGATTGCCGTTTTCTTATCGGGTTTAATGGTTGGCCGTACGCCAGAATTTTTAGGCAAAAAGATTGAAGGAAAAGAGATGAAATTAATAGCCGTTACAATGTTAATGCATCCATTTCTGATCTTAGGTGCTTCTGCCATTGCGTTATTTACACCACTTGGATTTGAAGGGATTTCAAACCCTGGCTTCCATGGCATTAGCCAAGTTGTTTATGAGTATACATCTTCAGCTGCAAATAATGGCTCAGGATTCGAAGGATTAGGGGACGCCACTCCATTCTGGAATATTTCCACCGGTATTGTTATGTACCTTGGACGATATTTCGGGTTAGTTACGATGTTAGCAGTAGCAGGATCGCTGGCTTCAAAGAAGTTAATTCCGGAAACAAACGGTACATTCCGAACAGATACATCCTTATTCGGAACCATCTTACTCGGAACGATTTTTATCGTAGGTGCTCTTACGTTCTTTCCTACATTAGTGTTAGGACCGATTGCTGAATATTTAACATTATAGACCTGAGGTGATAGAAGTGGGCAATCAAGCATTAAAAAAGAGACCTGAAAATCTTCATGTTAAAAATAGAACAAATACAGACAATGATTCTATTGATGATCAATCTTATGACAATAAAAAGGACGGAAATAGAAAAATGATAAATAAAGCGATGGTTGCACAAGCGCTGAAGGAATCCTTTCTAAAGTTAGATCCAAGAAAAATGGCAAAGAATCCAATTATGTTTGTGGTTGAAATAGGATTTTTAATCACATTGATTCTGTCTTTTTTTCCAAATGTATTCGGAAAAAGTGAAGTGGAACCATGGTTTAATATAACAGTCACGCTCATATTGCTGTTGACTGTGCTATTTGCGAACTTTGCAGAAGCATTGGCGGAAGGAAGAGGGAAAGCTCAGGCAAATACATTAAAGAAATCAAAACAAGAAATGATCGCAAACCTTGTGAAACCAAATGGGAAAATCGAGCAGGTGCCATCTGCTGATCTTCGAAAAGGAGATATTGTGACAGTTTCTCAAGGTGAGATGATTCCTGGTGACGGCGAAGTGATTGAAGGGTTAGCTTCAGTGGATGAATCTGCTATTACGGGTGAATCAGCACCCGTTATCAAAGAGGCTGGCGGCGATTTTAATTCTGTCACTGGAGGAACAAGAGTGGTTAGTGACAAAATTAAGGTCAGAATGACAAGTAATCCAGGAGAATCATTTCTAGATCGAATGATCTCTCTTGTAGAAGGGGCAGAACGTCAAAAAACACCTAATGAAATCGCATTAAACACCGTGTTAACAAGTTTAACGTTAATTTTTATGATTGTCGTCGTGACATTGCCTTTCTTTACAAATTATTTAGGCTTTCAAATAGAAATACCGGTTTTAATTGCCTTGCTGGTATGTTTAATTCCAACAACGATTGGCGGTTTATTATCCTCTATTGGAATTGCAGGCATGGACCGTGTCACACAATTTAATGTGCTGGCAATGTCAGGAAAAGCTGTAGAAGCTGCTGGTGATATTAACACGATTATATTAGATAAAACAGGTACCATTACTTTTGGTAATCGTATGGCAAGTGATTTTATACCAGTAGGTTCTGTGTCTCAAGATGAATTATTGTATTGGACTGCACTAAGTTCATTAAAGGATGAAACACCAGAAGGACGTTCGACAATTGCCTTAATTAAGCAAAAAGGTCAGCAAGCTGATGAGCAGCTAGCTGAAGGCGGTGCTGTTATTGAGTTTAAAGCTGAGACGAAAATGAGTGGAATTGATCTATCAGACGGTCGTCATATAAGAAAAGGTGCAGTAGAAGCTGTTAAAAATTGGGTAAAAGTGCAAGGAGGCAGCATTCCCAATGATTTAGATGAAAAAACAAACCAAATATCAAAAGAAGGCGGCACACCGCTTGCAGTCGCTTTAGATAATCAAATATTTGGTTTGATATATTTGAAGGATACGGTCAAACCAGGAATGAGAGAACGATTTGATCAGCTTCGAAAAATGGGGATTAAAACGGTTATGTGTACAGGGGATAATCCTTTAACGGCTGCAACGATTGCGAAGGAAGCAGGCGTAGACGAATTTATTGCAGAATGTAAGCCGGAGGATAAAATTGAAGTCATTAAATATGAACAGAATCAAGGTAAACTGGTCGCGATGACCGGAGACGGAACAAATGATGCTCCTGCTCTAGCACAGGCAGATGTTGGTTTGGCCATGAATAGCGGGACAACTGCTGCAAAAGAAGCTGCGAATATGGTTGACTTAGATTCTGATCCGACAAAAATCATTGAAGTAGTTTCCATAGGAAAACAGCTCCTGATGACAAGGGGGGCATTAACAACATTTAGTATTGCAAATGATATTGCCAAATACTTTGCGATCATCCCGGCTATGTTTATGCTTGCCATTCCGGAAATGCATGTACTAAACATTATGGGACTTGATTCACCAAAGTCAGCTATCCTATCTGCTTTAATCTTTAATGCGATCATTATCCCATTATTGATACCGTTGGCGATGAAAGGTGTTTCTTATAAACCAATGAGTTCCAATTCATTGCTCCGCCGGAACTTAACAATTTATGGTTTAGGAGGCGTGCTTGTACCTTTTATTGGGATTAAATTATTAGATTTAATAATCGCTTTGTTTGTTTAAGGAAAAACCCATTATATATAGAAGAAAGTAGGTAGTTTTCAAATGAAAGAAGAACAAAGTTTGTTCGCACCTATTATTCGAACCAGTTTTCTTATCATGGTTTTATGCGGCTTAGCATACCCGCTTGCGGCAACGGGTATTGCTCAAGTCATCATGCCTGAAAAAGCGGATGGAAGCTTGATCTACAATGATAAGCATGAAGCAATTGGCTCTGAATTAATTGGACAAAATTTCACTGATCAGAAATTTTTTCAAGGAAGAGTTTCTAGTATAGAAAATAATGGGGCTGGCTCTGGATCTAATAACTATGCTCCTTCGAACCAGGACATGATCAATCGTACAAAGGACTCAATCGAAGCTTGGAAAACAGCGAATCCTGATACGCCAATCAGTGAAGTGCCAATCGATCTTGTAACGAATTCAGGCTCTGGATTAGATCCGCACATTAGTCCAGAATCTGCATCCGCTCAAGTGAGTAGAATTTCGAATATAACAGGGATCGAACAAAAAAGGCTAGAAGAATTAATTAAAGAACATACAGAAGGGAAAGAGCTTGGTTTATTCGGAGAGGAACGTGTGAACGTCCTAAAATTAAATCTTGATTTGATGAAGATAATGAAATAGATGCAGAAGCCCTGGCTAATCCGGCCGGGGATATTCATTTTTACAAAACGATAGACGGTTATGATTTGGGGTGAAATCAGTGAAACAAGAACATCCATACTTTAGAAAAAAAACACCTGAAGAGCTTCTAGATGAGATTGTTCAATCAAATAGAGGGAAGCTAAAGCTATATATAGGTGCATCACCTGGTGTTGGAAAGTCATACAAAATGCTTCAGGATGCGAGAGATTTACGAAAAGAAGGCAAAGATGTTGTCATTGGTTTGATTGAAACACATGGCAGAAAAGAAACGGAAGAACAAATTAAGAATTTAGAATTTGTCCCGCTTATGTCTATAGACTATAAAGGGAAAACATTTTATGAACTAAATGTGCAAGCAATCATCGCTAGAAAACCGGATATAGTCATTGTTGATGAGTTAGCCCACACAAACATTCCCGGATCGATTCATTTGAAAAGATATATGGATGTTGAAGACATTTTGGAAGCAGGAATAGATGTCATGTCAGCAGTAAATATTCAACATCTTGAAAGTGTAAATGATATTATTCAACAAATTACAGGTGTTACTGTACGAGAGAGAATACCAGATACGTTTATGAAAAAGGCAAATGAAACACAGCTAATCGATATTACACCTGAAGCGTTAAGAAAAAGATTAACGGAGGGGAAAATCTATCATCCTGAAAAAATAGAACAGAGTCTTAGCCATTTTTTTACGACGACTAATTTGTCTGCATTAAGGGAGCTGGCACTTCGAGAGATTGCGAACGATGTTGATGAGAAAATAGAACAAATAAGTGGAGATCTACAAGACGGCCCTATTGGCGTATACGAAAAAATATTAGTTTGTGTCCATTTTGGGCCAACAGCAGAAAAGCTAATTCGAAGAGGGTGGAGAATGGCTAATCGATTAAAAGCAGATCTCTTTATTTTAAATATTGCCTCTGAAGACATGGATTCTTTTAATCAAGAAAAGAGGCAAAAAATACAACAATGGAAGATATTGGCTGATCAATTTAATGCTGAGTTTTTGCTGGAGGAGCAGGGCAAGCGAAAGCCTGCAGAAGTGATAATAGAAATCGCGAAAAAATATCATATTACACAAATATTATTAGGACAGTCAGCAAGAACAAGATGGGAAGAAATTCGTAAAGGCTCAATCGTCAATACAATCATGAGAAAAACATCAAATATTGATATTCATATTGTTTCAGACGGAAGGTAAGGAGGTTATATTTATATGAATGTAGCATTTTTCTTAATTCCCAAAAATGAAGTAGCCTACATTAAATATGAATCTACCATGAGGCAAGCGTTAGAAAAAATGGAGTATCACAAATATTCAGCTGTCCCAATAATAGATCATGAAGGAAAATATATTGGAACACTGACGGAAGGTGATTTACTTTGGAAAATAAAAAATACTCCTACTCTAAGCTTTGAAAACACGAGTAAAATATGGCTTAGAGAAGTTCCTCTTCATCGCAAAATTGAAGCTATTTCAATCAATGCTGAGATGGAAGACATATTAGCAAAGGCTATGGAACAAAATTTTGTGCCAGTAGTAGACGACAAAAATATTTTCATTGGGATCATAAGGAGAAGAGAGATTATTGAATATTTTACAAAGAAGGTAGCTTCGTTAAGTTAGAATCCTTTATACCCTTACTTCCTTCTGATCATTCATAAATGTGGGGGACCTCGCCATTTAGAGATTGATTGGGAAAAAAGATATAAAATTATGAAGCTGCATTTTGTGGCTGAAAAGAAAGGATTGAAATCAGCCTTATTGAAGATTAAAGATATCATTTATAAAAATGAAAAGCATCTTCTACTAGATAAGTCAGAAGATGCCTTTCATTTTTATTATTTTCCTACATGAATAGGTTTTCCTTTATGAAGGAATTTAGTCATAAACTTGGTTTCAGCTAGTGAAAAAATAATTAGTGCCGCCCAAATGAATAAGAAAGAAGTGAGTTGAGCTTGAGAAAAATTTTCTTTAAAAACAAAAATGCCTATTACAAGTGTAATCGTCGGTGAAATGTATTGAAAGAACCCAATCATAGTGAGTGAGATTCTTTTTCCTGCTTCAGCAAAACAGAGTAAAGGTAACGCAGTGGCAATACCTGTACCAAGTAATAATAAGGTTGTCATCAAAGAGCCTGTTCCAAAGGAAATGGAATCATTCACTTTCAGTGTAATTAAATATATTAATGCAATAGGTGCAACAAACATGGTTTCGATCGTTAATCCGACCATAGCATCTAATTTAATATACTTTTTGATGAGTCCATAAAAGGCAAAGGTAAAAGCTAATGTTAGTGCGATCCATGGGATTTGCCCAAACTCAAATGTCAATAAGACTACACCTGAGAAGGCGAGTACAATTGCAACAACTTGCCAAGGATTAAGCTTCTCTTTTAAAAAGACGATTCCTAGTAAAATTGTAATCAATGGATTGATATAGTAACCAAGACTCGTTTCAATAATATGTCCATGGTTAACAGACCAAATATAAAGAACCCAGTTCATACTTACAAGGATCGATGCTATCAAAAGAAAAAGTAAATTCCTAGGACTTTGAATTAATTTTTTTAAGCTTGTAAAAAAGAGTTTCAATTTCTTTGAAAAAACAAGCAGAAAAATCATAAAAATAAATGACCAAAATATTCGATGAGCTAAAATTTCAAAGGAAGAAACTGAATGAATCAGCTTCCAGTAGAGTGGGAATATACCCCACATAAAATAAGCGAATATGGCATACAACATTCCAGTTGTTTGGTTGTTTTCATTTTTCATTATTATCCTCATTTTCTATTCATGAATTTTCTCATTTTGAAGCTTTTGATGATAGAATTGGGCTTGATGAATAGCTTCCTTGTCATTTAATATTTCACTCGGAGCATTGCCCTCTCCGATAAGATACCCGACAAAATGAGCTCCGACAAAATCAAATATATATTGAAATTGCATCATAAGTGGAAGCCCTTTTTGTCTCGGGTTGTCCCCCCCAACAGCTACGACAAACATTTTTTTACTTTTCATTTTCTTTTTAAAATCTAAACGAACATCACGCATCCCTTGAGACCAGCGATCGATAAAGTTTTTCATCAGTCCGCTCATTCCGTACCAGTAGATAGGAGTTGCGAATATAACAACATCTAAATCTAATGCCTTCGTAATAATTTGATGAAAATCATCTTTGATTGGTTGAAACCCATTAGGATCATGCCTTTGATCCACAATGGGAAGTATATCATAATCTTTCAAATAAATTCGTTCAAAAGGAATTCCTTCTAATAGGATATTTGTAAGAACTTCTGTATTGCCATTTATCCGAGTTCCGCCATCTATGACAAGCATCGCAAACATTCCTTTCTTTAAAAAAATAATCCCCAATTTTTCACAGAATGGAGCATTATTTATTGTAATCCTTTTAGAGCCTTCATGGAAATCAAAAGTATTGATAGGATCTATTCAAATATGTGATAATGCATAAATTTGACAAAATTATCACCTGGTACTAATATTTAGTTATAATAGTAAGTATAAAATAAAGGGTGGTTTTTTATGAAATCAAAAGCACGTATTACTGCAATTGGTACGTATATCCCTGAAAAAAAGCTAACGAACAATGATTTGGAAAAGCTGGTAGATACAAGTGACGAGTGGATTGTTCAAAGAACGGGAATGAAGGAAAGAAGAATAGCCAATGAGGAAGAATTTTCTTCTACTTTAGCGATTAGAGCGATTGAAAATATGCTTGAAACCTATCAAAAGGATATGCATGACGTGGATTGTATTATTGTTGCAACGACAACGCCTGATCATATTTTTCCGAGTGTAGCTTGTGAAATTCAAAGGCACTTTCATATCGAACAAACAGGTGCGTTTGACTTAAACGCAACATGTGCTGGCTTTACATATGGCCTCCATATGGCCAATAGCTTAATCACGTCTAGCTTGCACAAAAAGATCTTAGTTGTTGCAGCGGAAACGATGTCAAAAGTAACCGACTATCATGACCGAACAACGTGTATTTTATTTGGAGATGGAGCTGGGGCTGTATTAGTAGAGTATGATGAAGAAAATCCTAGCTTTAAAGCTGTTCATATGGGATCAAAAGGAGAAGGAGGAATTCATGTTTACCGAAGCAACTTTGCTCCTTCAATAAATGGCACTCCTATTCATACAAATGGTAAAATTGTTCAAAATGGCAGAGAAGTGTATAAGTGGGCAACACGTACAGTGCCAGACGGAATTGACGAATTACTAGTAAAAGCAAATCTTGAGAAGGAAGATATTGATTGGTTTGTTCCGCACAGTGCAAATCTTAGAATGATTGAATCTATATGCGAAAAAGCCAATTTACCGTTAGAAAAAACATTAACAAGTGTTGAATACATGGGCAATACATCTTCTGTATCCATTCCGTTAGCACTGCATTTAGGGATAAAAGAGGAAAAAGTACAAGCTGGGGATACACTCTTACTATATGGGTTTGGTGGAGGTCTGACACATTTAGGGCTGATCATACAATGGGATTTGTAATATTCAAATAGGGGGAATGTTATATGCAAGATATTTTGAGTGTGCTGCCTCATAGACAGCCCTTCCTTATGATTGATGGAGTCGTTGAATTGGAGCCCGGAAAATGGGCAAAGGGATATAAAAATATAACAGAGAATGAATGGTTTATCACAGACAATCAAAACTATATGCCGCAAATGCTTGTGATCGAAGCCCTTGCTCAATTGAGTGCCTTTACATCAACGAATAAGGAAAGAGGATTGGGTTTTCTTTCTTCATTAAAAGAGGTGGAATTTTTCAAATATGCCCGCCCCGGGGATAGAGTTGATCTGTATTATGAGGTTATTCGAAACCGAAAAGGCTTCATTTTTGGAAAAGGTCAAGCATCTGTTAACGGTGATATCATTGCAAAAGCAAATATTTCTATTTATATAGAAAAGTGAACCCTCCATTTCTTTTAGGGTTCACTTTCTTTATGTTTGTAAAAAATAAGCAGAATAACGGCTATGAGAATATATTTTTTATCCCATCGATCAAGTTTTTAAAGAAGTCTGAAACCTTTTGAATAAAGCCGCTATCCCCTACTGTTTCATTGATTCGTTTTTCGATTGTTTTTGAAAGGTCATCAAGCTGTGATTGTACATTGTCGAATGTAATATTAAGATTCCGCATTTTTTCAAATAGATCAATGAGCAGCTGCCGGTCTTGTGAATTTAATTGAAGCTCAAGGCTCCTCAATTTATTGTCAACTATGTTTTCGATCTCTTCTTTTGTAGCGGGTTTTTGATCAGCAATCTCTTTTTTTATTTCTGTCAAAAGCTCGCTCACTTTATCTTGATCCAAGCCATCTTTCTTTGCTAGATTTGTAGCGAGGCTTAACTCTTCATTTGCGACCTCAGTTCGATCTTTATTCAATTCTACAGTTTGATTCTCGTCATATGCTTTATAAATTCCTACAAGTGCAGAGTGGCCGCTAACTTTAATTGGTGAAGCGACATCGACCGCTGCATCTTGAATTCCTGCTGTCAGCAAGGCATTTGCATACATTTCTTTTGTTACTTCTGTAATATTTTCAGGCGTTGCTAAATGAATGACAAGTCCTTCGCCATTTTCTTTTCTTGTGATTTTGGCAGAAGAATACATATTAGAGCGTGCATCATCCTTAATATAGGTAACAAGATCCTTTCCTGTAACCGTTATTTCTGTCACTTTGTTCGTGTCTTTGACTTCTAATAAACTTCTGACTTCCTCTTTCTGTTGTGCCGATAAAGCTTCACCGTAAACAACAATTGGAAGCCCGAATTTTTCATTTATGCTGTCGTCATTATTGCCATTGGATGCGAAAACACTGCTGCTTGTTGTTAAGAAAAGTGCAAGTATTGTACCAATTGCAATGGTTTTCATCCAGTTCATTTTAAACATTTCTGTTTCTCCTTTTGCTAGTAAAATTACTAATTTTAAAAAGTTTTAACTTAACATGGCCTATTTTACTATATTTGGCTTAAAAGGTGTTAACGATTGGTTAAAGGTGGATGAAATGAATAAAATAGTTAAATTATTACAAACCTTAATATATAAAAAGGAGGAGAGAACCAAACTAAAATGATTCTCTCCTTTTTTGTTATATTAACAATTTAATTTGATGTTTATTTTAAAAATTAATTTTTTTCCATTTTTGTTCCATGGTCGGGGGAGTATAGCTTGTCATAAAAGAGAGCAATTCTTCAGGGTCATCTGAAACACTCAAAAGCTTTAAGGTTGATTCTTTTGCAAACCCAGCTTGAATACTGTTTGTTATCAAATTAACTAGAGGGTCGTAGTAATGATTTATATTAAATAATCCGATTGGCTTTTTATGAATGCCGATTTGTGACCAGCACAATACTTCAAATAGCTCTTCAAATGTACCTATTCCTCCAGGTAATGCAATAAAGCCATCTGCAAGCTCATTCATTTTCGCTTTTCTTTCATGCATCGAATTTACTTTAATGAATTGAGTCAAACTATTATGTGCGGTTTCACCTTTGAAAAGCCCATTTGGCATAACGCCGATAACTTTTCCTCCATTCAACAAAACTTCATTTGCTACTTCGCCCATTAACCCGACTTTTGATCCGCCGTAAACGAGCTGATAACCATTAGAAGCAATGAATTTTCCAAGCTCTTTCGTTTTTATTTGGTAATCCTGATGATTTCCTGCGCTAGATCCAGCAAAAACACAAAGAGTTTTCATTTTCCGTCCCCCAGTACATAACACGTATTGTCAAAACTTTATATAGAAATAGGTTATTAAATCCTTTAATAGAGAGCTTTATAAGCAAAAAAATTGCCAC
>NZ_VATK01000008.1 GCF_006546985.1 Bacillus sp. 03113
GTGGCAATTTTTTTGCTTATAAAGCTCTCTATTAAAGGATTTAATAACCTATTTCTATATAAAGTTTTGACAATACGACGCTGCTTACGGGGGGGTATTTATTATCTTATCAGTTCTTTGGGGATGGGGGATTGATAAAAAGCTGCCTGATCTGTATGACTGGATTGGAGCTTTCATTTGTTTAATAGGTGTAGCAGTTATGCTGTGGGCTCCCCGACATTAAAACGGTTTAAAAAAGTTATCATTAAATATGATTGTTTTAATTCCATAATCAGACATTTGTAGATGTAAATTAAAGATTGATAATTTAAAACAAACTTTGATAAAACTTTGTATTTTAATATAGGGTTTTTCTTTTGACCATTAAACTTCAGCTGTATTGTTCAATTAAAGGGCCATTATCTATGTTAAAGTTTAGAAGAGATTGAAGGTTTCTACTTAAAGTAACGCGGCAGAATACTTGAATAAGATTATGGTAAAAAGAGAAGGATGGAAGACTTGATAAAGAATATAAACTAGTTGGTTACAATTAAAAGGGTCTTAATATTAAGGAAGGAAGTGCAAAACTATGGATTTCGAAACAGTTATGCTGGAGCTTGAAGCCCTCGGTAAGGAACGAACTAAAAAAATGTACATATCCAATGGTGCACACGAGCCGCTTTTTGGCGTAGCTACAGGTGCTATGAAACCAATCGCAAAGAAAATAAAAATAAATCAACGTTTAGCTGAAGAGCTTTATTCCACAGGTAACTACGATGCAATGTACTTTGCAGGCATTATTGCAAACCCAAAAGCTATGAGTGAGTCGGATTTTGATCGTTGGATGGATGGGGCGTATTTTTATATGCTGTCTGATTTTGTGGTGGCAGTAACTTTATCAGAGTCAGATTTTGCACAAGACATTGCTGATAAATGGATTGCAAGCGGTGACGAGCTGAGAATGTCAGCGGGCTGGAGTTGCTACTGCTGGCTTTTAGGGAATCGCCTAGACAATGAATTTTCCGAAAGCAAGATTTCCGATATGCTTGAAATTGTGAAAAGTACGATTCATGATTCACCAGAACGAACGAAATCCGCTATGAATAATTTTCTATACACCGTGGGGATTTCATATTTGCCGCTACATGAAAAGGCAGTCGAGACCGCAAAGGAAGTAGGTACAGTAGAAGTCAAACCGCACAAGAAAAAAAGCAGTTTCCTAAATGCTTACGAAAGTATTCATAAAGAAATTGATAGAGGGAAGCTTGGTTTCAAACGCAAATATGTAAGATGTTAATAATTAGCTTAATATCGGGGTGTTGATCCAAGAAGGATTGACACTCTTTTGATTGAAGTTATTGAACTAACGGGCAGAAAGGTGAAGGAGAATTTAGATCATCGTTATACCCTTGACCTGGAATTCACTCCAGCTGTTAGGATTTCGAGAGAAATTAGCTGAAAAACTTAGGATTCGGAAATCCTGTAAAATTTATTCAATCTTTGTATAAATACATCTATTCCTTTATTCCGAAGGGCCGCTTTTACGGAGAAGGATTGCGCTCTTATTTTTGAATCGGAACATTTAATGAAATAAGTAGGTTCAATTTTTTATAAATAGTTGCAATAGCATCCTATATGGATTATCCTATAATTAGTTGCAATAACATCTTATTGGGGGTTGATGCTTTCGTGGACAACGATATGAATAAGCCATTCATGGGTACTGGGTCGCCGCCTGGAAAATATATCTCGGCTATATACCGTCATCTGCAAATCCTTATAACAGCTCAGCTTCAGCCATTCCGAATTGGAAGCGGGCAGTATATCTTCTTGTTGACGATCGCGAAAAAAGAAGGGATTTCGCAAAAAGCGCTAAGCGAGGAGCTTTTGATTGACAAGACAACGACGACGAAGGCGATCAAAAAACTAGAAGCAGAAGGGTATGTGCGAAGGGAAACAAATCCTACCGATAACCGCTATCATCTACTTTATTTGACGGAATTAGGTAGAGAAGTTTTGCCGAAAGTAGCAGCAGTATTGCATGATATCAGTAGAAAAAGCCGGGTTGGTATAGATGACGAGGAATATGAGCTTATGCTCACCCTGCTAAAAAAGATGCTGTGCAACATGAGCGGACAGGTTCGCCGTAGAGAGAAGAAGCTATGACACAGCAGCATCAACAGAATCAATAGGTGAGCAATTTGTTGTTAGGTATGGAATCATTCTGTTGGATTACTATTACCAGTTCTAAAGAGGTAATTACCCCAAAATCCAGCTGGAAAGTAGATATAGTTATCAAAATAAAGGAGAGTGAAAAACTTGGAGGAGGAAATGAAAAGACCATTTGAAGTGGATTCATCGGAGTATCCATTTAAGGACCATTGGCTCCCTTATCGTGACGGATATATTCATTACATTGACGAAGGACAAGGGCCGACGGTTCTTCTCCTTCACGGGAATCCCACGTGGTCGTATCTCTATCGAAATGTCATTAAGGAGCTTCATAGCGACTATCGTCTTATCGCTTTGGATTATCCTGGATTTGGCATGTCAAAAGCGCCTTCTAGCTATGGTTTTACTCCACAAGAGCAATCTGAGGCGGTCTTGGACTTCATCCGACGCTTAGACCTAAAGAATTTTGTTTTAGTGGTTCAGGATTGGGGAGGACCGATCGGATTAAACTACGCGGTTCGACACCGGGAAAACTTACGCGGCATCGTCGTGATGAACACCTGGGCTTGGCCCGCGACTCTTCTTCCAATGAAGGTTTTTTCTTTGGCAATGGGGGGATGGCCCCTCGGTTACTGGCTTCAGACACAGCAAAACTTCTTCGCCAAAAACATTGTCCCACACGGGATTTACCATTCTGAAAAAGTCACGGAAAACTTGAGAAAGGCCTATACCGACCCGTTCCCAACACCAAAATCAAGGATACCGACATGGGTTTTCCCAGGACAGATTCGGAAGGCACGATCATGGCTTGCGGAAATTGAATCGAAACTGCCAGTGTTATTTGATTTACCCGCACAAATACTATGGGGTATGAAAGATAGCGCCGGCTTTCCGCCTGAAGAGATGGCAAAATGGCAGAGATATCTCCAAATGAATGAAACCGAGTCCCTGAGGGATGCCTCTCACTATGTTCAAGAAGATCGGCCAGATCGAGTTGCAGCATCTATCCGAAGAGTCCTTGAAAGAACGTCGCAGCAGTGATGGAAGTTAGGCTGAACCAACTATATTTCTGTTAGGTAACCATTAACTTATTATACCATTTATAATAGGAGGAGTTAGTATGACAACAATTCTTTGGGCAACATTGACCGCTAATGGTAATTATGCGCAGTCCAGCGCTGAGCATCCACCTAAAAAGGAAGCATTAGCCGATTTTGCGACGTATGCAAAAGCTGTGGGGAATTTTATAGTAGGACGTAAAACGTTTGAGGGCTTCCAGGCAAGTGGTGGTGTAACTTTTACCGATATTGACATAGTTGTAGTTTCTAAGAGCGTCAAAGAAATCCCTGGCATTAAGATTGCAGGGTCAGCACATGAAGCCCTAAACTACTTGCAAGAAAAAGGCCATAAAACGGTACTCCTTTCGGGTGGTGCGGATCTGCATAATACATTTTTAGAGCAAAAGCTTGTTGACGAGATAATTTTCAATGTTGTACCTGTGTTGGAGGGTAAGGGGCTTAACCTTTTGCTTGACACAGCTAATTACCAATACAAGGATGTCCAGTTGTTAGATTTCAAGTCTCTTGGCAGTGGTGTCGTTCAGTTGCACTACGCGGTAGGTAAATAGCAATTCAATAATAATACCCGAACACGAGTTGCATATCGCGATGTCTCACCTCTGCAGCGCATGACCTCTTATTGGCGGATAACTTTCTTTTAAAGCTACAATTATTCAAGAAAAGGAGCATCGCCAAAAGTGGAAATAATACATCTGTAGGTGCAATAACACTACTTATAAATCTTTTATATGTTTTCTAATATCTGTCGCTACTTTAGTAGGATCATCAATCTCAAAAAAGACATATATGTATTTTTCATAACCTTCTAATTCAATCATTACGAGAGTAACTCTATTTTCATAAGAGAGAAAGTACCATTCATCAGCGTATTTAAAACTTCCTTCAAAAATATTGAGAGGAGAAATTGATGTTCCAGGCATACGAAGCATCCATTTTGGAGCATCAAAATGATTAACATAAACACTCTTGATCGTGTTATAAGGCATTTTTAATTTTAGTTTTAATGCAAAGAATCCTGTTACTCCATTCAGCTTTAGAATTACACCTCCATCATCAAACATTACTTCTCTTCCCATAGTTCTCCCACCTTCTCTCGTAAACTGAAACGCCACAGCCCCCCTTGCCGTCTATGGTCATCCCTACGAAGTGAACTGCCCCGGTCAGCACGAACATAGCCGCTAATCCGCCCGAAGAGCAACCGTCCATGACCGTAGACCGCTCACTCCTACGGCTCCTGCGCCGAGAAGCGCCAGCGTGACGAATACAAGTACGATGAGTGGTTCCATTGAATTACCTCCTATAATTAGAATTTTTCATACAAATTCAGAAATTTCATCTATTGTAACTTCTTTGAACCTGCAGTTCACAAGACCAAATCTCCAAAGCTTTTCGCTACAGCTGCACATCTTGAGAGTAGTACAAAAGACAAGGAGATTGCAGGTAACAAGATGCTCCATTAGAACACGTAGGCGATTGAGTCGCAAGTCCGGCTGCAAAAAAATTCACGAACTGCCAATTAAAGCAAGACATATCGATAACCGAACTTCCTAGATGCCTCTGGATCTGGAGAAAAGCATTGATCCCAAAAGCGTATATATACTATACACTTTTTCCAAAAAAAATTCCCAGAGATGCCTCGCTTACAAATGACTCAATTTTTACCTTTACGATCCCAGCAAGGTGATTATTCAGCGTTCAAGCCTTTCCAGGTGACCCGATCATTATTCTGTTACAATACGAATGAAAATTAACTCTTATACCAGGAAGATTTAATGATACTAGAAATGAAATTTTTTAGGAGCTGATTACATTGAACAATACAGAACTTTTTTCTATGATTCAAGAAGCCTCTAGCCGATCAGGATTAACCACTCATACACTACGTTATTATGAAAAAATCGGGCTTCTTCATGAAATCCAACGTGACAAAAGAGGTAAGCGCTTATACTCAGAGGAAGACATGAGATGGATTATATTTCTGCTTCGCTTGCGGGAGACAGGAATGTCTATTCAGCAGATGCTTCGTTATTCTGATCTTCGACGTGAGGGGGAATCAACGGTAAAAGAGCGACGGAAAATGCTTGAGGAGCATCAAGTCCTAGTTAGAGCGAAAATTGCAGCTTTACAGGAAAACTCCGAAGTACTGAATAAGAAAATCGAATTGTACAAAGAGCTCGAATCAGGATTATCCTAAACAGCAAAAATAACTTGACTTCGAGTGCGCTCTAACGACTAAAGTAGATATATGAGTTGTTATCTACTTAGGAGAGGTGGAGTTGAAATGACAGAAGCAGCCAAAACAGTAAAAAGTTTTTTTGAAGCATTATGGAGTAAAGATACGGAAAAAGCTCTTCAATTAGTGGATGAAAATGCAATCTTTATTGCTATGAGAAAGGAATCGTCTGATCAGGTTCCTTTGTATGGAACTTTTAAAGGGAAAGAGGGAGTTAAAAAGTTTTTTGCAACTCTGGCAACTTCTTTCGACACTAAACGTTTTCAAATTAATCATATTATGGGAGAGGGGGAATGGGCTACTGCTTGGGGGAGCTTTCAACATATTGTCAGAAAAACTGGAAGTTTGTTCGAAAGTGAGTGGTCTGTTGTTTGCCGAATTAACGATGGTCGTATTCTTAGTTATCAGATTTATGAGGATACAGATGCTTTAGAAAGAGCTTTTGGTGTCCGATAACTATAAATATTCAGTACGAAAGTAGAACTATTATATAATCTAAGAACTGTCTTCAGGTATCTCGCAGAATACGTAAATAGAATAGGCAAACAATTTTGAGTTTCGCCAAAGTATACCTATGAATGAAACGTTGCGAACGATTGCATGTTAAAACAAACACGTTTGAACTTATTTTGCTACCCAAATTTATATTAGGGGTCAGTATACCAAGTTAAGGGGGAAGATTAAAATGGATACACAGGGGAAATATACAGTTATTACCGGGGCAAGCTCTGGTATAGGTTACGCGACAGCTAAGGCTTTCGCAAAACGCAAGAAAAATATCATACTTGTGGCTCGCCGTGAAAACAAACTGAACGAACTAAAAAGAGAAATCTTGCAGGAAATTCCTGAGCTGGATATTGTGATAAAAGCAGTCGATGTATCCGTCAGTCAAAACGTCCATCAACTCTATCGAGAGTTAATTCCGTATCAAATCGAAACATGGATTAATAATGCAGGTTTCGGTAGCTATAACAGTGTGTCCGGTCAAGACTTGGAAAAGATTGAAACAATGCTGCGCCTAAACGTGGAAGCCCTAACTATCTTTTCGTCCTTGTATGTACGTGATTATAGAGACGTGGATGGTACACAATTAATCAATATATCTTCAGTTGGTGGATACACAATCGTGCCAACGGCCGTTACCTACTGTGCTTCCAAGTTTTTTGTCAGTGTATTTACTGAGGGATTGGCCCATGAACTGAAAGCCGCCAATGCAAAATTACAAGCTAAAGTTTTGGCACCAGCGGCAACCAAAACCGAATTTGGAAAAGTAGCAAACAATACGAGCGAGTATGACTATGACAAAGCTTTTAGTACATACCATACAAGCGATGAAATGGCCAATTTTCTCTTGCAGCTTTATGATAGCAACATGACTGTTGGTAGAGTCGACAGAGAATCCTTTGAATTCAAACTTAGTGAACCACTTTTTGCTTATGCAGGCAATTCTAAGAATAACCAAAAAGTCCAACTGAAAGATTAACACAGCACAATTTTAAAGTGGTGTAGCAGGTGAATCACAACAGATGTGAGTTGGGTAACTAAATGAGAAGAGTTGCGCGATTGCTGAACAATGAGCAGTCGCTTTTTTAGTAAAAAGCGTGGGGAAACATTAGGTAGACCTAAGTTGGATAAAGAAAGAGCTTATTGTTGCGCTACGGATGTATGATAGTAAAGAATATTCTATAAAGGAGATAGTCTCGGGAACTGGAATATCTCAAGGTTCCTTATATAGGGCGGTCAATAGAAGAAAGCTTGAAGAAATAAAAAAATAGGGATGCGTTTTATTATTTCTCCAAATTTACTTTGCAGTCTACAGCAAGAATCCTGTCACTAAGCCTTAATCTTTAGAATAATGATCTTAATCACTTTACATACCATACTAGGGTATAATATAATACGAATATAAGGGGGCGGATAATATGGGAGCCGAATTTGAACATGATCCTCTTTTAGAAGACGATCATTGTTGTTCTACGACAAGTGATAGAAAAAGTCATCATTCAGAAAAAGTCAAAAAAAACCTAGTTACTCGATTAAACCGGATAGAAGGACAAATTCGAGGAATAAAAGGTTTAATTGAAAAAGATACTTATTGCGACGATGTGATTACACAAATATCAGCCACACAATCAGCATTAAATAGTGTCGCAAAAATATTAATGGAAGGCCATTTAAAAACTTGTGTGCTAGATCGTATTCATGAAGGGGACATGGAAGTTTTAGATGAATTTCTAATCACTGTACAAAAATTAATGAAAAAATAAAGGAGCCGATTCATATGGGAAAAGTTCAATTAAATGTTGAAGGAATGTCTTGCGGTCATTGTGTAAAAGCAATCGAAGGCAGTGTTGGAGAGCTAAACGGTGTTTCCAATGTAAAAGTTGATCTTGAAAACGGTACGGTTGATGTTGAATTTAATCAAAATGAAGTATCTCTAGATACTATCAAAGAAGCGATTGATGATCAAGGGTACGACGTTCAATAATGTATTGAAATGAGGTGCTGTAAAAAGCACTCTCTCTTTTTCATAAAAATATACCCCATATAGGTATAAAGTGAATAACGAATATATATCATAAAAATAAAATAAAAACAGGAGAATCATCAAATGAAAAAATGGACATTATCTGCGCTTGCCTATTTATTAGTCGTGGTTATTGGTTATTATGCGATTTCCACCATAAATAACAAAGCTGAAGTAAGTTCAGCTAGCAAAAACATGCATGAAGAACATTCAAATAGTACTCATGCAGGCAAAAAAGAGACTCATAATGATCATGAAGCTGAACCAAATACTAATAGCGAAGTTCAAACTACTCTAAAAATAGAACAACAAGAAATCATGATTAACATAAAGGATCAGCAAGAGAAGCCTGTTTCTGATATAAAAATCAATCACGAAAAACTGATGCATCTAATTGTTGTAAGTGCTGATTTAAGTACGTATCAGCATCTGCATCCTGAGGTAAAAGAACCAGGCGTTTTCACCGTTCCACATTCCTTAGAAGAAGGAGAATATAAAGCATTTGTAGATATTAAACCAAAAAATTTGGCTTATGAAGTCAAACCGATTCCTTTTCAAATAGGGGAGTCACATGATCTTAGCAGTCACTCTTTACAACCTGATTCAAATTTAACCAAAGAGATTGACGGTCATCAGGTAACTTTAAATCCTAGTTCTTTAAACGTCAATCAAGAAATTCAGCTTTCATTTGATTTAAATGGAGAAACGCCGGAGCCGTATTTAGGAGCATTAGGGCATGTTGTCATACTTGATGAAAAAGCCGAACAATATGTTCATGTACACCCACAGGAAGGTGAAAAGCCCGTTTTTGAAACGAAATTTACTGAGCCGGGAATTTATAAAATTTGGGCAGAGTTCAAATTTAACGGAAATGTTTCCGTATTCCCATTTGTTGTTGAGATTAAATAGATTGCTTTAGAAGTTAGTCGTCAAATTTCTCTCCACAGATGAAAAGAAGTAGAAGTATATTTACGTTTCTGCTTCTTTTTTATGCCTTGATAAATCCTGAAATTGGTCAAAAATGCTATTTATATAGTAATATAGTAAAGGATCATTCAATTTATTTTGGATTGCAAAGTATGTTTCTTGTCAATCAATTTTTTTCTTTGAAAGGAAATTGTGAATGTATGAACAATTCTATTGAAAGTATTACAAGCGCTGCAAGTACACCCACTCGATCAAATAGGTTATGGATGGCCATTGTATTAGGAATTTTAGTAGCGTTTGCCCCCTTATCCATTGATATGTATTTACCAGCTCTCCCTAATATTGCGAAAGATTTGCATACTACCCCTTCCTCGGTCCAACTTAGCTTAACTTTATTCCTATTTGGTTTATCATTAGGACAATTAATTGCTGGACCATTAAGCGATGTATACGGACGCCGGAAGCCTCTCCTCATAGGACTGATCATTTATTTTATCGTTTCTCTTTTCTGTGCGTTTAGCCATTCCATTTGGGAATTGATCGCTTTTAGATTTATTCAAGGTTTGGCTGGATCTGCTGGGATAGTCATTGCCCGCGCTATTGTACGTGATCTTTATTCAGGTCCTGAGTTAACGAAATTCTTTTCTATGTTATCGATGGTAAACGGAGTTGCCCCGATTCTGGCACCTATTATAGGAGCTCAGTTATTGCGTTTTGCTCCTTGGCAAGGTGTGTTCATTGTTTTAAGCGGAATCGGATTAACGATGTTTTTCGTTGTACTTTTTGGATTGCCTGATACACTGCATAAGAAATTGAGATCAAAGGGCGGCATTCATCAAACGATGAAAACATTCTCGGGTTTGTTGTTAGATCGTTCCTTTATGGCGTATGCATTGCCTCAAGGGCTTGTATTTGCGACGATGTTTGCTTATATTTCAGGTTCAACTTTCGTTTTGCAAAACGTATATGGGGCTTCTCCACAGCAGTTTAGCTTGATCTTTGCTATTAACGGGATGGGGATTGTTATCGCCAGTCAAGCAGCGGGTAGATTAGCAAATATCGTAAACATAAACAAGCTTTTTGTTATTGGGTTACTTATGGCTTCGATTGGAACTATACTATTGTTTATCATGATTCTTTTGCATCTTGGCTTGTATGCGATTTTACCGCCATTATTTTTTGTTGTTTCAAGTGTTGGGATCGTGACAACAACAGGATTCTCACTCGCTATGGAGAATTACGGTAAATCTGCTGGGAGTGCAGCCGCCTTACTTGGTGTGTTATCCTTAATCTTTGGTGGAAGTGTGGCACCTCTTGTTGGGTTAGGAGGAGGCATGTCTGCTCTTCCAATGGGGATTGTTATGGTGATCGTAGGGGTTAGCTCAATGCTCGTATTTAAAGTGTTGCTTCCGAAAAATCAATCGAACGATCAGAAAGTATAAAGATATAAGATCGTAAAAACAAAACAGTGAACTCATTCTATAAAACGGGAAATGAGTTCACTGTAGAGCTCGATTAAAAACCTTCTTCAGCAGCTGTAAACGGAATATTTAGCCTGTTTTCAACAGCTCTCAGCCTTTGATTTAATCGGTTTAATCGACGATTTTGACGCTCATCAGTTTGACTAAGACGTGTAACTTCTTGATTTAACCGATTAATATCCCGATTTAACCTATTTATTTCTCTGCTCAATCGAGTAATTTCTCTTGCTTGCTGCTCATTTTGTCTTTCTAAAGCACTTACTCTTCTTTCAAGCTGAGGTGGTTGTCGATATGGATCATATTGTTCTTGTTGTGAGTAAGGAACATATTGATTTTGCAAATAGTAGTCACCATGTTGTGGTGGTATATATCCAGAATGAACATAGGGATTCATTGAGGCACTCTCCTTTTTTATTTATCTTTAGTTGAAATCCCTATCAAAATATGTTGAAATGGGCTAAATGGAACGGCAAATACCCAGGAAAAACTCTTATTCCATAAAAGTGATAATACTACATATACAAAGACAATCTTTCTAAAATAAAAGTACATTATGGTTTACTTTCAATTAAAAATTTTTTCCGATAATGTGAAAGTGCTAATAAAGGGAAAATATATTTGTAGCTATGATAATGAATATAAAAGCCACTTGCCATTCCTTGTCCTTTAGGATAATGTGTCGTCCAATCTTCTTTATTTGAAGCTTCGATGATATATTTTATGCCAGCTTCCAGCTGTTGGCTTGGTTTGTCTAAAGCTGAAACGAGTGTATCAACTGCCCAAGCTGTATCTGTTAAGGTACTAGATGTTAATGGAATATATTTTTTCTTGATATCGCTTTTACACGATTCACCCCAGCCGCCGTCTGGATTTTGGATAGCATTTAACCATGTAACGGACTTTTGAATAGATGGATGCCTGGAGGATACACCTGCTGAAACAAGACCAGTAATTGCTGCCCAAGTCCCGTAAAGATAGCAAATTCCCCACCGACCATACCAAGAACCATCTTTCTCCTGATGATCGAATAACCAATTAACCCCATCTTTCATAACAAAATGGCGTTTTGATAAACGTGTATATTTCCCTAAAAACTCCAACGATCTTCCAGTCAAATCAGCACTAGAACGATCCTCAAGCAAATATTCCGCTCCTTGAATCGGAATAAAGCTAGAAATTTTTTTACTCACATTTTTTTCAAAGGATGACCAGCCGCCATCATCATTTTGCATTGATAGTAACCAGTTCATCCCTCTATCCCATACTTGATAATAGAAGGGCTCTTTGTTCACTATTTGACTAAGCGCTCGTAAAGAAGCCGTTGTGTCATCTACGTCAGGATTGAACGTATTTACATTTGAAAATCCCCATCCTCCAGGGTAGCTGTGAGCATTATGAATGATCCAATCTCCATATTTAACATGCTGACGCGAAAGTAAATAGCGGTTGGCTTTTTCAACGACTGGGTCAGTAATTGAAACACCAGCTTCCTGTAAAGCATAACTAATGAGAGAAGTGTTCCACACGGTTGCTGTTGTATATTGCATATGCGTATGTCCATTAACTTGACACTTCATGGTTAGCAAACCTTCAACTGCTTTTAAGATGATAGGATCTTTTTTCTTGTATCCAAGGGAAAGTAAAGCAAAAATCATTAGAAATGTCGAACTAAAATAACTCAAAAATGTGCCATCCGATTCAATTCTCTCTAGCATATATTTTTTTGCTCGTTCAATGGCAAGAGCATGAAGCTGGTTTGGGAAACCAATGAGCGCTTTTATTCCATTATGAATGGTATTTAGAAAGGATCTACATTCAATGGAGCGATTCCATGCTACAAACTCTTCATCCCAACTTCTTAATCTTGTTATAAATAAATCAGAAAGATCAGGACTGTTTTTAGTCCTCAACTTGTATTTATTATTTGCAAGAATCAAGATAGGAGTTAGATTTGCTCTGCCGTAAATAGAAATATCGAAAAAGTTAATAGGAAAGGTTGTAGGTAAGAGGACGATTTCAATTGGGATGGGGAAGAAATTAGGCCAAGAATATTGGCCTGTTAATGCAAGCATAACTTTCGTAAAAAAATGGCTTTTTTCAATACCGCCATTTGATAACACAAACTGTTTGGCAGACTTTATATTTTTATCATCTTTTGTACAATAACCAGAATATAAAAGGGCGTAATAGGCTTCTATAGTGGAAGAAAGATTCCCAACCCCTTCGTCATAAAAAAGCTTCCATGCACCATTCTTTTCTTGCTTGCTTAAAATGCGGGCAACCAGCTCCTTTATTAATTCTTCATCATTTATTTTTAGCGTACGTAATAAAATAATCATATAGGCATCTGTTGCGATACCTGTATCGAACGGGTAGTTCCAAGAACCGTCAATCGATTGATCTTTTTTTAATTGTTCGACCATCCGATTCATTTCTGCTTCTAACCAAGAATGCACAAAGATCAATCCTTTCTTTTTTTAAAATGCCAATCATCGTAGAAGAGCGTTGATCACTGCAAACTTTAATATATGGTGAATTTTTCACTTCATCAACTAGCTTAGAGATTTCCTTTTTAAACATATTCATGAATTAATTAAAGAATTCTTGAAAGGGGATGTACTACATTTTTTTCAAAAAAGAGAAAACGAAAAAACTGTTATTTTCCCATCACCTTTTTGAAATAAGGGAGGAATTAATGAGGAGTAAATCCTTTGAAATAAAGTACGAATTATCCAAGAAAGAAAAAGCAATGGTGGAAAAAATAAAAAACAAAACAAACGAGTTTAATAAAAATAACGTGACTCGAACGAACGCTTATTATGAATTTTATCGCCTTCATCCGGAAATTCATTGGGCTTTTCTAGGTCATATGGTTTCGAGGAATGGGGGATGGAACATGACAGATTTAAAAGGAGATTTGATTGCAAGATTATTAAATGAAAAAGCAAGACAAGCATTTTTTTCTTTTTTGGAAAGAGGAAACTGGCTTATTTTTCAAGATGCCTTTCCACAATTCTTAATTTATGAAGAAAGCTTAAAAAAAAGCAAAAACCTATTTCATCTCCTTGACTTTTTTAATATTTCTGTATTTATGAAAGCAATATGGAACTATTTTTGGCGATATGGTGACTCCCATATGTTAACCGTTGCGCTTGTTATCAATGAACAAAGCTATTTAGAGAAAAGGGTCATCCAAAACAGACTTTATAAAGATAGTGTTTTTAATACAATCGAGTTTAAGCTGCATGAGCTGCTTTCCATGAATCACATTATCTTTCCCTATCTTGATCGCCACAAAACAAAGCTTATTGGTCAAACTCTCCATCACTTTGGATCATTACATGAACGAATCATGCTCGGAAAGCGATTGTATTCGTTGCTATTTTTACAAAAAGACTTACTAACGAAAGTGGAAAATTGGGCTATGAATCACCCTCACACAGGTTCAAGAAAGGACTATTATTCTCACTTATTTAATGATGTTAGAGAAGATGTTCCAGGCATTCTTTATAAACGTCGATTAAAAAAGTGCCAGCTGAGGCCAAGTGCATGTCGAATCTATAGTCCAAAGCTTGAATTCGCATGGAAAAATACGGATCAACCAATCGCTGAAGCAGGGGATTGGTATGAAAATTGGAGAGTGTTAAAGTATTTATCAATACTAGATGAACAAATAAAGGATGAGATTCATGATGAGTATTGCGAAACAATTGAAAAAATCGAACTCGCGATCATTGCCAAAAAAACCATTTTTCTTTCATAAAGCTACACTTTCAACTTTATTATTTGCTTCATTAATAGGAACGTATTTAGATCTTTATTTTGTTGGGAGAAACCTCTATTTTTTTCCAAACAGGCCTTTAGAGGATATATTTACCATAAACATTGTGTTTACACTGGGAGTTCTTCCGATTTATACTCATATGTTTATTATGCTTATAAAAAATTTGACATTTTTTAAACGTTTTCTATTTATTGTTCTGATGAGCTATTTGTTTACCTTGATAGAGGAACAATCTGAATATTATGGATTCTTTCATCATTCTGAAGGATGGAATCATATGTATTCCTTTTATGGTTATCTTCTATTTATGATTAGTGTTTGGAGATTTTACAGATGGATGGGGGAAAGAATATAACACCCCGTTTACCTTCAAATCTTAAAAGAAGGCAATGGAGATTCCATTTTTCGGATTTCCCATTGCCTTTTATAGTTTGGTCTAATCAGCATAATAATTTTCAGTATAATACGGCTGCGATTGAGAGTTAAAGGTGACGCCAACTCCTAAATATTTGTAGCCCTTTTGTAATATATTTTCCCTATGACCTAGCGAGTTCATAAGTCCTTCATGAGCAAAAATACTGCTAAACTGCCCATACGCAAGATTTTCCCCAGCCATCTTAAATACGACTTGATCCTCCTGCATCCGATCAAAAGGGGATTGTCCTTTTAAATTCGTATGATTAAAGTAATGGTTTTCGGCCATATCATTGCTATGCTTTCGTGCAGTTTCTTTTACATGGTCATCCCAGGTTAACACGCGAAGACCGTGATTAACCCTTGATGCGTTTGTAAGGTCAAAAAGTTGAAATTCAAAGCCTTCTTTTAGCTTCTCACTACCAGTTGTATAAAAGGATTTCTTATTTTGTTCAAGTTCTTTGCTGATCAATTGAATGGCTGTCACAGTATTGTTTTTATGCTTATCATAAAAAATAGTTACATATGTGTTGTCGATCAAAAATACGTCGTAATCTCTATTTTTATCAAACTGATAGAAAACAAAGCCTTTTTGAATTTGAGTTAAGGGCTGACCAAGCTTAACTAGAACATCATCTTTTGAACTTCCAAGCTTTATCCCATTTTTAGAAGCTAGTAAATCTTGATTTGTATAAAAGCCTGCAACCTTGTTTTGTGCATTATAGGCAACCATCATATAATTTTGATAATTTTCGTGATACGCGTACCATTTAACTCCATACTCGTTCTCTGATGAACGCTTAGGTGCTCCAACTAGTCTTTCTACCTCGTCTTTTGTATTGCCAAACTCTAAATTATGAACAGAAAATACTTGGTTTTCAGGCTCTTTTAACTGAGGTTTTTCTACAGCATCAGATTTCCCATTATTTTCTTTAGGAAGCTGTTCAATCGTGTTATTTAATTCACCTAAAAGGAATTGTAATTTCGTATTAAAAGAATCCCAGGCTCCTTGAAGCTCTTCGTTTTCTTTAATATTTTTTATTTCACTTGTTGCTTTGTCCCATGTTTGGCCATAGTCTGCTTGATTTACATGACTTCCAAATATAGCCCACAAACTACCGATAATCACTATAAGCAAAAGAAATCTCTTCACTTAATCACCTCCAAGCTTATTACCCATTCTATCCATTTTTATAAAAATGTATATGGAAATGTTTCGCAACTATGAGTTTAACAGTATTTTTTTAAAAATTTATTAAGGTTTTTCCTAAATACGAAAGTAAAGTTAAATTTCATTTTATAGTTCATTCTGTTTCCAATCCCAAAAAAGATGGATATTTAGACAAAAGAACCTAGGAAATCACTATCTAAATATGGCATAATAAGACTAGCTTCACGAGCTGAAGATCTTATACTCTTTTAGTAATCATAATTATTTGTTAATAACTTGATATTAGAAGATAAATGATTGATTTACAGAAAGAAAATATTGAATAAAGGGAGACATTTAGTTATGAGTGATTTTCAAGGATTAAATGTTCAAGAATTAAATGACAATTATGCAACTTTAAAAGAAAAATATGACCATTATAAAAGTCTAAAACTAAGCTTAAACATGGCAAGAGGAAAGCCGGGGCCTGAGCAGCTAGATCTTTCGTTAGGCATGATGAATTTACTTACAACAAAAGAAGAATTAATTGCTCAAGGTGGAGTCGATACGCGAAATTACGGCGGACTAGATGGACTTACAGAGGCTAAAGAATTATTCTCCAAAATACTAGAGGTAAGTACTGAGGAAATCATTATAGGCGGCAACTCAAGTTTAAATATGATGTATGATACGATTGCTCGTGCAATGACACATGGTGTCTACGGCAGCGACCTTCCTTGGAGCAAGCTTCCAAAAGTTAAGTTTCTATGTCCTAGCCCAGGCTATGATCGCCATTTTGCGATCTGTGATCTGTTTAATATTGAAATGATTACAATAGATATGCACGATAATGGCCCAGACATGAATCAAGTGGAAACGCTTGTAAAAGAAGATGATTCGATCAAAGGGATTTGGTGTGTTCCAAAATACAGCAATCCAGATGGAATTACGTATTCAGACGAAGTCGTTGATCGGTTGGCACAGATGGAAACGAAAGCGAACGATTTTCGAATTTTTTGGGATAACGCCTACGCGGTACACCATCTAACAGAAAATCATGATGTGTTAAAGGATATTCTCGAGGCATGTAAAGAAGCTGGTAATCCGGATCGAGTTTTTCTTTTCGCCTCAACATCTAAGGTAACGTTCCCTGGTGCAGGGGTTGCGATGATGGGAGCTAGCGAAGCGAATATTCAATTCATCAAAAAGCAATTAAACTTTCAAACAATTGGACCTGATAAAATAAATCAGCTTCGCCATGTGAAATTCTTTAAGAATATTGAAAATCTACATGAACACATGAAAAAGCAAGCGGAAATTATTAAACCTAAATTTGATGTCGTTTTAAATGGATTAGAATCTGAATTAGGCGGAAAAAATTTAGCAGCATGGCATAAACCAAACGGCGGGTATTTTATTAGTTTAAATACATTAGATGGTTGTGCTAAAGCAGTTGTCAAATTGGCAGCAGAGGCTGGTGTTACGTTAACCAATGCTGGAGCAACCTTCCCATATGGAAAGGATCCAAGAGACCGAAATATTCGCATTGCGCCGACTTTCCCTTCTTTAGAAGAAATGAAAACGGCGATAGATGTATTATGCTTATGTATTCAATTAGTCAGCATTCAAAAGCTTCTTTCTGAAAAAGAAGCAATTGAAACAAAATAAGAAAAGCATCATCCTTTATTTATAGTAATGATTTTAATAAGAGAGTGACCCAAAAATCAGAGGCACCTCAAAGTGAATATGGAGTATGTAGTGATTGAATCATCTCACTATGAACAATATATTCTTGAGGAGTTTAAGCACTTTTGGGACACTTTTTTTTGTGGATCAATCGAGTAAACCGCTTGCATTAACTTTACTCAATTATATATAATAAAAGTAAGGAATGTAAGGAAATTAAGGAAAGTAAAAATGAGAGGCGATAAAGATGGAATTCTCAAAATTAACTTCTAAAGGGCAAATAACAATCCCAAAAAAAATAAGGAACCTACTCCAAATTGAAGAGGGGGACCAAGTAGCCTTTGTTGAAGAAGACGGTTTTGTAATCATGACAAAAGCTACCCTTCAAGCACTGCATGATATTCAGGATATTGTCAGCAATGAAACCTTTAAAGAAATGATTAAAAAAGTAAAAAATCATGAGCTTGAGGATAAATAATGTGAGAATTCGATCATACGGTCTTACAACCTTAAAAAAAATGAAAAGGAGAAGGAATGAATGAATATTCGAGAAAGTGAACTTCCTGGAATTGGCCGGAAATTTGAAATTATGACAAGCAACGAGGATAAGGTCGTAATTGTGATCCATCACGATGGCAGAAGAGAGATTTATCATTATGATGATGATGATTTAGAAGAGAGCATTTCCAATGTTACGTTGAATGATTCTGAAGCAAGAAAAATTGCTGCCATACTTGGAGGAATGGTGTATAAACCAAAGGCGGTAGAAACCATCGAGATGGCATTTGATGAACTATTGATTGAATGGTTTAAAGTAGAACCTCATGCTCCTGCGGTAAATAAGACGATTGGCGAAATTGATATTCGTAATAAATTCGGAATTAATATTATCGCGATTATAAAAAAAGATCATACAAAAATGTTGAACCCTGGACCTGAAACGGTCATTGAAGCGGGAGATACACTTGTCATTTCAGGCGAGAGAAAAGATCTTAAGAACGGGATTCAAAATATGTTGTGCAAGAAGGGAGGGTAATGTTTAATGGACCACCTTGTTTTTGAAGTAGGTACAGCTCTCCTATTGGTGGCACTTGCTGCCCTTATTGCAAATCGATTAAATTTTTCAATCATCCCTTTTCTGATTATTGTGGGAATGCTGGTAGGCCCTCATGCTCCACACATTGGGATTATTAATTTAAAATTTATTGAAAGCGCTGAAATAATCGAATTCCTTGGTCGAATTGGTGTGTTATTTCTTCTATTTTATTTAGGCTTGGAATTTTCGATTGGAAAATTAATAAAATCAGGGAAATCCATTGTCATTGGCGGCTCCATTTATATATCTAATAATTTCAGTTTAGGATTATTATATGGTTTAATTACTGGATTTTCCTTTTATGAAATATTAATTGTTGCTGGAATTATCACCATTTCTTCTAGTGCCATTGTTGCAAAGGTGCTTGTTGATTTGCGAAGAACCGGGAATAGTGAAACGGAATTAATTTTAGGAATTATCATGTTTGAGGACATTTTCTTAGCTGTTTATTTATCTGTCATTTCTGGCTTAATTCTTGGTGATTCAACTTCACTTGTCAGTACACTTCTTTCTGTACTCATAGCATTAGGCTATATGCTCTTATTTTTTATCGTTGCCAGAAAAGCCTCACCACTATTAAATAAGCTTCTAAATATAACCTCAAATGAAGTTTTTATCATCGTTGTTTTTGCTACTTTATTTTTTGTAGCTGGATTTTCAGAGACAATTCATGTTGCAGAAGCAATCGGAGCTTTATTATTAGGACTTGTATTTTCTGAAACAGAGCATGGAGAACGTATTGAGCATCTAGTCGTTCCTTTTCGAGATTTTTTTGGAGCTATTTTCTTTTTTAGCTTTGGATTAAGCATTGATCCATTATCATTAGGCGATGCAGCATGGCTTGCTCTAGGAGCGGTGATATTAACGATTATCGGAAATTTTGTTGCAGGAATGATTGCTGGCAGACGAGCTGGATTATCCCATAAAGCATCGTCTAATATTGGATTAACCATTGTGTCTCGTGGAGAATTCTCCATTATTATGGCCAACTTAGGTATTGCGGGAGGTTTGTCAACGATTCTTCAGCCATTTTCTGCACTTTATGTCCTTATATTAGCAATTCTTGGTCCACTTTTGACAAAGGAATCGAAGCAGGTATTTAATGTGTTGAATAAAGTATTCAAATGGAAAAAACCAAAAGCTTCAATTAAAAGAGTGTCTGAGAATGAACAATAGAAACTTCTAATATTGTAAAGATTCTGTAAATTATTCACACAATCTTTACGTAAAAAACACGTATTTTAGCTAAGAAATCCGCTAAATACGTGTTTTTTCATTCTTTTTCCACGACTGTAAAAACAATGTTAAACTTGTTCTTTTTTACACAAGATCAAAGAATATTCATTACACCCTTAACACGGTCTTTATAAAATAAAGGTAGGATCAAAGGGTAAGGAGGTGGAGAAAAAATGAAAATCGATCTACATATGCACACTACCTGTTCTGATGGTGAATTGACCCCGAAAGAAATCCTACATATGGCGAGCCAAAATGGAGTCTCCATCATGTCGATTACCGATCATGATGACATTACAGCTTTTCAGGAAGCAAAAAGCGAAGCAAATAAAATGAACATCACGCTTATTCCAGGAATTGAACTCAATACGAATGGTCCAAATGGTGAGCTCCACATTTTAGGGTTTGCTTTTCATCCTGATCATCCAAAGCTGCTTCAATATATTTCGTGGCGTAAACAGGAAAGGGTGAGATGGAGTAAACAGATCGTCTTAAAGCTTCAAGAATTAGGGTACGAGGTAGAATGGGAAAATTGCTTCAAACGAGCAGCGGGCGGTGTCATTGTACGAACACATATCGCCGATGAACTCGTTGCACATGGATATTTTATAAGCTCAAAGAAAGCTTTCAATACACTGCTTGTAAAAGGGCAAGCGGCTTTCGTAGAGCGGTCCCCTTTTTCCTCTTTAGACGCGATTCGCTTAATTCATCAATGTGGAGGGAAGGCCTTCATCGCCCATCCTGGCATTTATCCGTTTAAAGGTCACTTGACGTAATAATAAAAGAAGGCATTGATGGAATAGAAGCTTATTATTCACAACACGATGAACAAACAACGAACTATTGGCTTAATGAAGCTTCCAACCATCAATTGCTAGTAAGTGTTGGCAGCGATTTCCATGGACAGAACTCAAAGAATCCATATCCAATAGGATCTGTGAAGTTTGAATCAAATAGAGTACATCCTACTTTAAGACAAATTGTGAAGGTGGAGGAAACGATTTGAGATTATATGCTTCTTCTACATTATTATGGGGTAAGACATTTGAGGAAATGTGTCAGCAGGTTGCAAAAATGGGACTACAAGGAATTGAGCTTTGGGCTGAGCAAGCTTGGCACCAACATTTTTCAATCGATGAGATAGAGAAGTTAATTAAACAATATGGACTAAAATTAAGTTTGCATGCAGCAAGCTGGGATTTAAATCTTTGTTCATTGAATAAAGGCATAAGGCGCCAGTCCATCCATGAAATTGAACGATCTATCGCTATGGCCTCTTCGCTTCCAGCCTTAAATGTAACCATCCATCCTGGGAAAAGAACGTTGA
Source organism: Bacillus sp. 03113 (assembly GCF_006546985.1). Taxonomy (GTDB): domain Bacteria; phylum Bacillota; class Bacilli; order Bacillales; family Cytobacillaceae; genus VATK01. The sequence continues at coordinate 21,092 of NZ_VATK01000008.1, forward strand.
CACCAGCATGGACCAATTGGCATATGCAATGCTTACAAGAAGCCATTGATCACTTAGAGGAATTCGCCCAGCTTTATGGGGTGACTCTTTCCATCGAGCTTATGGAATCGGTCAATAAAGAGTTTGTAACGATTCCTGATGTCATGAATGAATTAGTTGAAAACCGAACAGACACGATTATGACGACCTTTGATGTTGCACATATTCCCATTCATGCTGATCCATTGTTGTATTTCAAAAAGCTAGAAAGAATCAATAAAATTCATTTAAGTGATTCAAGACCAGATTCCTATCATGTCCCACTTGGTGAAGGACAAATTCAATTAATACCGATATTAAATGAAATTGTACATCATGATTTACCAATTGTGTTAGAGGGATATGATCCGAATGGTCAAAACCAAACACTAGAAAAGCATGTCACTTATTTGCGCAATTGCTTTTTAGATGAAGAAAAGGTGATGATCAGATGAGGTTTTTAGTGACAAATGATGATGGGATTTTCGCTCCAGGGCTTACAGCTCTTGTTGAAGTTTTACAGCATTTCGGTGAAGTGTATGTGGTTTGTCCTGATCAAGAGCGCAGTGCTATTAGCCATTCTATCACATTAAGAAAACCCCTAAAGGCAACACCGATCTCATCATTCGGCAGCAATGTTACGGCATGGGCGATTAGCGGGACACCCGTTGATTGTGTAAAACTGGGAAACGAAGTTTTAGTAAAAAAGAAAATAGACTTTGTTATATCTGGGATTAATTTAGGTGCAAACCTTGGTCGTGATATTTATTATTCTGGAACGATTTCTGCAGCAGTGGAGGCTTCATTATTAGGAATTGCCTCAATAGCTGTGTCTCTTGATCGTTATGAAGGGAACAATCTTGATTATTCCATACCAAAGAGATTATTATTTAGTATTTTAGAGCCCATCCTTTCCAATAAAATTCCAAAGGGTGTATTTCTAAATATGAATCTACCTTATTTAACAAAGGAATTATGTAAAGGGGTTAAAGTTACACCACTTGATTTAAATGTGTGTCGTTATAAGCATGTTGGAATAAATGATCCAAATGGACAAGTTTATTATTGGCTAAAGGACCATCTTATGCAGCTTGGGAATGTAAATGAAGATGGGGATTATGCGTTTTTAAGAGAAGGATATGTGACAATTACTCCTTTAGAAGGAAAAATGAGTCAAAGAAAGTACATGAAAAAAGTGGAGAGCTGGTTTAAACATACATTACATGGGAATGCCAAGGAGGAGATATCTTTATGAAAAGATCTTTATGGATGAGTATCCTACTTATGTTGATACTGATGATTAGTGCTTGTGGTAAAGCAAGTGAACCTGCTTCCACAGAAGATGAAAAAGAGACCAAAGAGACTGAAGCGAACATTTCAGGAACGATCCAATTTTACACCTCTCAACCAGATACAGATGTAACAGAACTCGTCAATGGATTTAACGCAAAGTATCCCGATGTAGAAGTAAAGGTTTTTCGATCCGGAACAGAAGAAGTGATTGGCAAATTATTAGCAGAAAAACAAGCTGGAAGTATACAAGCTGATGTCCTGTTAGTGGCAGACAGCGTCACCTTTGAGAACTTAAAGGAGCAAGATTTGTTAATGCCATACGAATCAAAAGAATTATCAGAAATTCCATCAGAATTTGTCGATAATGAACATATGTATACAGGTACGAAAGTCATGGCAACGGTTTTAGCTGTCAATACAGAGAAGGTAAAGGAACTTCCAAGCTCATGGAATACTTTAACAGAAGCAAGTTCGAAAGATAAATCAATTATGCCTAGCCCGCTTTATTCAGGCGCTGCAGCTTATAATGTTGGAGTGATAAGCAGGCAATCTGATTTTGGTTGGGATTTTTATCAAAAACTACGCGACAATAACATTACCGTTGTTCAAGGAAATGGTGCAGCTTTAAAGGCAGTAGCTAGCGGAGAAAAAGAATTTGGCATGGTCGTTGATTTTATTGTAGCACGCTCAAAAAAAGAAGGATCTCCAATTGATCTTGTTTATCCAAAAGAAGGAGTACCTGTCATTACAGAGCCAATTGGTATCATGAAAAATACAAAAAATGAAGCAGCGTCTAAAGCATTTGTCGATTTCGTATTATCTGAAGAGGGTCAAGCTTTGGCAAACAAACTCGGCTATACCCCAATTCGTAAAGGGATGGATGCCCCTGAAGGATTAAAAACCATAGATGAATTAAATGTATTATCATCTCCGATCGATGAATTACTAAAAACCCGTGAGGATGATAAAATGCGCTTTAAAGAACTTTTAGGTGAATAAGAAAAGCGCTGCGCCTTGAACAGCCTTGAAGAAAAATGTTCTAATGGCTCAAAAAGTGTTTTTTACTTTTAGAGACATGTGGTTATTTTTCACAAGGGCTAGGCGCTAGAACTAGACAATAAGAAAAGCGCCTGTTTAGCGACGTATGGACTGAGGCGCTCTAAATAAGATAAAAGAAGACTTATCGTAAGAAGTAGAGCGATGTACATTAGTCGCTGGGCGCTGGAACTAGATAGAAAAGAGGACCATTCATATGGAAGAACAGTATGCGGGAAGACAAAGCCATTCGTCTTCCTCTCTTTTTACAAAATGGGTAAAAGGAAAGCATTTGATTTTTGGCTTATCTTTTGCACTTTTGAGTATCTTCTTTGTAATCCCAATTATTCGTTTATTGTTAATGAGCTTTTCAAATGAAAAAGGTTTTTCGCTCTCCAATTATGAAAAACTATTAACAGAAAAATCAACATGGGTCATGTTAAAAAATACATTTTATATCGTCGGTGGATCTACCTTACTTTCACTATTTTTAGGGATCATAATGGCTTGGATTATTGCGTATAGTGATATTCGTCTAAAAAAAGGGCTGCAGCTGCTGATTCTTATCCCGTTTGTGATTCCATCCTACATTGTTACGCTATCTTGGACACAATTAGTCCAAAAAAATAGCTTTTTCATGAAGCTATTATCCTTCATTCCAGGGTCCATTGAGTCTATCAATATGTATAGCTTAGGAGGAATGATCTTCGTACTTGGAATCTCCCATTATCCACTTGTTTTTATACTAACTACCAATGTGCTTCGAAGGATACCTAGAGAGTTAGAATGGGCGGTACGCTCATCAGGCGGTGGAAGATGGAAAATATTTAGTACTGTTACTCTGCCGCTTTCATTCCCAGGAATCATTAGTGGCGGTTTACTTGCTTTTTTATCAAGCTTAGATAATTTTGGAATCCCCGCATTTCTTGGAATCCCAGCAAACATTACGGTCCTTAGTACAGCTATTTATCAAGAAATTGTCAGTTTTGGTCCAAATTCCTTTGCATATGCTTCTGCTTTATCTATTCTTTTAGGGATCTTTGCTTTACTAGGGATATTTATCCAATGGTTATTCATGCGTAAATCAAAGCAGCATGAAACGACCATATCTGATCAGAAGTCACGCTTTTCATTTGGTCCATATCGTTTGTTATTTGAAGTGTTCATTTGGTTATTCGTCATTTGTATAAGCATCGTACCTATTCTGTCAATGGTTGGTTCCTCTATGATTAAAGCTTATGGACTGCCATTTACATTTGAAAATCTAACTCTTAAACACTATCAATATGTCTTATTTGAATATGACAAGGTAAAAGGAGCTATTTTCAATAGCGTCAAGCTTTCAATCATTACAATGGTAGTCTGTGTAATTGCAGGTACGATCATAGCTTATTATCGAGTTCGAAAAAATAATTCTCTAACGAAAATAGTTGAAATATTGATTGGGATTCCATTTGCTCTCCCTGGTATGGTTTTAGCACTATCGATCATTTTCGCTTGGATGCAGCCTATTCCTGGCTGGAATCCGGGAATATACGGTACTATTTGGATTTTACTAATTGCTTATATTACTCGCTTTATGATGCTTCAAGTACGAGGCAGTATGACGGCTATGTCACAGGTGTCTATTGATATGGAAGAAGCAGCCCATGTTTCAGGTGCGAGTGGGTTTGCAAAATGGAGAGTTATTATGTTCCCGCTATTACTAACAGGTGTTTTAAGTGGGGCATGTCTTGTGCTTATTACGACATTAACTGAACTAACCGTTTCTTCTTTGCTTTGGTCAAGTGGTACAGAAACGATTGGATTGATCATTTTTAACTTTGAACAAGCAGGATACACGACATATTCAACCGCATTTTCCGTTTGCATTATCTTGATGATGCTAGCTGTAAGTTCATGTGTATATTTGCTGCAAAAATGGTGGATGAGGAAGGTGAAAAGTATATGAGCACAGAGCTGAAAAAGATCGATAAAAAATTTGCTCAAACAACGGCACTTTCTTCTGTTGATCTGACGATTAATGATGGAGAATTTGTCGCGATTTTAGGACCTTCTGGATGTGGAAAAACGACCTTGTTGCGATTAATAGCTGGCTTTGAAAAACCTTCAGAAGGGGAAATTTGTATGAATGGTGCACCTGTTGCAAATAAGAGGAAAGCTCTGCCGCCAGAAAAGAGGAATATTGGAATGGTCTTCCAGTCATATGCTCTTTGGCCACATCTAAATGTCAAAGATCAAATTTATTTTCCATTAAAGCATCACCGTTTTGTAGAAAAATCACTACAAAAAATGGCTGATCAGCGTGTGGACGAACTGCTTTCACTCGTTGGTTTACATTCATTAGGTGAGAGAATGCCGAATGAATTGTCTGGAGGACAAAAGCAGCGTGTTGCCATTGCCAGAGCGTTAGCACCTAAACCAACGTTATTGTTAATGGATGAACCTTTAAGCAGTTTGGATGCAGAATTAAGATCAGAGCTGCGCAACGAAATTCAAACGATCCATCAAAAAGCAAATACTGCAATCGTTTATGTAACACACGATCAATCTGAAGCACTTGCAATGGCTGACAAAATTGTTGTCATGAAAGATGGGAAAATTGAGCAAATAGGGTCTCCTGAACAGGTATATATGAGGCCTGAAACACCCTTTGTAGCCTCTTTTGTTGGTAGAGCGAATGTTATCCAAGGAAAATGGAAACAACACGTTTTTCATCCATATGGAAATCGCAGCATCGAATGGTTTCTTCCAAATGTGTCTGAAAGCTTTCGATCATTGCAAACATGTCCCATTCGCCCTGAACAACTTACAATTGAAAAGAGTGGAAGAGGAATCCCAGGAGTCGTGCATAACGCGCTTTTTCAAGGAAAAGAAATGAATTATACAGTCACAGTAGGGAACGAACGTATCCATGTAAACGGGTCCCTAGCAAATCGGTATTCAGTTGGTGCGAAAGTAATGATACAACTTAAAGACAGTTTAGAATTAGGCGTTCAACCATTAGACCATTCTGAAAAAGAAAAGATCTATTTTTAATGATAAGTCAATTACCATTTTCACATTGATAAATGATCAGTAACCGAATGTTTTTGGATTAGTAAAGATTTTCTTCATTTTTATGATAAACACCCAAGAACTTTGATTATATTAGGCATATTCATAATATGATCTTAAAATGGGAGGGAATTAGGGTGTTGTATAAAGAAAATCGGAATGAACATCCACAACAGTATCACGAAGCAGACTTTTATCGTCGGCCAATTGGTTTTGGCGGATTCGGAAGACCGTTTGGATTCGGGAGGCCCTTTGGTTTTGGTTTTGGGAGACCTTTTTTTGGAGCACCATTTCTCGGAGGGCTGCTACTCGGAAGTGTATTAGGGGGAGCATTTGGATACGGTTACCCATATTATCCTTATCCGCCTTATCCGTATCCACCATATTATCCTTATTACCCTTATTATCCTTATTAGACAAAAAATGACCTATAAAATATGCTATTGATCATGACTCTAAGTCAACTACAAGGAAGTAAGTAAATAATACGTACGAATCCAAGCTAGTTTACTCTCTAAGATAGCTTGGATTTTTTATTTACGAATTAAAATGATGGAGAAAAATAAAAAACAGTTGATTTTGATAATCATTTTCAATTAAAATAAAAGAAAGTGATAATCATTATCAATAGAGGTGAGAGATAAATCATTACTTTTATTAACTATAGCTCAATATATGTCATGAAATGTCATTATTGTGGTTATATCGAAGAAGGTACAATTTGTTTTGAAATATGTCCTTGCTGTGGCGAGATTGATGGTCTTGATAGATATGAATACATAGAAACGGAGGAACATGTCATGCGTTCGCTATTAATTATTGGAGCTGACCATTTAGGAAATATCCCAAAAAAATTAGGAGAAATAGGTTATAAAGAGGTGCTTCATTTAAATGGGCGTAAGGTGCAAATGGTTAAACGTAAAATTCCTGAGCATATCGATTTTATTCTCATCCTTACAGATTATATTAATCATAATTTATCAAATGTGATAAAACAAAGAGCAAAAGAACAAGATATTCCCATTTGCTTCGCAAAACGCTCATGGTCTTCCATTCATCAAGTGCTTACCACTGTTTAGTGAATTTTATCTATTATAAATTTTTGTTCATTAAATTTTCACTTGTTTTCGTGCTACACCAAAATAATTAACTAGTGTCAGAGCCAATGTTTATGGGTATATAGAAAATTGGCTCTTTTCAATGACTTAAAATTAGATTTCTTCTCATACTGAAAAATACTTAAATTAATCTATTTTCAACCCAGCATCATAAACATAAGGATTACTAGGTTCTTTAATTTTTGTTATGTTTTGACTTTCGATCATCGGGACATCAGCTCCCTCCATTGTTGTTTTTTCAATCGTTCCAGTTACTTGAATCCATTCATCATTTAATAGTTTAATATCATTTCCTTTTGTTATCATGCCATAAACGGTTGCGTCTGCGATACAACAAACAACTCCGAATCGTGCGATTACGAATTGATCCTGCGGAAGTGCAGGTTCTTTATAAACAAATCCAGTTATCGTAATCGTTTTACCTACAACCTGTGAAAGATTTTCTCCAATCAAATTCATCAATGGTACATACATTGAATCTGAAAATTTAATATGATTCGTTTTCAAAATCTTCTTTTCTAAGGAACTATATTCTTCCTTTGTTAAAGGTTCAGGTAAATCAAAAGAGGAAGCCTGATTATTAATGGAGTCCTTATAACTTGTTGGATTTTTTTCTGCAACTTTTTGTTGGGAAACTGCTATACTCACTTGAGAACCGTAGTTGATTTGCCTTTTCATGGCAACAGTGCTACCCAACACGTTATTCGAAAATAAAAAACCTGAAATAATTGGAATTATAAATAAACTATAAATAAACATATTTTTAGTAAATGATTTTGAAATGGCATGTTCCCCCTGACACAAGCATGTAGAACCATTTTTCTTCGAAGTACCTCTTAAAATGAGTAAAACACTTAAACTAAATAAAACGATAAATGAAAAATAAATAAAGGGAATCATTTTTGGTGCGATAAAGAATATAATTTGATACGTCAAAAGTAATTTAAAGAGCAGCAATGTAAAGCCTGCAAGAATGATTCCTCTTACTATATGATGATGAGAAATTTCCTCATTTCTTTTCATAATCCCTTCCTCCATTAAAAAAGCTGATATAGACATATAACTACATAGACGACAACAATCGTTAAAGCGATTAGGAAACATACAAATCTCTTTTTAAAATAAGCAAATAACATCATCGTATTCTTTACGTCCAACATTGGACCAAAAACGAGAAAAGCAAGCAAACTTGCTTCTGTAAAATTTGATCCAAAAGAGGATGCCACAAAAGCATCTGCCTCAGAGCAAATAGAAAGAACGTAAGCAAACCCCATCATGATCCCTGGTGCAAAAATAGGATTAGATCCAATCGATACTAAAAGATTACGATCTAACAATGCTTGAAATAAACTAGCCATGAAAGCACCGATAATAAGAAATTTCCCTGTATCAAACAATTCATCACTAGCATGATTCAAAATTTCCAAAAGTCTATTTTGAGGAACATGTTCATGATGTTGATTATGAGGAGGGTACAACTTATTTTCTTTTATGACGGTTTGTCCATTATGATTACGATATACAATCATGCCAATTATAATTGAACAAATAAATCCGATAATCATTCTAGAGTTGGCTATATTTGGTAAGTTTCTAAAAGCAAAAAAAGTAGAAGCATAGACAACAGGATTTATAATAGGGGCACTTAACATAAAAACGATCCCTACATGAGCAGGCATTCCTTTTTTAATTAACCTTCTGGCAACAGGAATAATGGCACATTCACAGATAGGAAAGATGATGCCTAACAATCCAGCTGGGATTAACGCTAAATAAGCATTTTTCGGTATTAGTTTTTGAATCATTTTTTCAGAAACAAAGGTTTGAATGATAGCTGATACAAAAACCCCTAATAATATAAATGGAATTGCCTCTAATAGAATACTTAAAAAGATCGTGTGCACATTAAGGAATAGAGGGGGGACGTTGCTAATAATAGAATTGTTCGTGACTCTTTCAGAAAAAAGAAAGAGAAAAAGAAAAAGGCAAAATAAGAGGAAGATAAAACAATCCTTTGCTGCCCTCAATACGAATGACACGACCATTCCTCCTATCAATCTAGTAATTAATACTATCATCATATGCTTGGAGGAATAGGATATAGAACAAGGATATTCACATAGGGGAGAATTTATACGAAGTTTAGATTATCTACTCGAAAACTTTAACCTTACAAGACCAGCAAAAAAAGGACAGAGAACAAGTAATTAAACTTGCTTCTGTCCTCTTTATTATTTTAAGTTAAAGAGGCGGGATATTTTAATCTTACTGAAACAGAGTTCACTTATGAAGTTTTATTCATTCTATGATCATCGTATATCGTACGAATACGAACATTTTTGGGTGTTCCTGTCACCATTCTCCCACATACTGGGCATTGGGCTTTCAACCCTTTTAAAGCGTTTACATCAAATGTGTTTAAATATCCGTGAAAAAATGGCGAACGAAACCATTTTTTACAATTTGGATTGGTACAGCATAATTCTAAAACCTTATTTTCACTCATTTGATCATCTCCTTAATGAATAATATACGTTCAACATCGTATGTATTCCTCTTTTTTACAGGTGAAAAAATAAGACAAGTAGTTACAAAAGGAACGTTTTTTTGTCGAATAGATTGTTTTGTTTCGTTGAATGAGATTTTAGATTAATATATATAAAAAAGTAAAAGAGGAATGATAACCATGTATTTAACCATAAAAGAAACAGCAGAATATTTATCTCTAGAAGAATCATATATAGAAAGTCTAATCCAGCAGAAAAAAATTCGTGCCGTATTTGATGGAGAAGTTTTTTTAATTAATAAAGAGCAGTTTCAAACTCATTTGAAACAAATGGAAAAATATAAAGAACTAGCTGAAGAAATACTTAATGAACCGATCCCAGAGGATAAAGATATAAGGGATGAGGATTAATGGGTTTATGAAGATACCTATAATCTATTGTATAACAATACGAAAAAAGTGTCACTATATTGACACAGAGGACATCGAAAAAGGCCATTCTTTGTCGTATAATTTTTTTAGATGAAATAGAGGGGATTTCACTCTCTATTCAATCTTAATATTGATCAAATTGGGATCAACAGTTGTGGAAGGAGAAACAAGAATGAAAAAATGGGCTTTTGTATCAGATTTTGATGGAACAATATCTAAAAAAGATTTTTATTGGATGGTTATTGATCAGTACTTTCCAGATGGGAAAGAGCTTTTTAAGGATTGGAAAGCTGGAAATATTAAAGATATTGATTTTCTTGCGACTGTATTTAAAGCGATACATCAAGAAGAAGAGCAAATTATTAAAGATGTTCATTCTATTCCAATTGATGAATATATTCCAGAATTTATCAAACATGTACAACAAAATGGCGGCGACTTTTATATTCTAAGTGCAGGTACAGACTATTATATTCGCCATATCCTTGATAAGTATGACATTGAAAATGTGACTGTTTTTTCTAATGAAGGTTATTTTCATGAAAAAAATATTCATTTGAATATTAATGCGAATGACTGGAAATATTCAGAACGATATGGGATCGATAAAGCAACCGTTATTCAAAAATTAAAAAAAGAATATGAATTGGTTTATTTCGCTGGTGATAGTGAGCCTGATTCACATCCAGCCGTATATGCAGATTTAACATTTGCGAAGGATGCCTTACCAGATATGCTGAAAGAAAAAGGGGTTCCTTTTATTCCTGTTGAACAATTTACAGAGATTGAAGAATATTTAGTTAAAAAAGGACTGATTTCTAAATGACGATCCAAGGTACAAGCTTTTCAATTCCTGCTATTTTAGAAATCAATGAGGGAGTTATTCATCATTTAGAGTCTCTTTTAAAGAAGTATAATTTTCATAATACAATCATTTATTTTGATGATTTTACTTATGAAAATTATGCAAAAGCGATTCAGGGTACTTTTTCTTCTTTAAACATTGATACGAAAGCTTTACCTTTAAAAATGGATATTCATACCCTTATTGATGAGGCGTTTTGTATTAAAAACTATGATGCTGTTTTAGCAATGGGTGGAGGAGCGATTATTGATTATGGCAAATACATTGCTTTTTCAAGAAAGCTCCCGTTCATTAGCATTCCTACTTCTGCCTCAAATGATGGGTTTGCTAGTAGTAACTGCTCGATACAAATCAATCAAAAGAAAACAACAGTTCCAGCAAAAATCCCCTATGGAATTGTAGTCGATCTAGATATTGTACAAACAGCTCCCAATCAGCTGATCCTTGCTGGAATTGGGGACTTGATGTCTAATATTACTGCATTATACGACTGGGACTTTGAAGAAAGACATGGAGTAGGACAAGTAAACGCATTTGCTGCCATGTTAAGCAAAAAAGCAGTGAATAGCTTTATTCGAACACCTATGAACGATATTAAAAACCCGATTTTTTTAAAAGAATTAATAAGTTCCATGACAATCGGTGGAATTTCAACAGATATTAGTGGAAATAGTGCACCTATAAGCGGCTCAGAGCATCTTATTTCTCATGCATTAGATAAAATTTCAGTTAATCCGCAAATGCATGGTGTACAGGTCGGAATCGCAACATATATTATGGCAAAGGTTCAAGACCATCGATATGAGAGAATCATTAAAGTATTTGAACGCACTGGCTTCTTTAATTACGTTAAAACATTGCCTTTAAACAAAGAAGAATATCGTCAAGCAATTGACTTAGCACCGAGTATAAAGCCAAGTCGTTACACTTATTTACATGAAGAAGCATACCGAGAAAAAGCAAAAAAATTATTAGATGAGGATCGGATTTTATGTGAAATATTTCACAAAATTTAATTCTTTGAGTAGCCATCTCAAATAATGAAAAACTGGTTGAACCATGAGGAGAACCCTCCCCAAAAATTTTTAGAGCCTACGAATGTAGGCTCTTTTGTTCATTGTATGGTAATGATTTCGACTGGTCCATGGTCATCACAATGTCCATTGTGAATATGATGTAATCTTCCTTTAACTATATAATCCATATGATCGGCATGAGGAACCATTTCATGTCCACAATCATTTTCATGATCACACCCACAAGCAATAGGTTTACATTCATCAGGATTCGTTTCACTTATTGGAATTTTACATTCATCCCAGTGGCCTTCATGTTCATGATGAAGATGACCATCATGAACATAATCAATATGGTCATCATGCCGAATTTTAGTATGACCACAGGCAATGCTATGTCGGTGTTGATGTTCACTTGTATGAATAGAGTGTTCCATTCTAATATACCTCCAAACTTATTTTCTTTTTTAGTATTACCTTAAAGCATCAAAATTAATTAGTAATGACCGTAACAAAAATGGTCGTTTTTGTTACAAAAAATGAAAAAGTAATGTTGTAATTCCTAAAACTTATACATAATAATAATTATATGTATAAGTTTTAGAACAAATATCTTGAAGTGATATGATTATTTTTACTTCTAGTTGTAACAAAATAGTTATAATTTTATCTTGAAGCCATACATTGTAATATTGTATAGTGAAAAAGGACATGATGAATAGGCGATGGAGTTCGCCATGAACGCCCTAGAGCTGATGACTCCTACTAGAGATGTGACCTGAAACGGTCTTTCCCTAGTAGGAGTCTATTTTTTTGTCTTCAAAGAACTTTACTAAGTAAAAAGGAGAGAGAGCATTGGAGAAAATAAAACAACTTATTGTTACAGTTTCTTCCCAGAGAATGCATGTTGGTCTGCTATTTTATGTATTCAAATGGATCATATTAGGTGGAGGAGTAGGGATTCTGGCTGGTTCGGCCTCTGCATTTTTTTTGGCAAGCTTAGATTGGGCTACGAAAACACAACAAACGTATTTATGGCTGTTATTTTTATTACCTATTGGAGGAGCATTTGTTAGCTTGCTTTATTGGAAATTTGGTCAAAACTCTTCGAAAGGAAATAATTTAATTATTGAGCAAGCGCATGGTGCGAAAGAAAGTGTACCATTTCGTATGGCACCTTTGGTTCTATTTGGTACAGTTGTAACACATTTATTTGGTGGGTCTGCAGGACGTGAAGGAACCGCCGTTCAAATGGGTGGTGCTTTTTCTGAATTAGTAGGTAAATTATTTAAATTAGATGAAATCGATCGCAAAATTATTATGATTTGTGGGATTAGTAGTGGTTTTGGCTCAGTATTCGGAACGCCATTGGCAGGTACCGTATTTGGGTTAGAAGTATTAGCAATTGGACTCATTCGTCATGAAGCTATTTTTCCTAGTTTTGTTGCAGCCTTTATAGGGGATATTGTGACAAGTGCTTGGGGCATACATCATCACCAATATCATATTGGAAGTATTCCAGAATTATCGTGGTTATTAATTGTAAAAATTGTAATAGCTTCTATATTATTCGGCTTAACTAGTACGTTGTTTAGTGAATTAACGCATTGGTTAAAGACAACTTATACAAAATTGTTCCCTAACCCAGTTATTAAAAGCTTTATTGGTGGACTTATTGTTGTTGTTCTTGTTTATATTGTAGGCACAAGAAAGTATTTAGGACTGGGGATTCCTTTAATTGATCAAGCATTTGATGGGACAGTATCGTTCTTCACGTTTTTAATGAAATTAATTTTTACAGCATTAACATTAGGAGCGGGGTTCCAAGGCGGAGAAGTTACACCATTATTCGTTGTGGGTTCTACTCTAGGTAGTGCTCTTGGAGATATTTTATATGTATCAATACCATTTTTAGCAGCGCTTGGATTTATCGGGGTGTTTTGTGGTGCAACAAGTACACCAATTGCATGTTTTATTATGGGGATTGAATTATTTGGTTCGGAGGCAAGCATATATTTATTCATTGCATGTCTTTTTAGCTACCTATTCTCAGGACATACAGGGATTTATACATCTCAACAAATTGAAGTTTCAAAAAATAGATGGATTGAAATTCCCAAACAGGCAACACTGGCTTCGGTGAAAAAAAAGCGCATGATGTAAATTTGTAAAAGAAAATGGAATTTTTATAATAAAGAGAGGTAGTTATACATGGATATAACAGTTTAAAAGAAAAGGCGTTAAACTAGACCGAAACCCCCACCTTCTTTTATAGATATAAGGAATTGGTAAATAGTTTCTTCTTATTATAGTAAAAAATAGTAAGTCCATAATAGGACTTACTATTTTTTATAATATTCAAAATCACTTCTACGTTAAGAGAGGGGATTCCTCTTAACGTGTGTTTTATGTCATTTGGTTGGCGGCACCCCAGTAAGTAAAAAACAAAAATTAATCTTGTTTAACTTTAAAATCACTTCAACTTGCGGTAAGCTTATAAATGAAAGCGGTTGTTTATGAAGGGAATGAAAATTAATTGAGCACAAGGAGTCGCGGAATTTCAATAGGACCTCCTCGTTTTAATATTGCTGTGCGTGCACTTGTTTGGCTATCACGGAGTGAAGGGAAGTTGTCTAGCGCATCAATCGCGTGTCAAGTAAATTCACACGCTACTTTTTTAAGACGAGTATTAGTTTTATTAGTGAATGCAGGGATTGTGGAGGCAAGAGAAGGCCGGGAGGGTGGCTATATCTTGAGGAGACCCTCATCCCAAATTACCCTTGCTGATGTTTATATGGCAGTAAAAAGCGAATGTTCAGAAATAGAAGAAACAGGAAATTGCGGTGAAGCCGGTAAACAACTGGATATGGCCATAGAAAAAATCATGAACGAAGCTGAGCAAAAAACTCTTGACTTTCTTCGTCAATATACAATCTCAGATTTAATAGCTAATATGGATTTATTCACTGACATATAAAAAGAATAATTTCTGTTTACTTTATCCTTGCTTTGAAAAAGTGTTCTTTGTATAATGTGCTTATAAAAGTTGCAGTTAGTTAATCACTTACTGCATTTATTTTCACTTTATACTGTGCTGTAAACTATTGCAGTAAATATATACCTACTAGCGATACCGACCATATCATTTTGCTGCAAGTGTATGTGTTTGAATTAAACTGTGCTAATTATTGAACAGTTTTTACGAAACACGTTTCAGCCAAGTAAAGATGAAGGTTGTTCATTCTGGAAAATAGCGGTTATTTTATGCCGTATATATTAGGAGGAGAGAGAATATGTCAACAAAAACAAAACAAGAAGCGTTATTTTCAACTGTAATTCGAGATCGCCATTCCGTACGAAAATATGACTCCAATTGGAAAATTCCAAAGGATGAATTAAATGAAATACTTGCAGAAGCTACACTGGCTCCATCTGGTGCCAATATGCAAACGTGGCGTTTTCTAGTGATTGACGAGCAAACAAAAAAAGATATTCTTTTGCCAATTGCAAATAACCAGGAACAGGTTGTTCAAGCATCAGCTGTTGTAGCGGTATTGGGAGACCGACAAGCGATCGATAAAGTAGATCAAATTTACAATGCAGCCGTTCAAGCCGGTTACATGACTGAGCAGGCAAAAAGTCAGATGATTAAAAATATAAAAGGATATTTCTCAGATCCACACTCTGATGTTGTTAAGCGTTCAGTATTAATTGATGGCTCACTAGTATCCATGCAGTTAATGCTTTCTGCTAAAGCGAAAGGATACGATACAGTGCCAATGTTAGGCTATAATGAGCAAGCATTCCGAAAAGCATTCGGAATTTCCGACCGCTATTCCACTGTTATGCTGATTGCGATAGGTAAGGCTGCTCAACCTGCCCATCCTACACTTCGTTTACCTTTAGAAGAAGTAACATTCTGGAATAATATGCCTGAATAAAATTAAATTCGACATTACCGTATTAGTGGATCGTCAATTTGAAGAACAGATTTTCTACCTAAGAAAATTCTGTTCTTTTTTTGCTTGCTTTTTTTTAGAAAGAATATGACCTTCACTGTACATTTCACACAATTTTCTAATTTTTTGAGCTTACCATCGATGCTATGTAAGAATTTGTTATGATAAAATGAGATTGAGAAGGAAACAGTTTATAAAAATATAAATAGGAAAAATTCAGGTAGAAAAAATCACAATAGGATGGTGTATAGCAAAATGAAAATTGGTTGGATTGGCCTCGGGAATATGGGGATGCCTATGGTATCAAATTTATTGAAAGCAGGGTATACAGTCAATGTCTATAATCGAACACCTTCAAAAGCAAATAGTTTAGTTGAAAAAGGAGCAACTCGTTCTTTACATATTCGTCAATTAGTAGAAAATAGTGATGTGATCATTACTATGGTTTCTGATGACCAAGCAGTGAAAGACCTTTACTTAAGTAAAGAAGGAATACTAGATGCATCCCCAGCAAATAAAATCTTGATAGATATGAGTACTGTTTCGCCAAAAACCACACAAGAAATCTATGAAAAAGCAAAAAATGCAGGTGCTCGTTATCTTGACGCTCCGGTATCTGGAAGTGTTCAGCCGGCAACTAATGGAACGTTAATCGTGTTAGTTGGAGGAGATGAAGAAGTCTATCATGAAGTAAAGGCTGTATTCGAACCTTTGAGTAAGCTGTCACTCTATTTAGGCAGCTCAGGTTCTGGAAACAATGCAAAATTAGCGATTAATTTGCTATTGGGAATTACCATTCAAGGTATGGCAGAATCCATATTATTTGCTGAAAAACAAGGGATAAAACCTGAAGATATGATAAAAATTATTACCGAAAGTGCTGTTGGCACGCCTATTTCGAAAATAAAAGCTCCATCCATATTAGCAAACCAATTCCCAGCAGCATTCGCTTTAAAACATATGGCAAAAGACTTGCGATTAGCAGATGAAGCTACAGATTTATTACCTATAGGTGATTCTGTATATGAAACCTTCCAAGCTGCTTTACAGCAAAATTTTGGAGAAGAAGACGTTATGGCAGTCATGAAATACTTGAGAGGGAAAGCATAAATAAAAGTAAATGGAGAGCTTAAAAATGGCAGATATAAAATACGAAATTATTGAAACGCTTGGAATTATTTCGCAATCCTCTAAAGGCTGGAATAAAGAATTGAATCTTATAAGCTGGAATGGAAACGATCCAAAATATGACTTGCGTGATTGGTCGCAAGATCATACAAAAATGGGAAAAGGCATAACTTTAACCGAGCAAGAGCTAGTATCTTTAAAAAAGATTTTGAATCAAATTGAATAAAAGTAACGATCTAGTATTGTTGCTGTTGTAATAAAAAAAGATTTTTTTAAGAAGGAGCCATTGTTAAAACAACATTGGCTTTTTATTTTGACTAAATGACATGTTATGATCATAATAAACTATATTCAAAAGAAAAGGAGCAGTAAATATTGCTAAAAAAGAACATGAACCAATATCTAACAAAAATGATTGAAGAGAAAAACGCTCAAAAAAACGGTGAGAAAATACAAATAGAACTGTATAAGGAAGATAAAGATTATATAAATACATATCAAATCATATCAGATGAAATGAGAGAGAAGATTACGATAGTAGAGCCAACTGCAAATCGTTTTGAAGATGCTTATATGGAACGATGTGATAAAGAAACTGAAAAAACGTTAGCAGAAGAAGCACCATCTTTTTTAAATCAACCCATTGATTATTTTTCCACACATAAAAATGAATTTTTATATTTAGAATCTTCCTGGTTTGATATAATCGGTGTTGATGCAATTTGTTTAGAGGTAGACGATGTATTTGGTACTTATGATGTCATGTTGGGCTTAAAGCTACAAAAAAAGAAAGAAACAGCTATTAAAGGGTACCTAAACAAAGAGATAATCGGAGATGGAGCAAAATATGACTTAATGTTTATCCAAGAAGACGGTTTATGGAATTTAAATTTCACATTGAACTTTATAAAAGGATTTAATGAAGATTTAATCGTTGGAGAAGCTTATGAGGTCATTTATCGTTTTTTATTTAAGTTAGTAGAAGAGGTTGAAAAACAAAATACGTAAGAATTATTCAAAAAGAGTGGGGAGCGCCGCTCTTTTTATTTGCCTTTTAGGAAGGGGAATTTTACCATTTCTCTTAGCTGCAAAAGGTAGTTGATTAATAATATTTGAGGGTACGAAAAAACCCTAAAAAATAATTAAAACCTTTAAAAAACGTACCTAAATAAATTTAAACAAAATACTACACGAAAATCAAGAAATACTGAATTTTTTGTCGAAAGACACGAACATACTATCGTTTTCCCTCCAATCATACTATAATAGAACTAACTATTTATGGAAATGAAAGGAGGAATTTTCATGCCATATGGATTTATTCGTCACATTGAAAATAAAGGATATAGTCAAGAAACTGTTACTAGTTATGAAAAAGTACTAGGCCAATTCTTTGGTTATATAAAAAGTATGTATCCGAATAATAAAGAACCCTATGAAATTTCTCCATCTGATATTAAAAACTATTTAGCCTTTCAAAAAAAGAAAGGGAAAAGTATTTCAACTATTAATAAAGAGCTGACTGTAATCAAGATGCTTTTTCATTTTTTATGGGAAATCGATAAAGTCCCCGTTGATCCAGCAGTTAAGCTTAAAAGATTTAAAAATAATAACAAACCAACTATCACTATTTTTTATGAAGAGATTGAGAGTATCCTGCCAAAAGTGATAACAAACAAAGAATATACTGCACAAAAGAAAGCCATTTTTCTTTTAGCATTAAAAGGCCTTAAATCTTCCGAATTCCGGTTTAAAAAAGAGAATGTCGTCTACCATGAGCATCAAGATTATGCTGAAATTCATCTAAAAAATAGAGTGATTCGTTTAGAAGGTAATGAGGCCACGATCTTCTTAGAGCATTATTTACAAGCTAGTACAATGGAAGGGGAATTTGTTTTTACCACAAAGCATCATGGAGAAAATCTCGTAGGGCCGATCCAAGTAATGTCCATCTTAAACCATTTGAAGAGCATCTCAGAAGATTATCGGCTGCCGGAACATCTTACCTTAGTAACGATTCGAAAAGCACTCGCCTATCACTTATATACGAAAAAAAGATATTCCATCCAATATATTGCAAAGGAATTAGGAGTTGAAGAAAATACAATTTCTCTTTATTTAAAAAATATTATGGAGGGGATCTTACTTCAAAAGTTAAAAGAGAAGGAGACAGATACCTCTATAGGAAACTGAATGATCCTAATACATGGTATACAATAAAAAATTTAAAGGAGATCATATCGATGGGTTGGTCTTCATTTCAAAAAATTCGCAGTGATTACAATGATACTTTTAAGCAAATAGACGAAAATTTGTTAAAACTTTTAACAGAAAGAAAAGAATTAGCAAATGGGAAGAATGCCTTTCCACCAGAAAGTCTAATGCAGGAATGGTCTGAAAAATATAAATTGGATATTCCTCAAATCAGTTGGTTAATTCATAGTCTAAATAGCAGAAGTAGCTTTATGATACTTGACGGGCCAAATGAACTCTTAGCTGTCATTCCGATTATGAAAAAATCAATTGTTGGTGATTTTGAATATATTTTGACACATTCCATGCAGCATCAAAACTGCAGTATGATATACCTAGAAATAAAACATACAAATAAGGAAGAACACGTTGATCACATCCTTCCTCAGTTAATGCTACTCATTGATGGACCTGTATCATTCGATGTTAGTCATCACGGAGCTCATGGTGGAGGTGGGGAAGCAAAAATTAGTTTTCTTATTTATCCATCACTACCGAATAATCTTGATAACATTTCTTTTGCTTTAATTCCACATGCAAGTCCAATGGACTCTTCTCTAAAAGAAGTTAAATTGAACAAGGAAGTTTATTTTTAAAAGGAGTCGGCTCAATATTATTAAGCTGAAATAAAAGAGTCCTCGAGTATAACTATATACTAAAGGACTCTTTATTATATTAAGAATAAAATTGGATTAAAAAATTCAAAATAAAAAGAGAATCTCTAAAATACATTTGAAAGGGGAATACATTTTGCAAAATAAAATTTCAAAATTAGCTCTATTGCTACTTTCCGTCATGTTCATTCTTTCACCGATGAAAATTGAAGCCAAAGGAAATGTAAACGCACAAACTCATTGTATTAGTCCTTCCGCAGAAAAATTAAAAGGAGACTTAAGAAGGCTCTGGATCGACCATACAATATGGACGAGAAACTATATTATTAGCGCATTAGCAGGTCTGGAAGATCAACAAAAAGTATTAGCAAGGCTACTAAAAAATCAAGAGGATATTGGTAATGCCATTAAACCTTATTATGGTGAACAAGCAGGAAATAAACTTACTGAACTATTGAAGGAACATATTGTTATTGCAGGAAAATTGGTGGATGCTGTAAAGCAAAATAATCAAGCTGATATTGAAAAATATAACAAAGAATGGCACCGAAATGCTGATAATATCGCAAAATTTTTAAGCAGTGCCAATCCAAATTGGAAATTTAATGTAATACAAGATTTAATGTATGTACATTTAAAATTATTAACAGACCAAGTGTTAGGTAGAGTGAAAAAGGATTGGGATGCGGATATTGCCGCTTTTGATAAAGGAGAAGACCATATTATCATGATGGCTGATGCTCTTACAGACGGAATTATTAAACAATTCCCAGCTAAATTCAAAAATACATAAAGCTCTATTCGTTGCTGATGAATAGAGCTTTATAGTCAATAATGAATATTTTCACTCTTTATTTCTCACGCTAATAATTGAGAACCCATATGGAGGTAGTTCTATCTTTGACGATTCTTCTAAAGATTCATTTGTCCAAATATCTATTGGATCCTTGTCTGTAAAATCAAATGGGATAGAAATTTTTATCTTTCCTATAGAATTATTAACCGCAATGATTAACGTTTCATCTATAGATTGTTTTGAATAAATTATATGGTTCGTATTTGGATTCGATTCTATAAATTTAAATTCCCCATCATTTCCAAATGCAGTGTGCTCTTTACGAATAGAAATAAGTTTTTTCACATAGTTAAAAAGTTCAAGATCTTGTTTATCCTTATCCCAAATCATACATTTCCGGCACCCAGGATCGTTTTCTCCCTCTAATCCAATTTCATCTCCGTAGTAAATACATGGAGTACCAATAAAAGAAAGCTGGAACAAATAAAGCAGCTTTAGCTTATCTTTATTATTGTTACAAATCGTTAAAACTCTTGGTGTATCATGACTGCCTAATAAATTAAAAGCGACATTGTTAACATTTTTAGGGTAAGAGGTTATTACTTTTGTGATCTGTTGAATAAATTCATTAGCATTTATTTTATTCTTTGCAAAAAAATCTAAAGAGGCATTTGTAAACGGATAGTTCATAACAGCATCAAACTGGTCACCTTTAAGCCATGGCATCGAGTCATGCCAAATTTCTCCAAGAATATAAGTATCATCTTTCACTGATTTTACTGTTTTTCTAAATTCTCTCCAAATTTCATGATCTACTTCATTTGCTACATCTAGACGCCATCCATCAATATCAAACTCTTCAATCCAATACTTTGCAACCTTTAGAAGATACTCTTTTACCTCAGGGTTTTCTGTATTTAATTTTGGCATCATATGAGTAAAGGCGAATGTATCGTAATTTAGCTCTGGTTCAGCTTGCACAGGAAATTCTCTTAAATGAAACCAATCTTTATAAATTGATTTCTCTTGATTTTCAAGTACATCCTGAAAAGGAGCAAAATAGTATCCACTGTGATTGAAAACAGCATCGAGCATCACACGAATATTTTTTTGATGGAAGGTATCAACTAATTTTTTAAAGGTTTTTTTGTCTCCAAACTGTGGATCAATTTCCAAATAATCGATGGTGTCATATTTATGATTTGAATTTGCTTTAAAAATTGGCGTTAAATAGATTCCGGTAATTCCAAGATTCACGAGATGATCAATATTTTCAATAATTCCTTCAAAGTCACCACCAAAGTAGGATTCTGGCTTAGGGTCTTCACTCCCCCAAGCTAACGTTCCGTTAGGATCTAAGGTAGGATTAGCATTAGCAAACCGTTCTGGAAAGATCTGATACCAGACTGTTTTTTTTACCCATTCCGGTGCCTTGAACACATCTATCGAATTTAGGAAGGGAAAGCAAAAATAAAAACTTGCATCATGTGGATCCTCACCTACAAATCCTCTTTCCCCATAAACAACTGATCCAGTATCTGAATATACCTCAAATCCGTATCGCAACCGACGGAATTCTGGTTTTACTTCAGCAAACCAGTAATCGAATAAATCATCTGATCCTTCGAGAGTCATTGGTTTACTTGCATTTAACCAACCGTCTTTTTTTGACCATAGATATGGATCTCCATAGATTAAATATACTTTTATTAAATCATTTTTTTTTGAACGAAGGCGAATATGTAACGTTTCTTTATCATAGGCATATGCATAATTATTTTTTGGTCTGTGATAGATTGCTTCTTTAAACATAATATCTCCTCCAAAAATATTACATCGTGCAAACGATTGCACAAACAAAATATTAACACCTCACTGTAAAAAAAGAAAGAGAAATCATTTAAAAAATGGGATAATAGTTTTGTTTGTTTTTGTAAAAATAGTTGATTGACAAATAAATGGGATAAAAGTAGAATGAAAGTATTGGAATTGCAAACGTTTGCACAAAGATTTAATTACTTACAATTGGTTCCATCTTATACTTACACATAGATTTGCAAGCGTTTGCAACCATATAAGAGAAGTTTTATTAAAAGCATACTACCTTCAATTTTCAAAGTTCGTAAACGTTTACATTTTATCAATTATTCAGGGAAATGATTTTATTTTAAAGTAAAGATATGTAGTACCTTTGCCGCTGGTTACTATATTATTCTTTATCTTTCAAAAGCATCTTATAGAAGGGTAAAAACAGGGGTTAATAAAGGTTAATAAAGAATCAACATCCCATTTTTAAATAAAAAGGGTAGGAACCAAGGAAAAGATTGAATTTCTATTTGTTCCTTCTATCTTAACAAAAAGGAGCTTACGATCATGGAAGATACAAGCTTTGCCATTCACCCAGGAACTAAAAAATCAATCGAAGGGAAACAATTCAACGACATTGGAAATCTAGTTAGCTATACAAAAACGGGTCAAACTTTTTCTTTCGTTTGTGAACAAGGATTTGTCAATCTATTATTTTATCGTGAAGATATCGTACGTATCGTCATGAATCCTTTTGCACCACCTACTATGGAAAGCAGTTTTGCTGTTGTTAGAGACCCTGAACCTATTGTGATAGGAGTCATTGAAAAGGACGAGACAATCCAACTGTTTGGTGTAAAACTAACTCTTTCAATATCACATAATCCATTCCGTATTGCAGTGTATGACGCTGGTAATCGTCTTCTAGTTCAAGAAACATCTCGTGGGATGGGATACAACGAAAAAAAAGAAGTGATTTGCTTCAAAGAAATGAGATATGAAGATCATTTCTACGGATTTGGTGAAAAAACAAGTTTTCTTGATAAACGTGGTGAAAAAATGACAATGTGGAATAGTGATGTATATGCTCCACACAACCCTGAAATCGATTCACTGTACCAATCAATTCCTTATTTTATGAATGTAAACAAAGGGCTTGCTCATGGTATCTTTTTTGATAACACCTATCGAACCGTTTTTGACCTAAAATCTGAAAAGGATATTTACTCCTTTTCAGCAGAGAAAGGAGAGCTTGATTACTTTGTTATGGCTGGCCCAACTCCAAAGCAAGTGCTTGAACAGTATACTTATCTAACAGGGCGTATGCCAATTCCTCCCAAATGGGCAATTGGTTACCACCAGTCACGCTACAGCTATGAAACAGAAGCTGAGGTTCGTGAGCTTGCAAGTAAGTTTATTGAAAAAGAGATCCCACTTGATGCCATTTATTTAGACATTCATTACATGGATGACTACAGAGTGTTTACATTTGATAGAGATCGTTTTCCAAATCCGCAAAAACTCATTTTAGATTTAAAAGAAGTTGGAATCCATGTTATCCCCATTGTCGATCCAGGTGTTAAAGAAGATCCTGAGTATTCCATTTATCAGGAAGGGATTTTAAAAGACCATTTCTGTAAGTATATTGAAGGAAATGTTTATCATGGTGATGTGTGGCCAGGGAATAGTGCATTTCCAGACTTTATAAATAGCGATGTGAGAAAATGGTGGGGAGAGAAGCATCAATTTTATGCAGACCTGGGTATTGAAGGAATTTGGAATGATATGAACGAACCCTCTGTATTTAATGAGCAAAAAACAATGGATGTGAAGGTAACACATAATCTTGATGGGAAATTAAAAACACATCGAGAAATGCACAATACTTACGGATTTTATATGGGAGAAGCAACTTACGAAGGTATGAAAAAAAGCATGAATGGTAAACGCCCATTTTTATTAACCCGAGCTGGGTATGCAGGGGTACAACGATACGCTGCTGTATGGACAGGAGATAACCGCAGTTTTTGGGAGCATTTACAGCTATCCCTTCCAATGTGCATGAATCTTGGACTTTCTGGAGTAGCTTTCACTGGACCGGATATTGGTGGATTTGCTCATGATACGACAGGTGAACTGTTAACACGCTGGACACAGGTAGGAGCATTTACTCCTTATTTTAGAAATCATAGTTCAATTGGGACTGTTAGACAAGAGCCTTGGTCATTTGGGGAAGACAATGAACGGATCATAAAAAAATATATCGACCTTCGTTATCAATGGATGCCGTATTTGTATACGTTATTTGCTGAAGCAAATCGAACCGGTGTACCAGTGATGCGTCCATTGATGATGGAGTTCCCAGACGATGAGCATACAATTAACTTATATGATCAATTTATGATTGGTGATCAAGCAATTATTGCTCCTATTCTTAAACCAAGTACATTTCACCGGGTCGTCTATTTACCAAAAGGGATTTGGTTTGATTACTGGACAGACAAAAAATATGAAGGTGGGCAGCATATATTAGTTAAAGCACCTTTAGATATACTCCCTATCTTTATAAAAGAAGGTGCTATTCTTCCACACAGCTCAAAAATAGGAGCAGGAAAGGGAACGGAAACAGCGTTAACTGTCCACGTTTATCCTATGCAAGAAGGAAAATCTGAATATACACTTTATGATGATGATGGCTCTACATTCGATTACCAACAAGGACAAACGATTGAAAAACGAATTTCATGCGAAGTAACTTTAGAATCCTTACTAGTAGAAATTAAGGATCTCCATGCCAAATATCAACCAGATTGGACGAAAATCATGTTAGTACTGCATGATTACCATTTTGATAAAACGATCTATATTAATGGGGAACTAGCTCAAATTGTCAAAGCAGATCATGAAAAGTATACCGCTACCATTGTAAAAGAATCGTAATACTTTGAAGAAAGGTGCTGTAATAAGTCAAACTTACAGCGCCTTTCATTATTAATATGTTTTTAAATGTGCCGCATAGAAAAATCGGTTTAATTGAGGGCTTGTTTCCTCTCGGATATGTCCACAGTTTTGGTTTTATTATGTTATTAGAAACAACACTAAAAGAAAGAAAACGTGGATTATCTTCAGTATTTAGATGATGAGGCTGACTTATATTTTTTTATCACAAGCTTACTTAGTCTACTAAAATTGCTCTGCCTTTTATTCTTTTGATCGGCATTCTTTTCTCAGACTCTTACTTAAACTTAAATAGTCTAATGAAAAGAAGGAAGTAGTGTCCAGATAATTGACATTAAAGTCCGATAAAAATAAAAATTCCCTAACAAAGAGTTGCATTTGTAACTCTTATATTTTATATTTGTTGTACATACAAAATAAAGAGAGGATCTGTTTAATGATGGATGATAGCTTTCTTCACACATGTTTGTTTTTTACAACCAATCGATTAAGCCGAGCTATTACAAAAATGGCTGAGGAGGAGTTTGCTGCAACTGGATTAAGTCCAATGTATGGGTATTTAATCCGACTCGTAAATGGAACACCTGGCATTACACAAAAAGAATTATCTGAAAAGCTTTATATTACCCCGTCAACGCTCACACGTTTTATCGATAAACTAGAAGGGAAGCAATTAGTGGAACGAAAAGTAAATGGCAAAACTGTCCTCGTTTACCCAACGAGTAATGGGAAAGAATTAGAGGAGAAAATTCGACTTGCTTCAAAGAATTTTCATAAACGATACGAGAGCTTTCTTGGGAAAGAAGCTTCTGATCAGTTGACGAGAGTTCTTGAAGAAACAAGCGATAAATTGGAGAGAAAATAAACTATCTCTTTTTTTAAAACAATATTTGTATGTACAACAAAAATGAATCTTTAATAAAGGAGCAGAACTGCATGAAAGAAAATAGTCATTCTTCTAAAATCCATTATGGCTGGGTCGTTGTTTTTATTACATTCGTGGCGCTTTTAGTATCCTCGGGAATCCGATCCATGCCGAGCATTTTAATGCTCCCATTTGAAGATGAATTTGGATGGAGTCGTGGAGGGATTTCTAGCGTAATCTCGATTGGAATTTTCTTATATGGATTAGTAGGCCCGTTTTCAGCAGCATTCCTGCAAAAATACGGTATAAGAAGGGTAGTGGCTTTTTCATTAGCGGTATTAGCGATTAGTTTATCGATTACACCCTTTATGACTTCACTTTGGCAATTTGAGATTTTATGGGGACTTGTGTCAGGTCTTGCTACAGGAATGATGGCAAATGTTCTCGGTGTGACGGTAAGCAATCAATGGTTTGTAAAAAGAAAAGGACTGGTGGTAGGGTTACTAACAGCTAGTGCAGCTACTGGTCAGTTGCTGTTCTTGCCTACCTTGGCCAAAATCACGGTAGAGGCAGGATGGAGAACTTCCATTTATACCGCTGTTACAGTGATTGTTATTGTGCTCGCAGTTGTTGTCGTCTGGATGAGAAACCATCCATTTGATGTAGGCTTGGCTCCATTTGGTTCAGAGGAGGTAGTCAGACCGGCACCTTTTACCGGGAATTTATTTCTCGCACCCTTACAGGCTCTTTATTCTGCGCTAAAGAACTCCACATTTTGGCTCTTAGCTGGTACCTTCTTTTTCTGTGGTTTTTCCACCAATGGCTTGATCGGAACGCATTTAATTCCTGCAAGTCACGATCATGGTATTCCTGAGGTAACGGCAGCAGGACTTTTGGCTATGATGGGAATCTTTGATCTAGTAGGTACAACACTTTCTGGATGGCTTTCAGACCGCTTCGATAGCCGAAAACTATTGTTCTGGTATTATAGCTTACGTGGACTTTCCTTGCTTTTCTTACCATATGCTTTTGAAGCCAATCACATGATGCTTCTAATATTCTCCATCTTCTATGGTCTAGATTGGATTGCCACAGTCCCGCCAACTGTAAAGTTAGCTTCTATCGAATTCGGGAAAGAAAAGGCAGGAATGATTTTTGGCTGGATCGTCGTTTCTCACCAGGTTGGTGCATCTGCAGCTGCTTTTGGAGCAGGAATGATGAGAGAAGTGCTCGGAAGCTATACCATTCCATTTATTTCAGCTGGCTTAGTTTGCTTGTTCGCAGCTTTAATGGCTATGAAAATATCAAAAAGTAAAGCAGCAATATAAACACAACTTTGAATCACTTCATAGACAAAAAAGTTCTTAAAATGAAGAACTTTTTTGTCATCACTTTGTTTAAACTATATTTTGTAATATTTTAAGTTAATACTATTTTTATTATTACTCCATAAATGACCCCTAAAAAAATGGAAGAGAGAGTCCCTAATAAAAAATATTCTGCAAAATCTCTATCATCCATTTGTTTAAAGCGAACAATTGATTTAGCTGCAACAATGAACCCTATACTTGTAAAAGCATTATTAACGATCAATACAATAACAAGTAATCTTTCTAAATACCCGATATAAACTCCTCTTGATAGATGTTGCTTTTTATTAACGAGGTATGTAAATTCCTCTGAAATACTTGGAATTGGCTGACTTGCCATATGAGATGCTTCGGTTTGTTCTCTTTTTATTACATACTTGCCTTCGTATAAAGACAAATGATCTGGCAGTATTCCAACTAGAAGTTTAATAAAATGGCTACTAACAGTCGTTGAAATGATGAACATCAATATTAAAAAGAGAATGGTATTAATAGTAGAAATATTTTGGCCAGCTTCTTGACTCAATATCACATTGAAATGATTGGTATAAGAAGTCAAATCAAAATCAAGAAAAATAATACAAACTAAAATGACAGCTCCTATATGTAGGGCCTGATCGAGAATAAATAAGTAAAATTGCCGTATAGGCTGCTTAAAATAAGTATGTAATAATAATATTTTAATCCGATCAATACCGTAGTGAAAAAACACGATGGCAATGGATGGTAATGCAGCCTGTTTGAAAAAATATGTGAGATCATTCCTTAAATAAAAACCTGTTAAAACGAGCATAGAAAGTACGAAATGATGCAGTAAATGCCTTCTTAAATACTTTGATTTATTTTTCACCATTTTATCTGTCTGTAGATAAAAATCTCCTATCAAATGAGCGATAATTAAGCATAAAATGATCATTGTATTTCCTTTCCTTGTTTTTACATTTTTAATTCAGGAAAAAATTGTTTAACATTATCCTTAAGATGATTTCTAATAGATGTATTTAAATCATGAATTAACAGCATCATTTGATCAACATTCTGCGATTCAGATGTTTCATGTATACTTAATATTTTCTGGATTTTATAAAAATTTTTTAGTAAAAGTTCACTCTGACCTCTTTTATAGTGGGTGGATATGGTAGATTGAGTTTTGTTTAATACCTTTGCTACTTGTTTTTGTTCATGAAAAATAGAATAAAGAGAGTAAATAAGCTTTTGATTCTCTGATTGATTTTGAAGTAATGCTTGCTGATTTTCTATCAATAAATTCAAGATATCTGTTGTACTTATGATTTTTTTTTTCTCTTGATCTCCAGTTATTAGCATATTCGTATAACGATTTTTATCTTTTTTGATCTTTGCATTTTGATCTCTAGCTTTTTTTATTAATGGGTGATTCCAAATTTCAATATCTAGATTTTCGATATCTTCATCTATAAACCCATAAGAGATCCCAAAATATGGGCGTTGCTTAGTGAATTTCCAATGTTGACTAATGTGGTAGGCAATTGTAAAAGCTGTAAAATGATGATAACTGACAAATAAAATTTCATCACCCCGTCGATGTGAAACCTTAGACATTATCGTATTTTCACACCATGCTCCAATATATTTTTCCCATTCTTGCAAGTATTTTGTTATCTCAAACCAATTCTTTTCGGAAGTAGAGTTCGTGACATCCATAATAAAAATCGACGTAGCTTTTTTCATATCGATACCTCCAGTATAACAAAGAAACATATGTTCGTTAATAGTTTTTTTACTTTAAATGATTAAATGGTTCATTGTCATTATAACTCACTTAGATAAATTAGTCTAAGTGGATAAAAATTCGATAAATTTATCAAACTTTGATTGAATTTGATAAATTTATCGAATTGGGTTAAAAATATTCAAAATAACTAGACTGCAGCATGTAAAGTGTTATCAAAGAAGGCATTAAAAAAGAGACCCCACATCAAGCAAAGGTAGGGTCTCTATCAGATGAAGTATAGAATACAACTGATTCTCCTATTTTTACCTACTGAAACGAGCTCACTTGTATTGTCTTAACACAACTGCTATGGATTTATTTATCCGTTTTGGTAGAGGGGGATGGATTGATAATATCTTACTCAACCAGATAAAAAAGCCTTTTTATTTGTTTACCTGATCAAGGTATTCAGAATGGTTTACTTGTTGATAAAGAATTTTTCCAATCGCAAGCATCGTTAAGCTGTTTTTGGCAGCAACAAGATTTCCAGTATAATAAATAGCATATCGTATGGCCAATCATCAGCGCATGAAGCAATAATGGGACTGTCAACAGTCCAACCAGAATCATAATACCAATGATCGAAAGGGCAAACAACATAGATATAATACTAATAATGAGTACGATCCAAAAAATAAATAGACTCTTTTCTGAATACTAGTTCTTTTTGAGTTAATTCTTTTTCTATCATCCAATCGATCTCCTTATGTACAATGATTAAAATTATAGCAGTTTTTTGAAATGTTAATAGTAGTATTCCTTATCCAGATAATGGATGTATAAAAAAATCGAGAAAGTAGGCAATATGAAATGAAGTTAAGTATATTAGATCAAGCACCAATTTCTTCAAATCAAACGGCTAAAGATGCCTTAAATGAATCTATGAAATTAGCACAAGCAGGAGAAGCGCTAGGGTATACACGCTATTGGATTGCTGAACATCATGACTTACGAGGGCTTGCATGTTCTGCACCTGAAGTGATGCTAGGCTATATTGGAGCAAATACAAATAAGATTCGCATTGGTTCAGGAGCTGTTTTATTGCCTTATTATAAACCATATAAAGTGGCAGAAGTATACAACATGCTGGCTACTTTGTTTCCAGGTCGTATTGATGTTGGAATAGGAAGAGCACCTGGAGGTTCAGCTGAGGCTACAAATGCTTTATCAGCTAATTTCTTAGAACAAGTATGGAACATGCCAAACTCTGTAAGAGATCTGCTTAATTTTTTAGACGATGATTTTCCTGCTGACCACGAGTACGCTAAAGTATCAGCTTCTCCGTTGCCTCAAGTTTCACCAGAGCCTTGGCTTCTAGGGACAAGTAAAAAAAGTGCTTTACTTGCTGCCAAAAATGGCTTAGCTTATACATTCGGTCAGTTTATGAGCGACCAGGACGGCGCTGCGCTTATTCAACAATATTTACAAGCCTTTAAACCTAGAAAACAAGGTCAAAAACCTAAAGTTATTCTGACTGTGTCAGCTATTTGTGCAGAAACGTCTGAAAAAGCTGAACAGGTAGCGTTAAGTACCCTTATTTGGACATTGCAAAAAGAAAAAGGGGAAGGGCAGCAAGGAGTTCCTTCCATTCAAGAGGCAATGCAATATAGGCTAAGTGATAAGGAAAAACAAACATTAGATAAAAGGAAACAAATCATGATTATAGGTAATCCTTATGAAATAAAACAGAAATTTTTTGAGATACAAGCTCAATATAAAGCAGATGAAATAATGATTGTGACGATTACACACTCTCCGAGAGACCGGATTCAATCCTATAAACTGATAGCAGAAGAAATACTTCATCAATTTAAAAAATAATTAATGAGTACTTTAAAAAATTAAGAAGAATAAGCGAAACGGTCGTATACTTATACCTTTTTAAGGAAAACGTATACACGAAAGGAGTTGAATGCATTATGAAAAATAAGGACAGGAATAGAAGTACAGAACCTTCAATCGCTCCGGGAATGGATGACAACGAAGAACTAGAGAAAGAAGCCACAAAAGAGGAAATTGAAAAGGGCGATTATACACAAGTGACTACACTTTCTTATGATGAAGTAGATCAAAGTTAAATATAAACCGCCTAAAAAGCACTGACAAAAATAAGCAGCAGTGCTTTTCGAATAACGTCATTGAAAACAAGATGTATAACGTTGCATAATCAAGATATTCTTCAATTTCCTTTAACATACTTGTTTTAACCACGTCTAGTGTTTTTTCAATAATCACTTTTATCAAATTACCCCAAAAATGAACTTAGACAGTAAAAGGAATTATGTACTAAACTGCTTAAATTACCGTGGAGGATAGCTGTAATGTAATAAAAGAGCGTTTTTTAATAATAGTCTTCAAAATAATATCGATTTCTATGACATTTTTCACAGTTTCTATGAGGAAAATCCCACGCTAATTGCTTTCCGCATTGGGTACATTTCTTTATGAAAGTTGTTAAATTTTTCGACAGAACTTGAAATATTTTTTTGGATATTTCTTCTTTTAAATCAATAACTTTATCCTCATCGAAATCAATTGATTGGGAATAGAGAAATGACGTATATAGTGATAGTTTTTTATAACTGTTTTCTAGTTTTTCTACATCACTTGAATCAGTATAAACATGAGGATATTTTAGTTCATTTCCTAAAAGATACTCTTTGATCATTTCTAACCAACATTGGGTCATGTGTTGTTCGTCAATGGAAAATGGTACTGAACATAAAGAAACTTTTTTCGAAAGGGGGAGTTCTATATCTAAGTTGTTCAGTTTTCTTTCTAAATAAGCCATTTTCGCTTCTACTTCGTTTAAAGGATGAACCTTATATGGAGAGTCCTTTATCTCTATTTGGTAAAACTCCCAAGTTCTTTTCAATAATTCGAATGATTCATAGGGAAACATCTTGATTGAGTCTTGTGAAATTGGAAGATATGAAAATTCAATGTCTTGAACAATTGCTTTTAATGATTTTTTAAGACTTTTCGATCCCTTTGTTGCATTGACTAATCCTTTTTCATAAATTCCTTCTCGCCCTGCTCGACCCGCTATTTGTTGAACTTCTTCAGGTTTTAGCAACCGAACATTTTTCCCATCAAATTTTTCATTTTCCATAAAGAGAATTCTCTTTATTGGAAGATTTAGTCCCATGCCGATCGCATCTGTAGAAACTAATATTTTTGAGAAACCTTTTCGAAATTGCTCCATTTGTTTTCTTCTTGTTTCAGGAGGCATGCTGCCATATAGAACTGAAACAGTAAAACCTTTTTTCAATAGTATTGCTGCTATATTTAGTACTTTTCTTTTTGAAAAAACGATCAATGCGTCAGCGTTTTTAATATCAGTTGGAAATCGACATGACTTTTCTTCCCAAAGTAGAGGGGTATTTCTTTCATGCTGGACAATTTCAAATCCAAATCCGTGAAAGGATAATATTTTTTTAATTAATGACAAGGCATGTGGTGCAGTAATTAAATGAATTTCTTTTGCTTGTACACCAAGAATAGCTTTTACCCAATAAGAACCTCTGTCATGATCCGAGAGCATTTGACATTCATCAATTACAACTACATCAAAATTCTCATGAAAATTCGCAGCTTCAACCGTAGCACTAAGGTGAGTACTTCCATGAATATTTTTTCTTTCTTCACCGGTAATTAACGCACATTTTTTTCCGTTACTTTTAATTTCTTCAGTTCTCCATAATTTTCTTTGAACAAATTTTTTATTTGGTTCTTTATTATATTAAGATGATTTTCAAAATGTTGATTGAAGGAGGAAAAGTTATCAGGTTTTTCTATTTGCTCATAAAGTTCTTGTAGCTTGCTAATTTTATCTTCTGTAAAAAAAGAAATTTCATATTCCCCGAAATCATAAAAAATACTGTCTGCAAATTCATAAATTTTATCATCTAAATCTAAAACCTGTCGTAACACCCAATCAAGATTTTGAATGTCCATTTTATCTACTTCGTCTGCTTCGTATCCTTGCTCCATAAGAAAAATTCTTATTTTATCAATCCCAATTGTTTCGATCGTTTCGATAATTAATCCATAAATAAAGTCATTTGTTTTTTCTTCGATTTCATGAGCCAATGTGTGGTAATATCCATAATGATATGCTGGTAAAGGATACAACTCATAGTCGTTCCAAAAATCTTCTAATTTATTATAATAGTCAATATCAAACTCTTCATTCTCTCGAAGGTCTTCTAATTCTTCTTGTACCAGTTCTACAACCTCTTGCTCTAATTTATTAATTTGGTTATTTATTCCTTCTTTTAATTTTTCTATAAAAATATCTTCCGTTAATTTTGTATCTATTATAAACACCTCTTTCAATCTTATATTCTTTCACTTAAATTATATCAAACGTATGTTCTGTTATCTGTGAAAATTTTGTTAATTTCATTATGATTAATGATTATGTAAATTCTTTTATACAAATTTAGTTTGAGTAATATCAAACTCAGTTTATTAAAAAAATATCTTAATCATTTATATGGATTGACTAAATGATTAATGGGTAATATAAGCAAATCATAGCATTGAAATTAAATATATTTTCAATCCTGATAGGAGACGATTAGATTGAAAAAATTGATAGGAACAATGATAATCTTATTGTTATTAAACATGTTTCTTCCAGCAAAACAAATTGTTAATGCAAGTATAGAAGAAGGAATGAAAGCTGCTTTTATTAGAAATCATGATTTATGGGTAAAAATCGGAGAGAAGGAGCATCAAGTAACATCTGGAGAAAATGTACAATACCCGAAATGGTCCTATAACGGAAAGTGGCTTGCCTTTCAAAAAAGAGAAGACCAAAAGTCGGAAATATGGTTATATCAATTAGAAACAAGGCAACTATTCAATGTAATACAAACGGAGTTTCCCACATATAGATGGTCGCCTAATGAAAACAAGCTCGCCATTTTAGTTGGTGATAAATTGAAGATGATTGAGACAGATAAACTGACGTTAGGTGAAAAGAAAAATCAAATCTACAAAAAAGTGTTTGAGGGAGTTGGAAACTTTTCTTGGTTGCCAAAAGGAAAAGAATTTTTAATCTCTACTGCTCCTGTGCAAGTACCAGAAGGGTGGGCAGATATTCAATTGTTAATTGTTCCTGAGGATATTTCACAAGATATGAATAAAGTCAAACAGCTATTTACTCTCCCAAGTCAAACAGAAAAATACTTTGCGATTACAACTAGCTTGTTTAAATGGTCACCGGATGGTAGGTGGATATCATTTTTAGGGATTCCTACCGCTTCGTTAGCTGCAGATGTGAATACACTTTTTATTTTATCTGCTGATGGCAAGAAGCTTATACAAGTAGATGAAATGCTGAATAATGAAAATTGGTTTCATTGGGCACCAGATCTGAAATATCTTGCGTATATTGAAGGGGTAGGTCGAAATGCTACTCAAAATAAACAGCTTAAAATTAAGAAGTTTAACAAGTGGGGCATGAAAGAAGCAAGCTTAACACCAGAAGGGTATGTAGATTGGGATTTTACTTGGCGGTCAGATCGGATCATTACAATTTCACGTGCACAGGAAAGTGATTTACAATTGGATTCAGCAGAAAGACCTTTACCATTTTTAGTGCAGATTGATATTAAAAAGAATAGACAAACTGTATTGACGTCACCTCCTGAGAACTTTGGAGATTTTTATCCAGTTTATTTAAGAAAAAGTAGCCAATTAAGCTGGGTTCGATTTAATCACCAAAAAGCTGAAGCATGGATCGCTAGTCCTGATGGTTCAGAAGCTGTTAGATGGATTGAAAATATTGATCCAGCTCCTGAATATTATGAAAGATGGGATTGGCCTGCGGTAATTAGTTACTATAATTAAATTAGTGTTATAAAGAGTTGTGATAACATTGGTTTCAATGTTTTTACATAACAATGAAGATGTCATGGCAAAATCAGTCTTCTGGTTATCAATTA
The DNA here is from genome assembly GCF_006546985.1 of Bacillus sp. 03113. Lineage (GTDB taxonomy): Bacteria > Bacillota > Bacilli > Bacillales > Cytobacillaceae > VATK01. The sequence continues at coordinate 55,888 of NZ_VATK01000008.1, forward strand.
CATCTAGGAATCAAAATAGGATTCTTACAAACAGAAGGAATTAAATGTTTCCTAACATTTCTGAGTAGGAATTTTAGTTAAATAGGTGATCAACTTTTACATAAAAACCCTGTAATATAGATGAATGTATTAAACCTGTTTCTTTTACAATTGCTTTTTGTTCATAGCCGCCATATTCATCCAAAATATAAACTATAACGGTATTTAATATAGGATTTACAATCCAATATTCCTTAACGCCATATTTCATATATAAATTCAGCTTTGTTACTAGGTCATGGGATTGATTGGAAAAGCTTAGAATTTCTATAATCATTGTCGGGACTCCGTGATAATTATTCTCTGTAAATCCTTCTTTTTCACATATGATCGATATGTCGGGAATAACGACTTTCTTTTTGACTATAGGCTTTTGACATAAAGTAGGATGCCACTCATTTTTACAAGCTGGTGAATAGCCTGATTTTCCATTTTTAGATTCCCAACGTAAAGCGAAAACATCGGTCCTGCCTTTAAATAGTTTTTTAAATATATGGATTCTTTCTTTTAATTTTTCTACTTTAGTAGTTTTATCAATAGTTGAAATTGGATAAGAATCCTCAAGGCGAAATTCAATGTTATGGGATTTTAAAAGTTCTTTTAATAGACGATTTTCATGTTTTAATCTTTCACATTCTTTAATTGTCAGCTGTAGCTGATGTTCGAGATTTTGCATATTATTCCCTCTATTAATGTGGTAAATTAATTTAAAAGCTTCGTAATTTATATTGCTATTATACCCAAAGTAAGTAGAAGATAAAATTCAAAAAATTTAAAAGAAAAAAATTCGGAGGTGGTTAGAAGGCAAAGAAAAGAAACGGTCATTACTATATAGTTCAATATATTGATCGAGCATTCCATGAAAAAGTTTCAATGATATAATAACTTGTGAATTTTAAGATTCATTTAAATATTCTCAAATATAAAGACAAGATATTACAAATTTAAATTTCAAATGTCGATCATCACAATAACGGAAGAAGGATTAAAATGAAAAAAAACAAAGTAAAAATTAAGATAACAGATGAATATCCAACAAGTATTGTTAAAGATTTTCTAAATTTCTTAAACTACATAGAAAACAACACAATTAAGTTAACGAAGGCTAACCAATATCTTACTAGTAGCTATATATTCTCTAATGTCTGAACCAAAGCTGGACGTTCCTTTAAAAAGTAATCAATCAACCTATCCACTCTTACACATGTTTTTTCACCTTGCACTAAAGTTAGAATTATTACAAAAAAGAAGTTTTGGAGGAGGGATGATTGCTACGATCCATGGAGAACATATGGCAGACTTTAATGGTATGACTCTATCTGAAAAATATGTAACATTATTAGATTCTTTTTGGATAAAAGCAGATTGGGAAGAATTACAAGGAGGATATTTCCGTAAAGAACCAACTAATATTGATTTACTATTTGAATTTTTAGAGCAATTTCCCGCAAATAAAGAGTTAAATGTAAGTGTAAATAGTGATTTAAGGCATTTTCTCTTTAATTTTGAACACTTTCTCTTTTATTTTAGCTACTTCGGACTTTGGAATATAGTAATAGATGAAGAAAAATCACAACAAATAAGTGTGAATTATCATGCAGCAAAATCAATCATGCTCACTCCATTGTTTAAATGTTTAGAAGAAGCATTAGCCGAAACATGGGAGTCTAAGACTAATGATATGATAGCAGCCTTTGAACTCTTAAAAATATTTAGTCCACCTCCAATTATTGAAGATATACAAGATCATCTACAAGAAGAAAAAAACCAAAAAGAATCGCTATTTGTATTACTAAAACCTTTATTTGAAGAAGGGGAACTTAACAGCACATATAGCACATATAGCAATAGAAAAAAAACGATAGTCGCTGGAAAATATCTATTTAAAGTAACTTTAAACAATTCATGCTGGTGTACGGTACAACTCTCTGAATCACACACACTTTTAGATCTCCATGAATTAATTCAAGATGCTTTAAAATTTAATGACGATCATCTTTACTCCTTCTATATGGATGGAAAAAAGTTTAGCAAAAATTGCTATAACTCTCCAATGGATAGTCATGGACCTTTTGTAAATCATGTAAAAATAGGCAGTCTCCATTTATATGAGGGACAAAGATTTCTTTATTTATTTGATTTTGGTAATGAATGGGAGTTTTATATTAATGTAATGAAAATTACGGAAGGGATAGAAGGTGTTTCAGCTATAATTTGTGATAGGAAAGGGGACCCTCCTACACAATACGACTCGTAATGATTCCAAGAGTTATACCGTTGGTGATGTAAAAACAATTTTTAAATACACTAAATCAAACTGCTATTAAACATTAGCAAGACGGATATTCATAAAAATAGAGGTAACTTTACTTTAAAACACATGAAGGCAGACTACATTTTAGGACCAATCGGATCAACAAAATCAACTCCAAGATATGGCAGAAGTAAGGATTGGTAACTATTGTATGATTGGTCCCAATGTTGCACTATACACAGCAGATCATTCAATTCAACCGAAAGACAGGAACAAGAGTGGTTATGCCATTCCAATTGAGATAGGAAATTATATCTGGTAAGAGGTTGTTTTGTTTTTCTAGTTTACATAATGTATATTATAGGAACTAATTAAAAGAAAATAAAATTCCATCTCAATCAAGAAGTATACTTTAAATAGTGAGACAAAATGGAATTTTATTCTTTATCACGCCTGATTTTATAAAATATCATCCTATACATAAACAGTGTTTTAGATCAAGTAATTATTTACGAACTGGCACCATCTTTTCTAAGATTTTAATGTTCCAATTCTCAGAGTTTAGATTTTTTCACCATCATTTAATATAACTTTATTGAGCTAACAATAAATAAATACTTTTATTTATATTCTTACTTTATTCTACTATTTCATTTTATCCACCATTTCATATAACTTAGTTTACACGTAGTTTGTAACTCCTCCATCAACAAATAAATTTTGACCTGTTATGTAGCTAGCGTTATCCGAACAAAACATAACAACAGGCGCAATCAATTCTTCTAATCTGCCTAGCCTTTTCATAGGAGTTCTTTTCTCAATAAGAGTACGAAACTCTTCATTTTCTAATGAGTTTGCATTAAGTGATGTTTTGAAAAACCAAGGACTAATCGCATTAACGGTAATACCATACGTAGCCCATTCATTTGCTAGCTGACGTGTAAGTTGAGCAACACCTGCTTTACTTGGTCCGTATGGGGTTCCAGATGCCAAAGTTAAACGTGAAGCAACTGATGCAACATTTACAATTCGGCCATACTTCTGATCCATCATATGTTTTCCCACAGCATGAGACATTAAAAATACGGATTTAAAATTAATAGCCATTAACGTATCCCATTCATCTTCCGTTAACTCAAAGGCGGTTTTCCTTATACTGCTACCAGCATTATTAATAAGAATATCGATATGTCCAAAATGTGCTATAGCTTTCTCCACTGTTTCTTTTACAGAATTGCCGTTCGAAACATCGCAGGCTAAAGCCAATGTTTTTCTTCCTGTTGCTTTAGATATTTCTTCGGCTGCACTTTTAATTTCCTTTTCTGTTCGTGATACCAAGACAATATCTGCACCAGCACTTGCCAATCCTTCAGCAAGTGTTCTGCCGATTCCTCTTCCTGCTCCTGTCACATTGTACAGCAAAATAGCGTCTATATATATGATATATGAGTTGCGTCAGGTAAATATCTTTAATTGAATTGAATCGCTTTACTCGTCAAAAGATGTAAAGAATACATCTTTTAGGATCTTCTTTGCTTTTTTTAAGTTTCCGGTATCAAGGGTTATAAGCATGTCTACTATATCATTTATTTCCTGAGATTTTATTGCTGAACACAGTTCCTTTGTGTAGTTTAATTGAACGTTCGAACGTTCTTTCTCTGTCTGCCCTACAATTGGTTCCTTTTGTACGTCTGTATTAACCCATGATGCATCCAAGGTATCCTGGAGGCATTGGATAAGAAAATGCAACTCACTAGAGTTATATCTTTTTAAAAATTGATAGGCTCCTTTATCAATTTGTCGATGGAGGGCTTTATGCAAATGGAAAATTTCTTTACCTAAGGGAGTTGTACGAAACAGAATTTCTTTTTTGTTACCAGGAAGAAATTCCTTGCGGATGATCTGTGTTTGAAGCAATTTTCTTGAAATTTTAGATACACTGCCTTTAGGTATGCCAAATTGCTTCGAAATGGTAATGCCATTAACTGGCTCCAGCTGCCCAATTGCATCTAATACATGCAACATCATAACCGTCATCTCTTTTAGTAGTTTTATTACGTCGGGATTATTACTGTTGTTTATCAACCACTGCTTCTCCTCATCATCTTCTTCTTGGAATTTTTTTTGTAAATTGGAAACAGTTTCCATTAGTTTTTTTATTAACTTATCTTTATTGGGGTTCTCATTATAGTCGAAAGAATTGTTTGAGGCAGCCATGTAAATTATCTCCTTTGATTGATGTTCAGCTATATCCAGTATATCAAGAATCAACTCTCAAATAAAGTTTCAAGGAAACATTATTGACACCATCGAATAAGGATGATATTATAGTTTCCAAGAAACTAATTTAAAATTTCAGGAAACTATTTTCATTTAAGCTTAATTTAGATAAGAATAAATACTGATGAAAGTTATTCACACCCCAGCTTTCAAATGCTTTTATATTAAACTTTCAAGGAGGATTATGTATGAATGTTGTCATTGTCTTTGATCATCCGTATGGTGCATTAGCGTCTGAGAATATCCCTCACCAAAGAAGCTATTCCGCAGCACTGCTTGCAGCTGTAACGAGAGGTCTAAGTTCAGCTGGGCACAAAATAGACCTTATAGATTTACATGCAGACGGATTTAATCCAGTCCTTTCGGCTGAAGAACTTTCCGCATGGCGGCAAAAAAAGACCATCGATCCCCTTGTGATCGACTATCAGCGTCGACTTATCGATGCAGACTATATCGTTTTCATTTTCCCTATCTGGTGGGAGTGTATGCCTGCACTTACTAAGGGTTTCCTCGACAAAGTATTTGTAAAAAGCATCATATACGATGAACGTAAGCCAGGGCGTCCATTCGTCAGCCTTCTACCGAAGATTAAGGGAGTTTCTCTGCTGACTGTTATGAGTACTCCCGGATTTTTCTATAGATTGTTTTTTGGCAATCCCGTCACCAAAATCCTATTTCGCGGCACTTTTCGAAAGATGGGCATTCATAACCTCCGCTGGTATAACTACACTGGAATGGAAAGACGCAGCTTTGAGACGCGAATTAAATTCCTTAGAAAGACAGAGCATCGGTTCGTTCGACTTTAAAACTACGGACATCGGGGAATAAATCTAAAAACGTTTTACAACATTTAGCCTCTGAAGTAATAGATCCCGATTTATCTTTATTATTATTTTATAGATTAATCGGGATATTTATAATGAAAGAATCTCTAAAAAAGGTGTAACGATAAGAGCTCTTATGTTGTCAACATTTTCATTAAGATATTAATATCCCACACTCGATAATTGTCATCTCTATCGACCTGCTGTAACATTAAGCCCGAAATGACAGAAAAATAGAGTAACAATAGTTCACTAGGATCCCCTGCACAAAATTCCCCCGATTCCTGACCCTTGATGATAATAGGAAGTATTCGGTCAATTAAAGCATTGGAGGAATATTGTTCGACGATTTCCTTAGCCTTCTCAGGTACTTCATCTGCAGTTTGTACTTGTTGTATGAGCATAAATGAATGTTTATTGCTTTCATCAAGCATCCCTTTGGTCAATTCCCTGATTTTTTCTGTTGGTGTACCTGACATTTGTTCCAGAGAAGCAAAAGTCGCATCCGTTTCTTCCATCGCCTCTTGAACAAGTGCAATAAAAAGCTCATCTTTGGAACTGAAATAACGATATGAGAGACCTTGGCTAATACCAGCTTCATTAGCAATCATGCTCATTTTCGTTCCAGCGATTCCGCGGCGGGCGAATACTTTTAGAGCTGCTTTCTTAATTTGCTCTCTGCGCTCATCACGGATTTGATCTAGTTGTTGATCATTTAATGGTGCCAAGATTTATCACTCTCTCTTCTGATTTCTTTTTCGTTATTGCTAATTACATTGTTTTATTCAAGTGTACCTGATTTTCGAACCTGTTCTTCACTAATCTCCCAAAGTCGCTTTGCTGCTTCCTTATCTATGGCCATGTCAGATGGTGTCATCACTTGTCTGTCTGCACAATATTGACCGTTCAAACCAGTAATATCACTCACTTCAGCTAGCCATACCAGTGTATCTGCACCCTCTTCAGGAGTACGGGAAAAGGGCTTCATGACAGCCATTGTTGCTCGAGCTAAAGCGCTGTTATTTTGATTAAAATTGGTTGCGACAAGGCCGGGATCAAAGCAGTGCGCTGTAACGTTAGATCCTTCTAGTCTTCGTGCCAATTCAGAGGTAAATAATATGTTGCCAAGTTTGCTCTGTGCGTAACATAAGGTGGGACCCCCCATTAACTTCTTGAAACCACTGTAAAAACGCTCGGAGCTTAGGTCGCTAAACTCAATACCTTTCTTGACCATCTTGTGACCATGAGAAGTGGTCGTAATTACGCGTGCAGAAGCACTCTCCTTAAGGCGATCGAGTAGCAACGATGTTAGCAGGAATGGAGCAAGGTGGTTAACCGCCCACGTCATCTCCACACCGTCCTCAGTAATCTGTCGAGTCTCGAATAAGGCACCAGCGTTATTTACTAAGACATCTACTTTAAAGCAGCTATCGAGAATTTCGGCTGCTACTTGACTTATGGACCTTTGGGAAGCCATGTCCGCTATAAACACGTCTACAATAGACCTATTGTTCGTTAAATGCTTAATTTGGGATGCTACCTCATCCGCTTTAGACTTATTTCGCGCAACAATCCCTAAGTTTGCACCTCGTGCAGCAAGTGCCTTGGCTGCGGCCAGCCCTATACCATTAGTGGCACCAGTAATCACCACATACTTACCATGCAAATTCCATTCTTGTTTTGTTCTTATACTATCCATCTCCAATAGCTCCTTTATTCATCCATAATAGTGAATGAACTGTTCATTCATAAAAATTATAATGTATTTTTTTGAGAATGGCAACATAAATACTTATTTGGTTAACTATCTATCCTGTCTTCATTCATTCTATTGACATGGAAAATCCTCACTTAGAATGATTAAAGTGAGGATTCTTTATCCAATAACTGCTTCCTTTTTCTTAACAATTCAGTATATTTCTCTTCAATAGACGCTTTTCTTCTTCACTATTTGCATAAGATAGTTTACTAATAGTCTCCGTTAGCTGTATATCAATCGTTAGTTTTATCGATTGCTTATTTTGGAAAAAGAAGGACTTTTATTTAAAAAAAACGAATTTATGTTGTAAAAAGATAAATCTTTTTACACACTGAGATTAATAATACTTTGACCGGTCCATCACTTAAAAATCTTGCCCTTATAGAAAACAAGCTTTAAGCATAGAGTAAAATAATATTACTAACTAGTTATATTTTAATGAGGGTGACCATATAATCATCTGATCTTCCTTTTGTCTTCACTTTTTTATTGATTTCTTCCAATGTTATTTTTCGCAATAGAAAACCCAAAGAAAAAATCGAACTAGACCAATGGAAAAAAGAAGCTGTTCTTGAAATTGAAACAGAATAGTTAGATGTTCTTATTATTGAGTTGAAAGGTTGGTTGATCAGATGACAATGAATCGCAAGGAAGTCTTGATTGATGAATTTCTTTCATGGCCTGGCGTTACGCAAAAACCCCACCGATTCGGAGGGATTGAATTCCTCTTTGAAGGAAAAGAAATTGGACATATACATGGAAATCATCTTGTTGATCTACTATTGCCAAAATCAAAACGGGACGAAGCGGTTGCTGATGGAAGTGCACAACCCCATCACATGTATCCTGATTCGGGTTGGGTATCTGTTTATTTGAAATCCGATACAGATATGGTGAATGCAATCAAACTCATGCGTTTCAAATATGAATATCTCATATAAAAGAATTAATTCTCATTTATTATTTCAATCTCTCAAAAAAAGTAATCAAATTATTGTCTGGGTCAACCACAGCAAAATCCCTCACTCCCCATGGGCGATCTCCTATATGAGCACTTGGGTGCAAAATATTTTGCCCCTTTATAATATGATAAAGTTCATCAATTCCATCTACACCTACTTGACAGTTTGCTGTACCGGCAATAAACGACTCTGCTCCAGATAAAATAAAGTCGAACATAAATTGTAGACAGATCGATTTACAATAAAGAATTATCATCTATTTGTATTTTTCTATTTCTTTTTTTATTAATTTTACTGACTTTTCAAAATAGGAACGCTCATGAGGAACAAATTCATTTTTGCCAATGAACTTATTAATGGATTCTTTTAACCCTTCATCATTCTCTTTAAAGCCTTCAATTCTTAAACCTTCTCTTTCACCTAGGCAAAATTCATAATAAGAGTTAAATTTTGCTTTAACAAGTCCTGAAACCTCTTCTTTTTGCAGGAAATAATCAATCATAATATTGTTCCCATAAAATAAAAATACGTTTGCGAACTCCTTATCAATAAAATTGTCCAAAATGATACAATCTTTTATTACACCTAAAGACACTAACTGGTTTATTGAGACATCAATTCCCAATTCTTCTTTTATTTCTCTTAAACCATCTATTACGGTTTCATCTACTAATAAATGACCTGCAGCTGTTACATCTAAAAGGTCTGGAAAATCCTTTTTTAAATGACTTCGAATTTGAAAATAAATGAAATCCACTCCGCTTTCTCTACTCACAAACCAGCAGTGAAAGGTTTCGTGTAAAAGACCTTTCTTATGCACCTCTTTTCGAGTTGCTACCCCTACTTTTTGATGTCTTTCATTAAAAACGTTCAGTTTTTCATTATCTGTCATATTAAATGCCTTCTTTTTTTCAAAATAGTTTAAAATGATACTTAATTTCACCTACTAGGATGCTTGTTTTCTACTCATTTCAATTCGCCTAAAGACCAATTTTAATATAATTGGAATAACAAATAATATAAACAGTATTCGAAATAAATGATAGCTAGTAATGACCGATAAATCCGCTTGGACTGATTGGCCGAGCAATGCCATCTCTGCAATCCCACCAGGAGCCATGCTAATAAATGCAGTTAATATAGAAACATTATGTGTTTTCATTAAAATAAAGGCTAATCCCGTTGAAAATAAGATAAGTAAAACGGATGTAATCACAGTCAAAAAGGTAAATTTTGTTGTTTGACCTGCATTTTTAAACTTTAACATTAACCCAAGATGAGTACCTATAAGAACTTGTGCAAGACGAATAAAATGTGGATCCATTTGAGGTACATCTACCTCTAATACCTTTAAAGAGGCTATGCCAATAAGGGCTCCTAATAAAAAAGGAGTTGGCAGCTTGCTTTTGACAGCCAAAAAAGAACAAGCTCCTGCAAAAAGGAGAAAGATGAAATGGATATAAGAAAAAGATTGAGATGAATGAAGAATTTGCTGTGGGATATGGCCTTCTTTATTCAAAAATGGACTCAGTGCGATAAATGGGACAATAAAAATAACACAAATAATTCTCATTAATTGAGTAACAGTCACGATCGTGATATCTACATTTTTTAATTCTTCACTCAGATTCACCATTTGTGATAATCCGCCTGGGATGCTTCCTGTCAATGTGGATTGATAGTTAACTCCTGTAATCTTTGAGGTAATGAAAGCAAGTACAGAGCTAAATCCGATAATAGCAATTGTCATCATTGCCATTGATGGAAGATGATGAATCATTTCAACAAGCGTATGCTTCGAAAACGAAAAACCAATTGTGTATCCAACAATAATTAAGCCTAAATTTCTGATAATTGATGGCCAGACTAATTCTTGCTTAAATAGCGTTACCGATAAAAAAGCAAACGTCATAGATCCTAACATCCAAGAAAGTGGAATATGTAATAAGGTAAAAATGTAGCCTCCAGTTAGACCAATGATCAATGTTTTAAATATTTGCTGCATGACAACCCTTCTCTAATCGTAAATAGTATAGTATGTTTTTATTGTTTTATTGAATAAAAAACATTCTTTCAAGTAGAACAAGCAAAAAATTGCATTTTTATTCAGTTAAATGTAAAAAAATTCAATTAATCAACTTCCATAACAACATCATTTTTTATCCGTATAATATTTTTCAACCATTTTCATTTTAATGTTGCATTTATTTTTTTAATTCACTTTGTCCTATTGGAGTTATTAAGCCATCCATACTATAATAATTTTTTTCTTTCCAATATGTTTGTAATTTTTCTTCTCCTTGTTTTTCTGCCCATTTCGTTAAGGTTTCTCGATCACCTTCATAGCTCAAGAAAGGTACACTAAATCCACAAGAGGTTTTCACAGACGTAATTTTGGCATGTAAAATTTGTCTTGCACCTGGTATAGTAGGAAAATACTTTATAAATTCATCCCATTCTGTATCATTTGGTAATATTGTTCGCCCTTGCCCATATAATCGTAATATCATAGGAGGGCCTTCAAATGCGATAAACATAAAAGTAATTCTTTTATTTTCATTGATGTGTGCACTTGTTTCATTGCCGCTTCCTGTTAAATCAAGATAAGTAACTTCTGTTGAAGATAATATTTTTAATACATCATAGCCTTTAGGTGAAATATTTACATGACCCTTATCACTTAAAGGTGCTGATCCGACAAAAAATATTTTTTGTTTTTTTATGAACTCTTCATGTTCAGGAAGTAACTCATCAAAAAGCTTCCCCATTATTCTCCCTCCTTGTATCCTTAACATATGTTTATAATCCTTAATTCTTCATGTATTTAATGAATCCTTTATTTTTATAAAAAAGCTATTTAAAAAAATCCTCTATTTAATTAACAAGAACTTGTTTTAATAAAGTAGAGTCAGTTTTCTCATACTACATATTAGACATTCTATAATGGGGGTGATGATGTGGGAGATTGGAACAAACAAGCAAGTCGAAATAACAATATTCAGTCAGATATAAATGTTAAAAAAGAGGAACTAGCACAAAAAAAGATTCAATGGAATATACAAGGGCAACTTGGGATGGAAGCAATTGGACAGGAAGAAAAGGTCGTAAAACCAAAATAAAATTCATAAAACAACGATCTTCTTCTCAAGATCGTTGTTTTACTTAAGACTTGCCTGTTTCTTTAACTTAAATCATCGCCTTATAGTCATTTTGAAACTGGCCATTAATAATAAGAGGTTTAGGTAGCGTTAAATTAGTTAAGATAAAATCCTTTAACGTAAATAAATAAAAGTTCGACATCCCCCCACTCCCTCCTGTTGGGATCGTTATAAACATATCTTTCACACCGTCATGATTTAAATCATCATATACAATTTTCGGCTCGTATCCTCCTTCTAGCTCTTCTTTATACGTTTTTCCATTAGATTCTGTTATGTCTAAAAAAACCTTCTTCAAAAATTTTGTATTTTGATCAAACCGAATTCCTTTTATCGTCACAATATCTATTTTTCCATCCCCTGTAATATCCACTTTATCTTGTGAAACCATGATCGATAAATTTGGTTCTTCTACAGCAGAAGCACCAGTAATCGCAAATAGGGACAAAATAAAAAAAGCGGCAAATGAGAATAACAGCTGTCTCTTCAAGCAAACTACCTCCCGATATGCACTTTATAAAGATATTTTGCTCGTTTTTTGGAAAATAATGTAGAGCCTTTATTAAAAATAAGTTAACGAAAAAACCATGACACAATTAGTTTGTCATGGTTTTTTCGTTAAAATATAATTTCAACCTTCCGATTCTTGCCGAACGCCTTCCACAATCCAAAGTTCCTTTGCTTTCCCTGCATCCGTCTCATCAATGACAAAAGAGCCATTTGAATATCGATCACTATAGCGAAGATCAGCCGCATTTAAATGATGCTGTACTCCTTTTTCAGTTTCCAAATAAATTTGGTCCTTATTTTTTACAAGTGCCATGGCTACAATACGATGAGGGTTTGCTTTTAATTCTCTCAACATCACTACACCACGTTTTGCTCTTGTTGATGCTTCGAAATCCTTCAATTTCATTTTCTTCATAGAACCGCGCTGAGTAAGAATCACAAGTGCTTGATCATTTTCATCCTCAATTATTTTCCCTCCAATGACAAAATCGCCATCTTTAAGATTGATTCCTTTAACACCAGCTGCTCGTATCCCTACCATATTGATCTCTATTTCATTAAACAACAAGGCATAGCCAGTGTGTGTGGCTAATAGAAGCATATTTGACCCGTCAGTTTCGTGAACATCTATAAGTTTATCATCCGCTTTTATATTAATGGCAACGAGTGGCTTAGAATAGCGTTGAGCTTTGTAGTGTGAAAGCTCCGTTTTCTTAACCATCCCGTTTTGTGTGATAAACAATAAATTCGTTGTAACATTAAAGTCATTAACAGGGATAGCTTTCACAATCGATTCGTCTCGATCTATTGGGATAATATTCGCAATATGTTGACCTAAATCCTTCCATCTAATATCTGGAAGTTCATGGACAGGACAGTATAAATAGTTCCCTTTATTTGTGAAAACCAACAGAACATCTGTCGTATTCATGTTTAGCTGTGCTAAAATTCGATCAGAATCCTTCATCCCGAAATCTTGTCCATTTGAAGCAGCAAAGGAACGTTGGCTCGTCCGTTTTACATAGCCTTCTTTCGTGATTGTAACAATCACATCTTCACTGGCAATAAGAACTTCAAGATTAATTTTGATTTCTTCAATTTCCGCCTCAATTTTAGTTCTTCGTTCATCTACAAATTTCTTTTTCACATCTTTTAATTCTTTTTTAATAACATTATTTAATTTTTTTTCACTATCTAATATTGAGGATAGCTCGGCAATTTTTTTCGCTAGTTCTTCCGCTTCAGTTCTTAATGCTGTGATATCGGTATTCGTTAAGCGATAAAGCTGCAAAGAAACAATCGCCTCTGATTGCGGCTCTGTAAACTGATATTTCTCAATCAAATTATCCTTTGCATCCCGCTTATCCTTTGAAGCGCGAATCGTAGCGATCACTTCATCTAGAATCGACAATGCCTTCATTAAACCTTCTACTATATGCTCGCGATCTCTTGCTTTTTGCAGGTCATAGGTTGTTCTTCTTGTAACTACCTCTTTTTGATGAGCAATGTAGGCATCTAATAAAGCTTGTATCCCCATTAATGTTGGACGCCTATTGTGAATGGCTACCATGTTAAAATTATAGGTAACTTGCAGATCCGAATTTTTGTATAAATAGTTAAGGACACCCTCTGCGTCTGTCTCTTTTTTCAGTTCGATGACAATACGCAATCCTGTTCGATCTGTTTCATCGCGAACCTCAGCAATGCCTTCTACCTTTCGATCTAAACGAAACTCATCTATTTTTTTCACTAAATTTGCTTTATTCACTTCATAAGGAATTTCTGTTATCACGATTTGTTTCTTCCCACCACGAATATCTTCGAAGAAGGCTTTGCCGCGAATAATCATTTTCCCTTTGCCAGTTTCGTACGCTTTTTTGATTCCATCAACACCTTGAATAATACCACCAGTTGGGAAGTCTGGACCTTTGATGATTTTCATAATATCTTCTACTGAACAATCTGGTTGATCCATGCGAAGAATAACACCATCAATTACTTCTCCTAAATGATGAGGAGGAATTTCTGTTGCGTATCCAGCCGATATTCCAGTAGAACCATTTACAAGCAAACTTGGAAACATGGCTGGCAGAACAGTGGGTTCATTTGAGGTATCGTCAAAATTAGGAATAAAATCGACCGTTCTTTTCTCGATGTCTCTTAATAATTCTCCTGATATAGCAGATAGCCTTGCTTCTGTATAACGCATCGCAGCTGGCGGATCTCCATCGATGCTCCCGTTATTTCCATGCATTTCTACAAGTAAATTTCTTACCTTCCAGTCCTGACTCAATCGGACCATGGCATCATAGACAGATGTATCTCCATGTGGGTGATAATTCCCAATCACATTTCCCACTGTTTTCGCAGATTTCCGAAAGCCTTTTTCATGTGTATTTCCTTCAACATGCATGGCATACAAAATTCTTCTTTGCACTGGCTTTAACCCATCACGTGCATCTGGCAGGGCACGCTCTTGAATAATATATTTACTATAACGGCCAAATCGGTCACCAAGAACATCCTCTAGAGGAAGATCGCGAAATTTTTCTACTAAACTCACTGTTCTTTCGCCTCCTCTGTAATAGAAATATTTTCATTTTCTAATATACTACCATCTTCTTCTAGTCCAAACTGGACATGTGATTCAATCCACTTTCTTCTAGGTTCAACCTTGTCGCCCATTAGTGTCGTGACTCGTCGTTCAGCTCTAGCTAAATCATCGATCCTAACGCGAATAAGCGTTCTCGTCTCTGGATTCATCGTTGTTTCCCATAACTGGTCGGCATTCATCTCTCCAAGTCCTTTGTATCGTTGGATCATATAGCCTTTGCCAACTTTTTTGATCGCTCCTTGTAAGTCATCATCGCTCCAAGCATATTCGATTACTTCTTTTTTCCCTGTTCCTTTGCTGACTTTATATAGAGGAGGAAGAGCTATAAATACCTTTCCCGCTTCAACAAGAGGCTTCATATAGCGATAAAAGAATGTCAGCAAAAGCACTTGAATATGTGCGCCATCTGTATCTGCATCGGTCATAATGATCACTTTTTCATAATTGACATCAGAAACAGAAAAATCAGCTCCAACACCTGCGCCAATCGCATGAATAATCGTATTGATCTCTTCATTTTTAAAAATATCCTGGAGCTTTGCTTTTTCCGTATTGATTACCTTTCCTCTCAAAGGAAGAACGGCTTGGAAACGACGATCTCGTCCTTGCTTTGCGGATCCTCCTGCTGAATCCCCTTCGACCAAATACAATTCGTTTTTCATCGGATTTCGTGATTGTGCAGGAGTCAGCTTTCCAGACAAGGAGCTTTCACTGCGCTTGCGTTTTTTGCCGCTCCTTGCTTCCTCACGGGCTTTTCTTGCAGCATCCCTTGCTTGAAAGGCTTTAATGGCCTTTTTGATTAATAAGGAGCTAGTTTCTGGATTTTCTTCTAGAAAATACGATAAATGCTCAGACACAACGCCATCTACTGCTGATCTTGCCTCGCTTGTCCCAAGTTTTCCTTTCGTTTGCCCTTCAAACTGGAGGAGATCCTCTGGTACTCTAACGGAAATAATGGCTGATAAACCTTCTCGAATATCAGCTCCATCCAAGTTTTTATCTTTCTCCTTTAAAAGGCTCACTTTACGTGCATATTCATTAAATATTCGGGTCATGGCCGTCTTGGAGCCAGCTTCATGCGTCCCTCCATCCTTCGTCCTTACATTATTCACGAAGGATAAAACATTTTCTGAGTACCCATCATTAAACTGAAAGGCAAATTCAATTTCAATTCCATTTTGAATCCCTTCAAAACTAACAACAGGATGGAGAACATCCTTTTCTTCGTTTAAATATTCGACAAATGCTTCAATTCCATTTTCATAACAAAATTGTTCTCGTTGGTCAGCCCTATCATCCATAATTTCAATTTTTAGTCCTTTTAGGAGAAAAGCTGATTCACGTAATCTTTCACACAATGTTTCGTAATTATAGGTGGTGGTAGAAAAAATGGAAGGATCAGGTTTAAAGTGAATGGTTGTACCTGTTTGATTGGTCTTCCCTTTTTTCTCAAGCGTGGTAGTAGGTTTTCCCCCTTGATGAAAACGTTGTTCATAAGTAAACCCGTCTCGCTTTATAGATACCACTAACCATTCAGATAAGGCATTGACAACGGATGCGCCGACTCCATGTAATCCACCGCTCGTTTTATAGCCGCCCTGACCAAATTTCCCTCCAGCATGAAGGATTGTAAAAATCACTTCCGGTGTAGGTTTTCCAATCTTATGCATCCCAGTTGGCATTCCACGGCCTTTATCTTGAACGCTAATAGAATTGTCCTTATGAATTTTTACAATAATATGATCTCCAAATCCAGCAAGAACTTCATCTACAGCATTATCTACGATTTCATAAACGAGGTGATGGAGACCTCTGGAATCTGTACTTCCTATATACATTCCAGGTCGTTTTCTAACGGCCTCTAATCCTTCAAGAACTTGAATGGCATCGTCGTTATAATTAAATGTTTCTTGTCTTGCCACGAACATACCCCTTTCTTTCCATAAAACAACATTTCTGAAAATAAAACATGTCGAACATTCGTTTATGTATTCGGTTAAAAAAAGAATTATCCTTTAAATAATAAGTGTATTTTATATGAAAAGCGAAAAACCGCCTATCACTTTTTTAATAAAGAACGAATGTTCGCATCATTATTCTACCACTTTTTCTGCAATCGTCTATGCTTTATTTTAGCCATTTATTTTATTTTGGCAAATTGGAGCTGACATTTCCACATTAGTCAAAGGAAAAGCACACTCCATTTTACCTGAAAAGTGTGCTTAGAAAAACGTTATTTTGTTAATGCATGCTCCACTTTAATACAACGATCCATAACGACTGTATAGCCTTTTTCCTTTAGCATCTGAAAGGTTGGCTCATGGACGATTCCAAGCTGAGCCCAAAAAACATCAGCATCGATTTCGAGAAAATCCTCTCCAACCTCTGGGATAAATTCCGCTCTTCGAAACACATTGACAATGTCTATATGGCCTTCAATTTCTTGTAATCGAGCGACTGCTTTTACACCTAGTACTTGGTCAACCATTGGATTGACAGGGATGATTTCATAGCCTGCCTTTTGCATCGCTTCAGCAATCATAAAAGAGGTTCGATCAGGCTGGTCACTTAAGCCAACGACTGCAATTCGTTTTGCTTTTTTTAATATGGTACCGAGTTCTTCTCTAGATGGATTTTCAATACTCACATATGCCACTCCTTTTTCGTTTAACGATAGCGTTAATCTATATAAAAGTAAAGGAATGTAGAAAAGCGGAGGTGCCTTGACCATCGACGTACAAACTGGAAGTGCTTCGACTGAGATAAAGGACACACGATGAGAGAAAGCGAATCGATGTTGACTTATCGTAGGGAGAAGACCTGAAGTTTGCTAGTCGATAGGCGCTGAAGCTAGACAATGAACATAACTACCCAATGATTCTGTGGTAAATAGCCTTCGCAATCGTAGGCTCGTTCGTCCCATGGATTAAAGCACGTCCATCTTCAAATAATACGACACGATGGTTATCATACGTAAATGAAAGTAAGTAAGGATTTGTTTTTACGTCTTGACCAATTCCTTTAAGCTGTTGTGATAAATCCTTCAATGATAATGCTAATGGTAGAGCTGGTCTTATTTGAACCGTTTCTCTTCCACACAGCACCGCTGTTTTCATTTGTCTTTCATACGATAAGTAAGGTAAGGATGGTTGATGACCACATGATTCACACTGATGATTTTTAAAGCTTGCTACATTTATTTCTGCATGTTCATTTTTCCATATATCAAAAGATCGTAAGTGAGGCTCAAGTTCATATCCTGATACATACTTTAATACTTGGGTCACCTGATAAGCAGCTACCCATTGAACAATCGGGCCAATGACTCCAACCGTATCACAGGTTAAACCGTTGTATGGCAAATGAGCTAATAAACAATTCAGGCAGGGCGTTTTCCCCGGTATCACGGGATATGTAAGACCATAGCTCCCTACACAGGCTCCGAAAATAAAAGGAATGTGATACTTTAACGCGGCGTCGTTCATCAGCATTCTCGTTTCAAAATTATCCGTTGCATCAATGATGATTGTTTGATTTTTGATTAACTCTTCAATATTAGAGCAATTTATATCAGTGACAATGCTTTTTATCTCTACATCACGATTAATTTCTTTTAATCTAGTTTTCGCTGCTTGTGCTTTTGGCAACGAATTGATTGCGTCTTCTTCTCGATATAACTGCTGTCGCTGCAAATTGCTCCATTCGACATAATCACGATCTACAATGGTTACTGAGCCCACACCTGCTCGAACCAGCATTTCAGTACTTGCTGAACCAAGGGCACCCGCCCCCATGATGATCACCCGAGCAAATTGAAGCTTTTTCTGCCCTTCTTCGCCGATTGGAGAAAAAAGCTGCTGTCTGGAATAGCGATCATTCACGATGTGATCATTCCTGTAACAGGGCTGCTAGCAACGCCATAATTCTTCTCTTCTATTCTTCCAGCTTCATACCCAAGTCGGCCAGCTTCAATAGCTAACTTCATCGCATTTGCCATTTTTACAGGATCATTTGCACCAGCTACAGCGGTATTTAACAGGACGCCGTCAGCACCAAGCTCCATTGCACATGCAGCATCCTTTGGTGATCCAATTCCAGCATCTACAATGACAGGAATGGATGACTGCTCGATAATAAATGATAGATTAAGAGGATTGATAATCCCTTTCCCTGACCCAATTGGGGAAGCACCAGGCATGATAGCATGAACGCCAAGCTCTTCAAGTCTTCTTGCAAGTACGACGTCATCTGATGTATAAGGGAGGACGATAAAGCCTTCCTTTAAAAGAATTTCAGAGGCTTTTAACGTTTCAACTGGATCTGGCAGAAGTGATCTTTGACAACCAATGACCTCTACCTTAATCATATCACAAAGGCCACTAGCCTTTGCTAGCTTCGCAATTCGTACCGCTTCATCAGCTGTTTTTGCACCTGCTGTATTTGGAAGAAGTTTATATTTTGACAAATCCAGCTGTTCGAGAAAATTTGGTTGGCTTGGTTCAAAAATATTCATCCGTCTAACTGCAAAGGTTAAGATCTCAGCTTCTGACACCTTTACAGCTTCTTTTTGAACCTCAAATGATGGATATTTCCCGGTTCCTAATAATAGTCTTGATTGAAACGTATAATTGGCAATGGTTAACATGTTATCCTCCTCCTACAAAATGTATAAGTTCTATAGAATCTCCTGTCATAAGCTTCGTCTCGGAATATTGTTCTTTTTTTAAAATTTCTTTGTTCAATTCCACGATGACAATACGATTCGTTAATTGATAATGGTCAAGTAAATCTTGAATGGATTCTACATTGCTCGGCAATGTTACTTCTTGTCCATTTAGTTGAATATTCAAAATCTTCACCTCCTTAAGCTAGTAGAGAAGTCATGGCTTCGATCAATCTTAAAAGCTTCTAGCCAAGACTTATTTATTTGCTTTTTTAAAATAAGGCGGCTAATGATATCCCCAGTTCCTGGAGCAAGCAAAATTCCATTCCGATAATGCCCCGTCGCAAAAAACAAATGATCATCATCTGGATGTGCTCCAATAAAAGGTTTTTGATCAAAGGTTTGAGGACGTAATCCTGACCAAAATGATTCAATTTTTAATTGTTTTATCGCTGGAAGCATGGAAACAGCTCTTGTAAAAAGACGGCCCAACCCATCCATTGTATTGGCTTCAGTCCAATCATTTTCAACCATCGTTGCTCCAATAACGAGCTTTCCATTGTTTCTAGGGACGATATAGCATTGATCATGAAAAAGGGTATGATGAAGCGAAAAACGATCATTATATACAGCTAAGCACTCTCCTTTAACTGGAACTAACTTTTGAGCAATATCTAACTGTTGAAAAAAATGAGTGCTCCAAACTCCACTGGCAATAACCACAAACTCCGCCATCACAGTCCCTTTTGCTGTCTGTACTTGGTAGCAGTCACGATGTTTCGTGATTTGATGGACGGGTGTATGTTCCTGAATATCCGCCCCTAATAGCCCTGCACCTTTGGAAAAAGCCATACAGGTCTTACTCGGAATGACACTAACATCATCTTTTAAATAAGCAGCTCCGAGAATATGTTCTGATATCGACTCTTCTTCCTTTCTTACATCATCAGCACTAAGCCATTGAACGGTATCAAATTCTGAAAGTTTCATGCAATCTTCTTGATCTTTTTTTGTAAAGGCAAGTTTATAAATTCCACCTGTTTTAAGTCCAATATCAATACCTGTTAACGCCTGTAATTCATCTTTTAATTGAAAATACGAGAGCTGGCTGCTTCTAGCAAATGGATAAAAGGTTTCTAGCTCATCCCATTCTGAGTGTGCGCCTAGCATCCCTGCAGCAGCACTTGTTGCTTTAGAACCTATTTGGCCAGAATCAAAAACTGCTACCTTTACTTTCTCTTTTGCAAGGTGGTAGGCGATCGAACAACCAATAATACCTCCGCCAATTACCGCAACATCATAATGTGTTTTCATGTTATTCTCCTAACATAAGCTATGGTATTTCGAAGCTATTTTTATTGGATCCTCTGTGGAGAAAATTCCAGACATAACGGCTACACCATCTGCTTTAACTAGGTGTATCTTCCATATATTTTCCGGAAGGATCCCTCCGATTGCATAGACAGGAATGCAAAGATTCATTTTCATTTTTTCTAATTCATAAATTCCTCTAGGTCTTTTTCCTTCCTTACATTTCGTTTCATAAATATGCCCATATAAAACATAATCAGCACCTTGATGTTCAGCTTCAACTGCTTCTTCATATGAATGAATGGAACAACCGACCTTTAGCTGTGGAAATTTCTGCTTTACTGCCTTTACTTGAAGACCATGGGATGGGAGGTGTACATTTTGTATGTCTCCTAATAAAGCAATATCAAGACGATCATTAATAATCAATTTTCTTTTTGAAACATTGCCCTCTTCTAAAAGGTGAAGCAAGCGCATGATATCTGATGCTGTTTTCGTTTTTTCACGAATATGAATCCCGTCGACGATATCCTTGATTTGAATGATTTTCTTTGCTAAATCCTCAATCGAATGCCGGTCATCTGTAATTACATGAAGCTTCAGGATCTTTCACTCCTTTTTGAAACTATGATGTTGACCTGATCAGAAAGCGGCAGGTATCTTTTTGTTTCGAGTAAGCACCCTCAAAAAGTGAACCAATAATCACTATAAGTTTACTGCCTATTACTGAGGGTAAAACAATGATCCAATACCATTTAGACAAAAAGAAAAACCACTTCCTCATAAAAAGAAAGTGGTTTCATTATTTGTACGCAAAAAAACACAAATAAACAGTGCCACTTTCCTACGCAGGTACGAACCTGTTCAGGTTTTGAGGGTTTAAAAGTAACTACTTTATTCTCAGCCCTTATCAAGGGATCCCCTAGTGAATCTATTAATTAAATTAGTAGAATATTAAATTTACGTTCATCATACCATACCGATGAAATTATTCAAGGAATAAATAGCCAATTATACCGCTATTTATTTTTTCGCCACTGCTTTTTCCAATGAAAGGGCTGTCCAAGCCGATTCCGCAGCAAAGGATCGCGACCAACTCGCAATACCCGCTAGATTATATTTCGCAGCTAAACCAGCGCGTTTTTGTAGGGAAAGATCATCCTCAAGCCAAATCTTATACGTAATCCCTTTATTACCATCTACATATTCGGCATAATTTTGCCCGCTGTCTTCATCGTAGGAAGCTTGTATTTGATACTGATCAAGCCATTCCTTAACTTTATCCATAGAAAGAGCTTTCGAGTTTAACTTGCCATCCGCATGCTGTTCCCAAAGCCGAGAATATAATGGAACTCCTAAAATAAGCTTTTGAGGAGGGACGATTTTTAATAACTTTTGCAAATTCTCTTCTACCCATGGGAAACTAGCAACACTCCCTGCTTTTGGAGAAGAAGCCCAATGCTCATCATAAGCCATGACAATGAGATAATCAACAATCTCTGCCAGATGCTCTCTTTCATAGAAAGCTGACCAATTTCCTTCAGTGATGAATGTAATATCCATGGAGACAAGTAACCCTGCTTCATGAAAGTAAGGGGTAGCCTCTCGGACAAATTGGGTGACAAGAGGACCATCCTCGGCCTGTACATTTTCAATATCGATATTTATTCCATTTAATTGGTAGTTTTGACTATAAAGCAACAATTGACGAATGATTTGCTGCCTTGTTTGAAAATCTTTAAAAGCTTCATGTGTAAGGGTTGGATTAAAGTCATTTGAAAAAAGACCCCATACTTGATATCCTCTTGCTTTTGCCCAATTGACATAGTCTAGCGACCCCATGTTTTTCACATTCCCAATGGTTTGATCGAGTTTAAACCAGGTTGGAGAAACGACATTGACACCAGGCATTTGTCCAATTTTGGACGGATCAGGGTTTCTCTTGTAAACCGCCTCCCATGTTAATTGGATAGGTCCTTGAATAGGGGTTAGCACAGCTTCTTTTTGTTCATGTTTAATTACGACTTTATTTGTTTGACGAATCGATATTAAGTTCTTTTGTATGAAACCTGCGACCCCATTTTCTTTTCTAACAAAATAGTAATCTTCTACTTGTTTTTCAACAAAGAGAGAATCATTTTTATTAACATCTTCTGTATAAGGAGATCGTAAGCTAGGTTTTGTTCTTAATCGCAGCTTACCTTTATGTGCATTCTGATCCGTTACCATTCCCATTTTAAGCACATCACCATCCATGTCAATTTTGACAGCATTCGTATGCGGTAAAATAGAGTATTGAATGGGATAATAATCAAGGATTAGATTCAGCGACATATACAGTTTCCCATCTTTGTCTTTAAGTGGTGGAAACTGCAGCTCAACAGGCTCTTGATTAATGAAATAAGTTAATGACTCTGTAGGCATCTGTATAACCTTATCCTTCGTGGTAATGATAATGCTGGTTGATTGTTGATCATAAAAAATACTTTTATCTATGTATTTTTTTACAAAATCGACTGGCAAGAAAACCGTTTCTTTTTCGATGATTGCATTTGCCTCTTGCTTTCCTTTAAATATAACTGGATTTTCCCCTGAAAAGTAATCTACCTTTTCATGCGAAGATAGAGGATTAAAAAGGAAATAAAGGCTTGAGGTAATCAGCAAAAAAGCAAGAATGAGACCAAAGATGATCCCTTTTCTTGACATAGTGTTCCTCTTATTTACTTCGATTTGACCCATTTTATCCCCCTTTCATAATACAAAGAGGAATATTCATTATTCTTCCCCATCTATTAAGACGAAAATCATATCTGATAGGTTTCAAAATTTGCAGCTATTACTGTTACCATTTAGTATCCCCAAAAAATAAGACCTGCACCGGCACCAAGCAAGACAACACTCCATGGAGGAAGCTTCCAAAAGATGAGCAATCCAAACAAGCACGCAGCTAAAGCAATATGAGACGGTAAAAGAATCGCACTCGTGAAAATTGGATCATAAAATGCCGAAAGTAATATCCCTACAACACCTGCATTAATGCCCTTCAAAGCTTTTTGTACTGATTGTATTTTGCGGGCTTGTTCCCAAAAAGGCAAAACGCCAATCACAAGTAAAAAAGCTGGGAGAAAGATCGCAAAAGTAGCTATTAAAGCTCCGACCCAACCATGGATATCACTTCCTAAAAAAGCAGCAAACGTAAATAATGGGCCTGGTACAGCCTGTGCAGCACCATATCCAGCTAAAAAGAATTCTTTTGTCATCAAGCCTTCAGGTACTAACGATTTCTCTAACAAGGGGAGTACGACATGGCCTCCGCCAAAGACAAGAGCCCCACTGCGATAAAATCGGTCAAATATAAAAATGTCGATTTGATTCATAAAAGAACTAATAATAGGTAAAAGGATCAACAATCCAGCAAATAAACCTAATGCCACGAGACCAGTCCTTTTTTTAATTGGGACAGAAAAATGATTCAGCTGCTTGTCCGTACTTTCATTTAGAAAAAATCTGCCAATCAATCCAGCAATGAGCAAAACTAGGATTTGAGATAAATACGATTCCCATAATAGCGTGATCACTGCAGCACCAATGGCAATAGAAGCGGTCTTTTTTTCATTAGCAAGCTGTTTTCCCATACTTAATACCGCTTGTAAAACGATAACAGCTGCCACTATTTTTAATCCTTGAATCCACCCTGCATTTGCGAAATCTTGGTTATTGATTAACATGGCAAAAACCATTAAGGCAATAACCGAGGGTGTCGTAAATCCTAAAAAGGAAACAATTCCACCTAGAATTCCACCTCTCATGATGCCAATACCAATACCTACCTGACTACTTGCCGGACCAGGTAAAAACTGGCATAATGAAACAAGATCTGCGTATGCTTTCTCATCTAACCATTTCTTTCTTTTTACATACTCATGATAAAAATATCCTAAATGAGCAGTCGGACCACCAAATGAAGTGAGACCTAATTTTAATGACACGAAAAAAAGTTCTTTTAATCTCTTTCTTATCGTAAAACTTCCAATCATAATGTTATTTGACCTCCGTTTCAACACTTTTCATTTATCATATCAAAGACATTCATCTTATAGCATCCATCATGGATGGACTTTACACAAAATTAACAGAATAAGAAAGCCAAAGTTTAATCACATTGTTATTATGTATGAAATAACTTAACGTACTTGTTAAATTTATTTGTGTTTTTCCACTAATCTAGTGTGTTTTTCGAAAAT
The DNA here is from genome assembly GCF_006546985.1 of Bacillus sp. 03113. Classification (GTDB taxonomy): domain Bacteria; phylum Bacillota; class Bacilli; order Bacillales; family Cytobacillaceae; genus VATK01. The sequence goes on from NZ_VATK01000008.1 coordinate 80,506, forward strand.
AGTGATACAATATACTAGCAATAGTAAAGTATGAAGGAGAAATTTCATGGTAGTATACGGACTCATCTTTCTAATCGCCTATTTACTCGGCTCCATTCCATCCGGTCTCATTGTCGGAAAAACTTTTTATGGGGTAGATATTAGGGAACATGGAAGTGGCAATTTAGGCGGAACAAATACATTTCGCACACTAGGGGTAAAAGCAGGTTTAACTGTCACCATTGCCGATATTTTAAAAGGAACTTTAGCAACGGCACTTCCCTTCTTTTTTCAATCAGAACTTAATCCATTAATTGTGGGAATTTTTGCTGTAGTCGGACATATATACCCGATATTTGCAGGATTTAAAGGTGGAAAAGCAGTAGCAACATCCGCAGGAATCATATTAGGAGTTGCACCTCTCCTTTTTCTTGTTTTAATAGCTTCCTTTTTCTTAAGCTTATATTTAACAAAGTATGTTTCACTCTCATCCATGGCGAGCGGATTAATTGGTGTATTTTATGCTATTATTATTTGGAAGCCATTGTTGATCGGCATTATGCTTATTTTGACGTCCTTTGTCATTTATAGACATCGTGCAAATATAAAAAGAATTCTAAACAAAACAGAGCCTAAAGTAAAATGGTTATAAATACCTAGAAGAGCCCTTAATATTTAATAAGGGCTCTTCTTTCAAAAAAATACTATCATCTTTCCGATTTGAAAAATCAGTTATTACCCCGATTTTTCTTTTATTTTGTCTCATCAATAGTCCTTTGCTCGTATTGAAATTCAATGTTTCGATCTGATATTATTTGATTAATTCCTTTTTGTTCCTTTTTTATTCAAGAAGTAAGAATTTAGACATATCTTGAGAATTTTCGTCATAGATTAATAGTAGAAACGATGAATAGTGAATTGAAAGAAATATGTAATGTTTGAATGCGTGAATAAACCTAAACTTCATTAATACATTCATATTCTCTCAATATATTATTATGTTGTAAGGATGGTGTTCCATGAATTTTACTATGAGTCTATTAGAAAATCTTCCTTTTCCCTATTTTCATATTGATAATCGTTATAACATTATTAGTTCTTCCCTTGATACAAATTCCTCATTCCTTATTACAGAGTTCATTATGGAAAAAGCTAGTTTTGAAACATTTCTTTTTCAATCAACATGTCATGTTCCCCATGAATTTCATTTAAGTTTAGATGGAATAAATGTATTGCATCTAATATACAAAGTAGAGGACAACAATCATTATCACCTTTTTTGCTACCCAGTCCAAGCAGCTAATCAAAACATTAAACCTAATCAATTTCAATCAATTAGCTTCCCTCCATACCTCTATGAAGCTTGTTCAAAGAAAATTACTCGAGAAAGTAGAGAATTTAGTCTAAATAAAGATTATGAAGCAAATATTGAAAAGCTTGCTGCAGGTATTGCACATGAAATACGAAATCCCTTAACAACAATTAAAGGGTTTCTACAGTTATTAGCTCCTACATTAAAAGAGGTTGGAAAAGAAACCTATGGTGAAATTGCTTTGGATGAAATCAATCGAGCAAATGAAATTATATCGGAATTTTTAAATTCTTCAAGGCCACTGAAAAATAAAGAAGAGATCACACAAATTAATCAACAAATTAATGAACTTACCATGCTTTACGAAAGTGAAGCCAAGCTTAGAAATATTAAAATATTAACATGCTTATCAAAAGAAAATTTAAGGGTATATATTGATCAAAAACAGCTAAAGCAGGTTCTTGTCAATATGATGAGAAATGCCATTGAGGCTATTGAAGGGGATCCAAACAGAATAAATGGAATTATTGAAATTTCAACCTATCGTCGTATGAACAGTACAATTATTTGTATAAAGGACAACGGCTGCGGGATATCTAACGAAGTTGTTCAAAAGCTCTTTATGCCTTTTTACACAACAAAAAAAGAAGGAACAGGAATTGGTTTATCAATATGTAAAAAAATCATTCAAAATCATGGTGGTGATATTTCAATCCAAAGTAAGAAGGGCGAAGGTACGAAGATTTGCATCCAGTTACCTCTTCATGCTGATCCTCAAAGCTAGCATTCGCCTAGATCGATCAAATATCATATAATAAGAAGAACTCACCATTTTTTAAAAGGAAGGAGCAGATTGAATGAACATTCATATCTGTGATGAAGCAGCAACGTGGTATAAAGAAGAGATGCTTCTAAAAGAGGGCGACTTTATTAGATTTTTTGCTCGTTACGGTGGCTGCAGTACGGTTCAACAAGGCTTCTCATTAGGAATTTCTAATGAAAAACCTTTTGATATAGGAATTCAAACGACTAAAGATGGAATTACTTTTTTTATTGAAGAAAAAGATTTATGGTATTTTGATAATCATGACTTAGTCGTTGATTTTAACAAAGAAATGGATGAACCCATCTATCGTTATCTCGAATAAATAAAGTGAAACTTCATTAAGTGGGAGTATTACTCCCCGTTAATGTGGGATAAAACGTCATTCATTTTTAAACAATCTCATCGGTCATATGTGGTAAGATAGAGCATTTTACCACATATGATCAAACAAACGCTCTTTTTCTAAAATTTCTTTTTGTCTATTTCCTAGTAAATCAAAATGAGAATACCCATCGTTTCTTATATGAATCCATTCTTTTTGTAAACCGTATTGCTCTCCCCATTTTGCAAGTTTTTCAAGATCATTGCACCCTACCTTTGTCACGGTTTTACTGCTTGGGAAACGATCATCTAGCCAATAATGGGTTAAAAAAGCAATTTCGCCTTCATCTATTTTTTTCTTCCAATTAACTAAATCCTTCCTTTTGATCCCAAAGGCCAATATCAATCCCTCATTTTTCCTTGTTATTGAAAATTATAAAATAGTTGGTTGTTGAAAATTATGAACATTATGGATCGACGTCCAGCTCCGACGTACAGGACGTACTAGTCCCGATTTTGCCATAGGATGTGGCGTTCTTAATTGGCCAACGCCTATCGACTATCAAACTTCAGGCCTTCTCCCTACGATAAGTCAACATCGATTCGCTGTCACTCATCGTGTATCCTTTATTACGTTGTAACGGGCAGTAAGATTTTACATAAAAAATGGATAGTAGATAAAAAACTGCCCGTAAAAACCTGATCTGCTTAGCTAACTATCAGGGGAAAAGAACATCCCCTGATAGAAGGTTCGCCTTATCTCAGTCGAAGTCCCTCCAGTTTGTACGTTGATGATCATGGCGTTTACGCTTTTAGTTCTTTCTTTTTGTTTCTTTCATAAGCTTCGTGCCATTTAGGATACAGTCGTTTAAAAACGATCGGCCTAAACGTTTCTTTCTTAACACACACATGCTTTGAAAGAGCAGTAACAGCAACCTGACCATCAAATGTTTCGATTTCATATCCATATGTAACTCTTATACCATCGTATTCTTCCACCCATGTTTTCACAAGAGCCTTTTCTCCGTATCGTACTGGTTTTTTGTAGGATATTTGTATATCTAAAACAGGTGAAACAATCCCGTCTTTTTCCATTTCGGCATAATTAAATCCAAGATCTTCAATGAGCGATGTCCTCCCAAGCTCCATCCAAATCAAATAATTCGCATGATACACCACACCCATTTGATCTGTTTCGGCATACCGAACCTCAATTTCCTTTGTTGAAACAAACATTAGGAACCTCCTCTATTCCATTTTTCTAACGCTTTATTTAAATCATAAGGTAAAAGATACGAGGATTGCTTTAACAATTCATTCTCGTCTTTTTCATCTAATAATCTTAAAGCTTGTACTTGAATCGCTTCATCAATTACATTGGTTGCAAAACGACCATTCCCGTTAATATGCGAATAGTTAAGTCTATCTACTATAAATTGCTCGGCTTCATTCGTTAACTTTAAATGATAGGTAGCGGCATAGTTTTTCATAATGAAGATAAGCTCTTCAATCGTATAATCTTTAAAGTGAAAAAATTTCTTAAATCGAGATTTTAAACCGGGATTACTTTCGAGTAGCTTTTCCATTTCATTTGGATACCCTGACAGAATCACGACTAAATTCTCATTGTGTTTCGTCATTTCATCCACAAGAGTATCAATCGCTTCCTTTGCAAAATCACCAGCTGTTTCACTTAGTAGAGAATAAGCTTCATCAATAAATAAGACCCCGCCTAATGCTTCTCGTATTTTCTTTTTTGTCTTTAAGGCAGTTTGGCCAACATATCCAGCAACGAAATCGGCTCTGCTTGTTACAAGAAGATGGCCTCTCTTTAAGATTCCATTTTTCTTTAATAGCTCAGCATATAAAGTTGCAACGGTCGTTTTACCTGTACCTGCGTTTCCAAAAAACACAGAATGGAATTGTATAGGTATAACAGGCAACCCATGCTCTCTCCTTATTTTTTGTATGTTTATCAAGGATTGGAAGGATTTCATTTCTTCTTTAATCTCATGTAAACCGATTAATTGATCCAGCTTTTCTTGAGGATCAATCAATTTTTCTTCCTCTTTTACTTTAAAATCCTCTCGTTCCAAAAGACTATATTGCACAATGCTCCTATTAACCACTTTAGTGGATCCTTTTTTAAAAATAGCATCTAATACAATATTTTTCACAGTCCTAGCATTACCAAAAGTGTCATCTACACGTTCTTTTTCGATTCTTTGCAGAAGCTCTAATTTCCCTTCATCCGCTAATAAATAGTCGTTGTCCATGGCAAATTTTTCAGCTATTTGTAGTAGTTCTTCATTTGTATAATCAGGCAAATGAATTTGATTCGAATGTGGAAATCTACTTCTTAAGCCAGGATTTGCATCAAGAAATTGACGCATTTCATCTGGATATCCAGCTAAAATAACCGAAAATTTCCCTCCGTATTCCTTCCCAGTCATTAAAGAAACTAACGTGTCAATAACTGTTTGGCCATAATCATTCCCAGATTGACCTTCTCTTTTTAGACTGTATGCTTCATCAATAAATAAAACGCCTCCTAAAGCTTGTTCAACCAGCCTCCGAACGTTTTCTTCTGATTGTCCGATATAACCTCCTACAAGCTGTGACCGATCTGCCTCTATAAATCTTTCGCTAGGCAATACACCAAGCTCAAAATAAATTTTTGCTAATAATCGAGCCAATGAGGTTTTTCCAGTCCCTGGATTTCCTGTAAAAATCATATTGAGACTCATTTCATCATTCATATGAAATCCAAGAGATTTTCTAGTTTTTTGATACTTTAAAAATTGGTAATAATTATTTACGCGAGCCTTAACAGAATTCAATCCAATCATATGATTAAGATCGATCAAAGAGCTGCTTGTTGAATGAATATTTTGTTGCTGCTTGGAAAAGAGACTCCTCCATTCACCCTTTATCTTCTCCAATTCTACCAAGTTAGGCTTCATTTCTTCATAATGAGCAGATGTATAAAACACACCGCTAATCGATTGATCGTATTCATTTGCAGCTTTCAATAATAACTCTGTTATTTGTATACTTTGATCTAACCATTTAATAATGGTTTCATATATAGAAATAAATGATGACTGGTTTAAAGACTTCAAAATGCGAAGATTTTTTATTAGTTTCTCTTTTTCGTTCTCTGCATCATTTAAAAATTCCTTACAAATATGAATGTATTGCTCTGCTATCCTCTTTTTTGCCGTACGATTATCAGTTTCTCTTATCGAAGGAAAGGTAAGTTGATCAAGAAAATTCTCATAATCCTCCCACTCATAAAAGGTTAAAAACTCCACTGCTCGTTGATTTTCAGGATCTAACTGGATCGCTTTATTAAGCCATGCAATTGCGATTGTATCTTTTTCGAGCTTCTTTATTCTTGTTAAAGCCACCATCGTTAACAAAGTGGATACTAACTCTGGATGAGATTCTTCTTCTAATCGCTGTAATTCCTTTAATACATTTTCTTCATTATTTATGTAACCGTTTCTATTTATTTCATTTTCCCATTCTCTCAATTGTTGAACTAAATAGGCATGTTTCATATCCTCTGGATTCATTTGACCACATCTCTTTAATATATTCCAAGACCATCTTACCATACAAAAAGACTTGATCACAAAGGATCAAGCCTTAACAAGAAAATATTAAAACTCTGATTGATTCAAGGCTGGGTTGCTCTCATCTTCTATTTCAGCACGCATTGCATTAATACTATTTTCTCGCCGCTTATTTTTTTCTTGAATTTGTAAACTTTGTTCAGCACTTTCACTATCTTTCAATGAATTTTCTGCTTTCTCAAAATTGTCAATCGTATCATTAATCATCGATTGAAGCTTTGCTACATTATCACTACGATCATCTGGATTTGGCTGATCCCAAGTCATAACATTTCCTCCTTATATCAAAAGTCTTGATTAGTTTGTGATTATTTTAAAAAATTATAATGATAAAAATGAAACTGCCTAAATAGTACAAAAGACAAATATAAAAACTCGCCTGCGATTGTAGACGAGTTTCCATTTTTAATATGAATACTAGGTGTGATTTTTCAATCAGCTAGAGTGCCATCTTCACCCGATTCATAAACGTTTCATCGAGCTGAAACGTGTTCACTTATTCACCTTTAGTTTGAATCACTTGTGGATGTTCGCCAGATTGATCCTGCATTTTTTTTCCGTTGTTACCACCAAAGCTTTTTGGTTGTGTGCCAATATGATTGGGAACAAAATCTTTACTGTTTCTTTTCGGATTACTCATATAATCTCCTCCTTAAGTATTAACATATCCTAAATAAAGAAATTTTATGAGAAAGAAAAAAAGACTGATTATTCCGCTTTGCTTAGTCGTTTTTTTTCTATTTTTTCTTCAATTTTTTCAATAGCTACACGATCATTTAATAATTGACGCTTATTTTCTAATACAAGCTCAGAAAAAGATCTCTTCCTTTTACTTCTCATATTATCACCATCCTTATCTCTATTGTAATAGTTATTATTACCTATAACCGTCCTAATTATTACAAATTTTCGAAAATTTATATTATTTATAACATTACGTTTTCTTCTCGTGTCGATACGATCCATAAGATTCATTTTTCCATCTTATCAATATACTCTTTCATCATTTCTTTTGTCATAGCTGAATAATGCATTTGCTTAATCACTCCCTTTTCATCTATAAAGAATGTAGTAGGAATAGTTAGAACTTGATAAAGCTCATTGACAATATCTTTTTCATCAAGCAGGATGGGAAAATGAATGTTCATTTTTTGGACATATGAACGAACTTCAAATTGAGGATCAATATTTACCGCTAAAATAACCACATCATCATTTTCATCAGAAAATTTTTGCATTTCTGGCATTTCAACTCTACATGGTGGACACCAAGTAGCCCAGAAATTTAAGATGACTTTTTTCCCTCGATAATCAGAAAGTTTAACCTTTTCTCCAAATAAATTCGTTAATTCAAAATCCGGAGCATTAGACCCTATACTTGGCTCATTTCGTAAAGCTGCATGGATTATCTTTTCTTGAAACCCTGTAGCAATAATTAATAAACTAAGGATCAATGATAAACATACTATTTTATTGAACACATTGTTCCCCCTTTAGTTATGTATTTACTTCTGTATTTTCTTCTTATATATTGTGCCCTTATGAAGAGAAAAATAAAAAAAGTGCAACACATTTTAGCATTGCACCAGTTTTATCACCCTTGCTACCTTTTGTTCATCCTCTATAAGTAGCATTTTTTCCTTCTTCACTGTTCTACCTCAATATTTATATTCAATGATTTGCCACACATATCTCAACTTTTTTTAGAAAACGAGAAAAAAGACGGTATTCTTATTCGAATACCGCCAAAAATCGTTCTTTTTATACCATATCGGTTATCAATTTGTAAAAAGAAGGAAACTTTTTCCTATTAATTCTTATAATTGATTAAATGCCTCAGTTAAGATTGGTACAATTTGTTTCTTTCTAGAAACGACTCCTTTTAATAAGGCAGTATTATTATTCAAAGTTACGTTATAGGCTTTTTCTACAACAGATGCCTTGCTGCCTAATGAAAGAGCAACAGAATCATTATTTAAAATATCTGTGACGACTAATAAAAATAAGTCTAATTCTTTTTCTGCAATGACTTTTGTAAGCGCAGCTTCTAATTCTTCTTGACGAGCTAATACATCATTTGTATCAACAGCATTTACTTGGGCTATTTCAACTTTGTTGCTACCCATTTGAAATTCCTTGGCATCAATTGAAATAAGCTGCTCGATTGTTTTATCACTTAAATCTGCTCCAGCTTTTAGCATTTCAAGGCCATATTGATTCGCATCAACTTCTGCAATTTTTGCTAATTCCTGCGCAGCAGCAACGTCTTGATCGGTACAAGTCGGAGATTTAAATAACAATGAGTCTGAAATAATAGCTGATAGCATTAAGCCAGCAATTTTCTTCTCAATTTTGATGTTATTCTCTTTGTAAAGTTTATTTAAAATGGTTGCAGTACATCCGACTGGCTCTGCACGGTAATATAATGGATCACTTGTCTCAAAATTAGCAATACGATGATGATCAATTACTTCTAATACAGTTACTTTATCAATATCATTTGCGCTTTGTTGACGCTCATTATGATCGACTAAAATAACTTGATTAACTTCAGAAGCTACTTCTTCTATGTAACGTGGTGCCTCAGTTTGAAAATAGTTTAACGCATGTTCCGTTTCACCATTAATATCTCCAAGACGAACTGGCTCAGCATTCATTCCTAGTTTTGTTTTTAGATCCGCATATGCAATGGCAGAACAGATTGTATCTGTATCAGGATTTTTATGACCAAATATTAATACTTTTTCCATTACGTATCTCCTTACTAAAAAATATTTGTTTAAAGGGGATATATATCAATTCCCAAAACCTATTTTAACACAAAAAAGTCATTTTTCATCTACTACCTTTTATTAAATGAAAAATATCTGTGAGTATGTATGTAAAGTTAATTTGTTATAGCAGAGAATTTAGTTTTAGTTGATTATATGATTCCTTCTATTTGTAAGGGTTTCAACCTTTATTTAAATACAAAAAAGCTAAAAGTACATGTAAAGTACCTTTAGCTTTTTTGGCAAAAATCTCAGAAAGAAAACTAAGATTAGAATTTAGCTTTATAATTTTCAATTTCCCAAGAATGAACAGCTGTACGGTAGCTATCCCACTCAGCTTTTTTAGCTGCTAAATACTCACCAAATACATGCTCACCAAGAGTTTTAAGTCCGATTTCGCCAGATTCTAGCTCAGCAATTGCACCTTCTAAGCTTCCAGGAAGATTTTCAATTCCAAGTTCAGCACGACGATCTTCAGACATGTGGAAAATATCTTCATTAATTGCAGCAGGAGCTTTTAATCCTTTTTCAATTCCATCAAGACCTGCAGAAGCGATTACTGCAAATGTTAAATATGGATTTGAAGATGGGTCTGGACAACGTAATTCAACACGAGTTGCTAAACCTTTTTTAGCAGGGATACGGATTAAAGCAGAACGGTTAGATGCTGACCATGCGATGTAGCAAGGTGCTTCATATCCTGGTACTAAACGCTTATAAGAGTTAACAAGTGGATTAGTAACAGCTACGAAGCTTTTTACGTTTTCAATAACACCTGCAATAAAGGAATAAGCAGCTTCAGAAAGTTGAATTGAATCCTTTTCATCGTAGAAAGCATTTTCGCTGCCTTTGAAGAAAGACATGTTTACATGCATACCAGAACCGTTGATTCCGAATACAGGTTTTGGCATAAATGTAGCATGTAATCCATTTTGTTTAGCAATAGTTTTTACAACCCATTTATATGTAGTTGATAAGTCTGCTGCAGTTAAAGCATCTGCATATTTAAAGTTAATTTCATGCTGACCTTCTGCTACTTCATGGTGTGAAGCCTCAATAGTGAAGCCCATTGCTTTTAATGCACGATATATATCTAAACGAACACGCTCGCCAAAGTCTTTTGGAGATGGCTCGAAGTAACCGCCATTATCGCCTAGTTTCGAAGTTGGGTTTCCATCTTCATCTGTTTGGAATAAGAAAAATTCTAATTCAGGACCAACTGAAATGCTGTATCCTTTTTCAGCAGCTTTTGCAACAGTATTTTTCAATACGTTACGAGTATCGCCATCAAATAGAGTACCATCAGGATTTGTAACTGAGCAAAGGAAACGAGCTTCAGAATATCCTTCTTCTTCAGTCCAAGGTAAAACAGCAAAAGTTGCTAAATCAGGTTGTAAATATAAGTCAGATTTGTTAATAGGAGAAAAACCTTTAATAGAAGAACCATCAAACATGATTTTTCCTTCAACAACATCTTCTAATTGCGCAGCAGTTACTGTTACATTTTTTAAAATACCTTCAATGTCAACAAATTGTAAGTGTAATAATTCTACACTTTTCTCTTTAACTGTTTCTTGAATTGTTTCAAGACTAATAGTCTTTGTTCCTGTCATGTTAGATAACCTCACATTCAATGATCAAATTTATTACATGAGACTATTATATTGAAATACCCTCATATTTACAATGGTTTTCAGAAAATTTTTTCTGCTTTTTTTTATAATTCAAATCGAAAACGTTACCAATCCTGTTATAATAGCAAGTCCATATTAAACAAAATCATTAAAAACTTAAGTATCTTCAAAATAATAATAATTTTAAAAATTATCAATTTTCCAAAGAAAACCCTTATTGTTAGCGTTTTCTCTTTAGTTTTCTTCATATTGCGATGCTTTTTAATATTTTGAATCTCGAAATAAATAAATTATATTACTTTTAACAAATGCAGATATCTACATCGATAGGGTGTCCTAATTTATCAATATTTAAGATGAGGTAAATTTTACATTTTAAGTGAAATCTGATCGCAATTCCGAACCAACTAAAATATTGACATAATAAGGAAATAACTATACATAACGAAAGATACATAATCATTGCCCGAATAGAATCATGCATTTGTTGGAAAGTAAATACATTTTTATCAACTGGAGGATCAATGAGTATGCTAAAACCTTTTTCATTTTCAACTCGCTTTCCAAATTTTCCAATTATAGCAGCAAATTTAGTTGAAAATTATAATGACATCATCCCACTTTCTTTCGGCTTCCCTGCACCAGAAACTTTGCCAACCAAGCTTTTATCAGAGGCAACGGATCAAGCCATGCAAACTCAAGGAACTTCCGCACTTTCATACATGGGTGGAACTGGTCCTAAAAAAGTTGTTCAATGGATTAAAGATCGTTCAAAATTAAGATCTATTGACGTAAGCGAAAAAGAGATCATAGTAACAAATGGTTCTATGCAGGCTATTGATTTAGCTACAAGAACGCTTACAGATCCAGGTGATCAAGTTTGGATAGAGGGCCCTTCTTTTTTCGGAGCGATTCGTGTTTTTAATTTAGCAGAAGTCGGGTTAAGATCCTTTCCAATTGATGAACACGGCCTAAGAGTAGATTTAGTGGAACAAGCTCTAATTGAAGCGAAAGCAAATCAAAATCCTCTTCCTAAAATGATCTATGTTATGCCTAATTATCATAATCCTGGTGGAGTCAACCTTTCTTTAGAACGTAGAAAAAAGCTTGCTGAACTCGCTTATGAATATAATTTCTACGTTTTAGAAGATGATGCTTATGTAGAGTTGAATTTCAAACAACATTTCCTTCCATCAATTCATTCGTTTGGTCCTGAACGTGTGATTTATTTAAGTACTTTTTCTAAATTAATTGCACCAGGAATTCGGATGGGCTGGGCAATTGCTAACGAGGAAGTCATTAATAAAATGAGAATTTTAAAAGTTGATGGATCAACAAGTGTATTTGTTCAAGAGGTGGTTCATAACGCATTAGAACAAATTGATCTACCAAAACATATTGATCTTCTAATTTCGTTATATCGTTCTCGTAAGGACGCAATGGTCGCAGCAATTAACGAATACTTCGGAGATGATGTTACATTCATTGAGCCAAATGGTGGATTTTTCTTGTGGCTAACCTTTAATGAGGATGTTAATACGAGTGCATTTTTACAAAAAGCGTTCGAATTGGGTGTTAGTTATTTGGATGGTTATCACTTCTTTTTACAGGAAGAAGGTTTTAATCATATTCGTTTATGCTTTACTTATTGTGACGAAGAGCAAATAAAGAAAGGCATTAAACTACTTGCGACTGCTTATTATGAATATACTAAAAATCAACCTGTTCTTGAAGGAGAAGTTAAATAGTGTCTTTTCAACATCAAATAATATCCGAACCTATTCCAATTCATTTGTTTATTCGATACAAGTTGGCGGATAAATATTTAGATAGGATAAGGGAAATATGTAAGGAAGTAATCATCGAACCATGGACGTATGGGCACCCAGAACCCAAAATCACACATGATCTTACGAAATGTAATGTCGTTTTAACATTAGGGTTACAGGATCCTCTAAACATTATCGACCAAGTACCAAATTTAGAGTGGGTTCAATCGACTAGTGTCGGGCTTGATGCGTTGCTTAATCCTCGTGTTAAAGAGAGTAGTGTATTATTAACCAATACGAAAGGCTGCACTTCAGTTCCCATCGCTGAGCATACGGTTGCCTTAATTTCTTCCTTATCTCGTGGAATTCCGATGATGATTCGAAATCAGCAGCAGCAAAAATGGGAGCTTCCACCTGTAATGGATTTAGAGAAAGCTACTGTTGGAATAGTCGGCTATGGTGAAATAGGAAAAGAAATTGCAAAAAGATGTAAATCATTTGATATGAATATTATCGGATGTAAAAAGCATGTAGGAAAAGGAAAAACAAACGATGACCCAGCAGATGCTATCGTTGGATTAAATCAGATCGATGATGTACTTTCTCAAGCAGATTTTCTCGTTTTAGCTCTTCCTTCGACAGATGAAACCTATCATTTCATAAATAAAGAGCGTTTGGAAAAAATGAAAAAAGGAAGCTTTCTTATCAATGTCGGAAGAGGCAACACGATTGCAGAAGATGATCTTTTATCATCCTTACAAAATGGTCATCTGACTGGTGCTGCATTAGATGTTTTCGATGTTGAACCTTTGCCTAAGGAACATCCGTTTTGGCATCTAGAAAACGTTATTGTTTCTCCACATCACGCTTATTATTCACCTAAAACAATGGATCGTTATATGGATCTTTTTATTGAAAATCTTAAACGATTTAGCGTAGGTGAACCGCTTTTAAATGTAGTCAATAAGGAACTTGGCTATTAATATAAACTTGTACAAAACCTTCCATTTCCTATTGGAAGGTTTTGTACTTTAAAAAGTTCTTAGATTGTATTTGCACGCTGCCCTTGGCTCACTTTTTTTTGAACTGCAAATCGATACTTTTCAATTTTATCTATTTGTGTAACTTGTGAATCATGAACAGTAATTTGAAGTGTACCAAAATCAATATCTTCCAAAGAACTGATTATTTTTTCAATTACCTGTTGATCAATTTTTAATTTTGATGCCATTAAAATATTCCTCCCTTATTAAACTAATTTATTTATTTAACTAGTTAAAGATTAGAAATGTTTTCCCAATATTATAAAAAGCTGTTATTAGCTTAATAAAGATTCGATATCATTTAAAGAAAATTTGGAGGACGAAGATTTTTTCTAGTCATCCTCCGAAATACATTTCGAACCACATTGTTTCAAAGTGAGAAAAGAACTTATTGCCGCTTCTTTTGTTTTTTTCTTTGATTTTGTCCGATAAATTGATTCTCGCTATCACGATTTACCTTATGTTTTCTATACTCTTCCTCAAGCTCTGTTAAGGTCCAATGGATTAATTTATCCTTTTCCTTAAAATAAGCACCAGAATCAACAAGAAAATCCACAATGAACGATTTCCTTTTTTTAATGGCATGTTGAAGCAATTTAGACATATTTACCTCCATATGAAAAAATTTTCCAATAGGCCGTAAAATGATCCTGTCACTTATTATGCTCTAAATTATTCCACTAATTTTTCCCTCCTTACAGATATAAAGTAGATGAAGAAAGGTAAAGATCTCTTTAACTACTAATATCTTAAGCTTGTAGGAATTGGCACAGTGCATATCCGCCTGTTGCCACTAGAGTTTTATAGGGCCAATTTCCTCACCCTCTCCTGAAATGGAATATGAAAATCGAAAAACAATTGATAAATACACTCTATGATGACACGCACAATTAAATGATTACTTATTCAAAAAACACTTTAAGTTCTTTTGGTTTCACAAATACGATATCACCAAGGGATAAATGAAGGTTTAAAAATTGCTCTTTTGTCAACTCGACCTCTATGGACTCTTGAATATCCTTTCTTTTCACTTCAATTCGGACAACAGGACCAATCGCATGTATATGTTGAATAATCGATTCGATAGATGAAGATCCTGAAGACTTTCGTTCGATGATAAAGTTATAAGGTCTGACATACCCAACACCAGCCCCCTGATGCTTTAATTCTGGAACTGCAATCTCTGCATTTCCCGTTTCCAATTTTCCTTTATGAACCCTGCCTTTAAACAGGTTGACACTACCTAGAAAATCATAAACGAATGAATTAGCTGGGCGTTCATAAACCTCAGCCGGTGTACCTATTTGTTCAATTTTCCCTTCATTCATGATCACAACTCGATCAGCAACATCTAACGCTTCTTCTTGATCATGAGTAACAAACACGCTTGTCACTTTAAATTCATCATGTAGTCTTCTTAACCAACGTCGAAGTTCTTTTCTGACCTTTGCATCTAAAGCCCCAAAAGGCTCATCAAGCAGCAGAATATTCGGCTCTACAGCAAGTGCTCTTGCTAACGCTACCCTTTGTCTTTGCCCACCTGATAATTGAGAAGGGTATCGATCATGATAAGATTCCATTTTAACAAGATGAAGTAATTCTGTTACTTTATCGTTGATGTCTTTTTTGCTCGGTCGAATTTTTCGAGGACGAACCTTTAATCCATAGGCAACATTTTCAAAAATGGTCATATGACGAAATAGTGCATAATGCTGAAAAACGAAACCGACATTTCGGTCTTTCACATGAAGATTTGTGAAATTTTGTTGATTGAATAAAATATTGCCATTATCAGTATGTTCAAGTCCGGCTATAATGCGCAGTAAGGAGGTTTTCCCTGAGCCTGAAGGCCCTAATAAGGCAACAAGTTCTCCGCTATTTATATTTAAATTTATATCTTGTAAAGCTTGAAATGATCCGTATCTCTTGGATACATTTTCGATGAGAATACTCAATATGTAAACCTCCTATCTTCCTATTTTTTCAAGTGCCGAAAATCAGCTTTCCATTCAATTAAATTTTTAATTACTAATGTAATGATGGCAAAAATAGACATAATGGATGCAACTGCAAATGCTGCAGAAAAT
Source organism: Bacillus sp. 03113 (assembly GCF_006546985.1). Lineage (GTDB taxonomy): Bacteria > Bacillota > Bacilli > Bacillales > Cytobacillaceae > VATK01. Next base: position 95,886 of record NZ_VATK01000008.1, read on the forward strand.
TGATATTCATTGTACAGAATCTCTATATGCAATGGCATTGTGTTTGTTAACCCGCGAATATGTCCAGAAACGACAGAAACTGCACCAAATTCACCAATTGTTCGAGCATTGCTTAGGATAATTCCATATAACAATCCCCATTTGATATTTGGTAATGTAACATACCAAAAAGTTTTAAACCCTCCTGCACCGAGCGTAAAGGATGCTTCTTCCTCCGATGTACCTATATTTTGCATCAACGGAATAAGTTCGCGTGCGATAAATGGGAATGTAACAAATAAAGAAGCTAAGACAATTCCTGGTACTGCAAAAATAATTTTTATTTCATGCTCTTGCAAGAAAGGTCCCAACCATCCATGTAATCCAAATAATAAGACAAAAATTAGTCCAGCAATTACGGGTGATACTGTGAAGGGCAAATCAATTAAAGTAATAAGAAAGTTTTTCCCTCTAAAATCATACTTTGTAATCGCCCATGCAGCGATAATACCAAATAAGGCGTTTATTGGAATGGTAATAAGAACAATCAATAGCGTCAGCTTAATAGCTGATATTGTATCTGGATTTGATATGGCAGCAAAGTAAACCTCTGAACCTTTTTCAAATGCTTTTACAAATATAGCGATCAAAGGAACAATTAAAAATAAAGACAAAAATAATAAAACAACTGAGATAAGGATCCATTGGATGAGCTTCGATTCATTTGTAGCACTCACTTTTAAGAGGTTATTTTTTTTTAGATTTAATAGAGTTTCATTATTCGATTCCAAAAATACACCTCCTATTCCCTAATAAACTTCCTGCTTGACCACCATTGTAAAATATTAATCAAAAACAAGATTAAAAATGTAATGATTAACATAACAGCTGCGACTGCGGTAGCCCCTGCATAATCATATTGTTCTAATTTTGTCATAATAATAAGCGGTGTGATTTCTGTTTTAAATGGCATATTGCCAGCAATAAAAACAACTGATCCATATTCACCAAGAGCACGGGCAAATGAAAGAGCAAATCCCGTTAATAAGGCAGGGACTAATTCAGGTAAAATGATTTTCCTAAACGTTTGTAGCCTGTTCGCACCTAAAGATGCCGATGCTTCTTCAACTTCTTTTTCAATATTCTCTAATACTGGCTGAACCATTCGAACAACAAACGGAAGACCAATAAAAATAAGAGCTATTGTAATACCTAACGATGAAAAAGCGATTCTAAAAGAAAAAAGCTGACCGATCCAGCCATTTGATGCATATAGAGTCGTTAAGGTGATCCCTGCAACTGCCGTGGGCAATGCAAAAGGTAAATCGACTAGACCATCCATCAAACGTTTTCCAGGAAAATGATATCTTGTTAAGACCCATGCGATCAGTACACCAAATACGCCATTAATAATAGCTGCTGTAAAAGCTGTAACAAAACTTAATCGGTATGAGGCTATGACTCTTGGATCTATGATTGTCTTCCAAAAATCCTCAAAACCCATTGACATTGACTTCCAAAAGATCATGGATAGTGGGATCAATACTATGATAGCGAGATATAGTAATGTAAATCCCAACGTAATTCCAAAACCAGGAAATACAGATGTTTTCTTGTTCTTAAGTCCCACATTCATATCCATTTTTTCTCCTTACCTCTTTTTAGAAAGCGCAATAACCCTGTACCAAAGGAGTGCCTTGCGTACACGCTGGGTGCGTAAAACGTCAACCATTATAGATTACAATAATCAGGTGGAGTTCTGTCCCCACCTGATTACTAGATCTTTTTACTCACAGAAAAGATTTACTTTGGTTGATAAATTTGATCGAAGGTTCCACCATCGTTAAAATGTGTTTCCTGCGCTTTTTTCCAACCTCCAAAATCTTTATCTACAGTCACTAAATCTATATTCGGAAATTGATCTTTATATTTCTCTAATACTTCTTTGTTTCTTGGGCGATAGAAATTTTTAGCTGCGATTTCTTGCCCTTTTTCAGTGTACAAGTATTTTAAATACGCTTCTGCTGCTTTTCTTGTACCTTTTTTATCAACAACTTTATCTACCACAGCAACGGGAGGTTCTGCTAATATACTTAACGATGGGTTTACAATTTCAAATTTGTCCTCTCCAAATTCTTTTAAGGTTAAATATGCTTCATTTTCCCAAGCAATTAATACATCTCCGATTCCTCTTTCAACAAAAGTAGTCGTTGAACCCCTTGCCCCAGAATCTAAAACTTCAACATTCTGGTAAAGATTTTTAATAAAGTCCTTTACCTTCGCTTCGTCATTATTATATTTTTTACTAGCAAAGGCCCATGCAGCTAAATAGTTCCATCTTGCTCCACCTGAAGTTTTAGGATTTGGTGTAATAACAGACACGCCTTTTTTCGTTAAATCATCCCAGTCTTTTATTTGCTTCGGATTTCCTTTTTTCACCAAGAATACGATTGTTGATGTATATGGTGTTGAATTGTCCGGTAAGTTTTTTTGCCAATCCGCCGATAAAAGGTTTGCAGCAGTTGAGATTTCATCAATATCATAGGCTAAAGCAAGTGTTACAACATCTGCCTCTAACCCATCAATTACTGCTCTTCCTTGTTTACCAGATCCTCCATGAGATTGTTGAATCGTTACGGTTTGACCAGTCTCTTCTTTCCAGTGCTTAGCAAAATCAGTATTAAACTCTTGATATAACTCCCTTGTTGGATCATAAGAAACATTTAATAGTTCAATAGGTTCTTTATTACTCGATGCAGCTGTGTCTTTGCTTTCTTTTTCTGTTTTCGTATTTGCGCCGCATCCCGCCAAAGCTCCGATAATTAATATAAAACTAATAATAACAATCCATTTCTTCATCACTTTGTATCCTCCTAATTTCTATGTACAAAAAAGGCATATTTACCCCTTCATGTAATAGAGAAAATATGCCTTCAGTTGACTGATTAGCAAATATATGGTTGTGAAATAAATATAGAATGAAATCGCGATTTCGAATTCTTAATGATCTTATTGATATTAAGAATAATCATACTATTCCAAGTTGTCAACTATGTTTTTAAGAATTTATTTCTATTTCTCTAAAAATATACTATGGAGCTGATCTCAAAATTTTGAACACTACCCATTTTTCAGACTATTTAAAAACAAAGATTGCTTTAATAAATATGTTATATTGTTATAATTCACAATAGAGAAAGTAGAGTGTATAGCATGATCAAACTAAGAATAAACAGCCAAAACAAAAAAGAACTTACTGCTTTTATAAAAGAACTGGAACAGAAATGTATGATCAAATATTTGTCAGATCCATATGAAAGCAGCAACAATCCAAAATACAAAAACTCAAAAGAAATTAGGATTTATGCTGATATAGAAATGAAATAGTTCATTTTACTAATTTCTAAAAATATTAAATACAAAGTTGCAAAACGAACGTTTGTTTGGTAAACTGATATTGAGCAATACATAAAATTCAAAGGAGCGTGTTCCATTTATGAAATATCAAGCTACCCCATATCTTACATTTGAAGGGAAAGCAAAAGAAGCTCTAAAATATTATGAAGAAGTATTTGAAGGCGAAGTCCAAGGTATTCAAACATTTGGAGAAGCCGATTTTCCAACACCTCCTGAAGCAGATGATCTTGTGATGCATGCTCAATTCAAAAAAGGCGAGTTATTTTTAATGGTCTCAGACTCTTTTTTAGGCAGCACTGTAACAATCGGCTCAAACGTTTCATTAGCTCTTGAAATGGAAAGCGAAGTAGAAATTCAAAAAATATATGGGGCTTTAAGTAAAAAAGGGACTGTAATCATGGAGCTTCAAGACACTTTTTGGGGTGCAAAATTCGCTAAAGTTAAAGATGCTTTCGGAGTGATCTGGGATTTAAATTACACTAAACCTCAAGAGTAAATATCATCAATCATATAATAAATGAGAGGAGTCCATTTTTAGTGACTCCTTTTTAAGTATATATAGGTCAACCATGTTCAATAGTAAGGACAAACTCTATTGAAAAACCTTCGAAAGCCTCTCTTATAGTCTCCCTAAATAATCCCCTTTTCAGTTATAAACCAATATTTATATGTGAACTAAAATTATGTTTTATTGGTAATCATCATATCTTATTAATTTTGTTCATCATTATGTAATAATCAACTCTTCTGAATGTATGATAACATGATGATATTATTTAAGAAATAATCTATGGAGCTGATATTCGATGAAAACTCAGTCAAAAAAATCGTTTTCTTGCTGGTTACTGATCATTTTGCACTGTTTATTGGGAGTTGGTGCTATTTTGGGTGGCGGAGGCTTAATCATATCCCCTAAAGGAGACCTTCTTCATATGCCTCTCAGTTTGTTACAAAACACTCCTTTTCATTCCTTCCTACTCCCGGGTTTTCTCCTATTTATTTTCCTGGGGATTTTACCTTTAATGGTAGTCATTTACTTAATAACTGAAAAACCATGCAAAACTGCAGAATTATTCAATATTTATAAGGATTTCAAATGGTCCTGGACTTACTCTTTTTATATTGGAGTGATTCTTATTATCTGGATAACCATTGAAGCTTATTTGATCCATTCTTTTGTTTTTGTACATGTTGCGTATATTTTTCTTGGATTATCAATTCAAATTGTGACTCTATTACCTTCCGTTAAACAAAACTATACCTTGAAATAATTTTTTCACATACTAACCGCTGTATGGATTAATCCATACAGCGGTTTTTGATAAATATTAGTTTTGAAGCTTATCACGGAGTACCATTTGCAGAATACCTCCATGGCGATAATAATCTATTTCTACTTCAGAATCAAACCGAACAAGAACTTCAAATTCCGTTTTGTTTCCTTGCTCATCTGTAGCGACCACTTTCAGATAATCACGTGGTTTTACGGTTTCATCAACAAGAACATCAATCGTTTCTTGACCAGTTAATCCAAGGGAATCAGCACTATCTCCCTCTTTAAATTGAAGCGGGAGAACGCCCATTAACACTAGGTTTGATCGATGAATCCTCTCAAAACTTTCAGCAATAACAGTTTTTATTCCTAACAAATTCGTCCCTTTTGCAGCCCAGTCCCGTGAGGAACCCATTCCATAGTCTTTACCAGCTAAAACGATTAGACCCGTTCCATCATGCTTATATTTCATACAGGCATCATAGATCGACATGACTTCTTTTGTTGGCCAATATGTTGTATAGCCGCCCTCAGTACCAGGAGCAATTTGATTTCGGATTCGAATATTGGCGAACGTCCCTCTCATCATCACTTCATGGTTTCCACGACGAGAACCATAGGAGTTAAAATCACGTGGAGCAACTCCATTTTCTTGTAAATATTTTCCGGCAGGCGTATCTTTTCCAATCGCTCCTGCAGGAGAAATATGATCTGTTGTTACAGAATCCCCAAATTTCCCTACAACACGCAAGCCGATAATCGGATTAACATCATCTGGATTTGGTTTCAACCCCTCAAAGAAAGGAGGATTTTGAATATAAGTAGATGTATCGTCAAATGAATATAAAGGCTCATTGCTCGTTTTAATTTCATTCCAACGGGCATTATCATCAAACACATGCTCATATTCTTTTCTAAATAATTCTGGAGTCACCGTTTGCTTTACAACTTCATTGACTTCGGCTGCCTGCGGCCAAATATCTTTAAAGAAAACATCGTTTCCGTTTTTGTCTTTTCCAATCGGATCATTTTGCAGATCAATGTTTACAGTACCTGCTAAGGCATACGCCACGACAAGTGGTGGAGACGCTAAATAGTTCGCTTTTACAAGCGGGTGAATTCGGCCTTCAAAGTTACGGTTCCCTGAAAGCACGGATGTAACAAGCAGGTCATTGTCAGCGATTGATTTTTCAATTTCTTCCTTTAATGGACCAGAATTCCCAATACAAGTTGTACAGCCATATCCAACTAAGTTGAAACCTAGTTTTTCTAGATAAGGCAGTAATCCGGAATCTCGAAGATACCCAGTAACAACCTTTGATCCAGGTGCTAATGAAGTCTTAACAAACTTAGGTACTTCCATTCCAAGGTCAACTGCCTTCTTCGCAACTAAACCTGCTCCAACTAGAACATATGGATTGGAAGTATTTGTACAGCTTGTTATGGCAGCGATAGCAACTGCACCTGTACTCATTTCTACTGTATCACCATTATCAAAAAGAACATTCATTTTTTTATTGATTTCATTTTCTGCTAATCCAAACCCTTGATTTCCTTGAGGTGCGCTTAACGATGTATTAAACGCTTTCTTCATTTTAGAAAGAGGGATTAGATCCTGAGGACGTTTAGGACCCGATAGATTAGCTTCAATTGTACTTAAATCAATTTCTACTACATCTGTATAAATCGGATCTTCGTCCGGATTAAAGAAAAGACCATTTTCTTTACAATACTTTTCAACTACTTGAATTTGAGCTTCTGAACGTCCAGTCAAACGCATATAATCAAGAGATTCAGCATCAACTGGGAAAAATCCACAGGTTGCACCATATTCAGGTGCCATATTTGCAACCGTTGCGCGATCAGCTAAAGGTAATGAGGTAACCCCTGAACCGAAAAATTCCACAAATTTGCCAACTACACCTTTGCTTCTTAGTACTTGTGTTACTTTTAAAGCAAGATCAGTCGCAGTTGATCCGTTTGGTAAATCACCTATTAGCTTTACTCCAACCACTTCTGGAACTGGAAAATAAGATGGCTGCCCAAGCATTCCTGCTTCAGCTTCGATACCACCTACGCCCCATCCGAGAACTCCAATTCCGTTAATCATGGTTGTATGTGAGTCAGTCCCTACTAATGTATCAGGAAATGCTTCATATTCATTAGCTGAAATTTCATTTGTAAGGACAACACCAGCTAAGAATTCTAAGTTTACTTGGTGTACGATTCCTGTAGCGGGTGGAACAGCACGATAATTATCAAATGCCTTTTGTGCCCAGCTTAAAAATTGATAGCGTTCTGCATTTCTTTCAAATTCAAGATCCATATTGGCAAAAAGTGCATCTGATGTTCCATATTTATCAACTTGAACAGAATGATCAATAACAAGATCTACCGGTTTTTCTGGATTAATCTTGTCAGGATCTCCTCCCATATCAGCCATCGCCTTACGAAGAGATGCTAAGTCTACAACAGCAGGTACCCCTGTAAAATCTTGTAGGATTACACGTGAAGGTTTAAACGGAACATCGATTTCCTTAATCTCATCCGTTCCCCATTTTGCCAGATTTTCAACATGTTCTTTAGTAATAACTCTGCCATCAAGCTGACGTAAAACAGATTCAAGTAATACTTTAATGGAATACGGAAGCTTTGATATCTTTCCTATTCCTGCGTCTTCAAGCGCGGATAATTGATAATAGTTATAGTGTTTGCCTTCTATCTCGAAAAATTTTCGAGCATTAAAAACATCATTCATTGCCATATGTAGTCACCCCTTATGTTTTTCATCATATCGCATAAATAGAAGAATTGTCGAAAGGTTTTCATTATTCCCTCTCTTTTTCTACCTCTTTTATCTTAATATAGCTTTTGATATAAGTAAATAACAAGAATGTTATAGTTTCTGATAAGATTTTCTTATGCTATATTTATAAAAGGAATAAAAATCTCTTTGGGATGGCTTCTATTTTATTTCATCTATAAAAGAGAGGGAGTCCCAAAAGTGATTGGAACACTTGATTTGGGGCACCCTCTTAAAGATTGAACTATTCATTTTGATTTATTTCATCTACAATTGGTTTTATATCCTTTTTAAATTTTTCCAACTGCTTGCGTTGATGTTCAGATGCAACTTCATGTGCATTTTCAATTGACTGGTAAGCTTCATTGACTTCTTGTTTTAAATGCTTTAGTTCATGTCCATATGTTCCAGAATTTCGATTTAACTCATAATAAAGTTCTTCAGCATCTTCTTTTGCTTGTTGAGCCGCTTGGAATGCTTGCTGCTTATTTTTGTGATAAGGCATTCTATCCACTCCTCATTCATCTTTTTCACTACCTTTACATTCTCCTTTTTGCAATAAAAATATACAGTATAAATTGCATTGAAATTATTATCCTAATGATTAGGAGGGATGCATAAATGAGCAATCAAGATCATAAGGATTTGGTAAAAAACACACAAAAAGGAAATAATCCTGGTCAGCCTGCTCCATTAAGCGGTTCTAAAAAGGTGAAAAACCAAAATCACACTAGACAAAAGAATCACGCACATCACGATATGTAAAAAGAAAAGCGGAAGCCCCTTGAACAGCCCTGAAGAAAAATGTTCTGCTGGCTCAAAAGAGTTTTTTACTTTTAGAGACAGTAGGTTATTTTTCACAAGGGCTAGGCGCTGAAGCTAGACAATAAAGAAAAACGGATACGCATTCGAAAGCTTATAAAACAGCATCAACAAACATCATGCACCATTAAAGAGGATGACTGAAACCTTGCACTTTGTATAACGTCATCCTCTTACTTAAGTATGATTCAACTCCTACTAAAACTTGATCCTATTCAATAGCTACTCTGTATAAACATTTTTAGTGTTTTTATCCTTCATTTACGCCTACAACTTACTTTCTTAGAAGCATTTTTCTCCTTTTCCAGTTTGTCCTATCACTTTTTAAGATGGAGTGAATATGATAATGAGCAAAATGTAAATTCCATGAATAGCAATAAATAGTTCATTGACTACAGATTTTTTCATTTCATTATTTAATATTGGTACTATTTCCTATTCGACAGGAATTAGGAGGATCCATCATGAAGAAACATAACGGAGAACATCCATGTGATGACTCTGAATTAGAGAAATGGCTGGAAGATTTTTTTCTAAATCCTTTAACTTCGTATTTAGATGAAACTGCCTTTCGAATCGATCTTTTTGAGACTGAAAATGAGATCATCGTTGAAGCATTGCTAACGGACTACAAGCCAACAGGGATCTCAGTTTATCTAGAAAACGATCAAATGTATATTCAAGCTTTTCCATCTAATGATGCAAAAAAAAGGAAAGGTCCTTGTAAAAATAGAACCATTTCTTTTCCATTTCGTGTCATTGAACAGAAAGTATATGCGAAATTTAATAATGGTATTCTTGAAGTATTTGTTTCAAAAGATACCCCCGGAAACAGAAAAAATCGATATGTTATTCTCTCACAATAGATACTCTTTTCGAGAGAGGCGCCACCACACCTCTCTCATTTAAACCATACATCTGCTAAACCTTTAATACCTGATTCAATTTCTTCTAAAGATAATCCACCGAAACCAAGCATGACAAGAGCTCGATTTTTCTCAGCATTTCCTGTCCAATAAGAGCTTGTAGTATATACTTTAATCTTCTTACTCAAACCTTTTTTATAGAGCATATCAAATTCCTTGTTTTTCACTTCCAACAGGATGTGGAGACCTGATTTTTCACCAATAACACGAACTCGATCCCCCATATGTGCAGCAATCGCTTCTAATAAAGTTTGTTGTTTTTGTTGATATAATTTGCGCATTCGACGTATATGCCGTTCAAAATCTCCTTTTTTCATAAAAAGGCTCATGGCTCTTTGAATAATCGGAGAAACTGATTGGTTATATGGTTTAAAGCAAGTGCGATATCTTTCTAGTAAGGCCGTAGGTAATACAATGTAACTGATTCGAGCAGAAGGTAGGAAACATTTTGAAAAGGTTCCTAAATAAATAACTCGATCTTTTGTGTCCATCCCTTTTAAAGAAGGAATAGGAAGACCTTGATATCGAAATTCCCCATCATAATCATCTTCGATAATATAGCCATCTGTTTCATACGCCCACTTCAATAGCTTCCTTCTTTTCTGAATCGACATGATCACTCCGAGAGGAAATTGATGTGATGGTGTTGTATAAACTAGAGCAGCTTTACTTTTTTCAAGATCCTCTAGATTTAATCCATCCAAATCAATAGAAATTGGTGATATATGACATTTATGCTGTTCGAATACAGATAGAACGCCATCATAACCTGGATTTTCCATTCCGACGATACTGTTTGGCAAATCCAGTAATTGAATTAACCAACTGATTGCATTTTGTGTTCCACCTGTAATTAGAATTTGATCAGGATGACAAAAGACACCTCTGGATTGCTGTAAATAATCGGCTATTTGGATTCTTAGCTCATTGTCCCCTTGCTTATCTCCATATAAAAATAATTCATGGTTCAAGCTATCAATCGCTTCACTTATACATTTTCGCCACTTGTTTAATGGAAAGCTCTTATTATCGATATCTCCGTATTGAAAATCTATTGTCACTGGAGGTTTCTTAGTTTTTTCTTCAGAAATTAACGGTTCAGCGGGTTTTATAATTGGCATTTCGTCTAATGGTAATACCCACAACCCACTTTTAGGTCGGCTTTCCACATATCCCTCTGCAATTAACTGATGATATGCTTCTTCTATTGTCGTTTTACTCACTTTTAGATGCATGGCTAATTGTCTAATTGAAGGAAGCTTTGTGCCCTCCTTTAAATGATGAATTTCAATTTCATTTTTAATATATCGATATAGTTGTACATAGAGCGGCTCATTTTTCTTTTTCACTAGAAAAGGTGTTAAGTCCATTTTTTCTCCTAACTGACCTTTTAATAAATTAAATTTCTGTCTATTTTCATTAGGTCACTTTCTTTTTATACTGATTTTATCATAAATATTGGAGGAGAAAGACAATGATGGATGAAATTAGATATAAAAATCGGGAAGTTTTGGATCCAGAAAAAATTTATTCCTTTTTAGAGCAAGCAAAGACAGGTTATTTAGGTTTAGCAGATACGAAGGGACCGTATGTTATACCTCTAAATTTTGTATGGACGAACGGAAACATTTACTTTCATGGGGCTTCTGAAGGAAGAAAAATGGAGATATTAATAGAAAACCCAAGTGCTTGCTTCACGATCAGCGAAGATTACGGCACAATGGCACACCCTATACCAGCACATACAGATACAGCTTATATGAGCACCATGCTTTTTGGAAAAATTGAATTAATTACTGATATAGATGAAGCCGTTTTAGCAATGCAAAAAATGCTAGATAAATATGTTCCTGGATATTATCAGAAGCCTCTGTCAAAATCTCATTTAGAAAAATACCGCTCTTCTTTAGGGAGTAAAACAGCAGTGATGAAACTGATCCCTTCCAAAATCACTGCTAAAGAAAATATTTTAAATAACAATATGCGCTTTTACCCTGGAAGAACCGTTCAGATTGACCTTTAGTGATTTGAAATAAAGTTTAACCGTTTTAAAAAAGTCTGATCTTTTATAATAAAATAGATAATTTAATCTAATAGAGAGGGATATTCAAATGGAAATATATCAAGCTATGATTGAAGATTTAGAAGGAGTATCAAATTTATTTAATTTGTACCGTGTGTTTTATCAACAAACATCAGATTTAGAAGGTGCTAAGACTTACATAAAAAAACGTTTAGAAAGCAATGATTCTGTGATATTTGTTGTTAAAGACAAACAAAAGTACCTAGGATTTACTCAACTTTATCCTACATTTTCATCAATATCTATGAAAAGAGCATGGATATTAAATGACTTATATGTAGATGCAAATGCCAGAAAACAAGGAATAGGAGAAATACTCTTACATAAAGCAAAAGATTTTGCTATTGAAACAGGTGCTAAAAGTATTAGTCTGAGTACAGCACCAGATAATGATTCCGCTCAAAGATTATATGAAAAAAATGGATACATACGGGATTCACAATTTGATCATTATAAATTAAGTTTGATTTAATAACTGTCTTATCCTTTTTATTCAATAAGTTCTGATTATGAACAATTAAGTGGATCTAGGATTGAGCCAGATTTTAATTGAGCCATAAAAGGCGCTTTAATGGAAAAAGGATCACAGAAATGATTAAAAAATCACTTTTATCAACAATATTCTTTAACAAAGCCTTTTTATAAAAGTATGATTCACATGATATATTAAGAGCGTGTTTTGATCAATCTTTTTAAAACACGCTCTTTCCTTTTGTTATTTATTAAAGTTTTTAGGGTCAATTTGATCAAACTTTATTCTAAAGCACACCTTTAACGTTTTATAATAAATTTGGAAATTAGGAAAATGAGCTTTCACTTTCATATAAAAATCTAGTATGATGAGATAATGGATGATTTTTTGAAGAAGTGAGGACTAATTATGAGTTTATTAAATGTAGAAAAATTAAGCCATACTTTTGGCGATCGTACATTATTTAAAGATGTATCATTTCGTCTATTGGCTGAGGATCATGTTGGCTTAGTCGGTGCTAACGGAGTAGGAAAATCCACCTTAATGAACATGATCACAGGTCAATTGATTCATGATACTGGAAAAATTGAATGGATTCCAAACGTTCATTACGGTTATCTTGACCAACACACCGTATTAACTCCTGGAAAATCCATTCGTGATGCTTTAAAGGATGCTTTTCAGCATTTATATAGCGAAGAAGAAAAACTGAACGAAGTAACCGCAAAAATGGGAGAAGCAACTCCTGAAGAGCTTGAAGCTTTACTTGAAGAAATGGGTGAAATTCAAGACCGATTAGATGCAGGTGGATTTTACTCACTTGATCTAAAAATTGAAGAAGCCGCTAGAGGGTTAGGGTTGGATGCGATTGGTTTAGACCGAGACGTTTCAGCACTAAGTGGTGGACAAAGGACCAAGGTTTTACTGGCTAAGCTTCTTTTAGAGAAGCCGCAGGTTCTTCTTCTTGATGAACCGACAAACTACCTAGATGTGGAGCATATCCGCTGGCTGACCTCTTATTTAAAAGAGTATCCATATGCTTTCATTTTGATTTCGCATGATACCGAATTTATGAATCAAGTATCTAATGTTATTTTCCATTTGGAATTTTCAAAGCTGACTCGCTATACAGCTAGCTACGAAAAATTCATTGAGCTTGCTGAAATCAATAAGAATCAGCATATACAAGCATACGAAAAACAAAAAGAATTTATCAAAAAACAAGAAGATTTCATTGCGAAAAACAAAGCTCGATATTCAACCACTGGTCGGGCAAAAAGCCGACAAAAGCAGCTTGACCGAATGGAAAGAATTGATCGACCAGAAACAGCTTTAAAGCCAACCTTTGACTTTAAAGAATCAAGAGCAAGCAGTCGATATGTATTTGAAGGAACTGATTTTGAAATTGGGTACGCTCATGCACTTTTACCAAAAATGTCTGTCACGATTGAACGTGGAGACAAAATTGCGATTGTCGGATGCAATGGGGTTGGGAAATCCACTCTTCTAAAAACGATGCTAGGTAAAATCCCGCCTATAAGTGGAAAGGTTGAAAAAGGAGATTACCTGTTTCCTTCTTACTTTGAACAGGAAGTTAAAGCACCTAACTTGACACCAATTGATGATGTTTGGAATGAGTTTTCTCATATGGAGCAATCACAGGTACGGGCAGCTCTCGCACGATGCGGCTTAAAAAACGAACATATTTCGCGACCTTTAAATCAATTAAGCGGAGGAGAACAAGCGAAAGTACGTTTATGCAAACTGCTAATGAACGAAAGCAATTGGATCTTATTCGATGAGCCAACCAATCACCTTGATATTGTAGCGAAAGAAGAATTAAAACGAGCTTTAAAAGCTTATAAAGGTACGATTGTATTAGTTTGTCACGAGCCTGACTTTTATGAAGATTGGGTTACAAAAGTCTGGAATGTGGAAGAATGGGCAAACACAAATGAAGTAAGATAAGATTTACATGATAAATTTCTAACAATTATTAAAACCCAAAAATCCATGTTTTACAAGGATTTTTGGGTTTTAACTATTTCCAGCGACTAAACCTCAGTTTCCAATTTTTAACCCATACAGATAGAAAAACAGTTTCACCTTTTGATGTCTTTTGTTTATGCCATTCGTTGTAGCTTGCCACCGTTATCAAAATTGAACCTGAAATTAATAGATATACCCACCAAGGTAAATGGCCCCAATATGGTCTAGTTTGTAAAAACACATTCAGTAATAAAACACCAGATCCAATAAAAAAGTACGATTTTTTTTGAAGGAACCATCCAATTAATATTGAAATCAATGATAAAGTTCCGAGAATAATAGCGTCATAGATGGTTGAATTTTCCAGACCATCTTGGATAAGCAAGAGTGAAACGATCACCAAAATCGCCCATTCGATGCGACTTGTTATTTTAACATAGCGTTCTTTCAAAATAATGCGACAAAATATCACAGCCCCTATCAATGGCAGCACCCATACTTCTCTTTCGATTAAGCGAGGGATAGAAAATTCCTTCATGACTGAATAATAAGGTTCCAGTAAATAAAGCCCTGAAAGAAGGATTGGCACCCAAGAGTAGTTAGGATGAATTCTCTTTTTTTGAAGCCAGATAGTCAATGAAATTAATAGTCCAGGAAGGACTGATTGCCAAATAAATTCTTCGTTCACCACGTACAATGAAATAAAAAACAATAGTGCCGGCACTTGATAGAAATCTACATGATTTTTTGAATACAGCCCACGATAAAAAAATAGTCCAATGAAAAGCAATATGACTCCGAAAATACTCATTATCAAAAAACGATTTATTGTATCCATGGCATTCATCTGCATGAATTGAAGCGTACTGACCCACAACATGAGTAAAGGTACAATGGTTAAGAGCTCTTTTTTTGTAAGATGAAGTATAAGTAAAGTTAACCCAATTAAAAGAATGATGGATGCAAATAGTAAGAAATTAAATGGATAAGTAGTCATAAAAGCGAAAATACCGTAAATAGAAAATAAAATCAAAAACCATTCCGTTCTACGTTTATAGTAGCTCGAAGACAGAGTCCAAAATAGGAAAATAAATAAACTTGTTAACAAATAACTAAAGAAGAGATACCTATTTTCGAAAAACAAATCGATTACAGTAACAAATATCATCCATAAAGATAAAAAGGATCCATATAAAAACAGGTATTTCTGCCATTCCTTTTTGACCATTGCTATACTGACACCATATACACTAAGTGAAATGAAAAAACTTCCGAACGATTTTTCCCCATTCAACACAAAAGTAAGCAATAGGCTAATAGGGAAATAAAGATGCCCTACCCACATATACCCGTTCGCTAATATAGGATATCTCTTATATAGACGGTATACAATAAGAAAAAGCAGAATACCTCCAAATGTAAAATAATAGCGAGTCCAAAACGGTGGAATCGTAAACGTCTTTTCCAAGGCGATCAATATTGTAAAATAACAAATTAATGACGTAAGAGAGATTCCATATGTCACCCATTTTGCCTTAACTGACTTATAAAGGTACAGATACATCACAACTCCGCCTAATATAATAAGAGGTCTCAGCCATTCATTTATATGAATGAAGAGTGCGGTCAACATACTTAATGTATAAAAACCTTGAGCAATATAAAAGCTATTGCAAAGCAAAATTGCATGTTTTTTTCTCCAAATAAGCAAGGTAAACAACAAAATGATACTGGCTAAAGCTAACGTCACAGGAAGGTTCATTTCATTTCCATAGAAAGGAACGAGTTGCTCCAACTTCAGTCCAAATGTAACGATAGAAAAACCGAAAGATAAAGGAATAATCCACGGAATTAGACGCACAAATAGAACCCTCTTCTCTACCTCAGTAGTTAAAATAAGCCCTACTCCAAAGAAAAGAAGCATAATTCCAAGCTCAGTCCATTTAAAAAATAACAGGGACATGATCATCGGAAGAGTCATAATACTCCAGCCTACATCCCTGCTACTTTGCTTCATTACTTGAATAATTGATACTTTAACTACACAACCGGATACGAAAAGGACAAGTCCAATGAAGAATAAAGGTAATAACCAGCTTTCAAATGATAAAAGCAAATTAAACCATTTTTCCATTTCGTATAAGAAAAAAGCTGTATAAACAGAGCCAAGATAAGGCAATATCCACCCTTTCATCCTGTTTGACAAATAGATAAAATGAGCTGCCATAATCAAATAGGCAAATAAAAGGGCAAATGAAGGGACATGAACAGCAGCTAATAAACGTTCTATAGTGATATAAAGGAACCCCAAGATCGAAACCGAAGTACTTGTGTAACGAAATATTTTTTCCCAGTACATTCGATCTGAAAAACCTCTTGGTATGGTTAGAAAAAACACACCCGCCAAAGCATATATAACAGGACTTATATTTTGTAAAATCGAAAACTCAGCAAGCTGATAGACTCCATATATAAACAGGACTGTAAACATATAATGGTATTCTTTTTTTCCACTAACAAAAATCATCGATAAAAAAATAAAGGCTGTTAGAATAAGATTCATCCCATGAATAGTTTCAGTATCATAAAAAATGAGCATGAGAATTGTTGTAAGTATAAGCGTACTCTGAACAAAAGGAATTAACTCTTTCGTAACTGAAGTAGCAACTAATTTTTTCTTTAAGTAATGTATACTCATTGACAAAATTGCTATATAGATAACCATTCCTAAGAAAAAAGCATCTTTAGATAAGTGGAATGATACTAAAGAAAAACCTACTCCTACACTAGTGGCAATGAACGAAAACCATAAAAATAACCGAGAGGACATTTTTTGTGAAAAGAAAAAGTAAATAGGTGTTAGCAAAAAGCTCCCTGCTGCTCCTAAAATAAATTTACCTTCTCCGGTAAAAGAAAAATAAGAGCCGAGTAGTTTAAACCAACTAATCGATAATACAAAAATTGGTAAAAACAGATTTCCTAGTACGACAAACGCAAAGGCTGTCTTATTAATTTTAAGAATAGATTTTGAAAGATAACCTAATCCATAGAATAAGAGCGAGACAAGTGCTATGAACCCCGCTTTCATCCAACCCTCCATCTGATTCCAATTACTAGTTGCTACAAACAGACCACTAATTAACAGCAAAATAACCCCTAAATAAAGTGAAAATGAAATATTTCTCTCTCTAATTTCTTCTGGAGAACGCTCCTTCCTTCTTCTTTCAACTTTTTTCGTTAATTTAGGAAGGTTCTCCTTTTCATTTTTTTCTATCTGCTTGATTACTTTTTCCAGTACAGGTGCAGGTAAATAATATTGATCATGAGCATGATCAACCAATTCGAACACTTCTGATGAAATATAGTTTTCATTTTTTAGAACCAAGAGTTCTTCTTTAAAAATTCTCTTTCTTTCCTTCACTATAGAATCCATTTTTACCCCCCTTTTTCATATGAACAAAAGCTTGTTGTTAAATTGGGTATTATTACAAGTGTAATTTTACACTTTCGAGGTTGTTCTATCAACCTATTAAAAGATTTTTTTGGTAAAATATATAAAGAAGGTAAAATTTTTACCGTTTATTAATACATAACCATATGGGAGGCTAATGTTTTGGATCTATCCATTATTGATTATTTGCAAACAAATCGGACAAATCACTTAGAAGAATTATTTGACTTTTTATCTTTACCAAGTATCAGTGCCTTACCTGATCATACGGAAGATATTCAAAAGACAGCAGCTTGGTTAGCTGGTGCACTAACGAGGATAGGCATGGAAAATGTAAAAATATTTGAAACAAATGGTCACCCCATTGTTTATGGTGATTGGTTAAAAGCGGAAGGAAAGCCTACTGTACTGATTTACGGTCATTATGATGTTCAGCCTATTGATCCGATTGAACTGTGGGATAGCCCTCCATTTGAAGCAGAAATTAGAGAAGAAAAGCTATTTGCTCGAGGTGCCAGTGATGATAAAGGTCAAACCTTTATGCATTTGAAAGCAATTGAAGCCATTTTACAATCAACTGGCACTCTTCCAATCAATATTAAATTTTGTATCGAGGGTGAAGAAGAAATAGGAAGTCCAAATCTACCCGTCTTTGTTGAAGAAAATAAAGAACTATTACAAGCAGATGTAGTCGTCATTTCAGACACAGGTATGATCGAAAAAGGGAAACCAACGATATGCTACGGCTTAAGAGGATTATGCGGCTTGCAGATTGATGTAAAAAGTGCGAAAGGTGATCTGCATTCTGGCCTTTTTGGGGGTGCTGTACAAAATTCGATTCACGCATTAGTGCAAATCCTTCATTCTTTTAGAGATGAGCAAGGTGTCGTTCAGGTGGAAGGCTTTTACGATCAAGTTCAACCTTTAACCGAAGAAGAAAAACAAGCATATGAGGCATTACAGCTATCTGATGATCTTTTCATTAAACAGGCGGGAGTTACTGAACTTTTTGGTGAAAAAGGCTATACGACATTAGAAAGAATGTGGGTTCGACCAACACTTGAAATTAATGGTATCTTTGGAGGATTTCAAGGTGAAGGCGTCAAAACTGTCATTCCTGCGAAAACTTCTGCCAAAATTACTTGTCGCTTAGTACCTGATCAAGATCCAGAAGAAATAGCAAAGCTTTTGATTGATCATATCGAAAAGAACAAGCCTCAAGGAGTAGAAGTATCCGTTACAATGTTCGATAAAGGTGCTCCTTATGTAACACCTTATGATCATCCAGCCATTCAGGCAGCGGGAAAAGCTTATGAAAAAGTATATAAGGTTCCTACATCTTATACACGTGGCGGCGGCTCCATTCCAATTGTTGCTGCATTTGATCAGCTTTTAAAGCTCCCTATTGTGTTAATGGGATTTGGGCTCCCTGATGAGAATTTCCATGCCCCAAACGAGCATTTCCATTTGGAGAATTTCGACAAAGGCTTGCAAACAATATGCCATTATTGGTACGAACTAGCTAAGTAAAAACCGTAGATTATCAATCTTGTTTAGTCACTAGGAAGAAGGTATACATAAGCCTTCTTCCTAAATTTCCTACTGATCATTATATGTACGAATGGAAAAAGGGGCTTCCAAAAGTCGATTTTTCGACTTTTGGAAGCCCCTTTTCCTATTTGAGAATGTTGGTATATCATCTTTCTCGAATATGGAATTTTATCGGATTTGTCCTTTTCGGACAGCCCCTTTTTTACATTTCATCTTTATGTTTGTGGCCTTACTGATAAAAAGTTCGCAGCTTTTTTAAAGCCAACTTTAATCCGAATGAATGATAAGAATGCAACGAATTCTTCTGTAAATATAATGCAAACATTAAAAAGAAAATGGCACTTGTTAATCTTAAGATCGTTGAAACATTCATCGCTATATTCATGTTCGTCATTTCTAAAAGATAGACACCAAATTGCGGTGCGATAAATGCAATCAAAGCGAGTAGTACATTATAGTTTGCTATGTACGCACTTCTATTTTCCTCATTTGATACCTCTAAGAGCTGGTTAAAAAGAATCAATATTGTTCCAGAAACAAAAAAACCGGTGAATCCATTTACGAAAATTAAATAGACAAGATTTTTTGATAGCACAGTTAACATCGGAGCTGTCGCCATTCCAATTGCTACAAGAATAAGCATTTTCGCGTGTCCATACTTATCTGCCATTCTTCCCCACCATTTAAAACTGATCACTTGTGAAATTTGATTTGCTACAACAAATAAGCTAATCCAAAGACCGGTTGCCTCTGCATATTTTATTTGATAAATATTAAATAAAGGCCAAGCCATTTGCCAGCCAAAATTAAAGAATAAGCTGCACAAAACAAAATAT
This sequence comes from Bacillus sp. 03113, assembly GCF_006546985.1. Lineage (GTDB taxonomy): Bacteria > Bacillota > Bacilli > Bacillales > Cytobacillaceae > VATK01. Next base: position 115,488 of record NZ_VATK01000008.1, read on the forward strand.
AAATAAGGCTTTTGCTTAAAAACAAATAAACCAAGTGTTAATTTTTTCTGTTCGCTTTGTTTTATTTTTTTTTGCTCAATATGTTTTTTCAAATAGTAAATTTCCGCTATTCCAAATAAAAAAGCGAATAAATAAAGTACTTGATAAGGCAATGAATTCGACTTATCAAACATTTGCAGTAGAATTCCCATAATAAACGTTGAAATCATTCCTACTAAAGTAAGAATTCTATTTCTCTCACTAAAAAAACGACTTCTTTGTTTCTCAGGTATTAAGTCTGAAATAAATGCCTGCCAGCTTAGATTTGCAAATGAACCCGGCAAATTCATAAGTCCAATTAATATAACAAATACCCACCCACGTATGCTTTCTGGCAAATAAACGACAAACACCATCGCTAACAGAAAAAGTCGTGCAGCTAGAAAAGAATAAATGGTAAACGTCTTTTTTGTTTCCAATCTACTAACAATGATAGATCCAATGAACATTGCAAACATACCAATAAATTGAGGAAGTGAGTTGATCAATCCTATTTGATAATTAGTCGCTCCAAGAACAATAATTGCAAACAGTGAAAAATAATTATTACTAATGTTTAAGATCATGGTTGTGAAAATACCATTTTTTATACTATATGTTTCATTTAAACTATTCAATTGTAAATTGCTTTTCATTTTATGCCTTCCTTTGTAGGATCGTACATAATATATTAAAATGATTATTCTATTCTGCTCTTATCTTACCTTCAAGTCATTAAAGTCGTGATGTCCGTTCATAACACTTCAATATGGTTATACGATCAATCATTTATTTAGATTCCCTAAGTAATATTACTCTCTTCTTCATACAGTTGCAATACCCATTTGAAAAACAATTTAGAAAAAAGAAAAGCGGAAGCGCCTTGTTCAGCCCTGAAGAAAAATGTTCATTTGGCTTAAAAAGTGCTTTTTACTTTTAGAGACAAAGGGTTATTTTTCACAAGGGCTAGGCGCTTGAGCTAGACACAAGTCTACCTACAAAAAGTGATATTTTCTTTTATTTAAATGAAATAAGGATACCCTTCGTTCAAATCATTCACAAACAAAAAAAGATGCTCAAAGAGATATTCTTCTCTTTAAGCATCCTTGATAATAAATTATTCTTGGCTTGTCGAACTGGCCTCGTCTGATTCAGTTTCTTTTACGTAATTATAATCATTACGGTTAATAGGAATAAAACCTTTTGGTTTATGAAAACGGAGTAAATCCTTAAATACAATGTTATCAGACATTTTTAAAGCAGTACTTACAGATTCAGCAACAGGTTCACATGCTTTTGTATCAGGCATCAATTCACCTGTTTCATTAGAATAGCATTTTTCACCTACTTGAGTCACATCTTTAGTTACAAAATCTCCATCTCTAAAAGGAACAACCTCACGATGATCTTGCGATAATAAGTCAGAACCAAATTGTAAATATTCCTTCGAGTCAATACCTAACAAATGCATTAATGTCGGAAGTACATCTACATCTCCACCATACTCTTGCTTCACTTCCCCTTTAACACCTGGAACATGAATAAAGAGAGGAACGCGTTGCAATTGAGTATTCATGAATGGTGTAATTTCATCTACACCAAGCACTTTTGCCATTGCATTATTATGATTATCTGAAATTCCGTAATGGTCTCCATATAAAACAACAATTGTTTTATCATATAAACCTGAAGACTTCAAATCATTAAAAAATTGCTCTAATGCCTGATCCATATAATGCGCTGATTGGAAATATTGATTAACAACATCATCACCAAAATCACCTGCAGGGAAATCTGTATCCCCTTCATCCATCTTAAATGGAAAATGATTAGATAACGAAATGAATTTCGTATAAAACGGCTGAGGCAAGCTGTTTAATAACGGCATGGATTCTTTAAAGAAAGGCTTATCCTTCATCCCATAGTTTTTTGTATTTTCATCACTCATATCATAATATTCAGCGTCAAAGAATTTATCATAACCGAGAGATTTATACATCTCGTTGCGATTCCAGAATGTTTTATAATTCCCGTGGAAAACGGCAGAAGTATACCCTTTCGTTTTCAAAATTGCTGGAGCTGCTTGGTAAGTGTTCTGTGCTTTATTGACAAAGACAGAGCCTTGTGACATCGGGAAAAGTGAGTTTTCCATCATAAACTCCGCATCAGAGGTTTTCCCCTGACCTGTTTGATGGAAAAAGTTATTGAAATAAAAAGCTTCTCCATTACGAGTTAAAGAATTTAAAAACGGCGTTACTTCTTGGCCATTTAACTTGTAATTAATCATAAATGACTGCAAGGATTCCATAGAAACATATACGACGTTCATCCCTTCACCCTTGCCAAAATAAGCAGGGTTTGGCGCCGTGTAATTAGCGTTAATATAATTTTCTACTTCAATAATATCATTGCTGTCTGCCATTGCACGCTGGCTTTCAGAACGTGCATTTTGAACAATATCATATACCGTAAAGTTATAAGCACCTAGATATTTTACTAAATAATTTCGATCAAATGAACGAGTTAACAGCTGTGGACGATCGATTTCTGCTACACCTAAGTTCACTATAAATGTTACGATTGCAATCGCCATCACCGAATAAGCTGTTTTTTTATTATGTTGAATCTTTGGTTGGTAGATTTTAAAAGCTAGTAATAATATTAAAATAATTGTATCGGCAAAATATAGCAAATCAAATGGGGTCATTAATGAAAATGCACTATCTCCCAATTGTCCACCATTTACCTTTGTTTGCATTATTACAGGTACTGTAATAAAATCACTAAAAAATCGGTAGTATACAATATTTGCATATAGCAATGCCGACATTACAAAATGGAAAACCACTATGAGAATCGCTTGTACTTTATTTTTAAAAAACAAAGCAATCCCGAACACAAATATTGCAGAACTTAATGGATTAAAGAAAAGTAAAATATGTTGTAACGCATTTTCAATTCCTAAACTAAATTCGATTTGGTATGCAGCATATGTTTTGATCCAAAGAAAAACAACTGCTGCAATAAAGAATGATAACTTAAATTCGAACATTCTTTTTAATGAGTGAATCATGTTTTTCAATTTAATCACCTAAATTCAATTCAGTATCGTTTTCTCTAATATTGATATTAAAATAGATCGAGAGAAATGTAAAATAATATAAAATTATTGTAAATCTTTTATCGCAACGTAAAATACTATAACACACCTTTCTCTATTAGAAAACTAATTTGGTGGAAAATTTACATTCATTTTATAGAAGATTATTTATTATTTTCCAATTTTCATTCATAATAATAAGGAAGCATACGTCGTTTGAAGGAAAAAAGTTAATATAGTTTTCTTTATATAAGGAGGTTAGATCTCTTGAATCAAAGAGAAAGTACAGTTAATTTATTAAATCAGCTTTTATCCATTCCAAGCCCTTCTGGAAATACTTCAGAGGTTATTACATTTGTAGAAAAATATTTATCAAAATACAACATTCAAACAAAGAGGAATCATAAAGGAGGGTTGATCGCTACGATTTTAGGGGAAAATAAAAATAAACATCGCATGCTGACCGCTCATGTAGACACACTTGGTGCAATGGTAAAGGAAATTAAAGCAAACGGAAGACTTAAATTGGATTTAATTGGTGGATTCACCTATAATTCAATAGAAGGGGAATATTGCCTTATTGAAACTTCAAATGATAAAAAATATACCGGAACCATATTAATGCATCAAACTTCCGTCCATGTATATAAGGATGCAGGAAAAGCAGAAAGAAACCAAACAAATATGGAGGTCCGTATTGATGCAAAAGTAACGAATGCAGATGAGGTTCGTGCACTAGGAATTGAGGTCGGCGACTTCGTTTCTTTTGATCCTAGAACAGAAATAACATCAACCGGCTTTATCAAATCACGACATTTAGATGATAAAGCAAGTGTCGCCATTCTCCTTGAATTGATCAAGGAAATTAGTGTAGAGAACATCACCATCCCTTATACAACCCATTTCTTAATTTCAAATAATGAAGAGATTGGCTATGGTGGAAATTCAAATATTCCTCCTGAAACTGTGGAATATGTAGCGGTCGACATGGGGGCAATTGGAGATGGACAATCAACAGATGAATATACTGTATCCATTTGTGTGAAGGATGCTAGTGGACCATATCACCTGCAATTGAGAAATCATTTCGTAAAATTAGCAAAAGAGCATGAAATTGAGTATAAGCTTGATATTTATCCATATTACGGTTCTGATGCTTCAGCAGCGATTCGCTCTGGGCATGATATCATTCATGGTTTAATTGGCCCAGGAATAGATTCTTCTCATGCATACGAACGAACTCATATGACATCAATTGAAAACACAAGAAAGCTTTTATATCATTACATACAATCTGAGATGGTTGATTAATTGAAATAACGAATTAGTTTCCTAATTGATAAAAAAGGGAGAACCAGCAAGCCTTATGTCGACTGGTTCTCCCTCATTATTATGAAATTTTGTATTTTGCAATTTCTACCTGTAACTCGTTAGCATTATTCTCTAATTCTCCAGCTAAGTGATTTAAATGCTCCATAGAAGCCGTCGTTTCCTCAATTGAAGCAGACACCTCTTGTGTACCTGCAGCTGTTTCTTGACTTATTGCATTCAAGCGATTGGTATTCTCAAGAAGTATTTCTTTTTGTTGTACAGTGTCACTGAATGTTTTCGAAATACCCTCAAATAATCTAGTATTTTCATTAATAATGGAATTAATTGAACGGAAAGTTTTCCCGGTTTCTTCCACCGCGTGGTCTTGCTCTAAAATATTTTGATTTGTTTGATCAATTAATTTAACAGTATTCGCTGTCTCGTTCTGCATTTGTTGTACAAGTTCAGAAACTTCATTTAAAGATATGCCAGTTCGTTCGGCAAGTTTTCTCACCTCATCCGCAACAACTGCAAACCCTTTTCCGTGTTCACCAGCTCTCGCTGCCTCAATGGCTGCATTTAAAGCAAGTAAATTCGTTTGACTTGCAATTTCTGTAATTGTTTTAACAATGGCACCGATAGAGTGTGAGCGTTGATTCAAGCTATTCACTGCTTCTACCATTGATTTTGCCAATGAACTCGTATGATCAAATTGATTTTGAAGGAAGCTGATTTTGCTCATACCTTCTTCAGATTCTTTTAACATTGATTGTGTTTCTGCTCTCATCAACTCTGCCTGTGTATTAACCTCTTTCATTTTCTCAGCTAAAACATATGTTGCATTTGAATTCGTTTGAACAATTTCCATTAAATCTGTAGATCCAGCAGCAATCTGTTCCATTGTAGATGCTACCTGATTAGCAGCAGCAACATTTTCTTCAGAACTGGCAACGAGGGTTTGAGAAGCTTGAACAACGTCATCTGAAACAGTAATTACTTTTTGGAAAATGGATTTTATTTGGACCATCATTTGAGAAAAGCTTTTTGATAATTGACCTATTTCATCTTCTCTTTCTTCCATTAGTGAAATAGAAAGATCTCCATTTTCTACTTTTTTCATATTTTCTTGGAGCTTTCTAATCGGCTTGGTTATCATTTGTGTAACAGAAATGGCTATTACAATTGACAAAACAAGTACAATTAATACCGTTATCGCAATTGGAACTAAGATTGCTTTCCCTTTATCTTGATAATCGGATTTCGCTTCCAATGCGGCAATTTTCCAATTTGTTTTTGTATTTGTTTTATATCCAAATATGTAATCATTCTCATTAAACTTTGCTGTAAAAAACCCTGAATCTTTATTCATTTTTTTATAGAATAATTGCTTAGATGCATCTTTGGTTACTTGTTTCTTATTAGGGTGAGCTAAATATTTACCATTTTGATCAAGCAAAAAGGCATATCCATTTTCCCCAAATTTTGTTTTTTCAACTAAACCGATAAGTGTATCAATTGTGATATCTAGACTTAGTACTCCAACAAGCTTATCTTGATCGTAAATAGCCTTCGCAACACTAACAACTGTTTCTTTTGTTGTTGCATCTATGTATGGTTCCGTCCAAATAATATTTTTTCCGGTTTTAACTGCATCTTGATACCAAGGCCGCTTTCTTGGATCATAGCCTTCTGGAAGTTCGGATAAAGAAGTTGAAAACATTTCTCCATTCGACTCTGTTCCCATATAAATGCCTTTTACCGTTTTGTTACTCAATTCAGTTTCCTTAAATTCTTTAATAATAAGATCTTTATTCGTGTTAAGATCTAATAATTCAGGTTTGATCGCATATTGATTAATATAAGATTCCATGCTATCAAAAAAGAGATTAAATGAATCATTCATGCCTACCATTCGATCTTGAACTGTACGTGATAGCTCATCTGTTGTAATTTTCACACTATATTGGTAGCTAATGATGGATAAAATTAACCCCCCTGTTACAATCAATGTTAAAAATGGTAATAAAATTTGACTTCTTAAAGAATTAGTTAACCACTTATTTACTTTTCTCATTCAATTCCTCCATCAAAGGTGCTTTTCTAGGTCATTTGAATTAAATTATAGGTGCAACAAAATTAAAGATCAAGACACTTTTCAAAAAACTATGTAATATCTCCTAACATTGATCTCATCCATAATCATTTATTTAGTACAATAGACCTGTTCATTCATTTATAAAATGGAAAGAAGTTCTACTTCCAACTTGTGTTGCTGTTACTTCTAATCTTGCTTCCATTCGTTCCTTCAGCTCTGGGACGTGCGAGATGATTCCGACTAAACGTCCACTGCTTTGAATATCAATTAATGTTTCGATCGCTTGATCTAAAGATTCCGGATCTAACGTCCCGAAACCTTCATCAATAAACATCGTTTCAAGCGATACTCCACCTGCGTGCTCTTGAACAACATCTGCTAAACCTAAAGCAAGAGATAAAGAAGCTTTAAAGCTTTCTCCGCCTGATAACGTTTTAACATGCCTTTCTTGCCCGGTGTATTGATCAAAAACAAGTAATTCTAGACCACTTTGTACATTTCCTTTAGATCGATCTGTTTTGCGAATTAAATGGTAGCGGCCGTTTGTCATTTTTGACAACCTCCCATTTGCTTCTTTCAAAATATCATCTAAGAAAGCTGCTAAAACAAACCGTTCAAATGTTAAACGATACGTATTCTGCCCTTTCGTTATTTCATATAAATGACCAATCAATGCATACTTGTTCTCTAGTTCTTTAATCTCCTCATTAATTTGGTGAATGAGATTGAATATTTCCTCATTTTCGCTCTTTTTTATGAATAATTGGTTATTGCTGCTTTGTAATTCCTCCATATATGCGCTTAATTCAAGTAATTCTTTTTGTAAACTTTCTAGTTCTGGAGCTTCTACCCCATTTAAAAGGTTTGATAGCTCTTTATATCGATCGATTACAGATCTGTACTCTTCACGATATTGTCTAACTTCCGTTTCCCATTTCGTTATTTGTTCTCCAGATTTTCTCGCTTCACTATAGGCCGTGTAATTTTCAAAGCCTTGCTCTCTCATTCTATTCATAAATGCTTCTTTTTCAGCTTTAAGGGAGTTTTTTAATCCGAGTAAGTATTTTTCATTCGTTTCATATTTCGCAATGTATGATTGGTTTTGATCCCTAGAGATTTGGTACGCTTTTTCAGCTTCCACAAGCTTCTTTTCTAAAATCTCCTTTTTAGCAGCTGCTTCTTTCCTCACTTTTTCATAATTCTCTTTTGTTCGAACATGCTCTGGTACCTGTTCTAGCATATTTTTATAGCTCGTTATTTTCTCTGTGTATAAAAGATTTAACTGTTGAAGCTCTTCCTTCAATTTTTCCACCAATACTAGTAGCTCTTCTTTTTTCCATTCGTTTTTTTCTAAGCTTTGCAGAACATGTGGAAGCTTGTTTTTTTCAATAGAGAGCTGTTCTTGCTCATAAAGTAATCTTTCTCTTTTATCTAAATGTTCTTTTTGTAACAATGACCATTGTTCATGGGAGAAACAACTAAATAGATTCGTCATTTCATCAAGCCATTCATTATAAGAGAGATACGCAGAATTGACGTTGAACTCAGCTTCAATAAAGACTGACTCTGCTTTCGCTTTTACCGCCTCTAATTCAGTTAATTGAGTTTTTGCCGCTTTTAGGTCTTGCTCGTCTGGTAATGATGTAACGTGATCAGTCGCAGGATGTGGGTGATCGAGAGAACCGCAAACTGGGCAAGGCTCGTCTGTGCGAAGCTTACTTGCCAAAACGGACGCTTGACCATTTATCCATTTTTGTTCTAATTCCTCTACAAGTATCCGGACATCCATAAACCGGGCTTCCTCTTTTTGAAATCGCGCTTTGGTTTTGTTTTTTACTTGTAGAGCTTTTTGATAACGCTCATAGAATTGTTCATACTTTATTAATTTTTCTAATTGGTATTCAACCTGTGTTATTCGTTGACTATTTTCTAAGTAATCAATTTGTTTTTTTTCGATTGCTTCTTTAACAATTAATAAGTCTTTTATGACTTGCTCGGTTGTCTTTAAGTCGTGTTCAAGCTTTTGATACTTCGTTTGAGTAGTCTTTATTTGATTAGTAAGACTTTGTACCTCTTCATGATAAATAGAAAGTGAATAGACATCCTCCTTCATTTTCTCAAGCAATATAAGCTTCTCGGTTGCTTCCTGGCGTTCGGTAGCACGACTTAATTCTAATTGAAGTATGTTCTCATTTTTCTGTAATTGGGCAGAAATGGTATGTAGATAATTTTGAATAGTCTCACTTTCTCTTTCAGCAGTATCTAAGTCTTTTCTTAGCCGATGGCACAGCTCTTCCTGCTGAGCTAGGACAGCTGCTTTTTGAGCGAAATATATATCTTTTTGCTTTTGTTCAAAGACTTTTTCCTGTAATTCAAGTTCGTTCTTTTTTACTTGAAGTTCTTCCTTAGCCTTTAACTGTTTTAAAATAATATCTGCTTCAAATATTCTCTGTTTGAGTTTATCTCTTTCTTGTTGTTTTTCTTTAACTTCATCATTGTATCGGTTAAGCTGCTCATTCATGGTTCCAATTTCTTTTTCTAGAAGAGGAAGAATAAGCATATCGTTCTGACTTCCTTCTTTTTTTAAGTCAACTAATTCCTGTTCGAAAAGAGCATGGATGCTATGAATAGCTCGAATACGATGATCGATTTCTTTCTCAACTGATTTTTTAAGCTCGATAGACTCTTCTTTTAGTTTTTCCTCAACTCTTTTATAGATTTCAGTATGAAATAATCTTTGTAAAATGATTTCTTTCTCTTTACTATCTGAGATGAGCAGCTTGCGAAACTCTCCTTGTGGAATCATTAAAATCTGCCTAAATTGGTGACTATCAATGATGATTATTTCCTTTATTTTTTCTTCGACCTCACGTATATTTGAGGCTAAAAGCTGTTGCTTTCCTGTTTCATCATACACATACAATTCTGCTTTCGCTTGAATAGTTGTATATCCTTCTCCGCGGTCCTTCTTTTTTTCTTGCTGAGGAGATCTTTTAATAAAGTATGTTTTCCCTCTTAGATAAAACTCTAGACTGACTTCCGTTGGTAGATCATGATTTGCAAATTGACTTCTTAGCTCCGGACCATTTCGATCCTCACCACTTGCTTTCCCGTATATCGCATAGCTAATCCCATCAAAAATGGTGGTTTTACCAGAACCTGTTTTTCCAGTGATGACGAACATAGTTCGAGAGCCGAGCCTGCGAAAGTCGATTTCTTCTTTCTGCCCATAAGGACCAAACGCCTGCATAATTAGTTTTAACGGCCTCATTTTTTCTCTCCTTCCTTTAGGACATTCTCCAAAACATTCATCATTACCGTCCTCTTATCAGCAGAAAAATCTGCTGTCGTCATTTCCTTATAAAAAAGTTCAAATAGCTCAAGGTCCGTTTTCTTTGCTTCTTTGATGATGTTGAACGCTTGTTTTTGTTTCGTATCTACAAGATTTATTTTCCTTTCAAGATGGAGAACATTTGGATAGATTTGGCGAAGCTTATAAATCGGATCCAATAAAGCACCGTCATCTAATAATGTGATCTTTAAATAATCATCAACAGCCTGTTTGTGGTAAAAGGAAGGATCTAGAATTTCTTCTAAATAACCTTCTATCTCTCTCATATCTTGTTTTGGAGTAAAAGAATGCAGCCTTTGATGAAACTCTCCATTCTGCTCTATTTCAATAATAGAAACTGATTTTTTCTGCTTTACTTCTGAAAATGAATATTTTAGCAACGACCCTGCATACTTAATTTTGTTATGCTTAATCGCATCCGGGCTATGCAGATGCCCAAGCGCAACATACGAAAACGGATCAAAAATGTCAGCATCAACACTTCCTGAGCCCCCTACAGAAAGAATCCTTTCAGAATCACTCGTTTTTCCACCTGTTACAAAAGCATGTCCTACTAATACATTGGGTTCATTTGGATTTAGCTGTTCTTCAATCTTCCCAACAATCGCCTTCATAGCATCATGATGAGTATGAATAGTATCATCATGCAAAATAGAACGAACCATCCCAGGCTCTGCATAAGGTACAAGATAGAAATTGACTCCTTCTAGTTGAATAGGATGAAATAGATTTGATAGTTTTCCAGACAAAAAGAACTTGCTATGCCGGTACCAAGAACTCCCGAACGAAAGTCTTTCTGGGCTATCATGATTACCAGATATTGCAATAATCGGTATTTTAAGCTCCACATTTATTTTAAATAATATTTCATTTAATAAATCAATGGCATCTGTAGGAGGAACTGATCGGTCAAATAGATCACCAGCTATCACAACCGCATCAGGTTGTTCTTTCTCTACTAGATCAAGAAATTGATCTAGTAAAAACCGTTGATCCTCTGTCATATACACCCCATGTACCAGCTTTCCTAGATGCCAATCTGCTGTATGTATAAATTTCACAAAATTTCACTCCTGCTTTCTTGAAATCTTTATTCTATCTAACTATTAGCATGATCCTAAAAGAAAGAAGATCATAACCGTTCATATCAGTCAAGTATATCAGAAAAGTGGAACTCACTAACGATTGAAATGTATTTCTTTATTAAGAAAAGCGGAAGCGCCCTTGGGCATCGACGTAAAGTGCTGGACTGAATCGAGTGAGATATAGGAAACACGAAGAACGTAGTGATTCGATGTTGACTTATCGTAGACGAGGTGAGGGAAGCACTTCTAGTCGATAGGGTGCTGGCCGATTAAGTACGCCACGGCCTTATGTCTTCATCGGCACTAGTACGTCCTGTACGTCGGAGCTAGACAGTAATCTAACTTCAGATATAAATTCTGATTATATAATGTAAAAAGCTCAGCCAATGGGCTGAGCTTTGTCTATTATCTCTACTTATTTTTTTGTAACATTTGCTGCTTGAGGTCCACGTGCTCCTTCAACAACTTCGAAAGAAACCTCTTGACCTTCTTCTAGTGTTTTAAAGCCATCAGATTGAATTGCAGAGTAATGTACGAATACATCGTTGCCATCTTCAGCTTCGATAAAGCCGAAACCTTTTTCAGAATTGAACCATTTTACTTTACCGTTTTTCATTGTAAAAAAATCCTCCTATTGGCTAATAAAAGCCATGAATAAAATTCACCATTTACAACGTATAGCTTTACATAGTATTACTCATCCAAACTCACTGAAACTTTCGAACAAGCAGCTTGCATAAACTTAACACGATGCACAACGGCTGATTTAAATTTAGCATTTTTAGCTAATTTTGTCAAGATAAAGCCCTTTCATAAAGTGAAACTTCCATCAGTTTTACACCACTTTTAGCTGACCTTCTTTATCGAATAAATTGTGTAAAGACTAGTGCTTCACATTAATGCGATCAGGTAGACTTTGTATAGATTGTACTACAACATCTAACTTTGCCTCTATTCGGTAAAGTAGATATAAGGATACAACAATTGGAAAGCCTACTTCACTAATGAACGGAATCACTTGGTCCATAATTCGTTATCTCCTTCCTGAGAAGTTGCTCCTGATTTCATTTGAATAGGAAAATCAATTAATTAACAAAAGAGGAAGAAACATGCTATCCATACTCAAGCAGCTAATCTTCCTCTTTTTGAAACTTAAAATGATTCAGTCAATAATTACTACACTAACTCATAATCAGTTACTGTACGATCAATCAATTTAGCTCCTTTAACCGCTGTTAAATTTCCGTTGTTCGTTGCAAAAATATTTGCTGCAATCATCTGATCCATTGCTTGTTTTACAACTGCCGTATTCACTGGCTCAATCGGGTTTTCGATTGAAATTGTGGTTGTCTTCCCATTTTCAGTAATGAATTGTAGGTCTAAGCTCTTTGCCATGATCCTTCACCCCCTCATCCTTTTGTCCCTCTACTTTTTTACGCCATCAAATCTAAACTGTCATTACGTTCAATAGAACTTAGAGTGTAAGCACTTATAGAAGCAATCGCTTGTGCAACAGAGTAAAGTTGATCGGCTGTTGCTTCTTTTTTAATGTTGGAAAATGTTTTAGCTTTAAAAATCGGTTCTCCTTTCTCATTCAATCCTGTTTCAAAGGTGATACGAAGCTTAGTATCTGCTAAAATCGCTTGTGCCATTTTCTCACCTCCTCCCTCTCACCCTTTATATATCTTTTAAGAATGAAAATAGGCAGGTAAAAAAATATTTTTTCAAAAGGAAATTTGTAACAATCAAAAAATGGAATATTAGCGTATCATAAATCAAAAACGAAAGATGTGAAAAATAGTGAATCTCATTCAATACTTAGATGAAAATTATTTAGTTCTTGTACCCGCTCTATGGGTAATAGGAATAGCTTTAAAACAAACCCCAAAAATACCAGACTGGTCTATCATTTGGATATTATTGTTTTTATCTATTACAACAGGGACTTATATTTATGGTTTTTCATTTAGAGGAATTTTAAATGGAATTGTAGCTGCGGGCGTTTCCGTTTTAGGTCATCAAGTGGTTAAACAATCCATCAAGGCAACAAATGGAGATAAGAATAAATAGTAATATGATTAGAATGTATATACCAATTTTGTTAAAATTAACATCATCTCTTCCTCTATTACTTCTATCGCTTGATCTCTCCAAATATGAACCCATCCACCTTGTGTCTAAACAATTTGCTCGTTATAATAAAAGAAAACCGAATATGGACTTCACTAGATAACCCTCTTAAAAAGTTGCACGTAAATGAACATCTGAACCCTAATCAAGAAAATGAAGGTGATCCAAATGTTAAATGGTTGGTTTATGTGGTTTATCCTTTTATGGATCAGCATCCTTGTTTTTTCTTTCGCAGTTGGCGGTTTCTTTATGTTTCGTAAATTTTTAAAACGATTTCCGAAAGAAGATGGGAAATCTGATATGGATTGGGAAGAATATTTCGTAGAACAAACAAAGCATCTTTGGAATACACAAGAAAAGCTTCTACTTGAAGATTTAGTAAGTCCAGTTCCACCATTATTTCGGGATGTAGCCAGGCATAAGATAGCAGGAAAAATCGGAGAATTAGCTATTCATGAAAATGTATCAGTAATAAGCGAAGATTTAATTATTAGAGGCTATATTTTAGCAACGCCAAAACGAGATTACAAACATTTAAAAAGAAAGCTAGAAGAAAAACAAATAAGCTTGAAAGAGTATCAACATCTGTTTTAAATTAATTTTCAATTATGGAAAATGGGTGGTTTCAACTCAACTTAAGTAAAAAGTATCACAACAACAAAAATATGTTCGATAATCGAAACTAACTTGAATGTACCACCCTTTTGCTTCAGACATCCATCTCATTACTTAAATGGTTGGATTTGAATCTATCGTACCTTTCAGCTCATGCAATATCTTTCGATAGTTCATATACATGGCAACTCTCCAAGGTACGATCATCCCAAAGGCTAGAATCCAAAACATTCCACTTAATTGACCAACATCAATAGTCGAGCTAAGGACTAACTTGCCTACTATTCGAATTATCAACAACCCAATTAATATAAAGATAAAAGCACGAGATCGCTTAAGATAAATATTTTGATCACGTATTTCAAAATTGGATGTTTTAATTAGAAAAATAGAGAATATGACTCCTACAGAAAAAGCCTCCAATACCTCTAAAGGGGTAACGCGAAACATTGGAACAAAAAACATGAGCGCCCCTGTACTCATAAAAAGGGGAGGCAAAATTATTTTTTTTGCTGATACCGGTTTATTTGCAGATTTCATCCGAATGAACATGACCAGTACAGCCATGAAAATAGCGCCAATAGAAGATGCAACAACCATGTTCATAAAATTCATCCTTTTTGTTTTAAGATCTATTCATATTATATCTAATATATGCACTAAAGCAAAATGGATCCTTTATTAGAATTGTGTAGTAGCCTTCAACAACAATCAGACTCTAGAAACCCTATTTTTTACTGATGTAAGACTTGCGTTACTAGACATAGTTGTATGAGAGACACTGCCTTCATTGGTACTTCTACCTACATGCTCTACTCTTTTTTAAAAAAGGACCCAGTATTTTCAATCTTTTCACTTGAATTACCCTTTAGCTTTGGACTTAAAATCCTAATCTTTTTATCGCATTTATTACTCTGTTTTCTTCAAAGGGCTTAACGATAAAATCTTTCGCACCTGCTTCAATTGCTTCAACAATCATTTTTTGCTGCCCCATAGCGGAACACATGATAATAACAGCTTGAGGAAATTCTTGTTTAATTTGTTTCATTGCCTCCATGCCACCCATCTCAGGCATAGTAATGTCCATAGTAACGAGATCAGGCATTAGTTTCCTATATAACTGAATGGCTTCCAGTCCATTTTCTCCTTCTCCAACAACTTCATGTTCTGCTTTTTTGAGAATGTTCGAAAGTGTTAATCTCATAAAATTAGCATCGTCCACTATTAATATTCTTGCCATGGCTGTTTCCTCCTTAAACGTCACAGCGAAGTTATATTAAAATCAAATAAATGATTTATTCCTTTCTGCACGCCATATACAAATATAACGAAGAAAGGTTATTATTTCAATCCTCTACTAATATTCTTATAAGGAATCCCTATTTTAAAGTATATTAGAATATTGATTTAACTATATAACTACGATTAAAAACCTGTGAAACCTCCAAAAAGAGGTGATAAGTAAGCAATAATTTTCGTCATCCAATCAAAATACAGCATAATCCCCATTACAATCATGAAATATCCACCTATGTTCATAAAAATCATGCTGTTCCTTTTTATCCATTTTAATTTTCCAATAAAAAAGGAAAGAATAAAAAACGGAAGAGCAAAACCAATGATATAACTAATCATATAGATCATTGCTGACTCAGGATGAATAGCAGCAAGATAGATCACGGAACCTAAAATAGGTCCTGTACAAGGTGTCCACCCAGCTGCAAATGCCATACCTATGAAAACAGACCCTAAATATCCAGATGGCCGATTTGTAAATTCAAAACGATGATCTTTCATCAAAAATGTAGGCTTTATCAAGCCAATCATAACAAATCCTAAAAAAACAATCAAAATGGCTCCAATTTGCCTAATTAAAGCTTGATTCTCTTTGAAAAACACCCCTAATAAAGAAGTGCCATAACCGATCGCCACAAAAATAATGGAAAAACCAAGGATAAAAAAAAGCGTATGAAATAAGCTCCTCCTTTGAAGCAGCACATTTTCTGATTTTACTTCTCCTACAGACATTCCAGTAATATAAGATAAAAAAGCAGGATATAAAGGCAAGCAGCATGGTGAAATAAAACTTAAAAAACCAGCTCCAAAAGCAAGCAGAATTGTTAATTCAGACATCAGCAACACCTTCTTCACATCCAAAATTGATCACTACTTCTTACAACTTTCTACACTAATTTTCCTATTAAACACTTACTTATTTTCAACTTCTAGGACAAGTTATCTCATACGCTTTATAATGATTATCCGATTACATCTTCAAGCTTTTCAACCCCACCATTTTGAAGTAAATACATTTTATAATAAATCCCTTTTTTCGCTAAAAGCTCTTGATGATTTCCTCGTTCAGCGATTTCACCTTGATGTAAGACGTAGATGGTATCTGCATCTTGAATGGTTGAAAGCCGATGGGCAATGGCAATCGTCGTACGCCCTTTACGCATTTTCGATAAAGCTACTTGAATAGCTTCCTCTGTTTCAGTATCAATATTTGCAGTTGCTTCGTCTAGAACAAGGATTTTCGGATTGGTTGCAATAGTGCGCGCAAAAGCAATCAGCTGTCTTTGCCCACTTGAGAAAGTTGAACCTCTTTCAACAACTTTATGATCATAACCCTTTTCTAAGCTTTCAATAAAGGTATCAGCTTGAACGAATTCAGCTGCAGCTATAACATCTTCATCACTTAATGAATCATCATAAAGGCGAATATTATTCTTTACCGTACCATAAAAGAGAAAAGGGTCTTGTAATACTAAACCCATTTTACTTCTAAGCTCCTCTTTCGAATAATGTTTAATGGATTTTCCATCAATTAGAATATCTCCATGTTCAAATTCGTAAAAGCGCATAAGCAAATTAATAATCGAACTCTTCCCACTCCCAGTATGCCCAACAAAGGCAATTGTCTCTCCTTGCTTTGCAGTAAAAGTAATGTTCTTTAATACATCTTTTTTTCCATCATATGAAAAACTAATATTTTTGAATTGAATTTCTCCCTTTTCAATGCTAGTAAATGGATCTTCCAATTGATCAGGTTCAACGGTTTCCTCATCTAATAATTTAAATACTCGTGAAGCTGCCACAATGGCTTGTTGATACATAGAGAGCCTCATCATGACTTGATTCACAGGTTCAAAAAATCGGTGCAAATAATTTACAAACGCATAAATAACCCCAATTTTAATCGGGCTCGTTAAGGAAGCAAGTCCAAAAAAGCTTAAAACAGTGATGAGCGTAAAAACAAACACTAAATCTATGGCTGGCCTAAGTAATAATGCATCCAACTTTATATTTCTCATCCCTGCTTGAAAATGCTTTTCATTGACACCTCCAAATTCAGCTTTTAATCGCTCTTCTTGCCGAAAAATTTGAATAATCGCCATCCCTTGTATCGATTCACTTAATTTTGCATTTAATTCACTTAATCTTTCTCTCATATCTGCATAGTACCGAGAACTAAACCTTCGATACATCTGAATGATCATAAAAATGACTGGGACAATTATTATACAAAATACAGCTAGCTTTTTATCTAAAAAAAACATTGCTGTTAGTATCCCAGTAAGCATGACAATGCTCTGAATAAACGTTGCCAATACATTCACAAACATTTCTTTTATTGCTTCAGTATCATTAGTCACTCTTGAAACAATACTGCCGCCCGGTGTTTTATCGAAATACTTTAAGCCGAGTGAATGAACTTTTGTAAAAATATCAATCCGTAATTGTTTAATGATAAAAAGGGCTATTTCTTGAAAGGATAATAACTGAAAATACGTAATGATAGCATGGAGAATTTGAATAACCATATAGGCTGTTGCCAAGTAGAATAAAGGCTTAAAAACAATGTTTTGGGTCGTTACGTAATCATCAATAAAGATTTTTACTAATATAGGCCCAATCACTTCTCCTAAAGTTGATAAGAGAAGCAAACAAAAAGCTGCTATAATTTTTTTTGAATAAGGCTTCGCATAGGCTAAAAGTCGCCATAAAACTTGTCTTTGATCTCTTTTATCAAAATCAACGTTCTTTTCCATTTAATCACCTACATTCTCAACTAAATCTTCAAGCTGTTGATGATGATACATCTCTTGGTACCATCCCTCTTCCTGCATCAGTTCTTCATGTGTTCCGCTTTGCAGAATTCTTCCTTTTTCTAAAACAATGATCAGATTAGCATGCTGGATGGCACTTAGACGATGTGAAGTAATCAAAGTTGTTTTCCCATATCTATTTTTCTTCAGTGATGATAATATCGCTTCTTCCGTTTTTGCATCAACTGCAGATAAGGAATCATCTAGTATTAAGATTTCTGGATTTAATAAGAGTGCTCTAGCAATTGAAATTCGTTGCTTTTGTCCTCCTGACAGAGACACACCGCGTTCCCCTACTACGGTTTCATATTGCTCTGGAAAACTCAAAATATCATCATGAATATTCGCAATCTTTGCAGCGCTTACGATTTCTTCTTTCGTAGCTAGCGGATTGGCAAATGCTATATTTTCAGCAATGGTTGCTGAAAAAAGAAAATGATCCTGTGGTACGTACCCAATTGCTTCTCTTAGCTTATTGATTTTGTATTGTTTAATTGACAAGCCACCGATATTAATGTTTCCATTATATTCGTCAATTTCTCGAATAAAAAGCTTCAATAAAGTCGTTTTCCCTGAACCAGTTTTCCCGACGATTCCGAGTGTATCTCCTTTATGAATGGAAAATTGAATATCTCTTAATACTTTTACTGAATCGTCTGATAAGGAACAGCTTTTTATATTAAATTCAATTGGACCAATCGGCCTTTGATCAAGCGCATCTTCTGTATCCTTAATATCTTCATTTTCTTCTAAAAGAGTTGTGACTCGATCTAATGATGCTCTTCCTCTTTCCATGATGTTAAATAACCAGCCAAAAGCGAGCATAGGCCAAATAAGAAGACCTAGATAAGTATTAAATGAAATAAGTTCTCCAATTGTTAATTCGCCCTCTAACACAAATTTTGCTCCAAAAGAGATCGATAGGAATAGGGAAGCAGCAACAATGATCGATATGGTTGGATCGAACAAAGAATCAATTTTTGCTACAGCTATGTTTTTCTTTACAACATCCTCCGAATGCCTCTGAAAATCAATAATATCTTCTTTTTCCTGCCCAAATGTTTTTAATACCTTTATCCCCATAATGCTTTCTTGAGTTTTATCATTTAATGTTGAAAACGCTTCTTGAGCCTTATGAAAATGTTTATGTAATCTCTTTCCATACCAGCTCGTTAATATTGCCATTATAGGCATAGGAAATAAGCTAATAATGGTGAGCTTCCAACTAATGGTTGTTGCCATCGTTAAAATTACAAAACAGCCTGTTGATAATGAATCAACCAAAGTCAAAACACCCATTCCAGCTGTTTGCTGAATGGCTTGTAAATCATTCGTAGCGTGGGCCATCAAATCTCCCGTTCTTCTTCTCTGATAAAAGGATTGAGACATTTTAGTAAAATGATCAAACAAACGATTGCGAAGCAGCTTCGACAGCTTAACAGCTGATCCAAAAATAAGATTTCTCCATACATAACGAAGCAAATACATCAATAGACCAACAATCATGATAAGAGCTATCCATTGAAAAAGAATGGTTCTCGTTAATGTTTGTTCTTTAATATGGTCTACGATCAATCCAATGATTTTAGGAGGAAGAAGTTGGAGCAAAGATACCATAAGTAATAAACAAATACCTAGTAAGTAAGACTTTTTTTCTTGTTTAAAAAACCACATTAAATCAATAAAGACCTTCATCTTACATCCTCCAAAATGGCAGAAGCCCCATATATTTCTTACATAACCCTTAGTTTAGCAAAGATTAGAAATATTAGGTAGATTTTTACCTTGCTCAAACCAACTGCTTTAATTGATTACATATTAAGGTGAACTAGCTAACTTCTAAAGTAAAAGAAAAAGCACTCATATTGAGTGCTAAGGAACCTTATTTTGATTGCTTATTCATCGCATTCATCATTTGGTTGATTTTCTTCTGTGATGGCTTTTGACCCATCTGCATCATCATCATTTTTAACATTTGTTCATTGATAGGTGGATTTTTCTTTAGGTAGCTCATCATATACTTTCGAGCAATGAAAAATCCTAGTGCTACACCAGCTAGCAATGCTAGTATACCAACTAGAATAAGTTGCCAAATCATAACATATTTCCTCCTTCATGTTGTCTATCAATTAGTGTACTAGACCAAAGAGTATTATACAATATTTGCCCAAGATATTTCTCTTATTTATACTAAATTTCTTTCTTTTATTGGCTTTAACCACCCAAAACGATAATGAGTTAAATCAATGGCTAAAAAAGAAGGCTCCAATTTTCTAAGAACCTCAAAAAAGATAGTCTCAGCATCATAATACCCATTGGATTCCAATTTTAAGTACCGTTCAAATATGGTTAGTTTTGCTGTACTCATTTTTTCATTTATGATAAAAAAAGTATGATTTTTTTCGGTAAAACCCATTTTCCTTTTAAGGGAAAATTGTAATTGTTGCTGCAATTTTAATTGTGAGATAGGTTTTGTGACATAATTAATCTGATCAGACAGGATAGATTTCATTTCTCCATAAGATTTTTGAAACTCGTAGAAAAGATTAAAGAGAATTCTTTCTCTTCCAAAATAATGGGAGGCAAATTCATCTTCAATTAAATAAAGCTGATAAGTTCTCACTGCTTTACCCCTCCTACAAAAAGTTATACTCTCTATTATATATAAATTCGAGTGATTCTTTTGTCTGGTGTTGTAAAGAATATGAACCTTTTTTGTCGAATTTTGAATTTTCTTATTATTAATTATACAAAATCTCATGAGAATACACCAAGAATTTATTCGAGCTTTGTGAAGTTATTGGTGTGAAGAGAAGGAGGAAAGAGAATGGTAGATAATCCTGATTTTTCAGGGAATTATATGTTCTGATTGTTATGTTTATCAACAGATAAATTCCGTACAAATTCATCCTAAGCTTCCTATTATCGAAAACAAAAAGGGTCCCCTAGGGACTAGAACATCGATCAAGTTAACGAGAAAAGTAATTGTAACTTCTTTATCGAATCTTTTTTAGAAATTCTAGACACCTTAGAGCACCCTATTTTTATTTATTTTTAATTTTGAAGCAATGCTTTAACGCGAGCTACTACATTTGAAACAGTAAAGCCGTACTCTTCCAAGATCTTTGCTTCTGGTGCTGAAGCTCCGAATTGGTCGATCGCTAAAACTTCTCCTTCATCACCAGCGTATTTATGCCATCCTAGTGAAGATCCCATTTCGATCGCTAAACGCTTTTTCACTTCTTTTGATATTACACTTTCTTTATACTCTTTACTTTGTGCTTCAAAGCGATCCCAAGAAGGCATACTAATAACAGATGTATAGATCCCTTCATTTTCAAGAGCTTTTTGAGCATCAACGGCAAGATTTACTTCAGATCCTGATGCTAATAGTAAAGCGTCTGGAGTTTCCTTACTAGAAGGTGAAACAATGTAAGCTCCTTTTAAAACGCCATCATAAGCTGCTTTATCTGTACCTTTTAATGTAGGTAAGTTTTGACGAGTTAAAACTAGAGCAGTTGGTTTATCAGTAGATTTAATTGCTGTTTTCCAAGCTGCAGCCGTTTCATTACCATCTGCTGGGCGCACAATTGATAGGTTCGGCATTGCACGTAAAGATGCTAACTGTTCGATCGGCTCATGTGTTGGACCATCTTCACCAACCGCAATACTGTCATGTGTAAAGACATAAGTAACTGGTAATTTCATTAATGCTGCTAAACGGATGGCTGGACGTAAATAATCTGAGAACACAAAGAATGTTCCTCCAAATACATGTAACCCACCATGCAAGGCCATACCATTTAATGCAGCACCCATTGCAAATTCACGTACTCCAAACCAAATATTACGTCCATCATAAGATTCTGATGAAAAATCACCTGATCCATTAATCATCGTTTTATTTGATCCAGCTAAATCTGCAGATCCTCCAAAAAATGAAGGAAGATTTTTTGCTATGCTGTTTAACACTGATCCTGATGAAGCACGGCTTGCAAGACTTGACCCTTCTTCGTAGACAGGAATATCCTTATCCCAGCCAGCTGGAAGCTCATTGCTTATCGCTGTTTCAAATTGTTCACCAAGTTCAGGAAATTCTCTTTTGTACTGTGCTAATAGTGAATTCCACTCAGCTTCTTTCTTGCCACCTTGCTCAACAATTTGTTTATTAAAGTGCTCATAAACTTCTTCTGGAACATAAAAATCTTCCTCAAATGTCCACTTATAAGCTTCTTTTGTAAGCTTAAGTTCGTCTGCACCAAGAGGAGCACCGTGAACATCTGATTTACCAGATTTATTAGGTGAACCGTATCCAATGACCGTTTTTACCTCAATTAAAGTTGGTCTTGATGTGTCGCTTTTTGCTTCTTCTAAAGCCTTTGCAATTTCATTTAAATCATTTCCATCTTCAACGCGAACATATTGCCAGCCATAAGAAATAAAGCGTTGTTCTACACTTTCAGAAAATGATTTATCAAGATCACCATCAAGTGAAATGTCATTTGAATCATAAAGTACAACTAAACGACCAAGTTTTAAATGACCTGCAAATGAAGCTGCTTCAGCTGAAACACCCTCCATTAAATCACCATCACCGCAAATCGCATATGTAAAATGATCAACTAAATTATAATTTTCTTTATTATAGACAGAAGCTAAATGACGTTCCGCCATAGCCATTCCAACAGACATCGCAATCCCTTGACCTAGCGGACCTGTTGTTGCATCTACACCAGCAGTATGGCCAAACTCTGGATGCCCTGGAGTTTTACTTCCCCATTGACGAAATTCTTTAAGATCATCAATAGTAAGACCATATCCTGCTAAATGTAACAAGCTATATAGCAACATCGAACCGTGTCCTGCTGAAAGAACAAATCGATCTCTGTTAAACCATTCAGGGTTTTGTGGGTTATGATTCATAAAACGAGTCCAAAGAGTGTACGCCATTGGTGCAGCACCCATTGGCATACCTGGATGACCAGAATTTGCTTTTTCAATTGCATCAATGGATAGTGTACGTATAGAGTTTATAGCTAACGTATCAATTTTTTCCAACATAGTAAATACTTCCTTTCCCTAGGTGTTCTTACTTTACTTATATTAAATGGACAATACCTTTTAGACAACCTATTGTGTCATAAATATTAAAAAAACATTCTCATTTGAAATAAAATAAGCATAAAAATGAAGATTTTCGATAAATGAACAGAGACATTCATTTATCGAAAAAAAAGTAAATGTATGCAATGATGTCCTTAATGGAGATTTTCTTTCGATTGAATATCTTTAAGCTTTTTCGGGGTTACATCTTTTCCATTTGGATCAATTACAGTTACTGATTTTAATGTATTTAACATGGACGATCGAAACGTTTTGAGATATTCACCTCTTAGCTTGGATTGTTCTTTCGCTTCATCATCTGTTAATCCGGTTTCTTTTGCTTTTTTCGCTAAAAAGTTAATTCTGGCTAATTTATCATTTTCTAACATGTCTTGGCTCCTTTAAAAAACTTACCATATTTCATGTCTTCAGATTATTGCAAAAATTATTCATATCGACATATGGTATATTTTTTATGTTAATAACCCAAAGCCATATTACTAGAAAGAATGGATTTTGACAAGTAAAGCATCCTATTCCACTTTATCTTCTACATATTCTTTGTAGCGACGATGTACAGTTGCTTTTGAAATTTGATAACCGAAGCCTTTAAGACTAGCAGTTATTTCCGCAAAAGTTAAGCCATTTTCTTTTAACCTAACAATTTCTGTGATAGGAACCTCTATTCTGTCTCTTCCAGAATGTACTCCTTGATTTGTTAAATTTTTTTCAGGTTGATATCCGTTTTTTACAGCTCTTTTCATGCCCCTTTTAATTTTGATATTATGTAGTTTTCGTTGAAACTCCTCTACAATAGATACAATTTGTAAAACCATTGAATCTGATTCAGAAAGCTGTAACTCACCCATTTGAGAAATGCTAAAAAGCTTTACTTCTTCCTTTAATATGAAGTGAAGTAAAGCCATTTTTGCATTCCCTCTTCCCAATCTAGTTTCGTCCTGAATCATAACGGCGTAAATCTCTTCTTCTTTGATAATTGAAAGAAGTTCTAATATCCCTTCTCTTTCTATTTCATAGCCACTAGCTTGTTCTTTAATTATTTTTACAACCTCAAATTTCTCTTTTTCAGCCAGTGAAAGTAGCTCTTCCTCCTGTCTTTGAAGCGAAGTTTCTTGTGTTTCCTTCGTTGTACTCACTCGGCAGTATATGATCGCTTTCATTTTTTCCTCCAATTACCAGTTCTTTAGTTTGATGCTAAATTAGTTACCTCATCATCAGAAAAGAGCTTATCTTTTACTGGAATGATAATTTCCTCACCGGGATAGATTCGATCAGATGCAACTTCATTATGCTTCACTACCCAGTTAATAAATTGCTCATTTGAAAGATTATGCTGTTTAGAATATTTATTTGAAATTTCCCAAAGAGAATCCCCGTCTTCGACAGTAATCGTCACATATTTTTGATTATCATGTTGTTTCATTGTGGTCATCAATACAAAAGTAATCACAATCGATAATAAGATTAGAATAATAGTATAAGAGTTATTTTTCCAGATATTTTGCATAAATAGCACCCCACACACAAGAATATATGTTCGTTTTTTATATTATAATCCGAACACTTGTTTTGTGTCAACACTAAATTCGAACTTATGTTTGTATTCATTTGTTATACATGCTATAATGATGGCAAGTAAATCCATATGA
This sequence comes from Bacillus sp. 03113, assembly GCF_006546985.1. Taxonomy (GTDB): domain Bacteria; phylum Bacillota; class Bacilli; order Bacillales; family Cytobacillaceae; genus VATK01. Next base: position 140,076 of record NZ_VATK01000008.1, read on the forward strand.
GGTGCAAACTATGGCAAAGTTATCGAAACGACAATTAGACATTTTAGATTTTATTAAAGAAGAAGTTAAGCTTAAGGGCTATCCTCCTTCCGTCCGTGAAATTGGAGAAGCCGTTGGACTTGCTTCTAGCTCAACCGTTCATGGACATTTGGCAAGACTGGAAAGCAAAGGACTTATTAGACGTGATCCAACAAAGCCTCGTGCAATTGAAATCTTAGATATAGACGAGTCCAATACTATTCCAAAATACAATATTGTTAATGTACCTATACTTGGAAAAGTAACAGCAGGACAACCCATTACAGCGATTGAGAACATAGAGGAATATTTTCCACTGCCAGAAAGACTCGTACCTTCAGATGAACATGTTTTTATGCTCGAAGTAATGGGAGAAAGCATGATAGAAGCAGGTATTTTGGATGGGGATTACGTTATCGTCAAGCAGCAAAGCTCTGCGAACAATGGTGAAATCGTTGTAGCCATGACAGAAGATGATGAAGCAACTGTTAAAAGATTCTTTAAAGAAAAAGAGTTTATTAGACTTCAGCCAGAAAACTCCACTATGGAGCCGCTTGTCTTACGCAATGTTTCAATTTTAGGTAAAGTAATTGGTGTTTATCGTAACATTCATTAATTTTAGTTAGGATCGGAGCCCTCAGCATGCAATTAATATCTGAGGGTTTTTTCTTTATATTAGAATATTATTTTTTGTTTATAGTATTGACCTTTCACTTACCAAATTTTATAATATATCTATTGTCCCAGTAGCTCAGCAGGATAGAGCAACAGTTTCCTAAACTGTAGGTCGGGAGTTCGAATCTCTTCTGGGACGTCGAAGAAACCTTTATGTATCAAGGGTTTCTTTTTTTGTTTTTGTTTGGAAACATGCTTAAAAACTTTAATTGGGAGCGAGTTGGGAGCGGATTTAAAAAATAGTCTTTTTTAGGATGTTTATAGGGTATTACGCATATTCTAAAACTCTCAAAAATATAAGATGATCGATAAACAATTTATAAAATCTGTTAATTACTTTTTTATGTTTTACTGAAGATCTAACTATACATAATAATGAAGGCAAATAATCTAAATTGACTTTCTAATGATTTTGTCTAAAGAAAATCTGTAAATAAAAATGTTGCTTGGATTCCTTTCAGTTTAACAAAACGCTTTAATATAGTTTTACTGTATCCTTTCACTATTATTGTTCTGTTTAAAGTTAAAAACGAACTTTTTGGCTAAAAAAAATTATTCAGCTAAAAATGTACATAATAACGATCAAAGAGGACATTTAACGTAAAAAATGGGCTAATAATTTTAAAAAATTCATTAAAAAAGTTCACTTTTTTTGCAGGAAATTTTATATATACGTCAAATTTTTAAAATAGATCACTTATAATATATAGAATTGGGAATGTTGTAATGGATAAAATTATTTCTGAATTATTTGAAAGATTACCAAATTGGTTTTTTATTCTTTCATCTATTTTATTGTTAATACTCTTAATAAGCATTTCAATTCCAATATGGATTGCTGTTAAGCGTTACGCAGATTCTGCTGGAAAAGAAAATCGAATAATAACACTTCAAGAAGATATTGCAACACATAAAAAAATATCAGAAGTAAATATTAATAGTACCTCTCAATTACAAAATGTACTTATGAATACTCGTTCCTTCTTTAATGCCTTTAATCAGCTGAAATACAAAGATGAAATTTTTTATGATCAACTAATACAACGAATTGTAGAGGCGATTGCAGCAGATATTAAGTCCCAAGGTGGGGAACGGCATAGGTGTGGTATTTGGATAGAGGTACCAGAACAAGGACAGTTGAAATTAACAACTGGTAGTTCAGGATTCCCAGAACAATACATAGGTAATCGAGTGCTAGATATCAATAATTCAATTGCTGGGAGATCTTTTAGAAAGAAGCAAATAATTAAAGTAGATAATGTAGTAGAAGATACTGATTGGAGTTCTCAAGATTCTACAAACTCTTATTCCGCCTTAATATGTATACCGTTAGGAAATTGGGGAGTTGTAACAATTGATGCTAAAAATCCATTAAATGAAAATGCTCAGTTAATTGGGGAATTGTATTGCTCAATAATCGAAGGTATAATGGAGGAACTTCTCAATATTATGGCATATAATGAACATGAGCAGGATGTTGAAGTGCAGGCAGGTTCATAAATGAAAGGGGGATTTGTTTATGAATATCCAAAAAGATAAGGTGTTTTTACAGAAGGTTGCAGCAAGAACTGCATTAGAAAAAGGAAACATCAGTCACGAACAATATAAACTGTTAATGCAGAGAATTGAGAATATAGAAGAAGAAATTAATTATGAGAATAAGCTTCGTAATTATAAAATGGATGAAGCAAAAAGGAAATTACTTAAAAAAAGACTAACCACTGTTTAAAAGCCCTCTCATTTGAGAAGGGCTTTTTTAATTAATCATAAAAAGATGAATCCTTTAGGTAGTAGCAACCAAAAGGATCCTCGGAGTTGGAGTATACTCCTTTTTCTAGTAAGATTAAATATTAAACTTCATTGGAGTATAGTTAGAATACCATGATAGGTTATACTTAACATTTATTTAATTAAATTTTTTCTACATATTTCGTATTAGCTGTCACTAAGTTGCCACTTTTCAACTTGTACATTTTTGAACCGTTCACCATAAACGTCTTAACAACCGTGAAGATCTCTCCTGCTTTTTCTGTTGCTTTCTTTATTTCGCTTCACCATACGCAAGTGGATAGCCTTTTTGATGTAATTCAATGACAAGCTGCTTTGCGTGGTCTAATGTTGTATCGATTACGAATTTATATGGATCGTGGTCTTTAGGCTTTTCATAAGGAGCGTACTGGTTCAAATTAACTCCTTCGCATTTAAACCCTCTTTTTTCGTATTCTCCAACGAGTGCTGCAGCCTGAAAGAAAGCTGTGTTCGGTACAATAACTCGATATGGTTGTGATTGAACCGGTGCCGATTTAGGTGTGATGTCTGCATACCAAACCCAACTCATTATCTCAGCCAATAGTACCTTTTCTGGTGTAACTTGTTTGATAGTATATTGCTTATTTTTAACATGTGCTGGAATCTCTTGGCCAGTTGAATAGTGAGTTGCATGGTTTTGTAAGGTAACTTTTTGACCCTCATGAAACTGACTAGGTACAGACTGAGAAGGAGCTGGCTTATATTCTTTAATTGGTTCCTTATCGTACTGTGTTAAAAAGTTTCGTTGAATTACTCCTATGAGTTTTTCTGCATACTTAATATCAGTTGCGTAGCCAGAGGCACCCATTTTAATACAAGCGCGTTGATAATCTTTTTCTCCGATGACACCATGATACTTTGATCGATCCCAACTAACACCTTTTACAAGAAGTAAAGCATGATCCTCAAAAGATTCTGTCCATGTAGGGTATTTTCTAAATTTAGCTGTTATTACACTAACTTTTCCGTTTCTATCCTGTTCTTTAGTTTGCATTTTGATTGATTGCACTTGATATTCTCCTTTTACACCGAAAAGATTTTTACCTTTTATAGCTAGTCCTGACTTACCAAAATTTGATTCTAGACAAGCTTGAGCTAAGATCAAAGAAGGGAGAATATTATATTTCCAACCTATTTTTTGAGCGTGTGGAGCTACTTCAGTAATAAATGACATTTTTCATCTTCTCCTTTTATTATGTTTATGCCAAAAATAAAAAGAGCACCTAGTTAGGCGCCCTACTCAGATTGTTAAATTGTGTTTCTTTCGTGAACCAATATTTTCTTTTTCTACCCAATTAATGATTGATTAAGAGTTTTCACTTTAAAGTATTCTAAATGAACTGTATCATTAGTCCAAAGTCTCAACTCATCAGAGCTTAATTGTGGAAAGATCAGGTTACTTAATACATACGCCCCATCATTAACGAATATTTCCACAGTGCTTCGGTCTACAAAAATATCAAGTTTAATTTTTCCATTTAGAGGAAATACATTTTTAACAATTCTTGGCTTGGTAAACATCGCATCATCAATGATCAGTCCACTTTGAGAACGATTAAATACAAGTTCATTTAGTTCTTTATCGTATGTGATATCAGTATGTGTACCATTTCCGTCTCGTACAGAAATTCCAAATAGCCCATTTGTTAGGTCATCTATGTGAAAAGAAGACTCGATTGAATAAGATGTAACTCCATCTAGGATTTTAGCTTGTTGACTTGTTATAATTTGATCACCCCAAAACGAAATGTCTTGAAAGTTATCTCTTATACCCCATATTGGAGTTTGAAACATTCTTAACCCTTCAGTAGTAGACTTCAATCTAAGTTCTCTTACAATCGTAGCATTCCCAATGTAATTTTCGTAAGGAAGTTCTCTTGTATACTCCCAGTTAGTCATCCAAGCAATGTAGAAACGATAATTTCCATTGCAATAAGGAGCATCCCAAGTTACTCCGGTGTAACAATCTGTCCCATGATCTAACCATTGGACATCAGTCCCTGGATCTGGAGTAAAAGATATACCATCAAATTCACCAATAAAGTAAGCAGAGCCACTAGTATGCCCATAATTAAATCCATTTGCACATGGCATAAGTACCCACTTTTTATAGTTTGGATCATCATCTACATTAATTTGAAACAAATCAGGACACTCAATTATTCCAATATCTTGCCTTACGAATGAGGAAACATACACCCAATCTTTCAAGTTTGTCGATGTATAAAACCCAATCTTATCTAACTCTGCCATAAGCATTACCCATTTCTGAGTTGGCTCATGCCAAATAACTTTAGGATCCCGAAAATCCGCATTACCTGTCGGATTATACTGTACAAGACCATAATAACTAAATGAATTGCCATTGTCTGTACTGTACCATAGATGAGTTGATTGGTATTCGGGTGGCATTGTTACTAGTGCTATGATAGCTCCTGCACCAAAACCAGCCGTATTATTTGTATCAACTACTGCACTTCCTGTCCATGGATCCCCTGCAGGATTGCCACCATATTTATGAATCGCAACTCCTTCATCTTTCCAATGTACTAAATCTGTTGATGTAGCATGTCGCCATTCTGTTCCATTTTCTCCTATAGAAAAATCCTTATTATAGAGATAATAAAAATGATGAACTCCATTAATGTAAATAGGTCTTTGTACGTCACTCATCCATTCAGATGGTGGTGTAATATGGTATAGTGGTCTAAAATTTTCTGTCATAAATAAAACACCCTTCCCTTCCTTGCTTTGTTCTTTATATTTAAGCTTACTTTCCAGTTAATTTTTTAAATATAAAAAGCCACCCAGAATGGACAGCTTATTTTACTTTTGTTAATCCATGTTTCTTCAATAATTCTTTTTGCTTTTTACCTTTTGCAGTGACATAGTTGTTTTTAAACCAAGCGATTATTGCTGTTACTGCAGTAAAAACCGTTGATAGCACAAGTGTTTGTTCTTCTGATGTGCCAGGTATTTCGGTTAATCCATAAGTAGATAAAAATTGATTAAGCAATGCAATAAATAATACAATTGTTCTGATAGCTGTCCATTTATCCATGAGTTACACCTCCCTTCAATTCTTTATCCAATTTTGCTTTCAATCTTGTCCAGCTTCTCTATTACAACATCATATTTATCGCTGAACTTTCCTAGCACTTCATTCTGCTGCTCGATTACTTCATTTTGCTGATCGATCGTTTCATAAAGCCTTGCCTCCCTTTCCTTTGTTTCCTTTCTCGTGGACATAAAAAGCCAAACAAAAAGAACCGCGAACGGTCCCTGGGTGAGGAAATATTGATAATCTAGTTCCATAATTTATCTCCTTTCAAGTGCAAAATAAAAAGAGCTCATTTGAGCTCTTAAGAAATCATATTAATGTTGCGCAGTATGGTCATTTTTCTCAACATAAAAAAATAGACCTCTACTGAGATCTATAATTAATCTTTAGTAATATAAATTGGACTAGATGATATCGTTATCTTACTATTTTTAATTGATCCTATATTTTCTCCATACATAGATATAACTTCACCTTTAATATCATCTGGTATTGTAATTTCGTGAGAATGTTCAGTTGTCCAACTGGCTATTCTTATTTTCCCATCAACATTTTTAAAAACTAGAACATAATCATTGTTATTTCCTGTATAAATCCTTCTATTATATTTATATCCATTAAATATTTTATTTAACGCCTTAACACTGTAATAAGAAAGTTTAGGTTTAGTTACATCATTTTCTCTTAATCCAAAGTTATGTTCACCATTATTAGGATTAGTGCCATCATCTTTCCAATCATACCAAATGCTTATCGGTATCTTCTCATAATGATTTATTAAAAACATTCTAGCTGCATATTCAGCTTGCTGTTGGTCTGTTAAATTTAAGCCAGCCCATCCTTTTCCGGTAGAGTAACCCCATTCACCAGAAATTATAGGAACCTTTTTCTTAGTATATTTGGTTATTAATTCTCTTAACGATTGATAATCTTGAATTACTGTTTCTGGATTGTATCCACGATATGGGTGTACAGAAAGAGCATCAATATTATTGATCATGCCTCTTTTTAATATCTCATTCAACCAATCTAAAGATTGTTTATTTAGTCCAGCCAAAGCCGGCGCAACAATTATACCGCTAGGATCATTCTTTTTAATAACTTTAGACACTTCTTCTACTAGCAAAGCGTATTCATCATAGTTTGGTTTTGGTTCCCAGAAACCTCCATTTGGTTCATTCCATATTTCCCACACTATTCCTTTATTTTTATATCTAATTGTAGCCTCCTCAACAAATTTGCAAAAAGCCTTTCTTCCTTTTTCAGTTACTATAGAACTATTAGCTTCGTACAACTTATTACTATAATTCAAAATATAATAAGGAGTGATACCATTATCAATAAGTGAGTTTGTTAATTGATCATAACCAGTATTTTTAAAATCGAATTTACTTTTATTATTTTCTATTGTTGACCAAAACATGTCCCTGCGAACATATTTAAATCCTGCATCTTTTAATAAAGTAATATCAATTGGATTTCCTGTAAAATGAATATTAACACCAGTACCGTTATTAAAAATTTTGTTATTTAATTTATAGTATTTTAACTGGCTACTGCAAAAGAATATCACTAAAAACAATAAATATATTGAGATTGTGATAATTTTTCTATTTTTTTTTTCAATTATATCCATAATTTTTTCGCTATTTACCATGTTATTCTAGGAAAAAATCGTTTCTTTTTAACTACATTTAAGTTCTGTTCTTTTTCAAATTTAATGTAATGATCACCAATTATCATACACGCAAATACTAAAAGATAAATTTGAATATTTATATTGTAAATTCCAGTTACTAAAAAAGTTGATAAAAAACTTGTTATCCCCATATTAAAACTATTATGTGATGCTCTAACAATCTTTAAGCAATAATTCCAAATACTCATCATTATAAAAAACCAAAACAATAACCCTACTAAACCAATGTGCATTCCAAGAGCTAAATAATTATTATCAAGTATTAAATTATAACTTGAGTTACCGTTTTGATATACTCCAGAACCAAACAAGAATGTCCAAACATCTTTAAACCAAACATTTTTTACTGATATCCAGTTTGCTTGTCTAATTAATAAAGTTCTATTATCTACCAATGAACTTGAAAAAAGCATTGTTATTTTTGGTGCGAAATAATAAATTGCGTAACCAATTGCTAAATGAATAAAAGGAAGATATTTAACTACTTTAGATTTTTTATTAATTAGCATCACAGAAAGTATAGTTAACAAAAAACAAATGTAAATATTTCTTGTTAATGTCATATAAGTAGCAGTTGCGAATAAAATAATTACAATGAAATAGAAAAACTTATGACCTTTTTCAATTAAAAATTTTGAAAAAACAACAGATAAACATATACATAGAAAAAATCCAAATGATAGACCGGAATCAAATAATGAAAATGCTCGGAATGACTGTAAACTACCTGAATCATCCATAATATATTTAAAAGATGAAACATAGAAAGAACCATTCGGTGAACTTGTTGCAAGCAAAGGTTCCTTTAAAACATATTGAAAAATCCCTAACACAGATACTGGTACAGCTAGAAATAATAAAACACTGGAAATTTTATTAATAGAAATGCTTTTTTCTAAAAAGAAAAACATTGGCATGAAGAAAATTAAAGCATAGTATCCGTTATATCCTATTAATATTTCGCTCACAGAATATCCAATGCTTAGTAATCTTATGAAATTCAAAAACAGATATAACAAAAAAATCCACCATATTAATATAATTTTAGTTTTGTTCTTATATTGAAAGGAAAAAAATAATGAAAAAAACAGAAATCCAAACATAATAATCTTAACAGAAACAGTCGGAATAACTACATCACCGAATAGTGCTATTTGTAATTGTGGAAAAGCCCCGTTAATTAACGAGATTAAAATTAAAATTAAAATTAAAGAACTTACAACTTTTTTAATGTTCAATTTTTTATCCCCCTCAATTAATCCAAAAAATTTATATCTATATAGTTAATGAAGAAAACAAATAAACCAGTCATTATTAGCATGAACATCATATATTTCTCGTAAACAAAAAAAGTTAAAATGAAAATAATGGCTGATATACAAAAAAGAATAAGCAAAACATTATAGATTAGTTGAAAGTCCATAGTATTCCTCCCATGATAAATTAGTTAATATTTACTTATTACCTAATTTATCATTAAGTAGCCAAAGTAACAAACAAAGATTGAAAATTACAATGGTGCCAGACTATGTTATTATCTGTGAAATCGGCATATCCACTTGGTGCTATAGTCCCACTTGTCCCAGCATTTTTCGCAATTTAAACACGATGATCATTTGCAAGTATAACATCGTATTGATTATAAGCAGTGTTTTGCACCCAGTGGTTGTTACCCTAAAACCTCTTCTTGTGCATAATTTATAAACTGACTCATCTTTATAAACTCTTCCTTGTATTGCAAATGTTTTTTCACTTATGCTTGGCACTCCTAATCTCCCATTTTCAGCTATACTAATAAATTCGATAATGATATAAGCAACAGTAACGCCATCACCTAAATGTTGTGTACCAAATATTACTTTTTCTAGCAGATAAACAGATCCAACAATAATAAGAATGTGGACCTTCTTCACAAAACTTTCTCTTCCCCTTGCGCTGCTTAAAACCTCTTTCTTTGATCCTGCTGTAGTTCCTGATAGGAAGTCAGATGCCATAAGTATAATGAGTGTAGGAAAAGCCCAACCCATTGCCCCGACTATAAAAGACCAAACAGATCCTACCACAGTTGAAAAAGTTTTTATAAATGCAATAATATTTGTATCCATAATATCCCTCCTTATAATTATTCAAGAAAATAATGCGACGAATAATGTTAGATCTCTATGATCATCCCCTTTCAAGTCAAAATAAAAAGAGCCCAAAATTGAGCTCTTTTAATGCACTAAAATCATTTGCAGTAACTGTAACATAATTAAATATGCTAATAAAATTCTAATATGGACGTTATAAACAGCCTTGTAATCTTTAAAAATTAAAAATAATACTAATATTACAAAGCAAAACGCACCTATTAACTCTTGTTGACTTAGCAGTAGATTTAGCATTTTCATTTTTTGACACCTCCTCAACTTTGATTTTTTATTTTAGTAGAGTGGGTGTTAATTTATTCAATGAAAGACGCTTTATACTTGTTCAATAGGAATTCCGTTTAATATTACTCTTAAAAGAATTACTCACTTATAGCTTTTTGAAAATAAACCATTTAATCTCCTCCTAGCAATTAAAAATATGTTAAAATAATTGAAAATCACATTGAAGGGACAAAAACAATGAATAAAAGAGAGCAATGGTTAGATGTAGCAAAAGGTTTGGGTATAATTGCTGTTGTTATGGGACATGCACCAAATAACCCAACTTTGAGTCATTATTTATTTTGGTTTCACATGCCTCTATTTTTTGCATTATCTGGTTATTTACACAAACAACTAGAAACCCCCCCTCAGATAGCTGACTGGACAAAAAAACGAACCTTCCAACTTTTAGTCCCCTACATAACATTCGCGTGTTTAATTACAGTAGTTATTTATTCACATCAAATTTTAGAAAGAAAATTTATACTTGTTGATGCAGTGAAAAATATTTTAGGTTTAGCATATGGTGGAAAATATATGGTTGGTCCTTATGCTGTTTTTTGGTTTATTACGTGCTTATTAGCCACACAAATTTTATTTACCCTTATAACATATAAATTCAAATCAGCATCTATACAAATAAGTATTTTAATAGTCTTATTCATTATCGCTCATGTACAAACAACATTCACCAAGATTGATAGGATCCCATGGAATATTGATGTTGCGCTTATAGCTATTTTTTATTACGCATTTGGTTACTATTTTAAAAGGTTTAAAGACATCATTCTAAAAAATATCTTTATTATTTGTTTGGTATTTATTAGTTCATTATCTTTTATAATTTTAGATTCATCAGGGATAATTCAATATACTCTTGATATGAAAAATCATCTATATACTAATTTAATTTTTGATATCATAATCCCAATATGCTTTATTTTATCAGTGTTTATACTAAGCAATTTAATAGCCAAAATTAACTTTATTGGAGAAATAGGAAAGATGTCACTAACTATCATGTATCTCCATTTCCCTTTAAATTTTCTAGTTAAATATTTGTTCGGATGGTATAACTTTTATTCATTTGTGATTATAGGTTTAATAATACCCATCGCTATTCACTTAATCATTAAAAGGTATAAACTAACAAATTTATTATTTCAAGGGATTTCAATCAAGAAACAGAGACAAGTAAATTTAGAAATTAAAGGGCTCGCAAAATGAGCCCTCTTTTTTTAAAGCATTCTATTGTGTTATTTACTATAGACAATCAGATCAAGTTGAGATAAATATATATCTATTTTTTTATCTACCGTTGAAGGATTTTCCGTGTTTGTACACGTTATTCTTTGTTTATACGCAATGTTCGGATCAGGCAATTTCGGTTTATCAATTTTCCCCACTAACCTTTCGTTTAAATACCAAGCAGCTCCCTCATTTGGTTTCCAAACAATCTCGAACCATGTTGGCATATTTGAATTCCATGCTGTCACAGGTGTATTGCCATTGACAACTCCTGCAATAAGGGTAGCTATTTTTGAATCCCTCGTAAAATATAAACCATTTTGTAAGTTATTGCTGTATAACCCAAGTCTCATGATTATTACATCGTGATTCCTTGAAATTAATGTTTTTAATCTTATTTCATCGTATTTATTCGGGACAAAGGCGGGAAAGTTGATGCCAGATACACTACCATAAGCCGAACTAGTTAAGTTTAGTGACCCTCCATTTTCTAAGTTTTTTGCACTAACAGCTGCACTTCCTGATATTTCTGTTGTGAAATCAGTTGGTATTGCAGAACCGTTAAAATCCCATTTTAAATTTCGTTCATACAAACTGAATTTATCCATTTAGCGATACCTCCAAATCCATTACCGCAACTCCAATCCTTCTTCTCAAATCCGTATTATCATAGTCATGGAAGAACATATACAATTTATTGTTATAGGATAAGAAGTTAGGGCTCTCCAATCCACCTGATAAAGCCCATGACGGAATTTCCATAATTTTCATAGGAGTAACTTCTCTTTGGTTTAAACTTTCAATTGGAGCAGCATAGATATTTCTGACTGATTGGCCACTTACAAAGAAACACCACAATGTTCCCTGTAATTCTAGCAAACAAGGAGAACCGCCTAAAAATCCAACTAGATTAAAACTATCAGTAAAATTTTGGAATTGGTTATCGTACCATAATGGATGTGACAAACGATTCCAATTAACACCGTCACTTGATTCTGCATAACCTATATGAGCATGTTGATCAGAACCACTGTTTCTTCCTTGATAAACACCCACCCATTTCCCTTTATATCGAATAACACGAAAATAGGTTCTTTCTACCCCATCCCACGTTCCATTCAATGGGCAAGGAATCACTTCAATAGGATTTGAGAAGGTTAATCCATCTACACTTTCAGCCCGCCAAGTCGATTGTCTAGCTGGCGAACCATATAACCGATGAAAATACAGATAAAATTTATTTGTTAATTCATCAAACACAATGCAAGGAGAGCTAATGTGACCTGAAACTCCACCCATTTGCGTATCAAAAAAAGTGTCATTAATTAGTGGCGTGTCGATATCAGGATAAAATGCCCATGGTCCCGATGGATCTGGTGCAGTTGATAACCTTATTCCTCCGCCATCATGACCAGCCCAATACATATAAAATTTATCTAATGGGTTTTCTACTTTGTTGTCCATTCTAATAACTGATGCATAACTCGCTTGATTCTCTGTGCTTTCAGGAGGTTCAAACAAATATCCTCCTGAATCAACAAAATTAAAAGGCTTTGTATTTAATTGAATTGAATAATTAATTGCGCCATTTAGTGTGTTATCTAAGGCAGCTTGTGCATTATCTAACGCAGTTTGTGCTTTAATTAGTGCTTCTTTTGCTTTAATATACGAAATAACATCCATTATATTTTTACCCATCCTGTTCCATCACACATATAGCAATCCGTAGTATCTATTTCAAAGTACGTTGATCCAATTGGTATACCCATTGCAATGATATTTGGTTTTGTATCTGTTGATTTTCCAAAATATTCTTTTGCTGTTCTTGAGCCTTTTAAACGACCTGTGATAGTTGCGACATTAAATGTCATAGAAGTAGTTGATGTATTTTTTAATATAACATTTGTTGCATATCCTTTTAGATCGTACCATTCTGTGTAGGAATAAGGAGTATTAGGAGAAATTTTTTCAAGCAGTACAGAGTTTGCGGTAAACCGTTTATCGCCAGCCGTTCCCAAACTTGAATAATAGTGAGCTTTTAATTCTAAACCAACGATATTTGCATAATTTAACGCATTTAAACCAACCGAAAACTCCTGACATTCTTCGGAATACACTGTCCCTAACGTAATTTCACTTCCGGGCGGAACAACAACATTTGTAAAATTTTGTGAAGATCCTATTTTGGCTTTTACGTCAATTACACCCGTTTGCAATTCCGTTTTAACTGCTTGCACCTCAGATTTTAGTGAAGATACTTCTGCTTTAACATTATCATCATTAACTTGTATGACCTCTCCTTTGTCCCCTTTTTGTCTAGATGTTAATGTGATAACACTAAATGTTAAGTCAGTAGACAATGTATTTTTCAATAATACCGTCATCCCATATGCTTTGATATTGTGCCATTTCGATAAATAATAAGGCGAATTTGGAGAAATACTTTCTAAAAGTGAAGAATTAGCAGTGTATCTTAAAGAGCCAGTTTCGCCTGTTTTGGAAAAATAATGTGCTCTTAACTCTAAACCGTTTATGTTTGGATAACCAAATGAGCTCAAAGCAACCATAAATTCATGATGGTTATCTGTGTATACTCTATCCAGAACGACCTCACTGTTTGCAGGTACAACGAAATTTGTAAAGTCTTTAGATGTGCCAATTTCTTGAACAATACTCCCCGTTAGCTTCACAGCAGCTGGGTTAGTATCCGTCATAATTGGGTTACCAGATTCATCAACATTTTTTACTTTTAAGAATTTATTTATAATATGTGTTACATTAAGAAGCCCCAATTTAAACCCTCCTAAGCTAGCGTTTTAGATACGCCTGTTACTTCTCCGCTTGAATACTGCAAAGTGTAGGTGACTGTTTTCCCACCAGCTGACTCAGAAACAGATTGTACCTGACCTTGTTCGTCATAATTAATAGTTGTAGTCTTTATAACATTTGATCCGTCTTTTTCTTCAATTGTTGTTAAAAGACCATTTGAAAATATTAGATTTGTATTTCTTGAGTCAATTTCTAATAATGCAGCCATTTGTTCAAAGACTGCAGAATTAGAAGTTCCAACGATTTTATCGATATCATCACTAATATCTTGGAAATTTTCATTCGAATCATTTCGAAAATCCCGATCAAAAGGCACCCCTAAATTTTTATATCTCAATCTTCATACCTCCATTTTTCGCAAGAAAAAAGACAAGTCCATGACTTGTCTTTTCTCACCTATTTGAATTTGATTATCTATGATTCGATATTGAGGCAATTCTTGTTTAACTGTTTCTAAATCTTTTTCTGATATAAAAAAGAAGTGGTCAAACTGTTGAAGTGGAATCACTCTTTCACCTACTAAACTGTCAATTATTTTGCCTTCCATGTCAGTGTTGCAAAATAATAAGACTCCTCCCATTTTTACCCCTCCTTACCGATATATCTCACACTTCCGTACCCATAATCAGTTGAGTTTTCTCCATACATCCTCCAATATATGGCTCTTAAATTACCGGTTGGTGTACCAAGATCAATAAGCGCCTCTTTTCGATAGCCTTGTTCAGCATCCCACCGTGTCTCAGTAAAATAAGTTGAACTGACAACAATTTCGTCATTCTCGTCTGTTAAATCAAAAACGAGCGTGCCGAGCATGCCGTTTTCGGTCTTCATATTAACGACAACATGCAAGTATCTACAATCATGTTTAAATGTATATCGTTGAATATTGTCACGGTTAGTTGTGTGTACACGGTAAAATTGTCCATCTTTCTCAACGCCCTCCGTTTGAAAAGGCGGCTCACTCCCTTGGATTCCAAATGCATTTTGCAATATTCCATCATTGACGACTTTGTACCCATCTGGACGCTCAATGATCATAGCTCCCTTTGCGATATAAAGACCATCTGAATTTAGTTTTACATATTTATTCGAATCTGCTGCATTAATGGCAATAAGTTCATTCCCATCCCAATAAAAAAGATCATCGTCACCGATAATCTGAATATTGTTCGTTTTAATTTGTCCAGCTATCAGTAGTGCTGTGTTGATTCCTTCTGCAGTTATCGCATTTGGGAATGTAACTCCTCCATCTGTCGTAACACCGATGCCTGTGGATCGTAATACAACAAATTTATTAGGATCATTAGGATCCCTAGCGAGAATACCCATACCTGGCGGATATTCTAATTCTGTTAAAGAATTATTCAGTGCTTCGGTTGCCCGTTGAACAGATTCTTCGTATACGTCATAACGCAATTTCCCTTTGTTCTCATCATAAATTTTATTTAATAGCGACTTCTGATAACTTAAAAATGATTTTGCAAAAGTCTTTTTATAATTAGCTAGAGCAACTCTTGGTGACTTCTTACTCTCTGGATAAAGCTCTATTTCCATAATTCGAAGGTCAACGTCTACCCCCAATTCTTCTAAGATGGTTGGTACTACGTCTCCTCTTTCGGGTACTGGCTTTGTATATCCAGCGTCTTGCAGCACGATAAATTCTAAATCAAAAAATACGTCCGGTTCATCTTGAATGTTTGCTGCTAAATGCTCTATTAATGTATAGTTATTTGTTATCGTTTCATTTGAGTACGGTGGAGCATCTTTGTACTCAATATTGCCATCTTCGTCCATGTAAAAACTAGCATTAGGACTAACATATTCAGCAGAAACAATTGGTGTTCCATCTTGATTTCGCTTGCCTGTTCCCTTAATTCGCGTTGATAGATTACTTGTATCAATATTCTTTTTAAATGTCTTTATATTGTGATTATGCCTAAACTGCATGTCGATAAAAGAACCAATTTGGTTTCGAATTCTTATTTCATTTCCAATGATCTCAAACTCTGCTTCGAAGCGCTCTATTACTTTATTAAATAGTGCTAAACAGTTATCATTTCCAAAGTTTTCGAATTCCAAATTTCCAAAAGCATCAATTATGGAAAATGTCCAACGAGTCCCAGTAAAAATGAAAGAGAGTAATTCGTTTATTGACTTTAATCCTGTAGATAACACTGATTCTCTCCTAGTATCGATAATGTCATAAAATCGATGCCTAGCTTCTGTGATGATTTTGACCGGAGTGTTCTTAATCAGACGTTCATCCATTTTCTTAATACGATATTGATGACCTTCGTACCCAATGAATTCCTCATTTTGAATCAAATTAAATCCGAATTGATTCATTTCGGTTTTGGGAATAAAAAAAGAGAGTGGACCGTATTGGTTTACTCCTCCCTTTAAAACTAAATCTTTGTAATTACTTAATGGCTCAATTTCTCTATTTCTAGTTATGACCTCTAAAATATTAATCACCTACGATCTTAAAAATAATAAAACCGAAAATCGAAAGAGATTTCAAAGCTCCCTACAGCTCCTACTAATTCGAAATCATTCCAACCTGGAGCTAATTTTATTAATTTTCGGTTTGTATCTCCAAAAACAGGGACTATACCATTTTTAAGAGATCGAGTACGATTTATTTCAATAGATTCTCCAGCTGCTGTTGATCCATTATATGTCCAGGTGTTGAGTGTAGTAAGGTTCTTGATTTGTAGATTATTTGACTCTCCTTGATATTTAATAATCAAAGGAAATTTTTCTGGATCAATAGTCTCATCACCAGCGTTATAAATCTTGAATGTATTTGTATTAAGCTTGTATATTAAATCATCTGCTAATAATCCTTGACCGATTTGCCAAAGTTCTGCATCGAATGTAAGAGGATCTAATGTAGTTCCAATAGATTCGGAAAATGAACTATGGCTAATAAAATTTAGCATGAAATCACTGTAAGTCCCGATTTTAGATGGATCCCATTCATCACTTACTTCCACAAGCCAACGTTTACCAGGTTCAGAATCAACAATTAAATAAAATTCATCTAATATCATAAAGATCTGAAAAAGTTTATTTCGAAGAAGGGCATAATCATAACTATCCACTGCAAATGAGGAGCATTCAGCAATTATCTTACGTTCTCCCCATGTTTTTCCTAATCGTATAGATCCATTTATATTATCTGAAGTTTCGGTGTAAATTTGCGGTTTTGGTGAAAAGATCGTTAGCTTTTTTACTAAAACACCAAAATCATTGGCCATATCAAAGATTTTCCCGTCTTTTGTAACGATCTTAAAATTATCTAACGTTTTGATCACGATTTCACCCCCGCTTTGATGAGCTCGTTTTCAAATTCCAGCTGTTGTTTAGTCATAATTTCATCATATAAATCTTTATCCATTGACCCTTCTACGGTTATAAAGTTGGTAACTTGCTGACTATACGATCTTGGAGATTCATTTTGATTTGGCTTAACAAATCCAGCATCGATCATTCTAAAAAGATTTGCTTGTTGCGCTTCTGTTATAACCCATTCATTCCGAAGTAAGCGGACATCGACCTCATTATGCATGGGTGAATTCATAAATTGAGAAGCTAATCCACCTGTATGAAGCATAGGCATTTGACCATGACCTACGATCCCACCAGTATGATAGGTTCCTCTATTTATTCTATTGACTATTGCACGCGTAGGAGTTTGGACCACATTTACCGTTTTAGTAATAGATGCTCCTAACACACTGTTCATAGTGCGTCCTTCATTTGTGATCTCCTGTACTTTTGTTTTAGCTCCTTGAAGTCTGTCTATTTGTGATTGGATGGCTCCAACGGCCGCTTGGTATTCTTGGGTTGTCCTTGCGGCGGCAGGTGTACTAGCTTCGAGATTCCTTTTCTGCTCTTCAAGTTTTTCTATTTCTGCATCAATAACATTTAACGCTTCACCCTTTTTAGCAGTCAGACCAACTTGGCGAAGTTCCAAGTCAACCATTTTTTGGTTAACTGCATCTAGTTTGCCTATCTCTTCATCAATCTTAGCAGCTTCTTCACCTTTTGCCTTAATATTCTCTAGATTTTGAGCGTACTGATCACGAAGCTCTTGTAATTTTAAACGTTCTTTGACAGTTATACGATCTAATATAAATGCTTCTTCATTATTTCCTTTGTCTTTTGCAGTACGAATTTCAGCTTCTCTTTCCGCAACAAGATCAATTTGATCCTTTAGTTCTTTTTCAATGCTATTTCTTTCTTCTGAAAGCTGATTCAAATCTCCCTGAATTTGTTTTCTTTTTTCAAGATTTTCTTGCATATTCGCTTCTGCTGCTGCCTTTGCAGCTTCAAGATCAAGCCTTAGTTGTTCAACCTTCTCTTGTGTCAGTTTTTTAGCTGCATCTGTATTCTCCAACATTATTTTCCCTTGATCTGATAGAACAATATTTGATTCTGGAACCTTCTCTATTATTTTGTCGTTCAATTCTAGAAATTCCGCAAACTCTACGTTTGTCAATCCTGACTTTTCAAGAAGTTTATCTTGTTCGTCTTTCAATTTAGTAATAGTATTTGGATCAACTGTTTGCTTAATCTCGTTATTAATATCAAGATAACGACCAAGTTCATAGGTTGTAAGGCTCATTTTATTTTTCAATTCATCGTATCTAGATGTCATCGAATTGAGAGATTCTATTTCTTTTTGTGCAGTAACAAGACGTTCTAACGAAACCTCTTCCATTTCCCTCTGATGTACAATAGTACTTGCTATAGCACCACCAAGTAAAGAGATACCTACTATCAGCCATCCACCAGGACCCATAGAAAACATTAAACCTTTTACTGCGATCGCAAGCTTACTAATTGTAGAAATTGTAAGAGCAATGGCCGAAGAAGCACCTGCAAAAGCAATCCCAGCATTGACTGTAGACATATCCATTTCTGCAATCGTACTAACAGCATTTGCACCTAGTTTAGTAATGTCTGTTAAAAACGGAAGAAACTCTTTCCCTAGTTTTATTCCAATCGTTTCAAGGGCCCCATTTAGTTCGTCATAGGCTCCTTTTAAATTGTCTTTCATTACATCTGCAGCTGCTTTGGACGCACCAGCACTATCTTTTAGAGAATTTGTTAATTCATCTATGGTTTGAGGTCCTGCTTTCATAAGGGAAAGCATACCCGAAACAGCTTCAGTTCCAACAAGACTTGCCAACGTGGCTGCTTGTTGAGTCTCTGTTTGCCCTTCCATGGACTTCCTAAGGTTGTCCACTAATTTTGATAGGCCTACAAAGTTCCCTTTTGAATCCGTTATCGCAATGCCCATTTTCTTCATCATCTTTGAGTTTTCATCAGATGGATTTAAAAGAGAAAGTAACGTAGCACGTAACGTTGTACCTGCTTGCTCTCCTTCCATTCCCGCATTCGTCATTACCCCGATCGAAGCTGCCAATTCTTCAAGACTTATTCCAAGTGCAGCTGCAGGAGGACCAGCATATTTCAGTGCATATTGCATATCCGTGATATCAGCAGCTGAAATATTTGCTGTTTTAGCCAAGATATCTGCTACTTTACTTGCTTTACTAGCTTCTAACGAAAAAATATTAAGGGTTGATGCAACAACTTGAGAAGTTTTAGATAAATCGGCACCTGATGCTTCAGCTGCAGCAATAACCCCTGGCATGGCTGATATGATTTCATTAGCATTAAATCCCATCGCTGCCATCTCTTCAAAACCAACAGCAACTTCTGATGCTGATTTAGAAGTAGTAGCCCCTAAACTAAGAGCAGAATTCTCAAGATCTTTAAATTCATCATCCGTTGCACCCGATATGGCTTTTACACGGCTCATTTGCGCTTCGAAATCCATGGCTGTTTTTACACTTACACCGATGGCCGCAACAACAGCTGCACCAACACCAGCTGCCGCAGTTTGTATATCTGTTAACGATTCTTCGAATGACTTGGTCCCACTCTCAGCTCGCTCAATTTCAGCAGTGATTTTCTCAATTTCACTGCTATCCATCCCTAATCCTTCAAGCTCAGTTCTTACATCTGCTAACATTTGCTGAAGTATTTGTGGATTAGCTCTTCTAATTTGTTTGTTGATCTTGTCAATTTGTTCTGAAGATATCCCAATGGTTTGTAATGACGAATTTAATGATTGAAAACGGATATTTACGTCGTTTGCTGATCGGCCTGCATGTTGCAAATGATTTCTTGTATCTTCCATCCGTTGTTGGAATTGCTGTGATTCGAGCGTTAACCTTGCCCTTAATTCACCAAGATCCGTGGCCATTATTTTTTGATTACCTCCTTTCTATCAAGTTTTGTTGGCTCCTAAATTGGTCATCATGCGTAGCTCTTCCATTTTTTCACGAGAAAAGGATTGATTTAGATTTAATTCAGAGGTTAGTTGTTTCATAAATTTATTAAACTCTTCTTCTTCTAACGATCGTCGATTCGTAGCTAATTGAATCATCACTTTTTCAAGAACTTTATCGTTATGTTCCTTTGCCTTTTTTTCTAAAAGAACAGGTAGATCAACCATGTAATATTCGGTTTCAATTGCTATTTGTGAAACCCCTAATTTAAAAGCAGCTTGCAAAAGAAACTCATCTATGGAAATAAAAGTGCCTTCTACTTTTGTTGTTTCGGTAGAAGGCTTTTTACGTTTTTTACGACATTATTCAAATTATTATTCTTAGCTGTTTTGACTAGATATTGAACAATTTCATCTAATCCAGCATTTTCGGCAATGTAGTCCCTATCAATTCCTGACAGCACGGATACAATCGCTACTACTTCATCCAAAGCTATGTCACATGCAGATAAAACATAAGAATAAAAATCTTCTTTTGGAGCAAGCAATACTTGCACGATAAGACCTGGTAACTTGTCTAAAGTACCGAATAATTTTCTCCATAAATTAGGTGTTAACTTTGGTATATCAACTTGTTTTTTCCCAAGAAAAACTGCGTTTTCATTCTTTACAGCACTTTTTAGCATTTTTAACATTTTGAGTCCTCCATGAACAAAAAGAGAGCACCTTTTTAAGCGCCCTCTCTTGTATTATTAAGCAGGAATAACAACAGCCTCATCTCCTAGGAAATAAAGCAAACCTGTGTCATCTGGATAACCAGCAAACGTGATATTGCAAACACGTTCATTATCGGAATTATACGTCCATTGTACTTCTGGTAAAGGGCCGCCTAGAGGAATTGTGATGTAGTCATTAGGAGTCGTTCCTTCAGATGTAGGCTTCACGACCACTTTTTTAGCATTTTTAACTAAATCAATGCCAGCTTTAGCATATACATTTAACCGCTTTTTAACATTTTGAGGATCTGTAGCATCCTCTGCATATACACTACCAGGTGTTACTACACCTAATTTTTTTAAATCATGCAAAGCAAAAGGTACGACTAATTGGCACGTTCCACCTTTTAAAATAGATTTAACAGGTGTGTCTCCAAACTGATCAACTGTAATATCTTGCTTAGTGAAATTCGCACTAAAAACAATTCCGCCCTTTGTGATGTCAAATATAGTCGGAGTCGTTTCACCAAATTCCACTATGGCAGGCCCAATTGGGACATTAATTACTGTCATGTTTTATAACTCCTTTCTTAAAAAGATTGTAGTTTAAATCGAAAATTAGTAGAAAATACTGGTCTATCCAATGTATCTAATCCAATCGGAATCGGATTACTCTGCATGGCCTTGCTGAAATACACTAGATTATTACCAATTTCATAGTGTTTCTTTTTATCTAAAAACTTGATCAAACTTATAGCTAACTGTTCTGTTGAATCCATTTGTAAAGGGTCCGTCTTGTAATTTTTCCCCTTCACAATTACTTGAAAGGATGGAAATTCAATTGGCAAATCATTATCTGACTCACTGCCACCTGAACCAAAAACAAAAAGAGCCGGCAATTGGCTCTCATCTACATCAGGCATAAAATTTGCGTCAGGGAATACGTTGAATCCTTCTGATACTAAAAAATCGATCAATTCTTTTCCTCTCATGTTATCACCTCAACTTAAATAGCAAGGGCATTACGTAACTCATCAATAATGAGGCGTTCGTTAATCACAATTGCATTTTCGAGATATTTTTTTCCAGGAGTGTATCCTTTGTATGAAGGTTTTGACCCTGTGACAGGACCAGGAGACATATAAATTACTCTTCCATCTTCTGTTTTACGAAATCCTTCGTGTTGAACAGTTGCATAATGGTCAACTTCTGAACTTACACCGAAATCAATGTATTTGCTTTTTATCATAGTTTTTACTTCTCCTACATGGAGTGAAGCTTCTAAATCACCACTTCCCGGTGCAACAGGAGCTAATTTTTTGGCATCCTCAATGACTTTTTCAGCCAATCGCGTAAGTGTTTGATCAATCCTTTGCTCCATTTCCCTCTCGATTTGATCAAGACGACTAATCATTGCGCCAATACCATCGATAGAAAATATCTCACGACTACCCATAAATAACGACCTTTTTTACATCATCAGTACCCATGTTCTTTTTAATCTCAATGTGTTTTATATCATAAAGAATCTCTTTTCCTAACGCATTAGTATATAAAAAGTAGTCTTGAGTTTTGATCACTTGTGGTCCTTCGAGATGGATTTCTCCAATACTGACCACATCTTCACCTTTGTCATTTTTGACGAGCTTTTGCTCCTCAACGACCTTTGCTTTCTTTGATATGGAATTATAACCTGTTACACGATTCCAAGTATCAATAATGGCAGAAAAATGAGTGATATTTGCTGGATATCCAAAAAGACTCATATCAAGCTTCCACCTTCAAGGATTACGGTTTCTTCGATTAGCTCATATGCTGGTGAACCCAATATCTCACGAACATCAGGGGCAACTTTATCTCTCTCTAAATAATCAATTCGGTCTAAACCTTCACTTACAGACTTAACGCCTTGTTTTTGAAGCTTGAGAGCAGGATCTAGCCCTTGAAGCTCCCAGATAGACTGGTATGCTACTATTTCATCAGTAAGTTCAATTTCCGGATACCATCGAGATAAATTACGGGATGCTTGCTTAATAGCAATCTCTTTTTTGGTTGAATCATCCCAAGCTTTAGAATCTAAGACATTTGATTGAATCCATACCTCAACCTCTTCTAATGTCGTCATGTTTTTCACCTACTCTGCAGGTGGGGAAACCTGAGGTTTAATAATTTCCTCAGCAGCACCAAGTTCGATCAAACGATCTCCATCTTCTTTTTTTACTTTCTTAATTTCTTCATTAGGTTTATACCATTTACTGTTATGTTTGATATTAGTTAGGACTTTTAATTCCATCTCTGTCATCCTTTCAAATCAAAGTGAAAAGGGAATCAACATTTAAGTTGACACCCTTATAATTTAAATAACAGTTGCTGACACTACTGAATCGTTTAGACCAAATGAAGGGAAAGCAAGGTTCACTCCAATTGTCTCAACACGAATCGGATGTTCATTCACTTTACGGAATACATAGATACCATTTGAATCTGTTCTTTCGGCTTGAATATCACTCATCATTTCCTCTGTTGATTCAGCCCATAGATAATGGCCTAATGCCCCGTCCGGAAGCATGACAAAACGGTTTTGAGGAGTCATACGTACATTCGTAAATGCAAGTTTTCCACTTGAAAGGGCCTTATTTTCAACACGAGCTTGAGTATCATAGGCAACGACTTTAGGAAGTCCCTGTGAAGTAAATAATTCGTCAAGTTGCGATTTATTCAGTTGTGGTGGGTTAGCCGAACCAGATGGATCACCATGGTAAGCAATTCGAATGTTCTTATTTTGTAACAAATAAGAAATTATTTGACGTGATGCAAGAGCCCTCGGCAACATAATCCCTTTATCTGCAAAGGTATTAACCCACCCCATAATGTCATCTAGTGGATTGGAATTCGTTGTATCACTCCAAAGATCAGTTCCACTAAGTACGGGTTTTTGATCATTTGTATATCCGAAGTTAACTGTAATTGGTGGAGCTCCTGCTTCTGCATAAGTTACAGCTCCTGTTGTAATAGCTTGCATCGCAATCCATTCTTTACGCGCTCTAATGGCATCTACAGCATAATCAGCATCATTTAATTGTGTACGACGAAGTTCAGCAACCTCATTGTTTCTTAATGCACCTTGAAGCAAGATACGGACTAATTTTTCATCCATTGCTCGACCACGTTGAATCTTAGGAATAGAGATACGTTCTCCTGTCATTCCTTCACGGCTGCCGTATTCAACTTGTGTACCAAGTTCCGCGATTTGTGCCATTACCGGTAGACGAGAACCTTCGCGAACAATATCAATTGTTAATTCAGATGTCTCACGAGCAGGAAATAGCAATTCATGTAAATAATTGTTTGGTAGTGCTAGATTTCGAGTATAAATGATTAATTCTTCACCAGATAACGCTTGTTCTAAACCCAATAATTCTGGAGGCATTTATTATCATCCTTTCATTAATTATTATTAATAGAAAAACCTCCCTGTTAATGGTCAGGATGGCTTACGCAAAAACTATATTAGGCATTTTACCTTTAAGTGTGGCATCAACAGTGATGGGAATACGCTCAGTAATGACTTTTGCTACTTCATATCCTCCAGTGACTACATCACCATCTGTTACATCAATCGTATGTTTCAAGAGAACAGAAGGATTTTCACTACCATCAGATCCACCTGCGTTATACGGCACATACCTTCCACTTGCCATTTTTGAAACAGGTTGACCTTTTTTTAATATTTTCTTACCATCCCCATCTGCAGCAACAGCAGTTGAGTCAATTGTAATTCCATTTACTACTTCACGAATGACTTCATAGCTTGCAAGGATTTCATAAGAATCTTGCACTTCAAATGATTGAATCGGTTGTAAACGCATGAATCATTCCTCCTTTTATTATTATGACCAAGGGTTATATGTGGACGATTGCTGTGTACCACGGTTGGCAGCCATCTTTTTGATATTCTCCAATGATTCTTTTTTCTGTTGTTGGTTATTAGGAATAGGAGCCCCAAATTGACCATTTGAAGTATTCTTCAATAAGTGAGGTTTTTTCTTTCCTAATTCTTCAAGAGCTTCCTTAACACCAACAATGTTGCCTTTGTCATCCTCTTTTATTTTGGATAAATCAGCAAGTGCTAAAGCATCCTCCCAATCTGCGAAACCGAGTTCTTTCGCCTGTAACTTAACCTCGGAGTTTAGTAATCTTTTGAACGTTTTATCGCGCTCTTCTTTAAGTTTAGCTTCAACAACAGCATCAACATCGACAGGCGGAATTTCATCTTTCTTATCATTTGGCTTGTCTTTGTTAAAAGCAGCTGTCATCGCTTCTACGGAATCAAAACCTAATTGTTTAGCCAATTCCTTTTGTGCTTTCTTTTCAGCTCGAGAAACCCTGTCCTGAACGATTTTATTAACATCATCTTGGTTAAATGTTTTTGGCGGATCTGTAGGAGGATCGGCCGGTGGGTCTGCAGGTGGATCAGCAGAAAAGAATTGTAGATCAAACGGCAAGAAGGAAGAAAATTCCCTCTGCTCCTCTTTTTTAGGTATTAATTTGGCAAAGAGTAGCCATATTGAAATGAATAATAAACGAATATGTTTATAGAATGTTTTCATGATTTCCTCCTATTTTTAAAGCCTATAGTAGGCTATTTCCGTGATGTTCTTTTAAGCCTTCATGCACGTAAAAAGGCAAGTGCCATTTAACGCATGGATGCGAGATATTAATTTGATCACCATACCTTTCAGCCTAAATAGGCAAAATAAAAAACACTCAATGAGTGTTAACTATTACTTTTCTTGATTTCTAAATTAAATTTACGGTAATCTTCCATCCATTCCTGATATTGCTTTGTATTTCTAGCTTTATGACTAGCAAATGTCCTTAAATCAGGAAGATCAGGCATCCTAGACTTATAACGAATCCATTGCTTTCTCGTTTCGTTTTTCTGTGATTTTTCTTTTTGGAGTTGCTCATATTTTTTAATGTTCTGCTCAGTCCGATTATCGGTAAAAGGAAGGTTTGAGTCTTTCAAAGCTTGCTCTATTTCATCCTCATCATGGTATTCCTCTACCCAAGGTGTTGCATTATGGACACAATGGCCATGAAATGGTGGTCGTTGAGTTAACTTAGGAAATCGACTATCTTTACCACTAATGCTGTAAACTCTTCCTTGGTACTTAGCGCACATTTCGCAAGTAATCCCAACTAGATTGACATAAACAAGATCTTGATTGTTATCAATCATGCGATTAATAGCACCATCTACATGTGCCTTTCTCTGATGATATTGAATAACATTAGCCATGTATTTTTCAGCAGGCATTTCAGTACCATTTTTATAAACAATCCCTGTGATGCCCTTATTAGCTAGTTCAGCAATAGCTTGTTTTGTAGCTTGCCGACGTGAAATGCCTTGTACTAAAGACTGTTCATTTGCTCTTCTAACTGCTTCTTCTACTCGGTTTTTCGCATCTTGTTCCATATGCTCAGTCGCTTCAAGTATTCGGTAGAAAACATCATCCATGATCGCTTGAACTGCTTGTTCATGAATAACGGATGTTAATTTAGTCGCAACTTCCTCAAAACCTTGCTGCACTAATTCTTCAACTGTTACTTCTGAACCTTCCAAATAGGACTCTTCAATAATTTGAGTGCCTAACTCTAAACTTTCCATCTGCAATTTAGCTATGATAGCAGTAATTTGTCTTAGAATGGCTTGTTTTCGGCTTCTTTTCGTACCGTCTTCTAAACTGCGAATCTGTTGCAAAAGTTCTTCACCAGCTTCTAAATATAACTGAATTAGCTTTTCAATTTTGGTCATTTTCTGCACCTACTAAAAAAGCCACTCTAATGAATGACGATGGAGGATTTTAAGTCTTGCATTTCTTACTTTATAGTTTTTTGTAATAATTCAATTTTTGAATGGATTTTATGGTGTTTCTTCACTGTGGTTGCAGTTTGTAATTCTCGCCAAAGCATTTTCAAATCAGATTGCTTCTTACGAATACTCTGATTGATACAAAATGAGATGTATTCTTTATTGCAATGAGGGCAGATAAAGTAGTTTTTCTCAACATTATTTTCAATAATTTCTGTCTGCATTTTAATTTCAAACTCCAGTTTACATCCATCACAGTTTGCTTTAATACCTTCCTCAGCCAAAACCACTCACCCCTTTTTATTTCAAGTGTAAACTACTATTCACTACTTTTACCAATATTCGTTTTAGGTGGTTGAACATAAGTAGGTGAGAAGCTATTCATAGATTCTGCTTCTTGAATCTTTTTAACTTCATCCATAATCGCTTTTTCAGACCATGTAGGGTGAAGGTTCCGAACTGTTGTTTCAAGTGATTGTACGCCTTTTTCGTATTTGTCTGCTTCCTCTGAATCACGTTCCGAATCTGCTTTTGGAAGCATATCATCCCATTCAATGATTGGTGAGACAATCTTAAAATTAGTACCACCTAAGCTATTTTCTAAAATAATACATTTCCGATTAGCCTCTTTTATGGCTGCGTCAAATTTATCCTTGATCGCATCAGCTTTAATGACTGACTGTATCCATTCATAAAGAATAGCAATTGCTGAACGTGCTCCATCATCTGTGCCAATACCAGCAGCCTGTGGTGATGTTTTAGAAACAGCCATCATGTAATCAATCAATCTTTCAACATGTTTAAAAGACTGTTCTGTTTGAGCATCCCAAGTAATGTACATTGGAACTGCCCCTTTATTTTCATCATAGCTTACCACTTCAAGATCAGCATTCCTTACGAATCGTTCACCATAATAATTTTTGTTTTTATTAGCAACTGTATCCCATAAAGCTCTGGGAATAGCTAACTTAGGTTTCCCATGCTTTTCAAAGACGATGGAATCTCGAGTAATGGTCCAGTTTATCTCTTCTTGAATGGCATCAATGTTTCTTAGCCCAGAACGGCCGCGAGAATTTAGTAATGTTTCATCGTTCGGAATATACCCGCACATGAGCTCGTTAATATTACTTAATACCTGATCTTCTGGAATAACTAGTCTATACCTCGAAGCATATTCCTTTATATCTAATTCTTTATCAATAGTTTCACCTTGAAATGAAAAAACCAATTGCGAAATTTGCAATTGATCATTATCTAAACGCTGCCTCTCAACACGTAGATATTTATTTTCGCCTTTTTTCTCAATCCATGCGATATCAGCACCAAGTTCATCCTCATGTTCAAAATAAAGGTCTGCTGGTTTCCATTCAAACCAGGTACCTTTAGCGTCTCTTCTTATTCGAAAAGCTACCCCACCATCCACCTGATGTTGAACGACAGCTGCCCATATTTTTTCTTTTGTTTTAGAAACTTGATTAACGGTTTGAATAAAAGAAAGCAGCTCGTTATCTTCTTCAGTATCTGCAGAAATATTGCCAAGTGCACGGTTAATCAGATCAGCTGAAAGCTCAGCGATAAGAGAAGCAAAGTTCACTACTACGTAATGATGCTGTGATGCTTTTTCTACAACCTTCTTTCTCAAATAAGCTTGTCGCGGCCTCCTTAAATATCTTGTAACTTGCGTTTCTTTTGCAAGTTCAGCAGCTCGAGGGAAAATATTTTCGTGATTACCATCGTATAGATCTCGATAATAATAGATTTGATCTATTTCCTCATCGAATGGAGCTGGAGGAAATTTTTGCTTAAGGTATTCAATTGGCATGGTCTCACCTGCCTTTCCGATAAAATAAAAAAACATAAGATTACCAACCGGATGGACGTTCGCTTGACCACTGCATATCTTTGTCAGTTGCAAATGCTAATGCAACTGCATCGGCACGGTCTGGAGAATCTAATCCTCTTTTTTTCATATCTTCTTTTCTTTCTAACATGATGCGGCCTTTACTCGTCATTTTGTATTTTCTAGTTGTTAATTGGGAAATAAGTTTTTCATCATTCGGAATCTGAACCGTTGCTGCTTCTCCTTGTAAATACGCTGATAGGTTTTCTTGCAATCGATCACGAATTGAAGCCCAAATTTCTGTTCCTCTATTTTCGTAATGCTCATCATCGTTTGCCTTTCGTCCGTTCCCTATCGGAATGACTTCGATAGAAAATGGGAAAAATTCTTGTGAAATTATTTCATTAAGCTGATCCGTAACGCCACCGCCTACACCATCATCATCAATCTTGACTTTCACATAACGAATAAAATATTCAGCATGAAAATATCTTGCCGCTTCAATAATGCGTCCTGTGGTGGCTGTAGTACTTTGCTTATTAAAACATCTCAAATCAAATATCTTTCCACCTATTCTAGGAGAGATAACGGTCTCATCGTCACCATATCGGGCAACATCAACACCAAGGTGTAATTCGTCTCCTACAGGATCCAGAATCGTTTCTGTAGCCATTTCAGCCATTTCAAGTGGAATAAATACATCTGGCTCTGATTTAGGAAAGTCTCCATTTACACGGACCCGAACAACGTCGCTATCTTTCCCATATTTTCGAATAAGACGTTCAATATTTTCTTTACTTGCTCTTGGAGAATCCCAACTTGATACCTTATGAGTTTTATAATCTACTCTATCCTTGTGATGTGAATCATAAAAAACCCCACTTGTTCTAGTCGGGTTTCCGCACATCAACAATTTATTTTCTTCACCTGAAAGCGTACCAAGAATTGCTTCCATGATATCATCAGCAACCCCTGAAGCTTCATCCACCACAAATAACATGTATTCTTCATGGAAACCCTGCATATTTTCAGGCTTGGTTGCGGTTCTTGCTGTAGCGAACCATCTTTCCTCGTTGCCAATCATATAGACTTTTGTTTTGGTCCATTTGAGGAAATTTTTAACCATTGATGAATCAAGCCATTTGGCTATTTCAGCCCATAAAACATCGTTTAGTTGCTGCCTTGTCGGAGCTGTACAAACTACTTTTGGATTTGGTCTGCAGCAAAGATACCAAATTACTGCTATAGCTTCTACACCTGTTTTCCCAACTCCTTGTCCAGATCGAACGGAAACAAATGGGTGGTTAGCTAGATCATTTAATACATTTGTCTGCCATTCATCGGGGTAGAATTCTAAAACATCCTCAGCAAAAGCGACTGGATTATCCCAATATACATCGATAAGATCAACCAAGACATTGTAAGGAATGTTACTCATTCTCTTTCACCTTTTTACGCTTGTTAACAACCTCTTTAAGAGCATCCACCCATGTATCAGCACCATCCTTTTTATCACCTTTGATGTTTTCTATTTCAGCCTTTGTTTTTTCAATGTTTAGGCTCATCTGTTCAAGCTTAAGTCGTCTTTCATCATTTTCATGAGCAAACTCTAAAAATTGTTTAATCAAGTTTCTAAGCTCGCTCATTGCCCTGGATTGAGCATTTAAAAAGGTAGCATGTTTATCCCAAGCAAACTGCAGCTCGTATTCTTCTTCCCAGCTGCTACTTTTGTCTGAGGAGCTCTGCTTTTCGCGCTTTAATTCTCTCGTCAGATCTTCTTGACTCGATACAAACATGATCTGCTGAGCACGTATTATGGCAGCATATTGAATCTGAATTTGATCCCATATCATATCTGCAGGTGAATGCTCTTGGATCTGTTCCATAATCTCCAACGTCTCACTAGGAAGAAATTTAGAGAAGAAGCCATGCTTTACTGCGTTCTGATTTTTCTTAGGAGGACCAGATCCTTCAGCATTTTTATTGCCAGCTGGTGCGCCCCTTTTTCGTTTCGTAACGTTACCTTTGGGTTTAGTAACGTTACCTTTTAATTGGTCATCCCATTTATCTTGGTTTTTCCACTTCCGAATCTGTGAATCGGATAATCCTAATTCGGCGGCAATGTCTTTTAGCTTCTTGGTTCCACCACTATTTTTCCAAATCTGAAATGCTTCATCTCGCTTCGAATTTCTCGGTCTCGCCACGTCACATCACCGTCCACCTCCGTGTAATTGTTTGTTTTGGAGCAAAATAAAAAGCACCACAAAGGATGCTAATTATTGTAAATTTTTAATTGAAAAAGTTAAATTATCCATACTTTTAATTAAATTATTATAACTACCTCGAACCCAGGTATTATTTTCATCTCTTCTGGTTAAAACAGTAGATATTTCTGATTTAAAATTTAAATAACACGAAAAAAAATTTTCATATTCTTCTCTTTGAACAACTTCATTATCATAATAAAATCTACTAGCTTCAACATAATGCTGGTTAGCAAGTATTAAAAACCCTTGCGATATTTGAAATTTTGTATCGTCTTCAATAAATAATAGAGCTTCATAAGAAGACACAACATCATTAAACAAATTGTCTAATAACCTTTTTAAATAGAAAACATCATCTTTCCCCGTCAGCTTATTAATCATGATAATTTTATCACTCCTTCAGTCTTTCATTTCGACAAAAGGAGATCAATTCCTACTACCGTAATAATATAAAATTACAAATATGTGACAATATTATTAAGCAATATAAAAAGCGCCCTTCGTTAGAAAGACGCTCTTAATTAATTTAATTTTCAACCACCAGATGGGGGATCATCCATAAACAATCCTGTCGGTGGATCACTTAATTTACTGTCAACGACTAAATCTCCAAATCCACCTGGATCTTTACCAGCAATTCCAGGATCAGCCATTTAAATCACTCCTTTTTAAATATGTATTCCCTTTTGTGTATTCTCAATAACTATTAAATGTCCTTTATGAATAAAAAACACCCCGAAGGATGCTTAAACTATTATTATTTTTTATTGTTCTAACTTTAATGCATTTATCCCTTTTTCCTTTATGTGGATCACTTCAGACCATACAATTGCTATTGCTGTACCATATTTTAGGTCTATTCTCCCTCCTGGTACTAATGCATTTTTTTCTAATTCAATTAGATCAAATCTTTCTAATCTTTTTAAGTGAAAAGCTTTGTGATTATTAGATTCAAAACCTATTGCAAACCAATTAATTTTTTTATTTTTATAGTCTTTTTCATAAATTGCTTTTAGCAAATCAAGGTCAATTTTCTCTAATTCCATATCCCTACCTCCTTTAGCCTAAATATTCGACAAAAGAAGATGGTTTCCTACTACTAATTAACTATAAAACAACAAAATTATTACAAAAATAAAAAGCGTAATTCGTTAGAAAGACGCTCTTACATATTAAGATTAAAAGCCTGGAGTAGGATCGGCTTTAAGCCATTCAAAACGATCTCCTGACACCCATATTTTTCTATTTTTGATTTTCTGGCCATTGTAACGTTACAGAATGTTTTGGGGCAAAAGAAAAGCACCCAGAGGATGCTCTGTTTTACTCTCCTGTTAAGATATACTTTTTCATTTCTTCAAAGGAAGCTTCTCCAATTTCTTCAATTAACATTTTGTATTCTTCCTCTTCTAATAATCCTTTATTTTGCAAAACTTTTGCAAGAGCCCTTGTTCTCGTCCAATTATCAATTGCAGTGTGAAAAAGACCTGTAAAAGATGTCCACTTATTATCCTCTTCTGTATACTCTTTAAAATTAACTGTAAATGAACTTGGAGTATCATCTTCTAAAGTTCCAATATGAGAACTTGCCCAATTACCCTTATATGCCTTATATTCTAAATTCAAATCAGGTAATTTTCACATTAATCGAATCATTTGCTAACAAAGCTGAATGCAAATAATAGTCTCTTTCTCCAATAACACTAAACTTAAATTCAAATTCTTTTTTCTCTAGATCAATAGTTTTTAAATCTCCTTCAATTTGAACGTTATTTATGAATATTTTCATACCTTAACCAACTCCTTTCGCCCTATAAAGTCGACAAGAGGATATAATTTCCTTTAATTTATTCTAATATGTAATAAATTTTGGAGTGCTTTTACCTCCAAAGCCCCGCGCTCTATCTCCGCAAACATAAGTGCGTGGGTATGGATTCCCATACTTGACGACAGATCGAGTACGTCTTGATAAGGGATAGGCGCTTCTCCCAGGGAATTTAATCCCTAAGAAAATGTTACCTTTAATGGAAAATTAAAAAGGCACCCTTTTTGGTACCTATTTTCTCTGGATTTTGTCGGGTTTTTGTCGGAAATTTATCTGGATTTTGTCGGGGAAATTATATGATGCCTAAGGAGGTAGCAATATTGGAGATAGCAGATCCTTTCTTTTCATAGAATTTTTCTTTTTTTAAGCCTAATTCCATATAAATGGTGATGTCCTTATGCTGCTTTGTTTCAAGGTACTTCATTTGGATAATCTTTCTTTCTATATCATCGAGCGAGTAATCAAGAGCTCTATCAATCTGCTTCACTTTTAATTCAGCTAAGTTATCTTCTTTTCGAAGAACAGGAAACAGATTATTTACACCTGCTTCCTGGCTTTCTTTCTTGTTTGCAAGTCGAACTTTTAAAGCTCTATATCTCTTTAATTCTCTTATAACTGTTTGTCGAACTAGCTTTTCATCGATTTCCCCGAAAAGAGATAACTGTTCAGCTGTCATTTTTTACCCTCCTTCTTGTCAGCTACAAAGCCATTTTTCTTAATACAACGATGGAACATACACAGATTGTCTTTTGTTAACCAGATACAGCCTTTACAATGGTTTGTCGGCAACTTTACTTTCATCAATATCACCTCGTTTTCGGCAAATAAAAAAGGACACTGAATAACGATAAAACCGTTTGTTCAGTGTCCTCCAGAGGGCTGGTAGAACTTATTTACTTTCCATAAATTCTTTTATATATAGGGAAATTAAATCCTTAAGAAAAAATAATCTTCTTCTGTCATTTTCTATTCCTTTATTCACTGAAACTACACATACCAAAAAAAATACTACAACAAATACTATTATTATAGGGATTATTATTGATAAATATTTTAATAACTCCCCTCTAAGAAGCCAATTTACAATTAAGGTTAATGAAAATCCACCAACAAAAGTTATATATAAGGACAAAGTTGAACTAAGATGAGAATATTGATTAATGCTATTTAAACAATAACTAAATCTTTTTATTGCATATTTTTCTTCATTGGAAAGAGTATCCTTCTTTAATATTCCTATTAAATCATTTATATTTTCTTTAGAAATTTCATTTATCCTTTCAATTGAAGAATAAGTCGTGCTTATTTCTTCTATTAATTTTTCCTTATTATAAGTTGAATAAAAAATAAACTTTCCTTTTTGTTCTTTCTTTTCAATGTTTTTGAAAAACCAATCAACACATTTTCTAATAAATTTTAATAAATAAGGAAATAAAGTGAATATAATTGCAGTTATAGATAGAATCAATGACATCATTATTAGCTGTGTATTGTTCAAAAATCTTCCCCCTCATCAAACTTCACCCTCTTTACTTTACCTTGATGTGTCACTATTTTTGTCTCACCATGCACCGGAAGCTCCGTAAGCTTCGCCTTCCCATCACACACCACAATAACAAAACTTCCTTTTTGTTCCATTATATCAATTTCCATCCTCATAGTACTAGGATTAATTTCTATGTTTTGTAGTCTCAATTGGATCCCTCCCATGGTATAATTACAGTGTGAGTGCCGGGAGAGATCCTGGCTTTTTATTTTACTTGCGGCCAATTTAATGGCATACCGTTATATGTTACACGCTTCAAAAGTTTCAACTTATTTAATATATTTTTGTCCATCTGATCCCCCTCCTAACATGCTAATTTAAACATCTATTTAACAAACAAAACGATTAAAGTCCATCGTAATATGTTAAAATTATACAATTTTTATGTTAAACTATTTTTTGTATTGCACTGGAGGTTATTAATATGGATTTCTTTATCGATTTATTTTGGCTTTTATTCGTTATAGTTTGCATTTTCTTTTTTGTATTCTTTTCGTACAAACAGCACGTGATTAAGAAAGAACAGGATTATTTAATTAAGCTAAATCACCAAATAATTGATAGGTTAAAAGAGATACAAAGGAAGTAATTAAAGCACTATACTTTTTAAAACTACCTAGTTAGACAAAACAATCAAACGATCATGCGATTCGACTGTTTTGTCTAAGTAAATCTACTCTTTTAATGAAATGTACCCGTATACTTCTTTATCCAACCAATTACCATTTTATCTCGTGGTTAACCGTATGTTCCTTTTCTTGCATCCTCTACGTTACATCCATGGTATAATATGGATGATTTTGTTAATGAAAGGGGAGAAAAAGATGAATCAACTTGTATTCAAGCAATTTGAGATGACAAGGGAATACTTCAGTAAGATTGTAGAGTCCGTTTCTAAGGAGCAAACTGATGTCCAGCCAGATGGTTTTAATAACACAATCCATTGGCATACAGGTCACATTTTAACAACTACTGAACAAACTATGTTTGGTTTTCCTCATGTAACAACTCACCTTCCTACGAATTATATGGAATTGTTTGGAACCGGTACAAAACCAGCTGATTGGATAGGTGATATACCTTCTATGGATCAGCTTATTGAACAGTTGAAAGATCAATTAACTCGTTTAAAGCAAATTCCTATTGAACAGCTAGATCAAGATTTGGATACCCCATTCCTAGGGTGTAAGACCGTTGGAGAGCTTGCAGGTTTAGCATTAATACATGAAGCAGCTCATATAGGTCATATTCAAGCAATGAAGCGTATGATTGAACATGTAAGTGTTAAAAACTGAATATCAACAAAGTGTTGTATTAGGAAGAAAAAACTAGTCTAATAAAACTGGTTTTTTCTTTTATATACTCTATTACTCTTTTGTTTCCAAGGATAACAATCATTCATTATAATAAGTTTACCGACAACAAATTAGAGGTGGATAAAATGAACGATTATTTGATACAAACAAATTTTGCAGCACATAATTTGATTGATTTGATAAATTCTGAAGAAAATGCTCTTAATAGTCTTAAAACAAAACTTGTTGACTTAAAAAAACACCACGAATTTCTTTATGCTGACTTCATTAGGAAAGAATTAGATCTGAATGATCATTTTAATGACCATCAAATAATGCACTCATACGCAAAACAAGCTTCTTTTTATAATGAGCATATTGAACCACTACAAATACAAATCGATAAACTATCTAACTCAATTTCTTCAAAGCAGGAATCCATAAAAGCATTATCTGGTGCACTTTTGCAAATAGCCAAGCAAGGCATTAGTATTGTTCATAGTAGTTTAAATACTTGTCCAGATGGTAGATTTATATATAATGAGCCTATTAAAAACATAATTTGGCAAGGAAGAAATCAGTCACTTCATTATGAAGAAGGAAACTTTCGCTCTCCTATAGTCCGCTGTTTTCAATCCATTGGTATTTCACTAATCAATAAGAACTTGGCAAAAGAAATTATTGATTTATTAGAATGGAATACTTACCAGAAATATCAAGATGATATGATCTTGCTCTTGGGCTAAGCAAGAGCTTTTCCTATCCCAGACAAATTTAGTCTTTTGTTCCCTATTCACTTTCATTCAATTAATCATCAATTTTATATGGCCAATTAAAACCATTTCCCTATTTCTTTCTTCTAACCTTTCAATATTCCAAGTATGAGTATCAAAAGTTCTAGATTAACCTCATGATCATCTATTATTCCTTCTCTTAGCATCATTGAAGTTGCTCAATTAACTCTGTTGGTTTCAATTTATCCACCTCATTTTTTTGGAAACAAAATAATTCTTGTGTTTACTTATGAAAAAAACTGTGAAAAATTTATTCTACATTTGTTTCAATAGTTACATTTGGTATACCTAACTTATCTCTATTTTCATTAATGCGATCCATCCCTTTTAAACAGTATTCTTCCTCCAATTCGAATCCAATCCAATTCCGTCCAGTGTTGTCACAAGCAACTGCAGTAGTAAATCCACCCATACAATTATCGAGAACAACGTCTCCTTCATCTGTATATGTTTTGATAATATATTCGAACAAAGACAATGGCTTTTGTGTAGGATGGAACGTTTTGCTGTCTCGAGGGAAATCCAAAACGCTCTTTGGAAAATTTTTATATCTTACTGTATGTGCTTTTTTTAGAGTGACATTTCTTCCTCCTAATACCTGCATTCTTGGTTCCTTTTTAACTCTTTTAGGCTTAATTTTCATAATCCCTTGTGGGTGATATGTCGGTAATTTTTTATAAAAAACACATACATTTTCATGGTTTTTAAGTGGCATTCGATTGGCATTTTGGAAATCGGTATTGTGATTTCCTTTTTTCCAAATCCACTCATATCTGAACCATTTCATATTTGAAGCTATAAGTGCTGTTGTAAATGGTTGACTAGCAGTAAGCACTATTGCTCCATTATCTTTAATAATTCGTTTATATTGTTCCCACAATAGTTCAAAGGGAATAATACTATCCCATTTACATTGTGTAGTACCGTAGGGTAAATCACATAAAATAAGATCTACTGATTTATCAGGAATAAACCTCATCCCTTCTAAACAGTCCATTTGATAAATCGTATTTTGTTTTATACTCATTTTCTTTCTCCTCTCAAAGTCATATAATAGAATTGTACGGGAACATTAGTTCTATAACAATTGAGAGGCTTGCTAACAGGTCTCTTTTTCTACTCAAAATATAAAACTTAATATGAAATAGTCACCCAATCTTCTTCCATCCATCCCGCAGCCTTGCATTCAAATCACATTTTCGTAACGGCTCATATAAATAAACGGTACACTCCTCTTCAAACCTGAAGAGAAGGGTCCATTTTCTTTGTCTTTTGCGCGTAGCCATTATGCTGCTCCATCTTCTGAGTCAGAGTCTTTTTCATCCTGATCAGAATTATCCGTTTCTTGATCATTTTCAAGCTCATCTGTATCATTTTCGGTACCTTCTGTTTCAGAGTCCTCAGATTCTGTATTTTCTTCGGTATCTGCAGAAGGATTGCTTAACTTCCATTCCCACCAGGCTTGAGCCAAAGGAGCGCATTTTATGCGAAACTCATCGATCAGATCAGCTACCTTTCCTGAACTAATGCAAAGCTCATTAGCTAGCCTAATGAATGATTCTCCCTCTAAACGGCGCTTTACAATATCCGCAAAATAATATGGGAAATCATCAAAGTTAGGTGCTAATCCTTCTAAAATGAATTGATCGATAACCTCTCGCTCTGCCTCTTTCTTCTCTTCTTTTGTTTGAGGTTTGTCTTCAGGTAATCCAAGATCTGCTTCCATTTGCTCGTTAACGTTTTTTACCTCTTCAACAACTCCACTTTGATTTACTTTGTATTCTTTAAGAGGCTTGTTTGTTTTCGAATTTATGGTCACGTTGTAGTTAATGATTAGAGATTCCAGAGAAACTTCTGCATGCTGATCGATCATTCCAGATAGCTTATCAAGTTTCCCATCCAGTCCGGCACCACTTACTTCAATTACAATTTCTTTAACACCTTTTGGCTTAAGGTTTACTTTCTTGATCAATGCTTTAAAGTCGATAAAGGACATTTTCTTAGCCTCCTAGATTGTTAGTTTTATTTGCTCTGAATCAATTGATAACAATGGTTTTATCACGACTTCGACTCTTGGCGTCTCGCTATACCATTTACTGACCCGAAGATCGACTACTTGGCTATCATCTTTCCAAATAACACTTTTCAGTGCATCCTTGATTCCCTTGATAAAATTGTCTACATCGGGCTTTGTGATAGGTCTAAGCTCGCCTTTTTCTGCAGCTGCTTTTTTCTTTTTTGAGAAGCTCTTTAACGTTGCCTTAAACACTCGCACTTCCATGATCAACGGTCCTTCTAATAATTTGTTAGGTCTATGATCTGAAGCAGCCAATTTGACAAAATGCTTAAAATCCTTTGATTTTTTTGGATCATACGCTCTCACAAAGCCGCCTTGGGTGCTAAACCGTGGACGTCCTTGAGCTACTGGATCTCCATACACGGTGAATTTAATCTCTGTTGGCACAATTTCACACCCTTTCAATAATCAATCTGTGATCCAATAATTCCTTAAACCATTCATAATCCTTCGTATCGATCGCAAGATCAATTGGGCACTCTAACACTCCATTGCCAAACAAACCATAAATTGGTGCTGATTTGAATTCTATAACGCTTCCTGACTTCTTACTGTTCATACTTTCACCATTGATTGATCTTGTTAGAACTACAGTCACGAATAATCCTGATGATGAGATTTCTTCAATATAACCAAAGGATCCAGATTTAATGTTGATGACCCAATCGCCTTCATTGAACATCAGATCACCCCATTTTCGCTTTTTCCATTGCTAACAAATGTCTTAGTTGGTAATAATCTAACTGTTCAACACTTGTCCCATCGTCATCCTCCGTGACTCTTAGCTGGATTAATTCCTTAATGATGAATTGACGCTTCCCTTCTTTAGACAACATGACTTTTTCGAAAAGAATTCCCATTAACTCACACCCTTTCTTTTTTCATCCAAAAATTGATTAAAAATCATAAGCCCCTCGATGACATGCTCTGTTTTAAACTTAGAAGCAATTTGGGAAACAAATAATTCATTTCTCATAACTTCACCAGTAGCTAAATAGTGAGATTTCATTTTTTCATAGACTGATCGAGCACTCATTTCAAGCCCCCTCTAGGTCCCTCTTTCTTTCTAAAGATCGAAAACGGCTAAATTCTTTTAAAAATGCTAGTTGAACAGTCCCAACAGGTCCGTTACGTTGTTTGGCTATATTAATTTCGACGATATTTTTACCTTCAGATTGACGATCATAGTATTCTTCACGGTAAAGAAGCATAACAACATCAGCATCTTGTTCAATACTTCCTGAATCTCTTAAATCAGATAGCATAGGGCGCTTATCTTGCCTTTGTTCGACTCCCCTATTTAGCTGTGATAAAAGAATAACCGGCACATTAAATTGGCGTGCCATTTGTTTCAATTCCCGTGTAATACTACCTACAGCGAGATCATGGCGATCGAACTTACCTAGTGGCGTTATAAGCTGCAGATAATCTATAACGACAATATGTTGCTTGCCTGGATTCTCACGACTGGTTTTTCGAACTTCCCTTCGTATGTCTGCTACGGTTTGTTTTGCTTCATCGTGGATATTCATCACCCATTGGCTATATACGCCTATCGCTTTTGTAGCACTTGCACGATCTCGATCGGAAAAGAATCGAAACGAATTTCGCCATTTTGATCCATCAATCCATCCAATAGCACTTAAAAACCTTTGAGTGAGTTGTTTCTCAGGCATTTCCAAAGAGAAAACATCTGCGACACCTTCGCGTACACAACATTGACTTGCAAGATTTAAAGCAAAGGCTGTTTTCCCCATCGATGGCCTTCCAGCAACAATAATTAAATCGCCGCCTTGTAAACCACCTGTCATATCGTTTAGATCTTTAAAACCTGTATCAATCCCTCGAAGATCGCCAAAGTCCTCGTTCATTTCCTCATACAGCTCATACAAGATATCTTTCTTAGTCTTCTCTTTGACTTTTCCGACCTCTTGCATTTCAATGTAATGGGTATACAAGTCCTCTGCTTTTTCCTCAGTGGGATCGTTTAGATATGCAGCTGCAGCAGCGACCAATACGCGCTTTTTATGGTCATCAAGAACAATTCGTTGATAGGCTTCCAAATTCGCTGTCGAAGGAACAGAAGCTGCTAATTGAGATATGTAAGATACTCCTCCGACGTTTTCGATGTTGTTGCCTAATTTTTTTGTCATCGTGACAGGGTCTATTCTTATCCCTTCAGCTGCCAATTCGCGCATGGTTTGAAACAATAGCTTATTTTTAGCAATC
This sequence comes from Bacillus sp. 03113, assembly GCF_006546985.1. Classification (GTDB taxonomy): domain Bacteria; phylum Bacillota; class Bacilli; order Bacillales; family Cytobacillaceae; genus VATK01. Next base: position 180,591 of record NZ_VATK01000008.1, read on the forward strand.
GAAAAATGTATAGGTTCCAAATTAATTTCATGGATTAAATCTGGTTCTAGAAAAACTGAACCTAATACCATATTTTCGGCTTCTAGTGTTTCCTGCCGGGCAAAATAATTAGGATTCCCACGGTGGTCTTGGTGGGACATATCCACTGGCCCGATCTCGTTGTATTCGTTTTTCTGCATCACGCCGCCACTCCTTTTGCCGGTCTAAAAAATCATTTTCGGGTGCATCATATGCTGCAATTTCAGCAATGACAGGAGGGAAAATCTTCAGACGTGTATGCTCTTTTAATCTTGCACGGACCAGAGGATAAGACATGTCTTCTAGTGCCTCTAACCAGATGTCCACATTCTTGTCGTCGCTAAGATCAAACCTAGCGTAAGTAGCAGCAATCCTTTGTAAAATTTTTATTGCTTCTTCCCTTGTCACGAGCATGCACCTCCTAACCAATCCCCTTGCGTTTCTTGTAATCCTCAAGAAAATCTAACGTGCTATTGGTTTTTTTAGAGCTATTTTTTCCTTGAAATGAAGGAGAATCGCTATCCCTATTTTTTTCAAATTCCAATAAATCACCCATCGTTTTCACTCCGGCCTTTGCCCAATTAGAAAGTGTTTTCCAAAGATAGCTAAAAACAGGCTTATCTGCTTGTCTTACTCTTTCGATCGCTTCTAAAAGCAATGCTTCCGTCATATTGTCATGGTCAATATAAGCACCCAGCATTTGCGAATGATTTAACCTCATGTCTTGGTTAAAGACCTCTTTCCAGGAATCCATGATATTCGCCCAGGTGACCTCAATCTGTCTATCTATCTTTCTATTTTCTTCTAATAATGCTGACCTATTGACTTGAACATTGACTGGAGGATTGACTGACTCATCGACTTGAGTATTGACCAATGTTTTTTGCTGTCCTGAGTTTTGATCAATGCTTTTTGTGGTACAAACAGTGATTAAATACTTGGCAGATTGATTGCCACCTCTGGATGAAAAATCGATATAACCTTCTTGTTTAAGTTTGTTTCGTATATTAAAAAAATTACTTTCACTTATACAAGACTTAGTGCATAAAGCAGATATGGATACCGCAAACCAATCGACCAATCCGTGTTTGTCTCGTATATACATTAATGAATGAAATAGCGAGATGGCGGATAAAGGTAATGGGTTTGTTTCGAGCCTATCGTAAAATGCATTAAGTTCTTCTATACGTTCCAATCGATTCACCTACTTCTACGCGTTAATTTCATCTATGAATCTGCTTCTTTCTGCAGGAACCAATGTCCCATTAAATAGTTGCCTGTTTGCAGCATATGATAGAATCAATTTTTCTTTTGCTCTGGTAAACCCAACATAAGCAAGACGTCTTTCTTCTTCGAGGTCATTGGTTTTTTTAGATGGAAAAACCTCTTCGACCATTCCGATCATAATAACTACTGGAAACTCTAAGCCCTTGCTGCCGTGAACGGTCATCAGTTTGACTGCATCTTTCTCTTGGATGAGTTTTTCGTGAATATCCCGATACTTTAGCCATTTTAAGAATCCTGAAAGACTAGCATCTTCTCCAAGGTTCGTTTTAGATTTCTCCCAATTTCGTATATAATTCAAAGAGCTCTCAAACGATTCTATGCGGTTATTTAGCCCTTTTTCTTTGTAGTCATCTAAAACCCCTAATATGTCAGCTGCGATCTCAAATAAGCGAGAAACAGAAGTCTCTTCTTCATCCATCCATGTCTTGAAGATTTTTTTTCCAATGCTGAAAAACTCCTTAACACCCGGGAAGTCAGATTGATGAAGTACCTCTAAATGGGAAGAATCATCTTCAAGAGCTTTCATTTTCACCTTGCTTTCCTCCATTTGAGTTAGAAAAGGATGAGGATATCTAAGGGCTATGGAAAGCGCTCGATTATCTTTATGATTTGTAATGACTTCTAACCAGGCTACAATTGATCGAATATCTCTGTTTTTCATCAGATCGTCATTGTTAATCAGTACGTTAGGGATATTGCTTACTGCCAATTCCATCTTTGTTTTTTGAAGCTGTGCGTTCGTTCTTGAAAGAATCGCTATATCTTTGTATGAGTAGCCCTTCTCTTGGAGCTCGCACACTTTTTTGACGATCATTTCATATTCGACTCGTTCATCAGCAACCATCTGAATCGTAATAGGATCGCCGTCTTTATGAGCGATAAGTTTCTTCTTAGTCTGCTTTTTGTTATGTGATATAAGGTTATTTGCTGCAGCAACGATTGTTTTAGTGGATCGATAATTATCTTCAAGCTTGATTATTTCGCATTCTGGATATTCCTTAGGAAAATTGAGAATGTATTCGACCTTAGCTTGTCTCCAACCGTAAATGGCCTGAAAATCGTCACCAACCACGAAAAGATTAGGCGGGGACAAAAAACTAATCATATCTCTTTGTTCATCGTTGCTATCCTGATATTCGTCTATAAAAATGTGTGTATACATTCTTCTGTAATATTGCAGAGATTCAAAATCGATCTTCCAAAGCTCAACGACTTTAGCAATTAACTTCTCAAGATCAACAGCGTTATTTTGTCTTAAACGGTACAAGTACTCATTAATCACTTTTCGTTCTTCTGTGCCTTGTGGGGCCATGGATATTTCAAAAGAGAACATCACCTTTTTCAAGGTGGTTCTCTTACCAAGCTCATCAATAATCGTTGTAAGAATAGAAGCTCGATCTTCTTGATCATAGATGGTAAAGTTTTTTTCAATGCCAATACGATCACCCCAATCTTTTAGTACTGAAACTGCAAAGGCGTGGAAGGTGTTACAGAAAAGCTTCTTCCCTTCACTGTCGCCCACTAGTTTGATAACACGCTCTTTCATTTCTTTGCCGGCTAATCGGGTAAAGGTTAGGGCCAGCATATTGCTGGTCCCTATCCTGTTTTCATGGAACAAATGAGCAATTCTTCGAGTGAGTACCGTTGTTTTTCCGGATCCTGCACCTGCTAAGCAAAGGATGACAGGTGATGTAGAAACGACTGCTTGATGTTGGTTGGTATTCAAACCTTTAGTAATGCTAGAAAGGGAGCTCACCATTGGCATATTTCCCTCCTAAAATTTTTATTTCAAGTTCACAATCTGGGTCTGCATAAACATAAGCATCAAGTTCAATGAAATCAGCTTTTACATTTAATAAAATAAGTCTATGCCCAAGATTCTCGTGGACTATATAGATACCACTCATGTCATGACACTCTTCATCAAATCCCTTTAATTCAATCGCTGTACCACGGCAAAGTTGATAGGAAAAATGAGGGGCTTGTACGATATATGGCTTGCTTTGTTCATCATGCTGACTCATAAAGTTCACCTTCTTTCGATGAAAGATCAGTAACTTCCCATCCATCTGAGCTAAATTCGTACTCAAGAGCACCAGCTATGATGATGTTATCCACATTAGGAGCCAACTTATCCAGTCCATCCACAAGCAATTGGAAGTTTTGCTTATCTAAATGATTTAGGTTGTCCATTACAAGGATCCGTAATTTCGGCTGTGCTCGGTCAATAATGGTCATCATCATTGCTGCTAAGAATACCGTTTGTTGACCAGTGCTAAGTGCATCAAAATTTACTTCATGTCCATGCTCGTTAATCCAACCAAATTCAAATATCTCCTTACCGGTATCGGATTCTGTTTGAAAAAATGGCTTTTGTTCAAATCCCATTAGCTGCAGGTTCTCTTGAATTTGTGAACGAATTGGCTCTAATATTTCCTTTACTAACTCCCCTTGGATCCCTTTAGGTCCTAAGGCTTCTTGAATAGATTTCAAACAAACTGACTTATGTTCTGCTTCGCGGTTTTCAAGAACGTTCTGTTGCATAAGAAGGATTGCTTGCTTTGACTTTTCTTTCTCCTTAATGGACTGATCTAATTCAGTTATGCAGTTTTTAGTTCCATCTGCTTGAAGTCTCATAAGGGCAAGATCCCCAATCGGTTCGTCTTTTTCATTAACCAACTTGGCTAATTCCTCACGATAAATGGAAAGCTTATGCTCTTTTCTCTCTGCAGCTGTTAATCGTTTTTCACGTTCTTTTTCTAACTGGTTGACTTCTGCAGTCATTTGCTCGCGTTGCTTTTGTACTTCTTGAGCCTTTTTAAATAAGTTGGTTTTATCCTCTTCGTTTTTATTAATTATGGAGAGATATTCATCGACTTTGATCGTGAGTTCTCCTTGCTGCTCTTCTAAGGTTTGCAGTGCTCCTGAAGCCTTTTCTTTTTGTTTATCGATGTAAAGATCAAATCCAGTGAAATCCTTAGGGCAGGCGATCATTTGATTGATGATACAAGCTCCACCTAACTCATTTACTTTATTTAGAGCAGCTTCTAATGATTTAATGGTCGAACGAATCGTCATGATCTGTTCTTTTATTGAAGAGCCTTCTTGTTGAATTTTGATCAGCTCGTCATTAGCAACTTTAATATTTTGATTAAATATTTTTATATCGTTGTCGATATCAAGAGGTAATGGCATTTCAGATTGTAGTCTAGCAATCTTTTGGTCCAATTCAGATGTATCTATTTGAATAGGTTCTTTCTCAATAGAATCAATTAGCTGTTTTAATTCCTCGATTCTAGCGAGACGGCGATCGATGTTCTTTTTCTGCTGCTCATCACCAGAGATTTTCTTTTCCACTTCGAGCAACTTTTCTTGAAATTCTTCCAGCTCTTTTTTTGCTGCCCCAATGTTTCGATCAGTCTCAGCCATTTTATTTTTCATGTCGGCCATCTGACGAACAGCACCTTGAGCATCCTTTTGCTTTCGTGACCAGTAGCTTAATTCATTGGTTGTCCAATCTAACATGGATTGGAGGCCTTCATGGATCCCTAAATGCTCCGGATACTGTTTAAGAGATTGTTCAATAAGATTAACCATAATGTAATATTGATCAGGGTTATTAGTTTTTAAATGGATCGTTAATAGCTGATCAGCTAAATAGTTTTCTACCTGTTCTCGGGTCCATGTGTTACTAGAAATTGGGGAAAGCGAGTAGATGAAATCTCTTCGCTTAGCACCCGATAAAGATAGAAATTCATTGAAATCTAAAGCAACAGGAAAGCTGCCAATCTCTTCAGCAATCCTTGCTTTTTTCTCAGTCTCGTTTCGTTCACCCTGACCGGGAGAAACAGAGAGTGTTTCCTTGATGCTGACCTTTCTTTCCCCTGTTTTCTTGTTTAGTTTTTCTTCTTTTTTGAACTTACGCTGAAACTGAAAGGAATCAGTTTTTAACCCAACCACCATTTCTTCACCAGTCGCAAGCTTGAAAGTATCTGCAGCAGTCTTTCCTTGCCCAGGTACATAGCCCAACATGGATAATCCCAGTGATTGTACCCGGGTCGTTTTCCCTGTACCATTTCGTCCAATGAAAATATCTTTACCAGTAAGGGGCTGTGTAACTGTCTGCCCCTTCACGTTTTGAATTTGAATCTCCTCAATAGCTATTAGAATCGACCCCCTTCATCGAAATCGAATAGATTAGCAGCTTTTGTAGGTCTAGTTGTAGAATACGAAGGATTTTCTATAGGTTCTTGAACTGGATCTTGTTGAAATCTCTCTTCATCGTCCATATCAGCAACCATGTCAACTTCAGTTGCTTCAGCAGTAGTTTCAATGATGTTAACTTTTTGATTATCAATTTTGATTTCTTCGCCCTTCTCAGCTTTTTCAGCAATATCAAGCAATTCTTCACGATTAAAATCATGTACGTAACCAACAACGGGAACCTTTGCAGTTCGATTTTTATCTGGACCTTGGGCAGAGACATATGCTGCACTTGCTAAGGCGGGATGCTTACTCATTACTAAGCGTTCACAAATAGATTGAGCATTCCGTTCAGCAAACTGTTTTTTATTTATGAACGTATCGATAGCTTTTAAAATATCCTTGTGTTGGAAATTTGCCCAAACGCCCATCATCCCATCGATTTTCAAAAAAATTCCCGTCTTTTTTTCTTCATCAGTCAATGTTTGCTCAATTGTGACTCTCCCTGCTCCTTGGCTATATCCGACCTTCTTCATAACGTCTTGGATGAAATACATCCGAATGTCATATAAAAGAGTGGCGCTAGTGATAACCAAGTTTCCGATCGGGCTATAACCAATCGCTATTTTCTTCACCCATACTTTGCTGATCGTGCTACTATCTGGATCAAGGATCGGATAAGGATTAACAACGATCTGACCATCAGGAAGAGTCAATTTCTCCGGCGTGATAATGGACAAACCGGCAATTTGATTAAGGGAATTGAAGCCTTTAGCCGTTGTCATTGCTTTTCCTTGTATAACAGCAATTTCGCCATTGGATTCATGAAGGGAAATTGCCCCTTTCACGCTCCTAATAGCTCCACCATTGACTTTCTTAACAAAAACTTCTCCATCACCCAGGACAGCTACGTTCTGTCTTTTTACTGCCTCTACCATTTGTAGAGCTTGCGCTTCGTTCGTTGCCATTAACGATCAACCTCCTCAGGTGAATTAATCATTTTGATATCAAGCATTTTATTTAGTATTAAGCCAAAGTTAATAACCTCTTGGAGATCAATAATCATCGGTGCCACATCCGTAAAAGTGAAATCTATATGCAAGGAATCTCCAAAAGTTTTTCTAATAATAATCATCCAATCTACTTTTTCGTTTACTGGACGAGTACAAAAGCTTTCTATTTCCCCTTCATCAATACGCTTCGCGCAATTCAAAATAAAAAGGACTAACATCGAACAATCTGAGATAGTAAGCTTAATTGGTTGCGCATCAAAATAAGGAAACCCAAATTCAATATGGTCAAAGTTTTTTCTCATTACGATACAGTTTTCAAGATGCAAAACACTATCCGAATGAAAAGGAACAACTTGTATCATTTTTAACCTCCATTGATTTATTGAAGGTTTTCCCCTACAATAGGGATAGAATATTGAGGAAAACCTTCATGAGACTTGTGCCGCAAACACAGGTCTTTTATTCTGCTGTTTTGAACTCAAATCCAAGTACTTCAATTAAGTAATCTTCTAGATTCTCTTCTAAAACGATTTCTCCATTCGAAGGATCCTTTATCACAGAATCCCCTTCAAAGATCTCATCACCGAAATAATCGAATCCCCAAATTTTAGGTTGTTCTGATTTTGGATAACCTGTTTTTTCAATTTCAACAACAATCGGATGGTCCATTGTTTTACCTCCTCTCTATACAGTTTTCAAAGAACGATTAGCACAAACTTTCATTTGCACCGCGATAAGTCGGTGGATCAATTTCGGGGGAAAAATTGATCCACCGACCTATCACGGCAATAACGAAATTGCCGCCCCATTCCTACTGTGGTAAAATGGGATTATCAGAAACTCAGTTAGCTTTAGGTGGCAGCCTAGCTAGCTGTTTTTTTGTATTTGTTATAGATTTGTTCGCGATATTGAAACTCTAAATCTAGTAAAAGTACTGGGTTTTCTCTCATTTCCTTACATAGTTTTCGAACTTCACTAGCTTTCATTAAGCGACTTGCTGATAGAATATATTGCACCGTATTATCTCCCTTCGTAGCGTTTTCTTACTTCACCGATTTTGTCCGTCAGCATGATTTTTGCTTCCAAAAATGCCATTCTTCTACCGTGTGCTTCTCCTTCTGCTCTTTCATTTCCGGGAGTCTTAATTTGCTCTTCAAACTTTTGATGATACTCTTTAATGAGAACATCTAAATCATCCCTCAACTCATCCAAGACAGTCACAATATCGACAACGCTTGTATAGTAAGTAATCGATCGACGGTTTCTTTCTTTCACTTCTCCATCCTCCTCATCTTCAAAGTCAGTCGCCATTCCCTGAAGATCTTTTTCATCGAGAATTTATGCTCTCTACAAATGACAGCGACTAGATTGATCATGGATGTGGCAGCATCCAATGTTTCAAAGATGGCTCTTTTTATTTCTTCCTGTTCACTATCGCTTCGTGTATGTACGGGCTTGGTCCAACAAAGCCCTCTTAGTTGTACGATTGCTTCATCCGTCTCACGCTGGACCAAGAAGGCCATGCTTGATGGATGCTGATCGATAAAATCTCCATTTAGGAAAGGAATTGCAACTTCTCCAGCTGATTCATTCCAAGTAACAAAGTAATATTCAACATCATCGATGCCTTGAGCAATATGCGATCGCATATCCTCAGGAATTCTTCTAGCTCCAGTTTCATACTTGGCTAAGCTTTCCCTTGATGTGGGTAAATCTAGTGATAGTTGTTCTTGGGTGAGTCCTTGCCGCTTTCGTGCCTTTGCGATCTCCTCACCAATCCTCATGAGATCCCTCCTTTTGTACCTATGTTTTAGTAGAGTTGTTACGCTCTGAAATGATAGTTTTAGATTATTGAAATAGACCTTTAACTGATTATTGACTCCTGGTCTTTAATCCAAGCATCAATGGCTTCAAGACTAAAAAAGATTCTGCGACGCACTCTAAAATGTGGAATCTCTTTCTGTCGGACCATAGTGTAGATCGTGTCTTGATGAACTCCTAAATAATTAGCAACATCTTGAACAGTGAGTGTCTTTTGAATTAGCAATTTGATCACCTCCTTAGGCAGTATTAGGATTTATATGTTCCTTTGAGGAACTTTCATCTTCAAAAAAAATTGTCCATTTTAAATCTAATATTTTTGCAATTTTTTTCGCGACATCAACACTTGGAGTTTTAGTCCCATTCTCAACATGAGTATAGAAACTTCTTGAAATATTACACTTATTGGCTACTTCTTCATGTGTCAATTTTTTTTCAACTCTTCTTGTTTTTAGCCAAATTCTCAAATTAATCACCTCCGAATGTTCCTTTAAGTAACTTTATGTCATCATTATATGTTTCTTTTAGGAACATGTCAAGGATTTTATATACCTTTAGGAACAAATATTTAAAGTTTCTAAAAGTAACATTATAATTAAGTTAATGAATTAAGAAACGGGAGATTAATCATGGATATTTTCGCAAAAAGATTAAAGTTCTTGAGAGAAAAAAAGAAAAAGGAAAATAGTAAATATACTCAGGGATATTTAGCTGATCTAATTGGAGTAGCAAGAGTAACCTATACTGCTTATGAAAACGGAACGAAACAGCCACCTATGGAAACAATTAATAAGATCGCGGATATATTTAATGTATCAACTGACTACCTTTCGGGCAGAACAGATACTCCAAATCCAGAAGAACGAGTCAGTGTAATGTTCCGTAGCGGTGGAGAAAATTTAACTGAAGATGAATTAGAACATGTGGAGCAATCTCTGAAGCAATATAGAGAATTAAAAGAAAGATTTATGAAGGAAAAAGCTAGAGATGAAAAAAAAGACAAATAGTCTTTTTTTTTGGATAAATAATAGTAGTAATTATGCATTAAATATTAATCACAAACGTATGTTTTGATTTAACTTAATATATGCTATTAGCTTGGGAGGAAATTTCATATGAAAAAGTTGAACTTAAAAAAAATTCTATTTTTTGCTGGTTGGATTATTATGATTTTAGGAATCCTGGATGGAATTGATTACAGCTTAGAAATTAATGCTGAACAATATGTACCAGAAGGAGATAAACCTGAACCGTTAGAAATTATGGATTTTGTCGGCCCGATTTTAACTCCTGTATTTCATGGTCTTATACTAATAGCTCTATCTACCTTTATTAAAGAAGAAAAATCGATAGAAGAATGACGGAGATTAAGAATGCTGAAAAATTTATGATGCAACAGGAAAGTTAGTCGACAGTGAAATTTTAAGTACTGTTCCTGATTATGGGGTTCCTGAATACGTACCAAGTATGGATCGTGATAAGGATAATTATGCGTGTGAAAGATAATATCAGGCCAATTCAGGGATTATCAAAATGAAAATTAGTTACTATCTTTATGATTCACTTTTAAGCAAAAACAGTAATAATTTGATTTATCTTCTTCATTGTAATTCTATATATATTGACAATTTAGGAGGAAATTAGGATGATTTTTATTGGAGGAATACACGGAGTTGGGAAATCTTTTTTATGCAAAAAAATTTCAGAAGAACTTAAATTAGAACATCATTCATCCAGTCAACTAATATCAAGCAAAAAAAATGAAAATTTTAACAGTAACAAAAAGATAAAAGATGTAGATAGTAACCAAAGTTTTTTGATTTCTGCTTTAAAAGAACTTGACTTGACCAACAAATTATTTTTGCTAGATGGTCATTTTTGCTTATTAGACATGGATCAAAAAATCAGTAAAATTCCAGAAGATACTTTCACAACTTTGGCTCCAAAGGGGATTGTTGTGTTAACTGATAAAATTGAATTAATTGCTGAAAGGTTGCTAAAGCGTGATCAGAAACATTACACATATGAATTTTTAGAAAAATTCCAAAAAACAGAAGTAGATTATGCTAACTACATTGCAATGAAGCTTCAATTACCCTTCTATAACTATTGTTTAAGTTCATCAACAGGTAACATTTTTAAATTCATTGAAAATATAAAAATCTAGGTCTTCTAAAATATTATTTTATGTATTTATTAATTTATATTTTCTTATTTGTCATATTTTACTGGAGGGAATAGAAATGAATGATTATTTAGAAAGAATCTCTTTTAAAGACATTGATTTAAATGAACCTTTTTTTAATTCATTAAAAAAAGACTATTATGGTTTCGAAAAATGGTTTAATAAAAAGGCCAATGAGCAAGCTTATATTTTACGTTTAAATCAATTTATTCATGGTTTCCTTTATTTAAAATATGAAGATGGTCCAATTACAGATGTTACCCCTGAAATATCATGTAAAAAAGCATTAAAAATCGGTACCTTTAAAGTAAATCCTCATGGAACAAGACTGGGAGAGCGATTTATAAAGAAAGCTCTTGATTACGCTGTAAAAGGTAATGTTGAACTTTGTTATGTTACAATATTTGAAAAACATCAAACTTTAGTTAAATTATTTGAAAAATATGGTTTTATAAAACATGGTGTAAAAACTAATAATGATACAGAAAGCGTATATGTAAAAAGTCTATCAAAAATTAACAATGATTTACTACTAGATTATCCATTGATTAAAACAAAAGAGAGGAAAAAATACATTCTAAGTATTTATCCTGAATATCATTCAATAATGTTCCCGGACTCTATTCTCAAAAATGAACATATTGACATCCTTGAAGATGTTACAATCACAAATAGTATTCATAAAACTTATGTCACAAGAATGAAAGTCAATCAAGTAAAACCAGGTGACATTTTGGTAATGTATCGAACTGCGACTAAAGGTATGAAAGCTGAATATACAGCTGTCGCAACTTCTGTTTGTGTTGTTGAAGAAATTAGAAGTCAATATGATTTTAATAGTTTTGAAGAATTTTATAAGTATGCTACTACTTATAGTATTTTTGATAAAAGTGAGATAGAATCTTATTATAACTTAGGATCTAGTGCTTATGCTATAAAAATGACATACAATGCAGCATTTAGCAGACGTTTAATTCGTAAATATCTCATTGAAAATATTGGTCTTGAAAGAGATTCTTATTGGGGATTTTTTAAATTAACTGATACTCAGTTTAATCGAATCATAAAAGAAGGTGAAGTAAGTGAAAGTATTATTATCGATTAAACCTGAATATGTTCAAGAAATAATTAATGGTAAAAAAAAATTTGAATATAGAAAACGAATTTTCAAGGAACAAGTGGAATCAGTTATAGTTTATTCTACAATGCCCGTAGGAAAAATTATTGGTGAATTTACCATTGACACAATTTTATTTGACTCGCCTATTGAGTTATGGAACAAAACATATAAATACTCTGGTATTTCTAAAGATTCGTTTCTTGATTATTTTTCAGGTCGAGAAGAAGGTTTTGCGATAAAAATAAAGAATTTTTTTGAATATGATAAGCCTATTAACCCAAAAGATATGGACAAGAATTTTATAGCACCTCAATCATACAAATACATAAGGAAAAATACAGAACAACTTAAGTTAGAACTTTAAAATATGAATATTTGTTAAATACCAACGCAAGAATTATTGAATTAATATAACTAAGTCCTTTGTGGGCTTTTCTTTTTACTTATAAACAGAACAAACGTTCTTTAGATGGAGGATTTATTAATGAATCATACATTACTAGAATCGACAATCAATGTGAAATACAAAGTGAAAGAGATTGATACGCTTGATAAATTAAGTATAGAGCATCTTTGTTATTGCTTTAACATTCATGTTGAATATGTTGACGAAGAATCTAAAGCGCTAGTAGGAGATGATTTTTCGGTAATATACATCAACAAGAATCATAGCCAGAAAAATATACGGGCTGACTTCTTTCATGAATTTTCTCACGTCCTCTTACATTGCGGCGATCAAAGATCATCTCATGAATTATTTAGAGAACAGCAAGAATTACAGTCCTTTTGGGCGACCCTCTATGCTTCAATGCCTCAACACATTCTTGATCAGTACTTACCAGCAGAAGTTGGAGAACTTTCAGATCTGTTCGAAATACCAGAAGAACTCGTCTGCGAAAGAATAGAACAAATCAAACGAAAAGAGATTTACTATCTAAATCAAAAAATTGCCGAAAAACAAACTAGTTATGAATCTAAAAGTTACAATCCAGACCAATGGACAGATGAAACTTGGAGGCTACTAAATAAACTCAAAAAGCAAACTAAGAAAGAGGTGATTAACTATATTGGTCTATTACGATGAATTGGATGGACAGTTATACCCTAAATGGCTACTCCTTAAACCAAGTAAAGATGACATAACTTATTATTCTATTGATTCTCCCTATGAGCGTATTTACGACCTTGGAGATTTACGATTAATAACATTAGAATTGGCTGATCTATTAAGAAATGATAACAATAATGATCTCGGTATTAATTTGATTCATATCGAAAAAAGACTTACTGGTACTTCTTTTCATAGAAGTCACATTGATGAAATTGACTATTTTATTTTACTAGTCGATGATGTTCAAGAAATTATGGAATATACACTCAAATAAATGGGGGTTTACCCTTGCATAATTTTTTCGCAAGGGTATTTTTTTATCTACAAACGGAACGTACGTTCTTATAATGATTATTAAATACATATTAGCTCATGTACCATCTTCAACCTATCTTTGTTCCATAAACGATGTACATGATTAAATTAGCTAATCAATCAAAAACACACTTTTATCAATAACGAAAGGAGTTATACCCATGGCTTATATAGAAAAGCGAGGTAAAAACAGTTTCAGATTAAATGTAATAATTGGATACAATGAAGATGGTACAAAAATCTTAGAGCAAAAAACAGTCAAAGCGAAGAATCCGACAGAAGCAAAAAAACAGCTGACTTTATTTGAAGCAGAAATATTAAACGGTCAATATATAAAAATCGAAGAAAAAATGACACTGAATGCTTTTTATCAAGAATGGCTAGAAAAGTATGCGAATGACCCTAATAATCTATCTCCAGATACAAGACAAAACTATGTAAATATATTAAAAAAACGGATTTTACCAAAATACGGTCATATGAAACTAGTTGATATAAAAACCATCCATATCGTAAATTTTATGAATGATTTAAAAAAAGATGGTCGAAGGCTAGATGGAAAAAAAGGGCTCCTCTCCCCTTCTACTATCGCCAACTGTTATCGTACTTTCAACAATATTCTATCACGAGCATCTGAATGGAAATTGATCAAAGAGAGCCCATCTGCCCCAGTAAAACAGCCCAAAGTCAAGACGAAGAAATCAGACGTTTATTCAAAAGAAGAATTATCAGTAATACTAAATTATTTACTGGAGAAGCCTTTTCATTGGCAAGTTCTCATCTTTCTTGCCCTTTCTGCAGGTGCCAGGGAGGGTGAAATTGCTGCTCTTGAATTTAAGCACATAAATTTTGAAAAAGGAGTTTATATAGAACAGTCTTTAACCGAAGTTGTTGGTGTAGGAGTTCAATTAAAATCAACTAAAAATGAAAGATGTCGATTTGTCTCTCTCCCCTCTCCTTTATTGGCAATGTTAAAGAAATTAAAGGTGCAGCGAACACAAGAAAGGCTTCTTGCTAGAGACAAAAATGAATGGCCGGATCATTTCTTCATTTTTGCCAATGAATTTGGAAAACCAATTCGTCCAGACAGTATTAGTCAATGGTGGAGAAGGTTCACAAAAAAATATAAAGTAAAGCACATTCGTTTTCATGAATTACGACATACTTCTGCGACTCTTCTCATCAACGAAGGCGTTCATCCAAAAGTAATAAGTGAACGTTTAGGCCATGCCGATATTTCAACGACAATGAATATTTATGGTCATGTTTTAGCTGAAGCTGATCAAGCAGCTGCAAGCCATTTTGATACCTTTTTCGAGAAAAAGGCAAATAAATAATCTCCGCTCCCAGTTGGGAGCGGATTGGGTGCGAAACTCATCATAATGAATTATTTTTCTTCCTGTATCATCACATTAGTTCCTTGTGAGTGCTTAATATATCAAGCTTTATCCTAGTTCTTCCTAAACCAATCTGAAAAGAACATCCGTTTCCTAAACTGTAGGTCGGGAGTTCGAATCTCTTCTGGGACGTAAAAGAAACCCAAAGCCCGTTATATCAAGCGTTAACAACCGTTCAACCATACGGTGACATAGCGATGATATGACGGGCTTTTTTGCGTTCTCTAAATAGCAACGTAGGACATACGAATGTAATTTTCGGAGGTGGTTTACTTATGAAAAGGAGTTTTATCGGTGAAAGAGGAGTCAAAAAACGGCAGACGGCCACGCCTATAGTCTCGCAGAGTACCTATGTCCACCATACTCAAACAAGGTATACAATCGAAGAGGCACTCGACATATTTACTCAAGCAAAGGAAGCAGAAGGCTTAAGACCTCGAAGTATTGAAAATTATCGCGAGCATACCAAGTATTTAATGCGGTACATTAATCGGTCTCCTTTTTATATTGACGAATTAAAGCCTGGATTGATACGTGAATACCTCCTTTATCTTAAGCAGGACCGTATTACATACGAAGAAATCGAAAGTCGCGCAACTAAGTCAAAAGGTTTATCGCCGTACACAATTAATTTACGTTTAAGGTCATTGAAAACAATGTGCGCTTTTTGGGAGAAAGAAGAAATGATTACGAAAAATCCTACTATTAACATTAAGCGCGTTAAGTCCGATCACATCGACGAAGTACCTGGGCTTTCTGATGTCGAAATTAAACGCATTCTTAACTATTTTGATGAAAGACAATTCGCTCAGTGGCAAGAGGTGGCTTACAATTCCCATTATGGAACGGTTGGTTTTCATCCACTAGTTGCTTTTGATGGAGTAACTGGCGATTTTCTTAAAGCCAAACTACGTCCTGGAAATGTGTATACCTCTAATGGTGTAGTAGAATTCATACAACCAATTATTGAACATTACAACGAGAAATTTCCAGCGACTTCATTATTTGTTCGTGGAGACAGTGGCTTCGCTGTCCCTGCATTATATGATTTGTGCGAAAAAGAATCGGTTTACTTCGTTATCCGCCTAAAATCAAATGCGGCTCTACAGCGGATTGCTGAAGAACTCCATCCTTCATCAACGCCATTTGATGTTGCTAAAACCGAATGCTACTTTGAAGAAACCATTTATCAAGCGAAATCATGGTCCAAACCAAGAAAAGTGATTGTAAAATCTATTCGCCCAGCGGGCGAACTGTTTTTTATTCATTCGTTCTTTGTAACCAATTTAGTAGATGCTTTTTCTCCCAAGGACATTGTCCTTGCTTACCAAAAAAGAGGTACAATGGAGAACTGCATCAAAGAGGCCAAAAATGGTTTTAATTTTGATAAAATGAATAGCCATGCTTTCCAAGTAAACGAGGTAAAGATGATGTTAAGTCTTCTTGCTTATAACTTAACGAATTGGCTACGAACTCTTTCCTTTCCAAAAGAACAAAAGAATATGCAAATCGAGACCATTCGTACACGCATCCTTAAAGTTGCTAGTAAATTGGTAAAGTCAGGGCGATCCCTTTACTTTAAATTATCTTCAAGTTTCGTTTATCAAGAATTCTTTTGGAAGGTACTTAGCCGAATTCAAAACCTCCAGATAGAATAGCGAAACTTATTTGTTCAATTTAAAAAACAGTTTCAATTTCAAGGGATTAGTCTGCCTAAAAACTGCTATTTAAAGCTACTAATTTTGGAAATACCGCTTTTAAGTAGTGCGTTGATCATTTACTTTTCAAAAGAATAGAAAAATAATTGATTTTCGGTTAGATGCATGACTCATACAAAAGGTATGAATAATTCAGGCTTAATATATAATTTTAGAATTTAATTTGTAGTTAATTAGAATCGGAGCAAAAGCTACATTTGCCCCCTATTAATATAATTTATTGTTTATGTTTTCGTGGTCCAGCAATTTTCTTTTTATTAGCTACAGAGTATGTCACTAGATGAATAAGTTAAGACCAGCGTCTTCCGTGTCACTCAAGTATGTTGCAACGCCTGCAAAATCGATGCCATCTATCAATTCTTCTTTTTTGATTCCCATAACATCCATGCTCATCGTACATGCAACAAGTTTAACGCCAGCATTTTGGGCGGTTTGGATCAAGGTTTGCAGAGTATCGACGTTTTTCTTTTCCATGACGCTTTTCATCATCTTAGTTCCCATACCGCCCATATTCATTTTAGAAAGTGGCAGTTCACTTGGCCCCTTTGGCAACATCATTCCAAACACTCTCTCCATAGATTCCTTTTCTACACGCGGAGCATCTTCTCTGCGGAGAATATTCAACCCCCAAAATGTGAAGAACATCGTTACGTTCTTTCCCATTGCTGCGGCACCATTCGCAATGATAAATGAAGCCATCGCTTTATCTAAATCTCCACTGAATACAACCATGGTAGCTCCGCTTTTTGTTTCAGAAGCAGCTGATCTTACAACATGATTATTCGCATTTCCTTTTTTGACTACAGCTTTTACCACTTTGTTTTCAAAGGAAGATGAAACAAGTGTATGTCCTGTACGTTTGCTCCAAGCTTCTAAATCACTAGCAAAGCCGGGGTCAGAAGCGGACACCTCCAGTATATCCCCATCATTCAACTCCTCCATTTGTTCTTTCACGCGTAGAATGGGCCCAGGGCATTGCAGACCACATGCATCCACCGTTACCGTTCTTACTGCATGCATATTTTCTTCGTCCTTTACAGCATAGGTTTTTTTATCTTCTGATAGGCTATGTTCTGGCTGGTTGTTTTCATATACCGCTTTATATGTCTTATATCCGCCATCGAGATTTTTCACATGAAATCCGTGTTGTTTCAAAATACGGGCGGCCAAATAACCGCGCAATCCGACCTGGCAGGATACGAATATCGTTTTGTCTTTCGGCAATTCGTTCAGATGCTTCCTTACATCGTGTAATGGTATATTTATGGAACCTGGAATATACCCTATTTCTCTTTCAACTGGTTCTCGAACATCTATGAGAAGTCCCCCATTTTGTACAAGTGCATCAATCTCATGCCATTGTACTGTCTCTACCATACCGTCCATTATGTTAGATGCCACATAGCCCGCCATATTTACAGGGTCTTTCGCAGAAGAATAGGGAGGAGCATAGGAAAGTTCGAGATCCGGCAAATCATGTACTGTCAATTTCCCTTTTATAGCAGTCGCTATCACATCAATCCGCTTATCTGCGCCATCGGTTCCGATTGCCTGCGCACCATATATCGTTCCGTTTGTTGGATGGAACAATAATTTAAAAGCAATTGGAGCTGCGCCAGGATAATATCCTGCGTGAGAGTTAGGATGGATATGGATCGCTTCATACGGCAATTCCAGCCGCTTCAATGTTTTTTCGTTATTCCCTGTAGCAGCCACTGTAAGGTCAAACACTTTGGCAATAGAAGTCCCCATCGTGCCGTTATACCGAACATCCATTCCCGCTATATGATCTGCTGCCAATCGCCCTTGACGGTTTGCAGGCCAAGCAAGCGGAATCATTGTTGGATTTCCATTCACAAAATCCACCACTTCAATCGCATCCCCGATTGCATATATAGAAGGATCTTCTGTTTGAAGAGTTGGCCCAACTTTAATAGTGTTCTTTACCCCAAGGGCTAAACCAGCTTCTTTTGCCAATATACTTTCCGGAGCAACACCGATGGAGAAAATAATCATGTCAGCATCCAGAACAGCCCCACTATTCAATAGTACTTTTTTTCCGTTGTTTACAATGGCTTTAACCCCATCCTCTAAAATAAGACGTACTCCCTTTTGCTTTAGATGACTATGTAGCATAACTGCCATCTCATAATCTACAGGAGCCATAATTTGATTTCCTGCCTCTACCAAAGACACATGAATACCAAGGTCCCATAAATTTTCTGCCATCTCAACGCCTATGAATCCTCCGCCGATAACAACTGCCTTTTGCACCTTGTGTGACTCAACGTAGCTTTTGATTTTATCTATATCTGGAATATTGCGTAACGTAAATAAGTTGCCAGCATTTTCGATTCCGGGAATCTCAAGTTTTACCGGTTTTGCTCCAGGAGATAAAATTAAAACATCATAGGCTTCTTCATATACTTCTCCAGTCTGTGTGCGTCTCACTGAAATCGTCTTTCTGCCGCGATTTATTTTTGTCACTTCACTAAAGTTACGAATGTCCATGTTGAAGCGATTTGACATTCCCTCTACTGTTTGTAGTAATAACTTATCGCGTGAGTCAATGCTTCCACCAATGTAATAAGGCAAACCGCAGTTGGCGAAGGAAATATATTCTCCTCGTTCAAACATTAAAATCTCAACGGTTTCATCCAATCGACGTAATCTGGCAGCTGCTGTTGCTCCACCTGCAACCCCACCAACAATAACAACCTTTTTGCTTTTCCCCATTCTAAGCACATCCTTCTTCTCTAGTTTAAAAAAATTCAATTTATAAAGTGAAACTTCCATCAGTGGGGGTTTTCCAACGTACAGGAAATACTAGCGCAGACATTGTGACAGGATGCCCGTGCTATTGTCTGCTTCCAACCTCACTGATATTGATGCATTTATATAACTCTTACTTTGTTCTTAAACAAGCAAAATCTCTCTCAATTACCCCCGTGGGTATATAGAATCCCAAAAAAGCCTTTTTCCTGCAAATTATCGGCTTTTCACTAACAGCTCAACAGCTTCCTTCACAAGATCCCTATTGCCATATTTGCCTGTTTCTATCTGATCACGAAGACATTGTTCCAAATTCTCCGCTACAATAAGGCCTATTGTGCGGTCAACCGCTGCACGTGATGCGGACAGCTGCGTCACAATCTCTGTACAATCTTTACCCTCTTCCATCATGCGCAATACACCACGGATTTGCCCTTCAATCCGTTTCAATCTATTTTTAGTCCCTTGCTTATATTCCAATTATAATACCTCCTTATTTTAAGAGAATGCCAACTTATATTTCATCTAATGCTTATAAACAAAGCTCTTCTCCCTATATACCTATATGGGTATATAGGGAGGAATTAAGCTGCTTTATACCTCTCTCACATTCAATATATACCACCCAGGGTATTAATGCAATTCATTTGATTTGGATCTTTAGTAAGTAGGAGGTCCCACTCTTATTCTGGTGTAAACCTAGAAATTTGTTTTAATTGCAATCTATGACCATTAACAAGGGATACTGGCTGACCTTATAATTCGAAGGTCTTAAATAAAAACCGCCCGACCGCAATATAACGTTATCAGATATTTCTAGTTGACTTTTATCTATATGGAGTCCTATTGACAAAACGCGGATTTACAACTTTATGGTATCTGGAAACAAAAAACAGCGGGTTTTCACTATTTTAAGCGTGACGGGTAACTAACGTTTGATTTCTATGCTTGGTTAATGGTCGCAATGAATCTTCGATATTATTGATTTTATTTACATATGTTAAAATAGTTAAGAGTATTAAATAATATGGGGATTTCTATTCTGGATAAGAAGCAATTCCCGTTAGTCGTGTTGCCTTAGCTTTTTATTAGAGGTGTAGAGGGAGCACAAACTGGACAAAACTATTAAGTCTATTAATTAAAGGGCCGTTCAGCAATAACACTATAATTTGTAGAACAGTTATCGATAAAATGATTTTTTCTTTTAAATTAGCTCGTCTTTGACGAGCTAATTCCATATGCTAGAATTTAGTTCAAATGTTAAATTATGAAAATATTTTTTTAAAAAAAGGAGAATAGGGATCATGAATTTTTGGAATTCCCGTTTTCAAGATGAGAACTATGTTTATGGAACTGAACCGAATGCATTTTTAAAAGATTCTCAGAATAAACTTCAATTATCAGGTGATGCTTTATCAATTGCAGAAGGTGAAGGACGTAACGCTGTTTTTTTGGCAAAGCAAGGAATGTATGTAACTACTTGGGATTATGCGGAATCCGGATTGAGAAAAACTAAAAAGCTTGCCGAAGCCCGAGATGTAGTAGTTAAAACTGAACTTGTTGACTTAAATGAAGCGTCATGGAAAAAAGATCAGTGGGACGAGATTGTATGTATTTTTGGACATTTTCCAAAAGATTTACGCCAAAAAACACTTCTAGGAGTTAAAGAAGCTGTGAAACCAGGTGGATTTTTTATTACGGAGGTATATTCAATTCACCAAATTCCATATAAAAGTGGCGGGCCACAAGATTCGGAACTTTTATATACTCCAGAAGAGTTTTTACAAACTTACTCAGATTGGCGTATTGTTCACTTTTTCATGGGTGAAGTAGTTCGTCATGAAGGGAATTTACATAATGGCTTGTCTCATGTCATTCAATTTATAGGACAAAAACGATAAATGCCGATGCAAAATTAAAAAGTTGCAAAATGGACTGACTCAAATAACTAAGATGTTTTAAGGGATAGGATGGGATTACCACTTTAGAATCATTATGACTAGAAATCAAGCCGGTTAGTTCCACGATCGTTATATAAGGATACCCAGTTTTTACTGGTTGACCTTATTTCTTTATGTCTTATGATAGCCGTATTCGTGGTAGAACGTAGCGCCCGTGGGAATTGACCCCCATCCAAAACTGTTCACCCCCTAATTTGGATATTCAGTCGATTGTAAAACTGATTCGCTATTAAAGTGGAAAAATACTAAGTCCTAAATCTATTTGCTGCTTTGCATCAGCCAAATGGGATTGATTGAGGACCAATAAATATAAGGCTTTCCCTATTTTGGTCCCAGTTTTTTTGTTGCGTTTATTATTGCAATTTAAGATTTGATTAAAAAAGCACTTATCAATAAATACAATATTGGTTGTTAATGCTTATTAATAACAATCGATAATTTATAATTGGCATGCTCGTTTAAGTCTTCCAAAAATTTATCTAACATTTCATTAGATGGAAATTTGCATTCAAGAAGATAACAACCATCTTCACTGATTTTATAGTTATGTATTATGTATTCTTCTTGTGTTTTTATGTACGACAGATAAGGTTGATGATAAGTACTCCATTCTTTTCCAAAAAATAAATAAAAGTCCACTAAGATGTTTTCATAATAAGTAACTTTGCGCCTCAATTGTAGTTGAAGAAAAAAATCCTGTATTAAGCTCTTTTCTTTATAACTGTTGGTTTTAACTTCCTGTTTTGGTAACATTCAAATTATCACCTCCGATAGTCCTGTAATTTGATATAATGTCATTAAAACATTGTGAAGGAAGCCAAACACAATGGGGGTCAAACCATTAAAACTTTGTGAGGCAAAAAAAAATGCCTGGTAACATTATTACCAGACATTTACAAATTTATTCGTGGAATCCCATTAGAGTCCATTCACCAATCTGAGCATTGTTAGATAGTTTAAAAAGAGCTTTATATTGTTCGGGGAAGACCATACCTAATTGTTCTTCTGCTGATTTTATATTTAAATCCGTAACTCCAGGTTTTCTTGTTTCAATCAAGTCGATTAGATCATTCATTAATAGGTACCATCCCTTTAAATTCTCTTATATAACATATCTTGCTTTTTCTTCAAAAATCTTCTTCAGATATCCTAACGTAGGATTAAAGACCAAGAAAAGTGAACTGCTAAAACAGTCTATAGTTGTTCGATTTTTTGCTTCCTTTAATTTAAGATTCATCTTCAATGTATATTCGAAACTCTTCCAAGGTATCAAATATTTTTAGATTTACTCCCCTCGATTTTAGAAGACTTTTCAATATTCTATCAAGTTCAATAACAGTTTTCTTTAACAACTTCAGGTTACCAGATTGAACAATTGAAATAAGTTCTGGTAAACCTAGCTGTTGATACTCCATATTCAACATATCATAAGAGTGAAGGTTGTTATACCAGACTCCTGTTTTAGCATAATTAAAAAAATTCATAAGTTCATTTTGAATGTGAATTGTAGCAAAAAAAGCACCTTCATAATCTTCTCTATCACACGCTGAAATAATTTTATTAAAAATTGATTTTTCCTCTTCATAAAACCCATTAAAAAAAGATGAAAATATCGGAACCTGAACAATGTTTTTTTGCTCAACAATCAATAGCAATCTTACCTTATTAAAAAGTTCATCACAGGTTCTTATTATCTTTTCACAGGACTGGGATCTTATTATGGTTTTTATGAGTTCTTCTAGATTATGTGGCTTGATTCTAAAGGTGTAAATTTGTTCTAAACTAGCTCCCCACCATCTTTTTAAATATGTTTGATTAATCAACGCGAGACTTTCAAAAATTTTTGTAATAGTCCCATATGCTTCATTTCTTATAGCAGATAAATTATCCCTAGTCTCAGGCATATTCATTTTATAAAGATGTATATAACATTCATTTAGTTTATTAGAGGCTTTCTCAATCATTAACTTTTTACTTTCAGTTTTTTCCATAGATGAAATTTTGTTTTTTAATTGGTTAAAACGACTTAAATCTTCTTCGGATTTCACATATAAAATCTTCGAATTGGCTATGACGGAAACAGTAGATTCATCAAATGAAGCCATTCTTAGTGCTCTATCCCAACTGATAGGGAATAAATCATATCCTATCCCATCTAAAATAAACTGAAAACTGGCTGCAAACCCCTTTTTCGTACTTGGAATAAAAAACATATCTAAATCCGATAGTGTTGTAGCTCTACCTTGTGCATATGACCCATAATAAGCAACAAGGGCAATATCGTCCCTATATTTCTTCTTTATATTTTCAACTAAGATATTGGCCACTTCAAAAACGTCTACCATGAATACCCATCCTTTCGATAAAAATGGCCTGTTCAATTTTTTACACCTTTACTATTAGTGTAAAAATAACATTATTAAAATTCACCTCCCTTCATTTCTCATAAAAAAAGGATTGTAAATGAACAACCATTCATTTACAATCCTTTAGTTAATTTTATAAAAAATACATATGTTTAATAAATCAGCTCATAGATGAATATAAGGAGTAAAAATTGTTGTTCTTATCTGTCAATCGAAAAAATGACATATTTCTCCTGTAAAATCATACGTCTTTTTTTCGATCGAACTATTTAATTCATTAGATAAGAACATTATTTATCATTTACTAAAACACCCCTTATAGTTGATTTTACATAATTTTAACAGATAAACGTTTACATTTGTTATACTTTTATAAAATTAATCGTTAAATTAAAAGTCTTATTTTTCAAACTGCTTACTTCCGTTTGTGTATTTTGATAAGCTTCGATAAGAATAAGATGCTCCTGAAAGAGGCTGCCCATTGCCTTCAATTCAGGAGTCTCTTTTTGGAAAAGATTACAAAGATACCTTAGCAAGCTCTTCAATTTTTATCTCAAATAATTCCATTAAACGTGAAGTAATGGGACCAGGTTTCCCTTGATTAACAATTTGATCAGCAATTTGAATCACCGGTGTAACCTCAGCACCTGTACTCGTAATAAATACTTCATCAGCTTCTAATAATTCTTCTGTAGTAAATGATCTTTCTTCAACAGTAACAACTATTTCTTTTGCAAGTTCTAAAACAAAGAGACGTGTAATTCCATTTAAAATAAAATTATTAGCTTCATGAGTAATTAATCGTCCATCCTTTACAATAAATACATTAGATGAACAACCTTCAGTCACAATTCCATTTCGATGTTGTATTGCTTCAAGCGAACCCTCTTCATAAGCTTTTTGCATGTTTAAAACGTTCCCAAGCAAATTTAATGTTTTGATATCACAACGAAGCCATCTAATATCATCTAATAGACTAGCTTTTATTCCTTTTTTATGGACCACATCAGTACGTTTTAATTCACTGACTTTACCCGTTATCACACAATCGGTATTCTCTGGAAAACGATGGTTTCTTTTTGAAGTACCTCTTGTAATCTGAAAATATACAAGCCCTTCTTTTATTTGATTCTTTTCTATAAGCTCGTATATCCTCGACTTTAATTGATCAAGGGGATATGGCAGCTTTAAAAAAAGCTCCTTAGCACTCCGTTCAAGCCTTTTTAAATGTAAATCCATAAGAAAAGCTTGACCATAATACACACGTATAGCCTCATATATCCCGTCGCCAAACTGATATCCTCTATCTTCCATGTCTATTTTGGCTTCTTCACTCGGTATCAAATGATCATTGTACAGGATAATTTCCAACTA
This sequence comes from Bacillus sp. 03113, assembly GCF_006546985.1. Lineage (GTDB taxonomy): Bacteria > Bacillota > Bacilli > Bacillales > Cytobacillaceae > VATK01. Next base: position 205,252 of record NZ_VATK01000008.1, read on the forward strand.
CATTTCCCCCTATATTATTGCAAATATAATTAAGTATATTACTAATTTTCTAATCACTCAATAATTCTACCATAGATTGGTAAGTTACGAATCTGATTTTACCGATAACGTGAATTTACTTGGTGAGGAAAGTTTTGTTTTTGAGTTTCTAGTGGGAACGTTTCTAGGAATGAGTCTATGAGGTGTTTTAATTCTGAATGGTTTTGTATCTCTTCATATTTCTTTTTGAATTGATTTAGTAGATCTTTATCATTCATTCTATCCCTCCTTTCTTACTAGGAGGTTTCTTTATTTTAGTTCTATTTCCCTACCGGTTTAAATATTTACCTAAAAAACATTAAAAATTTCCACTCTCAATAGAGAAGGGGCTTAATAATTTTATAATTAATTTCTTTTCAAGAATGAAAGATGAATCCTTTAGGCAGTTCCTACCTAAAGGATCTCAGTAGCTGAAGTATACCAGCTATAAGCTAGCATACTTCCATTTACAAAACAGATTAAATCATTATCTTCATTGGAGAAGATATAGCTACTATACTTTTTTTATATGTGATTAACAGTTCATCTTACATTATTTCCACATATTTAGGATTAGCTGTGATAAAGTTGCCACTTGTTTGTACATTTTTGAACCATTCACTACTAGCGTTTCTACGACTGTAAAGATCTCTCCTGCTTTTACTGTAGCTTTCTTTGCGTTCCAATGGCTTTTTGAAGACTATCACCCGATTGCACCACTCTAACCGTTTTTTTGCACCATCCAATATCGTGAAATGCACCACTGAATATCATAAGTTGCACCACCGCATATAAAAAAGCCACCAATCATCATTCAAACACGGTGATTGGTGGCTTCTTAAAATGGTAAATCATCAATCTCAGGCTTAAGCGGTTGATTATCATCAGGCAGTCTGATACTGGCAATGTAGCTGTCAATTTCATGTTTCCCCATATTTACTATCCATTCCTTGAAATCCTCAGAGGAATAATCACACTGACCAGTTACAATAAAGATGTTTAATTATGTCCTTACAATCACACAAAACATCGTCCAGTTAACCTAAACGGTGTTTTTAATAGTTGTTTAATAACTCTGTATTGTGAATTACAACATTGCTTATATTGAATAACAATAAAGTCGTTTAAAATTTAAGTCTCATTTCACAATTGCGCCCAATTGCGGAATATCAAGATTACAAAATCCAGTTGAAGAGAGCGTAAACACCGATTAATGCAAAGATAATGGTTAGTATTATTATTGAGAAGCACCCAAAAATAATTAACTTATTTTTCAATGGATCTTCAGGTTCAGGTTCTTCCTGTAAATTTTCTTTAACTTTATTTTGTATAGGGGAAATTACTTGATCTAATTGCAATCTTTTTAAAATTTCTCTATCGCCTTTAAATTTTAGAGCTCTTGCTACTCTAATAGGATCGTTCCCCATAGATTTTTCGAACTGAATACACGCTTTTACCATTTCAGGTGTCTTATTCATTTCTAAATACCAGTATCGGCCGGCCATTGAAGGATATTTTAATTCAGAGTAGATATCTCCTAACTTTCTACGGAGTTCTAATTCATTTGGATAGGTTGAAATTAACCCATGCAGTCTATCTCTTGCTTTCCCTAAATCATTTTTATCAATGTCCTCTTCTATTTTCTTTAAAGTTTTAACAGGTATCTTTTCTATAAAAAAATACCTCCTTCATCTATATTTATTACAGTCATTATTTCTAGATGGTTCAGAATAGTTCCTTCTTCAACTCAAGTGCACTTTACTTCATAAGAATTAGTACTACTCATCCTTAAAGCATAGCTCCCTTTCTATTTTCTAACAAACTAAATCCAATTAGTATTAAAGGACACATCCATATGAATAAATTAATCCTCCTTTACTTATCCTAAAAATAAAAAATGGAGGATAATGCCATGCTTAGAAAATTGAAACTTCTAATTGTACCCTTTAGTATTCTTTTGACTTTTAGTCACATCAGTACACTTGCATCCTCATTGGGAAGACTGCCTTCCAGTATTGCATCTGATCAATGGAATGTGATTATTGGGAAAGCAGACAGCGAGAATCAAAAAGAAAATAAATCGGATAGGCCCGACATATACAATGTTTACAGTATGGACATCAAGAATATCGGTGATAAAAATGTAAACTTGGTTAGAATAGAGGCCTATAGAGATGAACCAAATATAAAAACTGAGTACGAACTCTTTACTACAGAGTCTAACAGACTCTTGACTCCTTCTTTTCATCATAATAATTTTCCTTTGTCAACTAAAGCTACAAAGTTGAAAGTTGTAGTCACATGGACTAAAGAAGACAGAAAGAATAGTCAAAGAAAATATCAGGAAGAATTTATCTTTAATCAATAACCTTATTGAGGGGGAAGATTCCCTCTCTTTTTTTGCATTATGATTCTGATAACTTAATTTAGAAAGTATTTCTGTGCTAACCGGCACGTTACTATAAGTACAATCCTTCACAATCTCTAATTATTATAACTTAAATATCCAATTATACTACCAAGTGTTATTCAATTATCTGTCCCTTAACATAAAGAAAGTGCACAATTCTTGCTGCGGAATTGCGCCCGTTAGTTGAAGAACAATCACGAAAATATTCTATAATTGCTACTCTAAATAGTTATCAATGAAGACAAATTTAGTTGTTTCTATGTCTGTACTAAAACTCTCAGGACCGTCACTTCCTATTACTTGCAAGTTAAAGCCTGAAGACACTGTTTTGGGACCTGCATTATCGATTTTTTGTAGACTTTTATTCTCTAAAAGGTAATAATCATCTACTAAGTAGCTCTCTTCATTCCAACCAGATGAAATGATTAGTTTGTATTCAAATTTACTTTTATCAAAAAAATCTTTTTGATTTAAAGTATCGAGTACTGAAAAAAGACTATCAGCATTCACTAATTTATCATATTGTAGCCATTCACTTACTATACTTTTGCTAATGTTAATTTTATTTTCTTCCTTTAATTCACAAGAAAAACAGTTTGTATAATGATAAATTGTAAATTTATCATTATCTTTGTCAACTAAATCAAATTTAACAGAGTATATTTTGTTATCTTTATCAAGAATTAATTGAAAGTTTTCAATTTTTGTATTTTCCTTTGAAATGTTTAACTCTTTTCTAAATAATTTCCAACTTTCTTTACTGTTTACAGTATTAAAGTCAGTCTGTTTATATAAAGGAACTTCTTTTACATAATTCTCATTAAAATAATATATAGCTGTGAGTATTACGAATAATATTATCGTACCACTAATTGCCCATTTCTTTATTTTCAAACTATTCCCCCTTTTTTCTCATTTTAGCATAAATATCCAGTTTTTTTGAAGTCTTATTCCATTAAATGAAAAATGAGCGCTTATCCTTGTTCAAGGATAGCACCCCGATTGCAGAAGATCTTTATACTTTAATACTCATTATCGATGAACTATTTTTTACAAACAATACCTATCCAATCAGTGGAATTATCATAAGGTGTTCCCTTTAGATCACTCCAAATATTTTCTACATTGAAACTAGTATTAGTTTCAATCTCATTTAATATTGTTTTTTTAGTAAAGTCTTGAAACCAATTTCTGTAAATAGACGTAGTACCATCATGTTCAATCACTATAAATTGGTCTAAATGTAAATCACCATCATAATTGAACCCTTGCTCAAGTACTAGATGCTTACTTCCTTTCCAGAAACCACCTTCGCTATAGTACCAAGAATTTTGTAACCTTACTTTTTTCCTATGTGTAGGCGTTGAAACATCGAATATAAAATAACCATTTGAGTTAAGAGAATCGTAAACTTTTTGCAATAATTTTTTTCTGTTTTCTGGTGTAAGAACACAATAGTCACCGTAAATTAAGACAGCAGCATCTAAACCTTTTTCAAACTCAACCTCTGTATAATCACCATATATATATTTTATACTCTGATTGTTTTTTAAAGCTTGATCTTTTGCATAATTAATTGACCTTTTTGAGTAATCGATGCCAATAACGTTGTAGCCAAGTTCATGGAATCTTTGAGCATAAAGACCAGGCCCACAACCTATATCTAACAATTTACTTCCGAACTTTAAATTCATCGTTTTATGCAAATATTCTACAGTTTTTTCAATTTCATTTTTATTTCTACTAGCCCCATCTGTTTCAGGATTCAAATGATTTTCTAACATCCTATCCGAAATATATGGGTCATTCCAAAATAAACTATCCCCCTTTGCATAGAGTTCTGGTTTATTAGTATATTTTTTTAGCAAGTTAAAGTCTAAAAATTGTTCCTTTAATAAATTCTCCATTATTGAAAACCTCTTTCTTATTTATAACTATCTCAAAAACCATAATTTTTTCACAAAGTTTTTTCTTAATCATTTTTACCACGTCCTCTCATCTTATTATTGAGTATTACTTAATAGACTAAACAGTAAATACTTCTTCTTCAACAAACTTAATACACACCAATTTTAACCTAAATATCCTATTCTATTAAATAGCCTTAACATTAAATAAGAGCGCATTCTTGCTACAGAATTGCGCCCTTTTGTGGAATAAGGTTGTATTTATTATAAAGGACAGTAATGATTAGCAATATCCAAAAGACGCTCAGTTTCTTCTAATGTGACGTTTTCAGATAATCTTGCACCAGCTATGATCGCTGCCCAT